>NZ_OU015521.1 GCF_907164955.1 Coxiella endosymbiont of Dermacentor marginatus | reverse complement strand
ATAGTACAAGTTATATAGAATCACTGTGATTTTCATTACGTAGTCGGTATTTAATTACTCGACGGAATTCTACACGTTTTAGATCAAATGCAAGACCAAAGAGAGATAATGAATAAATCATCCACTTGGTAGGATCAAAATGAAAAAAGCGAATTCCATTGCGATAATCAATTGGAAACTGGTGATGAAAATTATGAAAACCTTCTCCAAAAGTAACTAATGCCGTCAACCAGTTATCTCGGGCAGATGAGTTTTTATAAGTACGTTTTCCAAGGGAATGACATAATGAGTTAATAAAAAAAGTAATTTGATGAAGTAGAGCAATACGCAACGCTCCTGCAATGATTAAACCCCCTAAGGGGTCACCCCATAGAGTTGCTATAGCGATTGGTAAACCAAACCCCATTAAAATAGCAATAATGGGAAAGAAACGGTGCTGAAAACGATATAAGGAGTCTGCTAATAAATCCTCAACATTACTAAAATCTCGTGTAGAGGTGTTTAAAGTAAATAACCAACCAATGTGAGCGTACCAAAATCCTTTTTTAATGTTATAAGGATCTCGCTCGGTATCTGTATAAAGATGATGCCGTCGATGATCGGTGGCCCATTCTACAATACTTCCTTCAAAAACTGCTGCTCCTAAAAGAACAAACAGTAAGCGAATCGGCCAGACAGCTCGATAACTGTTATGTGCTGCTAAACGATGATAGCCGCCTGTAATTGAAAGTCCACAAACTATGAGCATAGTTCCAGCTAAAATCCATGTTGGCCAACGAATGAAACTAAAAACTAACAAGAGAACAGTTCCTACTAAGCCTACGAGTCCTGTCAGCAAAATAAATAAAGTTGTAAGCCAATTAATCTTTTGTTTCTTATTGTTCTTATTCATCTGATATTTTAAATTAGAACATGCCAGCCAGAATATCGTACTCAGTT
The DNA here is from genome assembly GCF_907164955.1 of Coxiella endosymbiont of Dermacentor marginatus. Classification (GTDB taxonomy): domain Bacteria; phylum Pseudomonadota; class Gammaproteobacteria; order Coxiellales; family Coxiellaceae; genus Coxiella. The sequence goes on along the minus strand of NZ_OU015521.1, from coordinate 900,267 downwards.
TATCATACTACTATAATGAGTTATTGATGATCATATTACTAATCACAAATAACATGGTAAGAACTCAAAAGTTTACACTATAATGAAGATTTTATTTTAAATAATAAGAAATTGAGCACTGTTTATATTGATGCACGTTAGTTAGATATCAAAAAATTGTATGAAATAAAAATAAGAAGATACAGAATATTTTTCTGCGTTGTATTAAAATCTTTCTAAAAATTGGATTGGGATTAATAAACTTTCTCATTGTATTATCAATAAGAAGAAATGTATTCTCATGTAAAATGGCGGTCCTTACCAAAAAGGCGAGTAACCTGAAATAAAAAATTTCAATTTTTCTACAGGAGCTTTAAGAGAGCTCTTTGCAATTTTAATCAGTTTTTTTAATTATCTTTTATAGAAGGATAGTTAAGCTTCGACCTTACCACCTGATTCGCCGAAATAAGCCGTCTTTCAGCATTCAATGAAATTATGTTATAAAATATTGAACGGACTCTTTTTGTCTTATCAAGCTTTATTTAACGTACTCTTTACGAATATCTAAATTCACAGCGAGTGATTTGCACTGGGTTTCGCCCAAAAGAACGCTTTTTGAGACAGCGATGGTAATTAATGGTTTTAGGTAGATAGTTAAGATAACAAACAATATAAAATTACTGTAAATGAATCTGTGTTAGCAGTCCTCAAACGACGGAATACATATTTCAGTTTGTTACCACTGCTCTCCCCTTATATAATTTATTGCTGCTATCATGAAAAGAGACAAAGGATTTATTTAGAGTTCTAATTCTATTCAAAAATAGCTCAATATTGTTTTGATCAAGCTGTTTTTATTATCAGTTAAAAAAGTGGCTTTGAAGAAGAGGCAGGAATACTTCTTGGTTCGAGCGTTATTACGGACAAATATATCGAATTAAATTATATGGGTGTCTCCACCGATCTAGCTTACTTTTAATTTTAGCAACCAGCATGAAAAACTCTAAATTTTAAAATTTAGAGTTTTTCATGCTGGTTGCTAAAATTAAAAGTAAGCTAGATCGGTGTGCACAAAATTCACTTTTGAGAAGGCGTTTTGTTATTACAGATCGTGGAAGTAATAATTTGATTGGAGTCAACGGGCAGGTCTTTTTTTAGTGCTACATAAAGAAATCCTTTTATCAGTCTGGATTATCAGTCCGGATTAAAAATTTGGTCTAAACATAACGATAATTTGGTGCACGAGCGATTTATTTTGGTAATTCATCATAATTACTATCAAGGCAGATTATTATACGATTTATTATACAATTAAAGTTATCAACTCATGTTACTTTTTGTTCTTTTTCTGATGCTAAAGAACTTCTTTTGAATTTGTGCAATGGAAAATTCTTAAAACCTCTCTTTTACTCAATTTTTCTCTCTCTGAAAGAAAATAAATTTTCTTTCCTTAAAAAATAAGGAGGAGCAGCAAAGAAGCTTCTCTTTCCATCCAGCGCCTTCTTAGAACAACAGTTATTGATTTTCTCTATTATCTTCATCTTCGAAAATTTTATTATCCGTATGTTGCTTCCGATTTTCTCTAGGGAAATTTTTGTTAACATTAGGGTACTTTGGATATTCCGAAGGATGCTCGAATTCGGAAGCGATAAAAGGTAAAGGAAGCGAAGAATTTTGGGAAGACGTTAAAAATTGATTGATATTAGACATATCACTTGTCGATGAAGTAGACGGCGTACTTGATTGTTGTATGTGATATCCACCAGAACGACTTCCTCGTCTACTGCTACCTAGATAATAATCTCGGCGCCCCCCACCCCATCGAGTTCCGCGACGCGAACGTCCACTACTGATAACGCTATGACTATTTTGAGAATAGTGGCATTTAGTACTTTGATGATTTTCAGATGAAAAATTGTGAGCACGTTCTTCCGAATAGCGTTTTTCTTCACGCATTTCAGATGATCGAGTTGACTGTTGAGAAACTGGTGACGATTCTGTAGGGAGTGATGATTTTGTTACTTCTTCAGCACCAAACATCTTAGCCATCAACCGCTTGAATAAACCACTGCTCGGTGTTTTGCAAAGGGTAGGTACCGCTGGAGAAGCTTCTTCTGTAGGTAAGAACTGTCGAATTACTGGTTCCAATAGCGGTTTAATTTCTTGTTTTTTGGGCGTTTCAGTTTTAAAAACTTTAACTAATTTATAACTAGGCATACCCCTACCATGTTTCAGACTCGCTGGATTGATTTTAATCTGCTTTAATTGGTAGAGTGGCGTTTCCATGTACTGATTAGGAATAACAGTTATTTTCACAGGATAGTGTTTCTCGATATCCCTCAGAATTTCTCTTTTTTCATTGATTAAATAAATAGCCAAATCTACTGGTGTTTGCAATTGGAAATGGATATTTTTAACTTTAGAAGCTTGTTCTTGAATTAAATGAATAATGGAAAGCCCAAGGGATTCTATACTGCGAATGGTGCCCTCACCCTCGCAGCGAGGGCAGGTTATTTGAGTTGATCGGGTTAGAGAAGAGCGCAATCGCTGACGAGACATTTCTAATAAACCAAATCGTGAAATCCGGCCAATTTGGATGCGAGCACGATCTTTTTTCAAAGCGTTACGCAAACAATTTTCAACTTCTCGCTGATTGCGAATAGGAGTCATATCAATAAAATCGATAACGATGAGCCCCCCAATATCGCGGATACGTAACTGACGAGTAATCTCTTCAGCAGCTTCCAGATTTGTTGAAAGTGCCGTTTCTTCGATACTTGCTCCTCGAGTAGCTCGCGCTGAATTAATATCAATGGCTACCAGTGCTTCACTTTGATCAATAATCAACGATCCCCCAGAAGGGAGTTGGACTTCGCGTTGGTAAGCATTTTCAATTTGTTGTTCGATTTGAAATCGACTGAAGAGAGGTAATTGATCACGATAAAGCTTTAAAAGATCAATAAATTGAGGGCGAACTTGATTGATATAATGGCAGGCATTTTGATAGGATTGCTCATTATCAATAAGAATCTCTTCAATATCCTGACGCAAGTAATCGCGAATTGCGCGAATGATAACATCGCTTTCTTGATGAATAAGATAAGGACCTGGTTTAGCTACTGCTGCCTGTTTGATAGCTTCCCAATAGCGCAACAAGATCTTTAAATCCCACTCAAGCTCTTCCTTTGCACGTCCAAGCCCAGCAGTACGCACGATCAAACCCATGCCTCCCTCAGGGAGGCTTAATTGGCTGATAGTTTCGCGCAATTGATCACGCTCTTCCCCTTCAATTCGTCTTGAAATACCACCAGCTCGTGGATTATTTGGCATTAGAACTAAGAAAGATCCTGCTAAACTGATAAAAGTAGTTAGCGCAGCTCCCTTTGTTCCACGCTCTTCTTTGTCGACTTGAACAACGAGCTCTTGTCCAACTTTAAGTACTCGATTGATATCGACGGTCTCAAACTCCTGTGATATATCATCTTGCAAAAAATATTCACGGGAAATTTCTTTTAACGGCAAGAATCCATGTCGTTCGCTACCATAATTAACAAAAACTGCTCCTAAACTCGGTTCGATGCTAGTAATAATACCTTTATAAATATTAGACTTTTTTTGTTCTTGGCCAGGAATTTCAATATCAAGATCAATCAGTTTAGAATCCGCAGTAATTGCCACGCGCACCTCATCAAGCTGAGTTGCGTTAATCAGCATTCTTTTCATTTTTTCAACCTGTTTTCTTGGGGCGCTCAACCGTAAGCTTAAGACTTGGAAGTTCGTCGAGAAATCGCTCTTGGGAGTGCCAAGTTAAATATAAAGTGACCATATTTGTTCTATTGGGCTAGTATTTGGTAAAATTCATTTTTTACAGCCGGCAATTTACGTTCTCTATCAAGATCTTAACTAGAGATGTCATTCCTGTGAATTAAGGCAGGAACTCGGAGAGAAATGCAGAATATAACCTATATTTATCCTCTTCCTTTGTATTCCCCTTTGAGATGACAGGACTAAATTGATACAGCTGAATTTTTTTGCACCAACTTCTCACGTTTCTATGTCATGATATCGTAATGAACAGCCCGACTATATCAGGCTTTTCTCCATAAAACCATATGGTTGTTTTTAACTTAAAGAGCCTTATTTTTATGTCAACCCTTATACTTATCGATGATACTCATGACGGACAAAGATTAGACAACTTTTTGATTAGCCATCTAAAAGGAATACCCCTAACCCGCATTTATCGTGCTATTCGAAAAGGAGAAGTAAGAGTAAATAAAAAACGGGTCAGTGCCAATTGTCGTCTCACCATTGGTGATTTAGTACGAATACCCCCTTTACGTCAAACTAATGTAAAAAAACTGCTGCTCCTTGATAAATCTTTATTGGTCTCGCTTGAAATGCGTATTCTTTTTGAAGAAGCGGACTTATTGGTAATTAATAAACCTGCAGGCTTGTCGGTACATGGAGGCAGTGGAATTGGTAGGGGGCTGATCGAAGTATTACGCTTTAGACAACCTAAAAGTCAAGCGCCGAAATTGGTACATCGATTGGATCGGGAAACATCAGGCTGTTTAGTAGTAGCCAAGAAACGCAGTCTCTTATTAGCACTTCATGCTCTATTAACTCAACAAAAAGTGGTGAAACAATATCTTTTACTTGTGAAAGGGCATTGGAAATTGGGAAAAAGGCAAGTTGATGCGCCTTTAAAAAAGAATATTCTAAGAAATGGTGAGAGAATAGTAAAAGTTGATAAAACTGGAAAGATGGCAACAACTCTTTTCCAACCACTTGTTTCTTACCCGTTTTCTACGTTGATGGAAGCACGACCTTTGACAGGCCGTACTCATCAAATTCGGGTCCACGCAGCTCATTTAGGTCATCCGATTGCAGGGGATGAAAAGTATGGAGACAAAGTGTTTAATCGGGAAATGAAAATGTTAGGATTAAATCGGTTATTTTTGCACTCTGCTGGAATTTTGTGCCGTTGGGATGATCGTATACTCGGTGTTTGCGCGCTTTTAGACACAGATTTATTTCACTTCCTTAATTTTTTAAAACGGCGTAAATCCAGAGTTAAATAGGAAGTTTCAATAATAACTGAAAGGAACTATAATTAGGATTACGAAAAGTCTCTAGGAAATCAATCCTATATCATTTAAAGATATTTATGGCTGAAATGGTCTTTTATTCTTATCAATTGACCGAAGTTCTGATGTTTTATCTCCTTTATCTTCTTATTTTGAAAATTGATATTAATAAAGATAATCATGAAATTTTACTTCTAAATTTTCTTAAGAATTCCAAAGAAAGTATTCTTTAGCTAAGTAATATGGTGAATAGACAATTTTAATCAGCTAATAGTTTTAATCGATTATGAGTTTGAAGTCATAGAATTATCTCAGAATTCATAGAATTTATCGATATTTCAGGAAAAGATTTTATAATTAGTGTTGAAAAACACCTTGAATTTTTTAAAGAAGATCTTTTTAAAGTCACTGTGCGCGGGATAATAAGACATACGATAATGAAAAAGCCTGAAATATAACTTAGATTAAATTAGATTGGATAAAGATACTTTTATACAAGAAGATCAATTTATTTAGTATTGAATGATAAAAAGCATCAATTTATTATAGATTGGTATTCATTTATAGATTAATATAACCAAATACGATTGCTGATCATCAATTCCACGCTAATACTCTTTAAATAATCCATGAAAAGGGAATAGGAGATAAATACGGAATTTTAATTGTTCTTCTGCTTTCAAATCAGCTTTATAATCGTATTACGAAAGATTAATAAAATGACTCGCAAGTGGGGTGAAAGAAATACTACCATAATTCATCCATCATATGCCCTAGAAATTAACAAATTTCAGAATAGTGCATATCCGATTTAAAATTAAAATTTACGACTTTTTTAGCTTTTTCTAATTTTTGTCCTACAACAACAACAACAACAACAACAACAACAACAACAACAACAACAACAAATTTTAGATTGATGATTAATTCTGAGAGCAATTAAACTGCTAGATATTAGTTAGGGACATTGAGAGAAAAATGATTTCTTAATTAAAGAGAAAGAGGCTGAGACTCGTAATTTATTTCTTGAAAAACTAAGATTTATTATAAAACTGTCAATATGAAAGTTGTAGGCGTAGGAAACGTCTAGTTCCTCCTACTCCCAAGTGTATCATCCCATAATAAGAGAGATTGTACTTAATATGAATTCTTTATATCATAACGATTTATTTTTAGACGTATGATCTTTATTTATAGGTAAAATTAGTATAGTTGGGACCGTATAACAAACACCATGAATGTAAGTCGATTCATAAAATTGAGCCATGCTGATTTTATAACTTGGCAGTGAGCTAATGTTTTTCTAGAATTAATTACTGAGCAGGGGATCTAAGTGAACTTAAAGACGTTTATTAATTCAGATGCAAAAAAGGAGAGTAACAGAGGTTATTTTCAGATCCATTACACACTAGTTTTTTAAGTTTGAAAAGAGGGTATATCAATGTATAATCACATAATAGTAGAATTACATTACATCAATCCCAGATTTAAACAATTCACCATTTAAGTGCTTTCATTAAATATTAATTTAAGTAACGTCAATCTTTTTTATAGTTCTAATCAGAGCTTCTATTCCACATTAACAGGATAAAAATTAACAGAATAAGAATCATTTCGCCAAACGAGGTTGGACTATTTAGGTGATCCAATACATTAATGAAAGAGGGTTTACATTGTTAAATCTAATTTAATGCTTTTAAAACTAAAATCGGTTGGATAGGCCTATTTTCCTTTTTTTAAAATATTTATTTTAGAGGTAGCTTTTTTCTTTGTGATTTTCTCGAAGTTCTGCTTCTATAATAGATTCTACGACAAAATATACTAAAATAGCGTATCAAGTTTTTTAGTTCCTGAACGATTTTCCTTTTTTTCCTAAGACAACACGTTTATTTACTCCCCATTTTTTATGAAGTCCTAGCCTGTTAAAATAAGGTAAAATCATAAATTTTTCAAGGCTATTTACATGCTGGAATATAAAATGTTAAACTGCAGTTTCTTAAAAAAATAATGCGTGATACTTTATTTAATTAAGGTATTCGATAGATTTTTTCTATCTTTAATTCTTTATGATGATCAAAAAGAGCTTTTTTTAACATATCTATATACGCTTTGAAACAACTCATTGATAATTCAAATGATAAAACAGATACACACATGAATACGAAAAGGATCTTTCCCTAGCATTAATATTTGTTATAAAGGTTTTGATTCTATTTAATTAACTAGATTCATGACAGTTTGACACTCATACTGTTCCCATATACCATTTTCTTCACTAGATTTGGATAAATGAGCGTAGGTATCGATTAATTCTAAAAAATCCCTTTAAATCTTGTGATTGATAAATAAACTTCATAAGGCGCAATATCTTTAAAGGGAACTGGAAATTCTTCCCCTCTGATAAAAAATTTAGAGAGGATGATGGATTTTTAGGACTTAGTTAAGAAGAATTTAGTCCTTTAGTTATTTTAAAGTTAGAATATCCAAAGACTGACTTATATTGAAATACCAACGTTGTAGAAAAGTAGTGAGGTATGATATAAACATAAAACCTTTTTTGAGCAAAGGTCTATAGCGTAAGAGATGATGATAAGGTAGAGAGATTGTATTAAGCCTAGGTGTTATCTTTAGCTAAGTAGAAGAATAAATCCAGCAGAAAATAGTAAAAGAAAAATTATTGATCAGCGTACTAAATACTTTCCAAGTATAAATGGTAATATTAGATTTTGGAGCAATACAGAATGGCAGTACAAAAAAGACGTAAAACTCGCTCAAGACGCAATATGCGTCGCTCGCATGATGCTCTATGTGCACCTGTATTATCCAAAGATCACATAACTGGTGAAACACATTTACGACATCACATCAGTCCGGAAGGATATTATAAAGGTTGTGCAGTCATTACTTCAAAAGAGTCTTACGAAAACGAAGAGTAGCCGTTAATGGTGAAAACAATTGCACTAGACACCATGGGCGGTGATCATGGTCCAAAAGTCGTTGTACCTGCAGCATTATCAATTCTTAAAAAATACCCCAATGTAAAACTTCTTTTGGTGGGCAAAGAAGAGCAACTCCGTCTTTTAGAGGACGGAAGAAAAATGGTGAGGGATCAATGGGAAATTGTACATGCTACCGAAGAGGTGACAATGAATGAAACTCCCTCTCAAGCACTTCGAACAAAGAAAAATTCTTCGATGCGAGTGGCTATAGATCTAGTAAAAGAAGGTCGGGCGCAAGCCTGTGTTAGCGCAGGCAATACGGGAGCTTTAATGGCAACTGCTCACTATGTTCTAAAAACCTTACCTGGTATTGACCGACCTGCTATTATCGCTTCGTTTCCTACTAAAAATGAACAAGAAGTTCGGATTTTGGATTTGGGTGCTAACGTCGATTCTAGCCCTGAAAATTTATATCAATTTGCTGTAATGGGGTCAATTTTGGCAACAGCCTCTGATAACATTCCAAACCCCAGGATAGGATTGCTAAACGTGGGTGAAGAAGAGATTAAAGGGAATGAGTTAGTAAAAAAGGCTAACGAACTTTTTGAGAAAAGCAAAGCAATTAATTATATTGGATACGTAGAAGGTGACTCCATTTTTGATAATGTTGCCGATGTAGTGGTCTGTGATGGTTTCGTAGGAAACGTCGTATTGAAAGCTACCGAAGGTGTAGCAAAATTAATTACCCAATGCGCACGCGCAGCTTTTAAAGAAGCTTGGTGGACTAAGTTGGCAGTATTTCCCGCTATCCCTATTTTTAAACGATTGATAAATCGGGTAGATCCTGAACGTTATAATGGGGCAACTTTTTTAGGATTAAATGAGATTGTGATAAAAAGTCACGGCAGTGCCAATGTTAACGCTTTTATTGCAGCTGTGGAAGAAGCCATGCTCGAGGTTGACAAAAATATTCCACAACTTATCAAAGAGAAAGTTGGTAGCGTTCTTAAGGAATTTGAAAGCTGATGATGTATTCGCGTATCCAGGGAGTTGGTAGTTATGTTCCAGAAAAAATTCTCAGTAATTCGGATTTGGAGAAAATGATAGAAACTTCGGACGAATGGATAATGAAACGGGTTGGAGTTCGAGAACGCCATATTATTGCTACTAGTTCTGATGATACCACCACGATGGCAGTCAATGCTTCCAAGCATGCTATAGAAATGTCTGGCATTAATCCTTCTGCTATTGATATGGTTATTGTGGGAACGACTACTGCAGAATATTACTTTCCAAGTACAGCTTGTTTAGTTCAACGATATTTAAATCTAAGAGATGATATTCCTGCTTTTGATTTAAATGCAGCGTGCGCAGGATTTGTATATGGATTAAGTGTTGCAGATCAGTATATTCGCACAGACAGTGCTAAAACTGTTCTAATCATTGGGGTGGATGCGTTAACAAAAATAATGGATTGGCAGGACCGTAGTACGTGCATTTTATTTGGTGATGGGGCGGGAGCCGTGATTTTGCAAGCTGATAAAGAACCCGGATTTCTAAAGACTATTCTTCACGCTAATGGCAACTACGCAGATTTAATTACTGCTAAGAGTCCTATATGGGATCGTGAATTAAATGAATTGCTACTACAGATGCGAGGTAATGAAGTTTTTAGAGTGGCTGTGACCAAATTAGGAGAAATTGTTGATGAAACTGTGGAGAAGAGTGGCCTTAAAAAATCGGATATTGATTGGCTAATACCTCATCAAGCAAACATGCGGATTATTAAAGCAACAGCTAAACGCCTTGGATTACCTCTGGAGCGGGTTATTTTAACTATTGAAAAACATGGAAATACCTCTTCTGCCTCCATTCCTTTAGCTCTCGATTCTGCAGTTCGGTCTGGAAAAATAAAGCGCGGTGAAATCTTATTGCTAGAAGCCTTCGGAGCAGGATTAGCTTGGGGTGCTGCTTTACTGAAGTATTAATGAAGAAATAATAACATGTCTCAATCGTTTGCTTTATTATTTCCAGGTCAAGGGTCTCAACATCTCGGAATGCTTAGAGAATTAGAAAAAAAGCAACCCCTTGTTAGAGAAACGTTTTACGAAGCATCTTCTGTTTTAAGATATGATTTATGGCAGCTGATTCAAGATGGCCCTCAAGAAAAATTGGATCAAACCCAATTTGCACAGCCTGCTCTCTTAGCAGCTGATGTTGCTATTTTTCGTTGTTGGGAAGCTTTAGGTGGTCCTTTGCCTCAAACGATGGCAGGTCATAGTTTAGGAGAATACGCAGCCTTGGTTTGTGCAAAAGCACTGGATTTTATAGATACTATTCGATTAGTAGAAAACCGAGGATGTTATATGCAAGAAGCAGTACCCAATGGTAGGGGAGCAATGGGAGTCATTATTGGATTAAATAAATCACAAATTGAAATAATATGTAAAAGATTGACTCAGAGCGCGGTGACGATGGTTAGGCCTGCTAATTTAAATTCCCCAATTCAAACTGTGATATCAGGGGATGCATCAGCAGTGGATTGTGCTCTTGCGTTGGCTAAAACTGAAGGCGCTAAAGTTGCTAAACGCATTTCTGTTAGTGTTCCCTCTCATTCTCCATTAATGCAAACAGCAGCTGAACGTCTCGCACGTGATTTAGCTGAAATAACCGTAACCTCCCCAGAGATATCCGTAATCCACAACACAGATGTTGCGGAGCATCAGGGGGCTAAGGCAATTCGAAACGCATTGGTAAAACAACTTGTAGATCCTGTACGATGGGTAGAAACTATACAAAAAATGGTAAAGCAGGGAATAAAATTTTTTGGAGAGTGTGGACCAGGTAATAAATTGGCAGGTCTAAATAAACGTATCGAACGCCAAAGCGAAACATTCCCACTTATAACAACAGAGCTAATTTTAGCTGCTATTGAGCGAGTAAAATAAAAAGTTATTAATTAAACGAAGAGGACGCGAGGATGTCTATTAAAGGAAAAATTGCATTAATCACAGGCGCATCTCGAGGCATTGGATTAGCAATTACCAAAGAAATAGGTCTTCAGGGTGCTATTGTTCTTGGAACAGCTACCTCTGAAGAGAGTGCTCACAAAATTACCCAACTTTTGGCCAATAAAGGCTTTAAAGGAAAAGGTTATACTTTAAACGTTTGCAATCAAGGAGCTATAAAAATTATCTTGGCTCGGATGCAAAAAGACTTTGGTTCTCCAGACATTCTTGTCAATAATGCTAGCATTACTCGCGATAATATCATACTCCGTATGACGCTTAAAGAATGGGAAGCTGTTATTGAAACCAACTTGAACAGCGTTTTTTATTTAAGCAAATCTTGTTTGAAGCCAATGTTTAAAAAACGGTGGGGTCGAATTATAAATATCACTTCCGTTGTGGCGGTCATGGGAAACCCTGGACAAGCAAATTATGTAGCTGCCAAAGCTGGCCTTATCGGTCTCACGAAAATTATCGCTGTAGAACATGCTGCCTACGGTGTTACAGCGAATTGTATTGCTCCGGGCTTTATTAAAACAGAAATGACAAGCGCATTATCAGCAAAGCAACAAACAGCTGTTTTAGCTCGGGTGCCGATGAAACGAATGGGGTGTCCAGAAGAAGTCGCTAAAGCTGTAGTTTATTTAGCTTCTGAAGGAGCAGGATATATAACTGGAGAGACATTGCATATTAATGGGGGAATGTGTATGGTATAGCGCTTGGATATTATGAATAACAAAATGTTACTATTAGTTGAATTTACTGACAATTCACTTAGTTAGTTTTTAAGAAGGGGAACTGAAAATATGGCAACAGTTGAAGAACGGGTCAAAAAGATTATCGTTGAGCAATTAGGGGTAAAGGAAGAAGAAGTTACTAATGATGTTTCATTTGTAGATGATCTCGGTGCTGATTCTTTAGATACGGTTGAGTTAGTAATGGCATTAGAAGAGCAATTCGATACCGAAATCCCCGATGAAGAAGCAGAAAAGATTACGACCGTTCAGCAGGCGATTGATTACATTAAATCGCATTCTGCAAGCGAATCTACTGATTAATTTTTGATTATGCCGTTTTTCTGCTAATCTCTGAGGAATGCTGCATTGAAGGAACGGCGTGTTGTGATAACTGGCTTAGGAGCAGTAACCCCTGTAGGGAACAATATTTCGGATATGTGGGCTTCTCTTTTAGAGGGTAAGAGCGGCGTAGCCCATATTACCCGCTTTGACGCCTCCGTTTTTTCCACACAAATTGCGGCGGAAGTAAAAAATTTTGATCCAAATCTATCTTTGAATCCTAAAGAAGTTCGCCGAACTGATGTTTTTGTGCAATTCGCTGTTGAAGCGTCTCGTCAGGCCATTGAAGACGCTGGTCTTATTGTTGATGAGAGTAACGCTTCTCGAGTAGGTGTTGCCATTGGCTCTGGAATTGGTGGTATGCCTTGGATTGAAACGTATCATCAGACTCTATTGAACGAAGGGCCACGAAAAATTTCGCCTTTTTTTATTCCTGGGGCTATCATAAACATGGCAGCTGGGATAGTATCTATAAACTATAATTTGAAAGGCCCTAACATTTCCATCGTCACTGCTTGTACCACAGGTCTTCATAATATCGGTCATGCTGCTCGAATTATTGTGTATAATGATGCGGACGTAATGGTAGCAGGAGGTAGCGAAATGGCCACGACAGCTCTAGGGGTTGGCGGATTTTCCGCTGCGCGGGCACTTTCAAGTCGAAACGATGAACCTGAAAAAGCCAGCCGTCCTTGGGATAAGGATCGGGATGGCTTTGTATTAGGTGAAGGAGCTGCATCGGTAGTACTAGAAGAATTGGAACATGCAAAAAAGCGCAGCGCTCCTATTTATGCAGAAGTAATTGGCTTCGGAATGAGCGGGGATGCTTTCCATATGACGGCACCTGCCCCTGGCGGTGAGGGGTTTTATACTTGTATGAAAAATTCCTTGGCTGACGCTAGGATTGCTCCTGAAGAGATAGATTATGTTAATGCTCATGGTACTTCTACCAAGGCAGCAGATCACCTTGAAGCACTAGCTATCAAAAAAACTTTTGGGAATCATGCTTACGAATTAGCTGTAAGTTCTACAAAGTCAATGACTGGTCATATGTTAGGGGCTGCTGGAGCAGTTGAAACGGTGATTTCAGTTTTAGTTATACGAGATAACGTAGCACCGCCAACAATTAATTTAGAACACTTAGATAAAGATTGTGATTTAGATTTTATCCCTAAAACGGCGCGCGAAATGAACATTACCACGGTAATGTCAAATTCTTTTGGATTCGGAGGAACTAATGGTACGTTGGTGCTAAGGAAAGTATAAACTTTATTCCGTTTCATTATTATTTAGAAAAATTATTTCATTATTGTCGCCACTCTTAATTTTATGACCTATTTGCTGTTACATAACGCCATTTTATTCATATGTCCATGACTACACAGAAAAACAGAGATACAGTAAGCACTTTTGATCAAAGTGCTGCAAAGAAAAACAGGCTATCTGTTACTTATCTTAATTATTCATTTGAATGAAGAGTTTGATACAGCATTAAAAAATTTTTATAGCGAAATGATGAAATATTAGCTTTAGTGAATAACACTTTATCATTATGTGAGAGAAAATATGGAAAATGAACGAGGGCGTTTTATTTCCTTTGAAGGAATTGAAGGGGTAGGAAAAACTACAGCACTTCAATATGTTTGTGAATGCTTAGATGCTGCTCATATTCCTTATGTCGTTACTCGAGAGCCCGGTGGTACACCTATTGCCGAAGCTATTCGTGAAGTGCTGCTCGATCATCATAATGAAATGATGCGTTCGGATACCGAATTATTATTAATGTTCGCAGGGCGTGCGCAAAATATTGCGCAAGTAGTTTCACCGGCTTTAAAGCGGGGGCAATGGGTATTATCTGATCGCTTTACTGATGCAAGTTTTGCTTATCAAGGCGGTGGACGTGGAATTCCAATTAAATATATCAAAGAACTAGCAAGATGGATTCAAGGTAATTTAAAACCCGATCTCACTTTTCTGTTAGATGTACCTGTTTCAGTGTGTTTAGATCGCATAAAAAGTCGAGGAGCGAAGGATCGTATTGAAACGGAGAGTTTAGAATTTTTTAAGCGGGTGCAGGAAAATTATCTTGTTCAAGCTAAACGTGATCCAGAACGGTTTCGAGTAATTTATGCAAATCGGGAATTATCGGAAATTAGGGATCAGTTGCGACAGGTAATTGATCCATTATTAACAAGTCTTTCCAAAAGTAAATTAGAAGCTAAGAATTGAATGATTTATTCGTGGCAACGAAAGCAATGGGAAAAAATTGTAGCCCGTTACCAGAAAGGGCAAATGCCTCATGCTCTACTTTTGTCAGGTAGACACGGTTTAGGTAAATTAACATTCGCTAAATCTTTAGCAGAATTAATTCTTTGTAAGCATAATCGGATACAAGCCTGTGGAACATGTCGAGGCTGCCAATTATTTCGTGTGGGGAACCATCCCGACTTTTTTGAAGTTAGCTTAAAAGAAAAAAGCAAATTTATTAAAGTAGCACAAATTCGCAAACTAATTGCTGCTCTTAATCAAACTTCACAACAGGATCATTATCAAGTAGTAATTCTTTCACCTGCTGAAGCAATGAATCGAGCAGCGGCTAACGCCTTTTTAAAGACATTAGAGGAACCTTCAGGACAGGTTCTTATAATATTGGTCACACATCGGCCTGAAACTTTGCCACAGACTATCCTTAGTCGGTGTCAACGAGTCCTGTTCAATGCTTATTCTGATTCAGAAACACTTCAATGGGTGAGTATGCAAGTTAAAGATAAAAATAAAGCACTACAATTATTAGCTCTAGCCAATCATGCTCCGTTACGAGCGATCGAATTAGGATCATTAAGTTATTTATCATTGCGGGATCACTTATTAAAAGTGTTGACAAATATAGCGATGCAACGTGAATCAGCCCTAAATTTTGTAAATGCCTTATTAAAGGAAGATATTAAATTAATTTTACATATTATAATCACCTTTCTCATGGATATTTTACGTGTTCAGCTTAATTGTCATGATTTTATCCTTAACACAGATTATTTATTACTTTTACAGGAGTTTTCATTAATATTGTCCCAGGAAAAGCTACTTGAAATATTACAGCGATTGCAAGAAGCTTGTCAGATAGTTGTTACAGGTTCGACAGAAATAAATGTACAATTGATTTTAGAAGAAATTTTTTTAATGTTGGAAATGCCAGAATGTTAGTTGATTCTCATTGTCATTTAGATATGCTTGATTTAACCCCTTATGGAGGAAAATTAGGATCTTTAATTAAAAAAGCAAAAAGTGCAGGTGTTGAACATATTCTCTGTGTCGGTATTGATTTAATAAACGCGTCGAGGGTTATTAAAATTTCAGAGCAATTCAATAATATTTCCGCAACTGTAGGCCTTCACCCTAATGAAAAAGTAGATTTTGAACTTACTGTGGCAGAACTAACTAAACTAGCAAGTCATCCTAAGGTAATCGCCATTGGAGAAACAGGTTTAGATTATCAATACTGTAATAAAATTGATTTAGAGGAAATGCAAAATAAGTTTCGTCTCCATATTCGAGCAGCTATAAAACTTTCTAAGCCATTAATTATCCATTCTCGTAATGCCCGGGAAGATACTATTCAAATTATGCAGGAAGAGAAAGCAAAAATAGTAGGTGGAGTGATGCATTGCTTTACAGAAAGTTGGGAAATGGCAAAGAAAGTAATAGATCTAGGTTTTTATATTTCTTTTTCAGGTATTGTGACCTTCAAAAATGCTAAAAATATTGCTGAAGTTGTCAAACGGGTTCCTTTAGAAAAAATGCTGATTGAAACAGATGCTCCTTACTTAGCTCCCGAGCCATTTCGAGGTAAGAAAAATGAACCGCAATATGTGCGTTATGTAGCTGAATATATTGCAAATTTAAAAAATGCCTCTCTAAGTACAGTCGCTAGAAAAACTACTGAAAATTACTATCGTTTATTCAATTTATAAATTTTAACGGATTAAACTACCTTATTTTACTAAATTAGTTTGGACAATTTAATAATCATACAAATTGTCTTTTAAAAATAGTAGCTATCTGATATGAATCGTAGAATTAACGTTAGATCGAGACCGCAATACAAAACTTATAGATCACGGAATTTAAAGTGAGGTTATCATTTGCCAATATCAGAAAAAAATGAGATACGAGTCGTTTCATACTTTCTATCAAAGTCAGTTAATCAATACCCGTATTAGAGAATATATATGCTGTGTGGTACCTAGGAAGTTCATTAATAGTCGCCACATTTTAAAATCACTATTAAGCTAAGTTTATAAAATAATATTAATTACTGATCTTCATTCAGATCCTCTTTAAAAGGCTTGAGATAGATGTCAATAAAGAAGGGAATGGGTGTCTATTAATTCACCGATGTGACTAATGATCAATATAATGATTAACAAAACAATAAATAAATAAATAAATAAATAAATAAATAAATAAATAAATAAATAAATAAATAAAAATAGTAAGTAGATCAGAGGGATTTATTATCAGTAGTACGATAATCAATTTATAATTCCCATTGTCTGAATATAACTTCTACATTTGTGTAATAAAATAATAACTGAGCGTATTTTTCTCTATATGGAATAAACTAAACATTTCACTCGTTCGTTCTTAAATTCACGAGCGAGATTTTAAGGAGTAGTTTGAGCATTTTGAAAGAAGATGGTTTTGCTTAAATATGATCCAGAGGTTTTTTCAAAGTCTCATTGGCCGTAATTTGACGTAGAGTATTCTGCAGCCTGTATAAGTGGGTTCAATCCCGAAATAAAAGCTTTGACCAGCGCTGATCATGAAACCTACATTTCAATAATGACGAGAGAGAAATTATAGCGAAATTTCAGAACGATGATGCTCTGATTATAACGATGATGCTGATTATTAATAATAATGATTAATAGCACTAGTCCAATAAATACCAATTTTGAATTTGGAGAGATTCTAGCAACAATGAATTTCAGTAGTGATTTCTCACTAGATTTCGATAGTTAGAAGCAGGGAATATAATGAACAACTTTTTGATTCATTTATAGTGTATAAAGAAAGCTGCTGCACTTTAGCCATTTTGTGAAAACAATATTTACTAATACTTAAGATTGGGTATTTCATTGTATAATACGTTACTCATAAACTATTTTTTTTGATTCTTACGCCCTCTTTATAATGAAAATCATTACAAGATCCTAAGATTAAGAAAATATTAAATGATATCAGCTCTTGTCCTGAAACTAAAAATAAATTAGTTTTTTAGATCCCAGAAGACATAAGATACAGATTTTTAATTCATCATTTAATCATGAAGATGTACTTTTAGATTGATTATATTCCCTAGTTAAAGGAGAAAACATGCAAATTGTAAATCTCGTGAGGGCATGTGACTTACTAAAGTTAAGCAATTCAGCCAATTTTAATTTTATGAGTTAAGTTACAATTGGCCCTTTAAAATTTTTAAATAACTAAAAATAGGTTTGAAATGATAAGCTTGTGTCTTAATGGTGATTATTTTTATCATTTAAAATGAAAACTGGGGTCATGATGGACAAAGGAAGCTTTATATATAAAAAAATCATTCAACGTAAAGCATTAAAATTAACTACGGACCTTAATGATCTTCATCCGGTTTTACAGCGAATTTATCAGGCAAGAAATGTTAATTCATTAGATGAATTGTCCCGAGAATTAAAAAATTTGCTACCTTATTCTTTGCTATCTGGTATCGATAAAGCAACAGAGCGTCTAATGCGAGCTCTAAAAGAGCAACAGCATGTTATGATTATTGGAGATTTCGATGCAGATGGTGCAACAAGCACTGCTTTAATGGTGAACGCATTACATGAATTTGGATTAGAAAACGTTTTTTATTTGATTCCTAATCGATTTTCTTATGGTTATGGTTTGACTCCAGAAATTGTGGAAGTGGCTTCCGCTTGGCAACCTAATTTAATCATTACAGTCGATAACGGCATTTCAAGCCATACAGGCGTAGCTAGAGCAAACCAATTAGGAATTGACGTACTGATCACCGACCATCATCTACCTAGTGAGCAATTACCTCTTGCTTATGCGATTGTGAATCCTAATTGCAGAGAAGACAAATTTCCTAGTAAATGCCTAGCTGGTGTAGGGGTAGCTTTTTATCTCATGTTAGCATTTCGTGCAAAACTAAAAAAGATTGATTGGTTTAATCAGCATGGATTGAATTATCCCAATATGGCAAAATTTTTGGATCTTGTTGCTCTTGGCACGGTATCCGACATTGTACCATTAGATAAAAATAATCGCATATTAGTGCATCAAGGATTGAAACGCATTCGAGCAGGACAAGCTCATGAAGGAATTTTAGCATTACTAGAAGTATCCGGACGTAAACGAGAAAAATTACGGGCTACTGATCTTGGTTTTGCTATCAGTCCAAGATTAAATGCAGCAGGGCGCTTAGATGATATGAGTTTAGGTGTCGCTTGTTTATTAGCAGATAACAAAGAGACGGCTTTATATATTGCCTATCAATTAGATGATTTAAATAAAGAGCGTCGAGTTATTGAATCTCAGATGCAAAAAGAAGCATTTAGATCCATTGATCAGCTTAATTTAAGCCAAAAACTGCTTCCCGGCATCTGTTTGTATAATGAAGAATGGCATCAAGGTGTTATAGGGTTAGTAGCTTCTCAAGTAAAAGAACGCGTTCATCGACCAACGATTGCTTTTGCAAAAATAAGTGATAATAAGTTAAAAGGATCTGCTCGATCTATTTCTGGATTACATATTCGTAATGTATTTGAAGCTATTGCTATTAAATATCCAGGCTTAATAACCGAATTTGGAGGGCATGCTATGGCAGCTGGTATTAGTCTGCCTTTGGAACGATATAAAGAATTTCAACAAGTATTTGCTACAGAAGTAAAAAGAAATTTTAAAGAGGAAGATCTATACCCACGAATAATAACTGATGGGGAACTAACTTCAGAGGAATTAACTCTCGAGCTTGCTGAGCTAATAGATCAATCTGGGCCATGGGGGCAAGGATTTCCTGAACCAATTTTCGATGGACATTTTAAATTAATTAATCAACGGATTGTTGGACAACGACATTTAAAATTAGTTTTGCGAGTTCCTAAAAGTAATTATTATTTGGATGGTATTGTCTTTCATGTTGATCTAAAAAAATGGCCTGACTTCCATTGTGAATATGTGTATTTAGCCTACCGGTTAGATATTAATGAATTTCAAGGACGCAAGAAATTACAACTTTTGATCGATTATATTCAAGCTTATAGTCCTTCTTAGAAGGCACATCTTCTATTATAAATTACTTTTAACAAGTGATCTTTTAGCTCTGTTGACATTATTTTTTCCTCGTTGTCTAATCTTTAACTAAGAGAGGAAAGAAAGTGATCTCTAAAATTCAAAGGTTGTTCCGATCTAAAGAATTTAATATTAGTATTACCGAAATTGCTTGTAGTTTAAATACGTTACTGTATTAAAGATAATCGATGATAAAATTAAGGCATTTATAGAATATTTAATTAACAAAGAGGGTTAGTCATGATTAATTCTGGTAAAAAATTTGATTTACACAATATTTTAAATAACATCAAGTCAATGATTAGTTCTGAAGGTAACACGCCTGATGTCAATCCTGATGATGCAATTGGTATGAAAATTGCTGGATTGAGTTTATTGACACAACAATTAGCAAAGACTTATGCTGAACAATCTAAGGAATTTACTAAAGTTAACCGATTGCTTAATGAGCTATTCAAGGACATAGAAGCATTGCGCAATCCATCAGCAGTTGATGAATCGTCTGATTCTTCAAACGTTTCTGTTTCTTCAGAAAGCAAATCTTCGGGAGAAGAGAAAGAGGAAAAATAAGAAAAAAATAATCTGTGCTTCAAGATTAGAAACTTTTTGATTTTTAGTTAAGTAGATTTTCAATTTTTATTAAAACTTAGTATTAACGTTAATTATGGAAAAAAAGATAGGGAGACCCTTGATCAAGGAATTATAAATAGATCATTTGGAATAATTAATTTGGGGTAATTATATCAAAAAAGAGAGTTTCAGTAATCATGCTATTTATCGTTAAGCGTTCCACGCTTATTAAAAATTGAAATTTCCATAGGATTTAGTAGAGTTATTGATGGTCTATTCTATTTAAAGATGTCAGATAGGTTTTTTAGGATAAATTGGCTCCCCGGGAGGGATTCGAACCCCCGACCAAGTGGTTAACAGCCACCTGCTCTACCACTGAGCTACCGAGGAGAACTGGTACATAAGGATCTTATGTTACCGACCAACGATATGAGAATCAACTAACTTATTGATCCAGCACAGTCGACAAGCGATTTATTGCTTCCCTAAGGTTTTCATTACTAGTGGCACAAGAAAGGCGGATATGGCCTGATAAGCCAAAAGCACTTCCGGGAACTACAGCTACGTTGATTTTATTGAGCAAATAAGTAGAAAGTTCGATATCAGATGGTAATTTAAGTCGTTTAATAGTTTTTGTTAAGTCAGGAAAAAGATAAAAAGCACCGTCTGCAGGAATGCATCTTACACCTTTCATTTGATTGAGTGCTTTTAATACTAAATCGTGACGCATTTTATAAGTCTCATACATATAATTAAAATAACCACGTTCATAGCCTAAAGCAGTAGTTACTGCTACTTGAGCGATTGAATTAGGGCAAGAGGTGCTTTGAGATTGAATTTTTTTCATTGCTTGAATAATGGCTTTAGGACCGATAGCATAACCAATCCGCCATCCTGTCATAGCAAAAGCTTTAGAAGCACCATTGATAATAATAGTTCGATTACGCAATTTAGGACATACATTCAAAATGTTAACGAAATAGTCTTGCCCCCATAAAATATATTCATAAATATCATCTGAAAGAATTAATACTTCTGGGTACTTCAGTAATATTTCCGCAAAAGCTTCTAATTCTGATTTGCTATAAGCTATTCCAGAAGGGTTACTTGGACTATTTAAAATTAATAGGCGAGTTTTTGGTGTTATAGCTTCTTCTAATTGCTGAGGGGTTATTTTAAAATTTTGAGAAAGAGTAGTCTGAATAATGATTGGAACTGCGCCGACCATTTTCACAATAGATGGGTAACTTACCCAGTAAGGTGCTAGAATAATTGCTTCATCACTTGTATTCAGTACAGCCATGATGGCATTGTAAATAGATTGCTTTGCTCCATTACTTACAATGATTTCATTAGGTTCATAATTTAATTGATTATCACGTCTCAATTTTTGAGAAATGGCTATTTTCAAGGTAGGAGTGCCTTCAATATGAGTATATTTAGTAAATCCTTGTTGGATAGCTTTTATTGCTGACTGTTTGATAGGATCTGGAGTATCAAAGTCCGGTTCACCAGAGCTAAGGCTAATTACATCGTGCCCTTGATTTTTTAACTCTCGAGCTAGATCAGAAACAGCCACTGTAGCTGAAGTCTTAATTTGTTGTGCTCTGGTAGATAAGACGTCTTTCATAGTATAAGCTCCTCTAAAATTTAAAAGGTAGAGTAGTGGAAAATAAAATTTTAAACAATGAGAAACCTACTGCATCTAAGTGAGTTTTAGTAAGGATTTAAAGAAATTACAAAAACCTTTATCGAAACTTCAAACTCAGTAGTGATCGATCAGCTAAGAGTCATAGAGACATTAAGCTGTTTGAAGGGATGATCTGACGTATCAGATTTTTGGGAGTAACGATTCTGACAAAACATTTATCAACGCTAACGTAATAGAAAGGCTTCAATGTCCAGCTTTAATCCTCGAACTAAACAAAACCATCATCGCTCAATTTTATTCCGAAATGCGTGAATTTTTCTGAGAACGCTATTTGCTTATCTACGTTAGACAGCCAATCATTACAGTTTGATAAATGCATAAAATTAGCATCATAAATTATTTCTATTTTAGAAATACTTGGTCTTTACAAAAAGCAAAGAAGTGATCAAATTGTGGAATGTTGATAAGACTCACAGAATTGATGGATCCTGAAATTAAGATTCGAATAACAGTTACTCAAAAAGATGTAGCTGAATATCTTTCTAAGTATGTACAATAAGTTTATTATTTGAATTCGGAATCGACATGGTAAATTATTCACGTTTGAGGTTAGATGCTTTTCATGTTCTAGTTAGCATTATTTTTTTGTGTAAAAGGGATTTTAGGTATTCCAAAGGTATTTTCATTAGTAGAAAAGTAACTGCTGTTAAAAGAAGGATTTTTACATTTTGAGCGGTCTTTAATTTAGATAATGAATTGAGCCGACAAGAAATTTTTAAAAGAGATATCAAATAGCCTTATGTAATAAAAGGCATCAAAAATTCAATCACAGAAATAATAAAAGGATGCACGTTATATAACAAAAAAGGGGTGTAATAAAGTTCAACAAGTAACTGAAAAAGAGGTGCAATATTAACAATATATTAATATGTTTCTTAATCGGTTAGCCAAATATCGGTGTAATTTAGGGAAGACACACATTGCCGTAACCAGAAATTTAAAGTTTAAAAGCAACCATCTGTACGGAATCAAGTTCAAAATAACTGAACTAATCTTCAACTACTTGAAATTATTTGCTGTAGTGACATACCTTCATTAAAACTATGCTGCGTAATTGAACATTATGAGGCAATTGTGATTGAAACATTATAGAAGAGGGTTACTTAATTAATTTTAATTTTTTCACACTCTCTGTTTTCTGGTACGGAGCTTTAGAGCATTTATAACAGCCTACAATTTAGCAGAAGCTTTAAAAGACAAGACTCGGTCTGTCCATTCTAAGCTATTTTTGAGTATGCGATCAATATCTAATTTTGTAAATTCACCTTTTTTAAGTAATTGTTTACCGGATACCCACATATCACTCACTTGGAGTCGATTAATTGCGTATACTAGATGCGATATTGGATTAAAGACAGGTTGGGTTAGATAAGAGCTTAAGTCCACGGCAATTATATCGGCTAGTTTTCCGATTTCGAGTGAACCAACTTTATTCTCTAATCCTAGTGCCTTAGCACCATTTAGCGTTGCCATTTTAATAGCTTTTTCAGCAGGCAAATGAGTGGGATCTTCACCTAACACTTTGGCGATAAAAGTAGCGGTTCTCATTTCGCTGAATAAATCAAGATCGTTATTACTCGCTGCTCCATCCGTGCCAATAGCTACATTTATTCCTGCACTGAGAAGCTTTGCGATAGGGGCGATGCCGCTAGCAAGCTTTAAATTGGATTCAGGACAATGAACCACATTAGCTTTTGTTTTTTGAACCAGTTCAATTTCTTCCGATGTTAGTTGTGTCATATGCACAGCGATTAAGCGCTCAGATAACAAACCAAGTTTATATAAACGAGCAAGTGGTCTTTTTCCATATTTATATAGGCTTTGTTCAATCTCATATTTTGTTTCATGAATATGCATATGAATGGGTAGATTGTATTGTTCTGACAACTTTACAATTTCTTTCAAAGCCTTATCACTGGCTGTATACGGTGCATGAGGTGCCAAAGCCCATGAAATAAGGGGCAGATTCTCATTTTTAGCTAGAGTCTCTTTGGCGAGAGATAAATAAGTTTCTTCGTCTTTAGCCCAATTGGTAGGAACATTCATAACAAGCATTCCAACGCAAGCACGAATTCCTGATTTACTAGCTGTTTGAGCAATTGTATCATGAAAAAAATAATGATCATTAAAGCAGGTTATCCCGCCACGTATCATTTCAGCAATAGCCAATTTAGTTCCTGTACAGACAGATTCAGCATTAATTAAAGCTTTTTCAGCTGGCCAAATGTATTTTTTTAACCAATCAAGTAATCGCAGGTCATCCGCTAATCCACGGAAAAGATTCATCGGAGTATGAGTATGAGCATTAATTAAACCTGGCATTACCACATGATCTTTTAAATTTAAAGAACGGGTCGCGTAATATTTTTTTTTAACTTTTTTCTGTGGTAGAAAGTCAATAATATATCCACCCCGGACAGCTAATGCATAATGCTCGAAGATATGATTTTTCGGTGCAACTGGAAGAATCCAACGCGCATTTATGAGTAAATCAATAACTTCCACAAAGCACCTTTTTATTGTGTTATAAAAGGATATTATACACAATTAAGAATATTACAAAATGCAATGATAATGTTATTAATTTTTTAGCAATTTTGACTAACAGTCGGAAAACCTAACTACTCAACAAGCCATCTAAAGTATGGTATAATGTCTCACTCTGAGTAAGCCAATTTTTTTTAAGTGAAAAACAGAACAAGCATCATGGTGGAATTCGCACACGAGATTATCCCAATCACTATTGAAGACGAATTAAAACAGTCCTATTTGGATTACGCAATGAGTGTAATTGTAGGTCGAGCGTTACCGGATGTGCGAGATGGATTAAAACCGGTGCATCGTCGGGTTCTCTATGCGATGCTTGAGTTAGAGAATGATTGGAATAAACCATATAAAAAATCTGCTCGTATTGTTGGAGATGTAATTGGTAAATACCATCCTCACGGTGATGTTGCTGTTTATGACACAATTGTAAGAATGGCACAGCCTTTCAGTCTCCGCTATTTGCTCGTTGACGGTCAAGGCAATTTTGGTTCTATCGATGGTGATGCGCCTGCAGCTATGCGTTACACAGAAGTCCGTTTGTCGCGATTTGCCCATGCCTTAATGGCGGATCTTAATAAAGAAACTGTAGATTATATTCCCAATTATGATGAAACTGAAATGGCACCTCTGGTACTTCCTGCTCGTATTCCCAACTTATTAGTCAACGGTTCTTCAGGTATTGCAGTAGGAATGGCGACTAATATTCCTCCTCATAACTTGAATGAAATTATTGATGCTACTCTGGCATTAATTGATAACTCAGATTTAACTGTGGAAGAACTCATGCACTATATACCTGGCCCTGATTTTCCAACTGCTGGAATCATCAATGATTACAGAAGTGAGATTATGCAAGCCTATAAAACAGGCCGGGGGCGTATTTGTGTACGCGCAAAAGCTAATATTGAAGTAACAGAAAACGGACGTTCACAAATTGTTATATCTGAGCTTCCTTATCAAGTGAATAAAGCGCGTTTATTGAAAAAGATTGGTGAATTAGTGCGTGAAAAGAAAATTGAAGGGATTTCTGGGCTTCGTGATGAATCCGACAAACGTGGTATGCGCATGGTGATTGAAGCAAGTCGAGGTGATAATGCTGAGATTATACTCAATAATTTATATGCCCAGACCCAATTGCAAACAGTGTTTGGGATTAACATGGTAGCTTTGGACGACGGCCAGCCACGTGTATTACATTTGAAGCAATTATTAAGCGCTTTTTTACAACATCGTCGAGAAGTTGTAACGCGACGAACTCTTTTTGAGTTGTGTAAAGCTCGTGAAAGAGCACATGTTTTGGAAGGACTTGGAGTTGTACTGTCCAATATCGATGAGGTAATTATTCTTATTAAAAAAGCGAGAACTCCGTCGATTGCTAAAGAAAATTTGTCAGAAAAAGCATGGAAAGTTGGAAAGGTAACGGAATTATTACAAAAAGCAAGAAGCAATGACACTCATCCTAAAAACTTAGAACCGGGATGCGGATTGCAAGTCGATGGTTACCATTTATCATCAGTGCAAGCACGAGCTATTTTGGATTTGCGTTTGTATCGATTAACTAGTCTTGAAAGTAATAAAATTTACGAAGAATATATCACCATTGTTGATCATATTGGTGGATTGCTTTCGATTATTTCCGATTCTAACAAATTACATCAAGTTATTAGGAATGAATTAATTGAGATTAAAACCCAATTTGGGGATGCACGCCGGACTAAAATTCTCAACATAAAGCCGGATCTGACAAATGAGGATTTAATCCCTGAGGAGCATTTAGTTGTAACATTATCTTTTGATGGCTATATTAAATCCCAATCGTTAAGTAATTATCAAGCTCAACATCGGGGAGGGCGAGGTAAGCTTGCTACGGCAGTAAAAGAACAGGATTTTATTAAAAACATTCTGGTAGCAAATTCGCACGATACAATTCTATGTTTTTCAACCTATGGAAAGGTATACTGGCTTAAGGTTTATCAAGTTCCGCAGAGTAGTCGCACTGCATACGGACGTCCAGTCGTTAATTTACTTCCTTTAGATAAGGACGAACATATTTCCGCTATACTACCTATACGTTATTATGATAGATCTTATTTTGTTTTTATGGTTACAGCCCAGGGTTTTGTAAAAAAAGTTACACTAGCTGAATTTTCTCAACCTCGAACAAATGGAAAAATTGCATTAGTATTGAAAGAAAAAGACCGATTAATAGGAGTTGATATCACGGATGGAAATAAAGAAGTGATGCTTGTGACTAATGTAGGGAAAGCTATTCGTTTTCATGAGAATGAAATACGTGAAATGGGACGTTCAGCACGCGGGGTGCATGGGATTAAATTGAAAGGAAATCATAATGTAATTTCTTTAATTATTATAAAATCAGGGGGATGTATTTTAACAGCGACTGTCCATGGCTATGGACAACGCACGGATATAGAGAATTACCGGTCAACAGGTCGAAGTGGTCAAGGTGTTATCGCCATTCGTATTAATCAACGTAACGGAAATGTAGTTTCCTCCAAACAAGTATTTGATAATGATGAAGTATTGTTAATCAGCGACAAAGGTACTTTAGTCCGCATTCGTGCGAATGAGATTTCACGGATGAGGCGAAATACTCAGGGAGTTCGATTGATTCAGTTGGCACAGCAGGAATCACTTGTCGGAATGGAAGTTATTCCTGCAGAAAGTTAATAAAAGAACAAGAAATGATTAAGCCTTCATCCTAAATTCCTCCTATAAGCAGCGGCGAGAGAGCTTAGGATAAAAGAGAAGTCATTTTTTCCTCTCATTTCTTTGATAAGTAAAGTGGGAAGTGCTTGGGAATGAGAATGGATGTTCCCTTTATCTTAGGGATTTATACAATAAGGATTTTTTATGTTTCGTGTTTACAATTTTTCTGCTGGTCCAGCTATGTTGCCAGAAACAGTCCTGCATGTGGCACGTGATGAGTTATTAGATTGGAACGGTGTTGGAATGTCGATAGCAGAAGTTTCTCACCGTAGCAAAGAATTTAAAAAAGTCATTGAAGAGTCAGAACAAAACCTTAGAGAGCTATTAATTATTCCGAACAATTATCGGATTTTATTTTTACAAGGTGGAGCTCGATTACAGTTTTCCATGGTTCCAATGAATTTAGTGGGTAAGTACAAGACAGCAGTTTATGTTGATTCTGGGGTTTGGTCCCAACAAGCGATTGAAGAAGCAAAACGCTATTGTGATCTTCATTTAGCAGCCAGTGCTAAGAATTTCCATTATACCACTATTCCTGATCAAACTTCTTGGGATATTCCAAAGAAGGCGGCGTATTTATATTACGTTGATAATGAGACGGTGAATGGAATGGAATTTTCTTTTATTCCTAAAACGAGCTTAACCTTAGTCTGTGATATGTCATCAAATTTATTATCTCGTCCTTTTGATGTATCACGATATGGATTAATTTTTGCTTGTGCTCAAAAAAATATTGGCATGGCAGGATTAACTATTGTAATTATTCGCGAAGATTTATTAAATCGCAATCCTCTTCAAAAAATTCCCAGTTTTTTGAATTATAGCTTACATGCGCAAGAAAGTTCACTGTGGAACACACCGCCGACATTTGCTTGGTACATTGCGGGTTTGGTTTTCAAATGGTTGAAAAAAGAAGGTGGTGTTTCTGTTCTAGCTGAACGTAATAAACGTAAAGCAAAAAAACTTTACAACGCTATTGATAAAAGTAATTTTTATCATAATGCGATCGATCTTAACTATCGTTCGCGGATGAATATTATTTTTACATTGGTAGACGAAAATCTTAGTTCTCTTTTTTTGAAAAAAGCTGTAGAACATGGATTAGCTAATTTAAAAGGTCATCGTTTTTTAGGCGGTATGCGGGCTAGCATTTATAATGCGATGCCAGAATCTGGCATCGACGCCTTAATTGATTTTATGCAACAGTTTGAAAAACAGCATGGCTAAAGAAGATGGACTATTATATTACTCCATCGAATAATTTAAATGGTGAAATAAGTATTCCTGGTGATAAATCAATTTCTCATCGAGTGACGATTTTAGCCGTTATTGCTGAAGGACGCACACAAGTGAATGGTTTTTTAATGGGCGCTGATAACCTTGTTACTGTAAGCGCTTTTCAGAAAATGGGTGTTATTATCGAAGTGATTGAGAATGAGAATATATTGTTAGTGAATGGAATAGGAAAAAATGGATTAAATGTTCCATCTGATAGCGTGGACTGCGGTAATTCGGGAACAGCTATTCGATTATTAACAGGCTTATTGGCAGGACAATCGTTCGATACTAATCTCACGGGTGATCAATCTTTAAGACGTCGCCCTATGAAACGCATTATTGATCCTTTGTTGCAAATGGGTGCAAAAATTAACTCGGCCGAAAACTCACCTCCTCTTAAAATTAGCGGAAATCCTAATTTAAAAGGAATTCATTATCGTTTACCTATAGCAAGTGCTCAAGTGAAATCTTGCTTGTTATTAGCGGGATTATATGCGCGGGGGGAAACTTGTATTATAGAATCAGCACCTTCACGAGATCATACTGAGCGACTGTTAAAGCATTTCAATTATCCTGTGCGAGTTGAAAATCTTCATACTTGTGTTTCCGGTGGTGGTATGCTTAAAGCAAGAGATATTTCCATACCTGGTGACATTTCATCGGCTGCTTTTTTTATTGTGGCGGCAACTATCACACCGGGTTCTACTATTTATTTGCGCCAGATCGGTATTAATCCTACCCGTCTTGGCATTATAAATTTATTAAAAATGATGGGTGCAGATATTAAGATTATAAACCATCAGGAAAAAAATGGGGAACCTGTAGGTAATATTTTCGTACGCCATGCCCAACTTACAGGTATTGAAATTCCTCAAGAACAAATACCATTGGCTATTGATGAATTTCCTATCTTATTAATTGCTGCCGTTGCTGCACGAGGAAAAACTGTATTGCGAGGCGCAAAGGAACTACGAGTAAAAGAAACTGACCGTATTGCTGCCATGGCAGAGGGACTACAAAAATTAGGAGTTAAAGTAAAATCACTTCCAGATGGTATTATTGTTCAAGGAGGAGCATTTCAAGGTGGAACAATTCTCAGTTATCACGATCATCGAATTGCTATGGCATTTGCGATTGCAGGCATTATAGCAAAGTCTGCTGTGCGTATTTGCGATTGTGAGAATGTTAAAACTTCTTTTCCTAATTTTGCCGAGTTAGTAAATGAAATAGGAATAGAGTTAAAAGTTCTTTCTGGAAGCAGAAATCTTTAACTCCTCTCTATAACTTCTCCATAAGGAAGGAACTGAGTTAAAGAAGGAACTGAATTTATGAATAACTTAGAAGAACAACCAACGGTTATTACCATTGATGGAACGTCTGGTTCCGGAAAGGGAACTATTGCTCTCAGAGTTGCACAAGCTTTGCATTGGCATATTTTAGACAGTGGAATTATCTATCGTGCGATAGCTTGGGCGTTATCTTACTATAGGGTTCCTCTAGAAAAGCATAAAGATATAAGTTGCCTTCTAAAACAACTCCAAATAGTAATCGAAAGTCAACCTATGGTTAAAAAACTTAAAGTGAGCTGTGATAATCATGATATCACAGAAGCTATCCGAACTGAAGAATGTGGCTCTCTAGCTTCTAAGAGTTCGACCCTTTCAGTGGTTCGACAAGCCGTCTTTCAATATCAACGTGATTTTCTTCGATGGCCTGGGTTAGTGGCCGACGGTCGTGATATGGGGACTATTGTGTTTCCTTATGCCACTCTTAAATTCTATTTCGATGCCGACCCGAAAGAGCGTGCCTATCGACGTTATAGACAGTTGCAAGAACAAAGGATTAATGTTAGCCTGCGTGACATCCAGGAGGATTTGGAAGAGCGTGATTGCCGTGACGTTAATAGAAAAATCTCTCCTACCAAACCAGCAATGGATGCTTTACTTATTGATACAACTAAATTAAGTATCGAGGAAGTTTTTTTAATAGTCATGAACTATATAAGGAGCAGGAGTTTGGGTTAAAAATTAGGAGAGGAGGGAAGAGGGAGATTTTAC
Organism: Coxiella endosymbiont of Dermacentor marginatus; assembly: GCF_907164955.1. Lineage (GTDB taxonomy): Bacteria > Pseudomonadota > Gammaproteobacteria > Coxiellales > Coxiellaceae > Coxiella. The sequence goes on along the minus strand of NZ_OU015521.1, from coordinate 869,947 downwards.
CTAAATAAGATTTAATAATAACTTCATACTATTATTGGTATGATTAAAAATAATATGTAAGTGCATGAGCGAAAATTTTGCTGATTTATTTAAAAAAAGTTTAACAGAAACTCATTTACGGCCTGGCGCCTTAGTTAAGGCTGTTATTGTTAAAGTAGGACCGGAATGGGTTATTGTTAATGCCGGTCTTAAATCTGAAGGTGTCATACCTGTTTCTGAATTCTATCATGAAGAAATTCATGTAGGTGATAAAGTAGATGTAGTAGTTGATACTCCTGATAATGGTTTTGGTGAAACACGCCTGTCGCGTGAAAAAGCACGTCGTCAAAAAGCTTGGGGTCAACTCGAAAAATCTTATAAAACTGGAGAGTTAGTTAAAGGAAAAATTGTGGAACGGGTTAAAGGTGGATTTACTGTAGAAATCAATTCAATTCGCGCTTTTTTACCTGGGTCTTTAGTAGACGTTAGACCCATTCGAGATCCTGACTCTCTTAAAAATACTGACCATGATTTTAAAATTATTAAGATGGATTGTCATCGAAATAATATCGTTGTTTCTCGACGTGCTGTAATGGAAGCTGAATCCAGTGCTGAGCGACAAGCCCGGTTAGAAAAACTTCAGGAAGGTCAAGAAATTAAGGGAATCGTTAAGAATATTACGGACTACGGTGCTTTTGTTGACTTAGGGGGTGTTGATGGTTTGTTACACATCACTGATATGGCTTGGAAACGCGTCAAACATCCGAGTGAGTTACTCAATATAGGTGATGAGGTTCATGTTAAAGTCCTTAAATTCGACCGCGATAAAAATCGCGTATCGTTAGGCATGAAACAATTAGCTGATGATCCTTGGTTAAATATTGAACGACGTTACTCTGTTAATTCTCGAGTATTTGGTAGAGTGACCAACATCACTGATTATGGATGTTTTGTTCAACTAGGGGGGGGTGTAGAAGGCTTAGTTCATACTTCTGAATTGGATTGGACTAATAAAAATATTCATCCCAGTAGAGTAGTTCAGATCGGAGAGGAAGTTGAGGTTATGGTGCTTGAAATCGATGAAGAGCGTCGTCGTATTTCATTGGGCATTAAGCAATGCAAGCCTAATCCATGGCAAGAATTCGCTGGAAAACACCAAAAAGACGAAAAAATTATAAGCAAAATTAGATCCATTACAGATTTCGGTATGTTTATCGGGTTAGAAGGTGATATCGACGGTCTTGTGCATGTATCCGACATTTCCTGGTCAGAAATCGGTGAGGAAGCTATTCGTCGTTACAAGAAAGGTGACGAGGTAGAAACCGTTATTTTGTCGATTGATCCGGAGCGTGAGCGAGTTTCTCTCGGTATAAAACAACTTGAAGAGGATCCTGTAGAGGAATTCCTTGAAAAACATGATAAGGATAAAATCATCCGAGCTAAAGTGAAAGAAGTAGAAAATAAACAAGCTACTTTAGAATTGGCTGATCAGGTGTTTGGTCAGATGCGTTTATCAGACTATACCTATGATCGTATAAAAGACTTGACTGAAGAGTTTAATGTGGGTGATGAGATCGCAGTTAAAATTATCAATGTGGATCGTAAAAACCGTCTCATTCAAGTATCTCACAAAGCTGTAGAAGGGCGTGCAGATAAGGGGAGTCGGATGGTATCTGATGTACCAACTAAAACCACTTTGGGTGACCTCCTGAAAGAACAAATGCAGAATAAGCAAGAAGAATAAGATAAGTCTTGTAAATTCTGTAAATCTTTCAATATATTATCTGGATTTCCTCACCTAGTAAAGAGAGAGTGGGTGCAGAATTTTCTCCATTTATCTTCTATACTTTTCTAAATGACCAAGTTTTCTCGAGTAACCGAATGAAGAGTAATGTCTTATGCGCTATATTTTTTATCTTTTCTGGGTATTAATTATTTTGTTAGGAATTACCTTTACTGTTCTTAACCCGCAAAAAATAGTTCTTAACTATTACCTGGACACAAAATCAATTTATTTGCCACTGTTAATCTTATTAGTACTCTTAATCGGTGTAGCATTAGGAATTATCGCTTTTTTACCTTCTTGGATTAAAAATAAAAAAACCGTCTGGCGACTGAAATATAAAATAAAATAAATTGAACAGGAAGGTATAAATACCAACTGAACATTACTTGAAAAGAGCACAATTTATAGATCCACAATGTTGATTCGTGCCAATTTACTTCAGGCCCTTCGTAAACAAGCTGTTGGTTGTTCGAGTTATTAAACAAGACCCGGATTATATTTTCGAATTGGTTGAAGTACTCACAGAATGCTACCTATAAATCAAGAAGAGAAGTTGATTATTTTTTAAAAGAGTGTTCAGTAAAATATCATAGAATTTCGCTAGTATTAGCTGTTGCAGATTATTTAAAACACTAAGAAGACAAAAAGGATTGAAAAGAGCAATGATAAAGAAAGAACCCAAAATTATTGTAGCTATTGATGCTAAAACTCGTGAAGAAGCCTATACACAGATATGCCAGTTGGATCCTAAATTATGTCATCTTAAAATTGGTAATATTTTATTTACACGATATGGACCTTCTCTTATTGAGGAGTTACTAAAAAAGAACTATCAAATTTTTTTAGACTTAAAATTTTATGATATTCCGAAAATTGTTACTGGTGCTTGTCGTGCTGCTGCTCTTTTAGGTGTTTGGATGATTAATGTTCATATCTTTGGGGGACGTACCATGTTAGAAATGGTGGCTAATACACTAAAAAACATGACGGGAACGAAGACTCTTTTAATTGGTGTTACTATTTTAACCAGTTTAGATGCCCAAGATTTAAAAACGTTGGGAATTAACAATGATGTTTCTGCTTTGGTGGCTCGCATGGCAATGCTTGCTAAAGAGTCTGGTCTTGATGGAGTGGTATGTTCAGCGAATGAAGCAGCTTTTTTACGAAAACAACAGGGTAGGGAATTCTTATTAGTGACACCAGGTATTCGATTATCGCATGAAAAAAAAAGTGATCAAAAACGCATAATGACTCCAGAAGCTGCTATTAAAGCAGGTAGCAATTATTTAGTTATTGGCCGACCTATCACCCAATCCTTGAATCCCAGAAAAATTTTACAAAAAATTACTGATTCAATTACCCCTTTTTTAACTTATAACTAACACTCTGTTGCAACGTTGAACCATAACTTCCATTTGTGTTATATCAAGAAATTTCTTTTAGGAGGCTTTCAATTTCTTTTGGAACAGTGCTCGTTATTGTAATTTTTCTCCGTGCAAAAACTCAGCGCCAATAGTTTCGAAATAAATCAATAGGAGCAGATAAAGCGAAGAATTATTTTTTAATTCTTGAAATCAGAATTGTTAGATTGGCAGGGTCAGCGAATTATGAAACTATTAAAAAGTGCTTTCGTTAAATTTTAGCTTCGTTATTTTATACTTTTCTCTTATAAAGAGAAATCTTTAAGAGAAAACTTTTATCTATCAAAATTAGGTTTGTTGATCATCCTAAGAGACTAAAGCGGGATAAAAATGTTCCCTTAGTTTTGGAGAGTTTCCTTATTTTTTCTTTTTTAACTTCTTAGCGCCTTTTATCTCATTTTCGATTCAGGTAATTTATCTTGTTTGGGATTTAAAATGGATTTATTAGTTAGAGTTCCCTTAAAGGCATTTTTATTATTCTTTTTGAATAAGTAGTTATATTGCGATTCGGATTTTAGATTGTTATTCATTTTAATTTTTTTATTCGTCTTTTTTTTGGGAACAATAGACTTCTTATGAATTTAGCCATAGTTATTTTAGACTTTATGATAATCATTTTTAGTATCATCCTCTCAAGTAAGTTTTCGGAATTGTGAGTGACCAAAGTGGAATTTGGATCAGAACAGCACAAAATTTCCATAATGAAAAGATTTTCCAGCAAAAGAGGAGCGTAATTATAATCAAATATCATGTAAAGTAGTTAATATTGTCTGAACAGTCTAGAGAAGAAAGTTCAACCGAGAGGAATAATATGAAACGATAAAACTCGTGTAATGTCCTTTAATTTAACGCACAAGAAGAGTTTTCATCCTTGAGGCTTAGAGGTAACCAAAGTAGTAGAAAAAACTTAGAGACTTTTGAGAATGATTCTAGTAAAAATAATCATATATGGAACGAAGTTTCTATTTTATTCTCAGAGAAATTATGGTGTTGCAGATAATTTGTAAAGTAACCCAGTTTTTCATGAACTTATTACAACTTATTACTAGTTCTAGAATTGGATGACAGTCACCTTTTATTCAAAAAGATCAAAAAGGTGAGGGACTTTTTCGTTATCTAGTACTGAATGTATCCAATTTACTGGTTTAACTCTCGATATGATATTCCCTTTTTTCTAAAAGTTCCGATGACAATGAATGATCTCATTGGTTTTTTAAATCATAAATTCGACTTCTATTTTTATTTTACAGGAAATATCAAAGCAATCTGAATTATTTCCGAAAACTATAGAGATATCTTTTTTTTGCATAGTTTTTAACAAATAAAAATAAATTTACGAGTAACTTATCGAAAAATAATTTTATGATCACTTTTTATGAAATCAATTTCATTATGAATGAGTCCTCTGAATATTTTATTGTCATTCCTGTAAGAGATCTTTAATATGACTGCCTAGCTCTTTACAATATCCGCTTATTTATGAATAAGCTCTGTAAGATCATTTTGATTAACATATTTCTCCAACTGTACTGTTTTCTCCAATTTTGCTGTCTATTTTCTGAATAGCATTTGTTGAAATTAAGTTAAAAAGATACTTTTATTCTTAAATAAAAAAATTTGTATTTTTTAATGTCCTTTTTGTAAAAGGGCTTTTATCTAATGAAACCAATAGACATTTGATTAGTAGCTATGACGCGAAACCAACGCTTTTATATATAGATTTTAAGATCGGGATTCTACTCTCTTTTTTACTGATAGGTAGGATTGTTTGCAGAGTCGTAAAATTGCAGCTGCATAGTAATCTTTTATGTGAACAATAGTGCATTTTCATAATGTATTTTTATGAAAATTGGATTTTTGGGAAAATCCGTATATAGTGGCAAAATTATGACCCACTATCATTGAGGAGTATTCATGTCAGTTAGATCCTTAACTGCTCAACCAAAACCTTTTTATCTTATCTTTTTTATCGAAATCTGGGAACGATTTGGATTCTATGGTGTACAGGCGCTGCTTGTTTTATATATGGTACAACGACTAGGTTATCAAGATAGTCATGCTGATTTCCTATTTGCGGCTTTTAGTGCCTTAGTTTTTTTACTTCCTTGTTTAGGTGGATACATCGGTGATAAAGTGTTGGGAACCAAGCGAGCAATCCTATTAGGCGCAGTAATTTTAGCATTAGGCTATTTATTATTAGCCTTACCAGAAATTTCCAGCAAACATCTCGCGCTCCCCTTGGCTTTCATTGCAGTTGGTGTTGGGTTATTCAAAGCTAATCCTTCGAGCTTGCTTTCAAAAGTTTACGAAGAGACACCTCATAATTTAGATAGTGGCTTTACCTTATATTATATGGCCATTAATATCGGTGCAGCCATTTCAATGAACCTTACGCCTATTTTAAATAAATTTTTTGGCTGGCATGTGGCTTTTTCTGTTTGTTGTATCGGAATGATCCTTGCTATTTTAAACTTTCTCCTTATGCGGAAGATCATATTTGACATCGGGTCTAAACCAGATCGAGAGCCTCTCCGTTGGGATTATTTTAGTTATGTTTTGTTAGGAACTATAACATTAATTGTCAGTAGTAATTTTTTATTAAATCATTATCAAGTGGTTTCTTGGCTTCTTTCTGGTGGGACTATTATTTTGCTCTTTATTTATTTAATTTTGATTTCTAAAGCAGCACCAGAAGAACGAAAGGGGATGTTTTTGTTTGTAATTTTATTTGCTCAAGCCGTTGTTTTTTTCGTACTGTATTTCCAAATGCCGACATCGTTATCGTTGTTTGCTTTGCGTAATGTTCATCATTCGATAATTGGTATTCCTATTCAACCGGCCCAATTTCAAATGCTTAATTCACTTTGGGTAATGATAATGAGTCCGGTAATGGCTTGTTTTTATCAGCGATGGCATAAACATAATCGGGATTTATCATTGCCAACTAAATTTTCGTTAGGAACGCTACTAGCAGGACTAGCGTTTTTATCTCTACCATTGGGCTCTCTTTTTAATCATCATGGAGTAATTTCAGGTATGTGGTTAGTTCTTTCTTATTGGATACAAAGTACAGGAGAGCTTTTAGTGAGTGCTCTTGGTTTGTCTTTAGCTGCTCGTTACGTTCCACAACGATTTATGGGGTTTACTATGGGACTTTGGTTCCTTTGCGCTTCGGTTGCGAGTATCATTGCAGGTAAAGTGGCTAGCATTGCTAGTATTCCTACTAATATTTCTTCAGATCCTTCTTTGTCATTACCTATTTATAACCACTTATTCATGAAAATTGGTTTAACCACGATCGTTATTTCGCTTGCTATGTTTACTTTAGTTCCTCTTCTGAAAAAACTAACAGAAAATGACCGACAGCAATTAAAAATAGGTAAAAAGTAAAAATAACTGATGAATTTTGTCAGAATTAGTTACTAAAATTAGCGAATACTCAAGACACCCAAATTAAGATTGTTCGCAAAGGTTATGATTCCTATGGCCTTTGCGCTTTTTTCTCTTGCCTGATTTTTATTATTAGCCTATGAGCGCACTAATGAATATATCAATGAGTGGATTTCTTGTCAAAATTTAAAAGAAAACCTACGATTAGATCAAAATTTGACAGTAAATGCTTAGGGGGGGGATTACCATAAAATGTGTTGGATAGATATTTTTTTACTATTTTTTGGATTTATTGAAAATTTTTATTTACCCTATTTTCAAACTCTCTGATCATCTTATTTTCATAATCGAAGTGCAATATCTTCGGAAGTTTCTTAGTAGGAATGAAATAAAGCTTCAAGACTTTCCAGTTAAATAAGCGGTGTTTGGTCTTTTCAGAATTGGCTGATTAAGATCTATATTACTAATTCTTTAAAGAAAGCTTAAATAGTTAAGGCCTTTCATTATAAAATAATGAATCCATGATAATCATTCAAGTGATATATTGGAATCGAATTGAATCCATATTGCTAAAATGTAGGACACACAAAACAGATTTTTGATTTTGGAATAGCGATTAAAACAATAGGAAGGCAAACAAAAATTAACTCAGCAAAAAAGTGCATCGTGAGTTATTTCAAGTATTAAATTCAAAAACGATGACAATAAAAACCACATCAAGTACTCTAAACGCGTGAGTTTATATTCAGAAGTTATCAAAACTAAAATCCATCTATTAAATGATTTTAAACAACAATTAGTTACTTGACGTGAGGAAACGTGCAGAAATGTAATCATTTAACAAGCATAAAACATTGACTGTAATGCTAAGAAGAGGCTTATAAAAACGTAAAGAATTTGAAAGATTTGAACTTGCATTTAGCAAATAATAAAGATTAATCAATCTTAATTAAAACAAAGGCATAAAAGGATATGTAAATATTAACGAGAAGAAGCTATCTGGATAAATAACATGCGAAGTTAAAAGAAGCTTTAAACGTTTTTAAAGAACGTCATTCGTAAAATCGATTGTGAAATGTTTGTTAAGTTTCAAGAAACTTATAACCAAGTTCAATTAACAATTTCAATCATTGTTTCCACGCATTTTCGGTAGCTTGGGCGCAACTTTAGAAATGATCGATAATTTTATTAAAGGAGTCAAAAAGCTTTAACAGCCTTTAGTGATATTTTATTTAGTTCGAAAACCAGCATTCTTTTGCATTGCAGATGAGGTAGATGCACTATTATGATAGTGTTGATGTTGGATACTTTTTTTAATTGATTGTTAAGGAAATGTTAGAAGAGATTCAATTTTTAATAATTAGATATAACAAAGTAACCATAGAGATGGCGATTTTTGACAGGTATTAAATTGCGCGGCTCCTGAAATTTAAGGATAATCTTTCTAGAAGGATATCTCGATAGATTCACTCTGCTGTCATAAGGGAGGTGTATTTTGTATGATTGAATTTTAATTGCAGTATTTCTCTTCTTTGATAAGGAAAATTTTAGGCACTGTGGATTTAAAGAGTATTAATGCTGACTTGCCGTTGTGGTTATTCTTAAAAAAAGAACTAGGAGTTTCTAGAGACTTTCAAATCAGCGAGCCAAAATTAATACAAAATTATGTTTTTAGTCTTTTTTTCTGAAAAACATTGAATAAAATCTTAGAAAAATTGGACTAGGTTCAATGATTTTTTCGGTATTATGATTTTTTATGTGATGGTGCCTAAACAAAGCAGAGAAATTTAGATTGTCTAAAATAAGCAGACTTTCTTATCCTAGTTTGATTGCATTTCTTCTATTAAAATGTGTACTGTCGAACTGCATATAGTGGATTTTGATGTTACGCTAGAAGCAACACAGTAAGTTAAATGAATATTTGGGAAGGTAAAGTAAATATGGGATGAAGAAGAAGGCAGGAAAGACTTTAAATATGGACAAAGAGTGTCTACATTTAGACTCAGATTCATCATTTGAATATAATTTTTTAAAGAGAAAACACCGGAAAACGTTTAGGTAAGAAAAGTGGTAATCCCTGAAAAAATTCACAAGCAGGTTAAAAAATTGCGTGAAGAGATTAACGAGCACAATTATCGGTACTACGTTTTATCGGATCCTGTCATTTCCGATACTGTTTATGATAAGCTTTTTTACAAATTAAAACAATTAGAAGGAAAATATTTTGAGTTAATTGTACCAACTTCTCCTACTCAACGAGTAGGTGCTGAACCATTGAAAACATTTAAAACTGTTTTCCATGACATTCCTATGTTATCTCTGGATAACGTATTTGATGAAGTTGGGCTATTGGCATTTGATAAGAAGATTCGAAAGCGATTAAAATTGAATGGACCCATTGAATATGCTTGCGAGCCTAAAATGGACGGTGTAGCGCTGAGTTTGCTTTACGAAAATGGCGAATTGATTCGTGCTGCTACACGAGGTGATGGCTTTTCAGGAGAAGATGTTACTCAAAATGCTCGAACTATTTCAACAATTCCTTTGCGATTACGAGGTCAAGATTTTCCTCAACTTATTGAGGTACGAGGAGAAGTGTTAATGTCGCGCAAAGGGTTTGAAAAATTTAATCGCGAGGCGAAAAAACGAGGAGAAAAAGTATTTGCGAATCCGCGCAATGCTGCTTCTGGGAGCTTGCGCCAATTAGATCCACGAATTACCGCGAAACGACCTTTAGTATTTTATGGTTATCTCTCAGGACTAGTCCGAGGTGGTGATTTTCCTCAGAAACATAGTGATATCCTTATACAATTTAAAAAATGGGGGATCCCAATTATTTCTGAAACGATTGTGGTAAAAAATATCGAAAGTTGCGTTAGTTATTATGGATATTTACAAAAAATTCGGGAAATAATGTCTTCCGATATTGATGGTGTGGTTGTGAAAATCAATTCTCTTTCTTTACAGGAAAGATTAGGTTTTTTTGCACGCGCGCCCCGATGGGCAATTGCCTATAAGTTCCCAGCTCAGGAAAAAACGACAGTTGTAAAAAACATTGAATTTTACGTAGGGCGAACAGGTATTTTGACGCCTGTAGCACAATTAAAACCCGTTTCCGTTGGAGGAGTCACAATTAGCAAGGCTACTTTACATAATTTTGACGAGCTTTACAGAAAAGATATCCGTATAGGTGATATGGTTATCATACGTCGTGCAGGTGATGTGATTCCGGAGATCGTTTCGCCTCTGTTAGCAAAACGGACAAAAAATGCTAAAGTAGTATCTATACCAACTTACTGCCCCATATGTCAAGCAAAAGTAATGAAATCAGAAGATGCAGCTGTAGCTCGGTGTATGGGTGGTTTGTACTGTCATGCTCAATTACGAGAAACAATTAAACATTTCGTTTCACGTCAAGCAATGGATATTGAGGGGTTAGGTGATAAATGGATAGTCCAGTTTATTAAGAAGAAATTAATTAAAGATATAGCAGGCATTTATGAGCTTGATAAAGGTTCTCTATTAGCTTTACCTAGAATGGGTAAGAAATCAGCCGAAAATTTATTAACAGCTATTGAAAAAAGTAAAAAGACTACTTTTCCGCGATTTTTATATGCGCTAGGAATTCGAGGGGTTGGTGAAGTAACAGCACGAACTTTATCTCGGAATTTTCATGAACTTAAAGTTTTAATGAAAGCCTCTAGTGAACAATTACTGAATATTAAAGATATTGGCCCATTTGCGGTTGAAAATATTAGAGGCTTCTTCAAACAAAAGTATAATGTCGGATTAATTGATAAATTAATCCGACTCGGCATTCACTGGCCAAAAGAAAAAATAACTTTGAAATCAGGAATCGCTGGCAAAGGCAAAAATTTTGTATTAACTGGCAGCTTTAAAACTTTAACGAAGGGTGAAATAAAAGAAAAAATTGAACATCTCCCAGGTAAGATCAGCAGTAATATATCAAAAAATACTGATTATTTGGTAACTGGGGAAAATCCTGGTAGTAAATACGAAAAGGCAAAAAAATTAGACATTCCTATCATTGATGAAAAGGCTTTTTTAGAATTACTGAAAAGATAATTACCAAAAATTATTATCGTCCCCTACTTTAGAAGGGAGAAAGGAAAAATAGAGAAAGTCATATTTTCGATGACTTTTTAAACTAAATATTGTTATAAATAATAAAATCCTAATTTTGTTTTTTATTGTTAAATTATGTAAATAGTTTTAATATATAAAATCAGAATTAGTTAGAGAGCCAAAATAAAAGAATCAAATACCTTTTTGATTTCATATAGATAAAAAATGCTTTTATGAATAGCATTCCTATAAAAAATTTTTACAGGAGTATCATGTTTCCGTATTCTTTTACGGCATTTTTAATAAATTGGGTTTTTAGTTTTTCTTATCAGATAACTAAATTGTTACCTGAAAAGCTCAAAGACAGGGAAGTTATCACGAGCATTATAAAGTGCAATTATTTAAAGTCTCTGTATGGGTTTTATTAACAGTTTTGAATCAACTATCATCGATTGTCAAGAGTCCTTACGACACAATCGTCGGAAAACTGCTTTAGTTATTATCACTTTTGTATTGATTTATTTAGTGATAGGTCTTCTTATTGACTTTTACATTTACACAGGTCGTTATCCTAGAACTACAGTTTTCCAACTCTTTATGGCGTTAGTTACATTAAAGATATTCCCAACTGCTACATTTATTACAGGATTAATCGTGATATTTTCTTTGTACGTGACATTCGTTTTTCATCATAGATTGATGCTTCTTGGTACCGATTATTGGGAAATTACTTCCAGAACCGCTAAAACTTTTCGAGAAAAAATGCTTTATAATATTGTAGAAGAATTAAAGGTTGCTGCGGCGCTTAAGTTCATGCCCAAAGTTTATATAATAGATGCTGATTATATGAATGCATTTACTAGTGGTTTTAGTGAAAAATCAGCAATGGTTGCTGTTACTAATGGTATTTTAATGAAATTGAATTACAGTGAATTAAAAGCTGTTATGGCGCATGAAATCAGTCATATTCGCCATATAGATATACGCCTGACTTTGATAACTTCTGTACTCGCCAATATTCTTTTGATTTTTTTTGATATTCTCTTTTTTAGCTCTATTTTTGGCGGGCATTCCCGAGAACGTGGAGCTCGAAATCAGTTATTTATTTTTATATTAATATTGCGCTATTTATTACCTTTAGTTACAGTACTTTTAATGCTTTATTTAAGTCGAACTCGAGAATATATGGCTGATGCAGGTTCTGTAGAATTAATGTGTAATAATGAACCTTTGGTACGAGCGTTATTAAAAATTCAAGATGATCATGTGCAAAATAGGGAAGAATATAAAGCCCAATATATGAGCACTTCTCACGAGAGTGTTCGCCAAGCGGCTTATATTTATGATCCAGTCAAATCGGGTATCGAACTCGGAAATTTATTAAGCGATCTTTTTTCCACTCACCCTTCGCTTACGAAACGCTTAGCAGCTATTGGGTATAAATGTAAAAGGTAACCAAGATAATCCTCCCTAAGTGATTAATCATTATTCAAGAATTATTATAGATAGTCATTAAAAATTACATAGGATAGGATCTGCTTTTTATAATTAGAATCTTTCTGAAAAAACTTCTTTCATAATTTTCAAATTCTTCTCCCATTTCTTTGTAAGGTGCCTTCCCCATTGATATTTTTATAAAGTACTCAATAAGCTTGTTGATTATATCGTTCGTAAATTTCTTGACTCATTAGTTACGTATGGATTATAAATTTGGAAAAACGAGTCAATAATATTTAGAATTATTATCCTCTTTTAAAGCTGTAAAAGTAATTCTTTTTGAGAGCAGGAAACAGGGATTGCAGAAACAATTCCATTATTCTTTAAATACTTAATAGTTTTCATTTTCTTTATTTTCTTGCGGATTAGCGAGAGGGATAATAGCTTTTGATGAGTAAAAGTGCATAAACGGGCTGACCCCTTCTGTCTTCATTGATATGCAAAATTAGCGACATTAACAATATATACGATAAGCATATTCTAAAGCTTTTTAATAGGCTTTTTAATAATCGACACCATCTTGCCACTTTTTGTTAGAAAATAATTACAATAAACGCTCCAAATTTTCACTTCGTATGGATGAGTAATCTTAATAAATAACTTCTTGGTTATATTTAGTGTAAGAAAAGATATTAACAAATTTTTTATGTTTAAATTGGTGATGTTTTACCATACAATTAATGAACATATGAGTTTTTTATGACAGTTATGAGGTCTTAGTAGTGAATCTAGAAATGATTGTCGTGCTGTCAATTAATATTAAGGTATACACATATATACTTGCCTGAAATCTCTTGATAAAATGTAGATTTTCTTAGATTAACTAGACCATAATTTTCTGTGCGTGTACATTTGACATAATAATACCAAGTCCAGCCATGATCGTAATAATAGAGCTACCTCCGTAACTAATAAGTGGTAAAGGCACACCAACAACAGGTACAATACCCACGCCATTCCTATATTAACTAATGCTGATAAAATAAATGTTAAACTTAAACTTCCGCTAATAAGCGACTATAGGTATTCTGAGCTTTATTACTTATATATAAACATCGGACAAAATAACTAAAAAATGATGAGTAAAATAAGGCAACCAATAAAGCCGAACTCTTCACCACTCACTGCAAAAATAAAATCGGTTACATGGACTGGCAAAAATTGAAGATGTGATTGAGTTCCATGTAACCATCCTTTTCCAAATAAACCTCCGGAACCAAGAGTAATTTTTGACTGAATAATATGATAACCAACCCAAGAGGATCTTTTTCTGAATTGAAAAGGTTAATATCCGCTCTTTTTGGTAAGCATGCATACAATGCCAGAGAATAGGAGTACTCAATGCACTTAAGGAAAAGAAGCTAAAACTAATTTCCAACTTATTCCTGATAATAATAAAACGTATAAGCCTGAAATTCCTATGATTATAGCAGTTCCTAAATCGGGTTGTTTCGCAGTTAAAATGGCAGGGAATATTAAAAGAATCAGAGAAAAAAATAATGATTTTATTTGGGGAGGTAATTCTTTATTACTAAAATAATAAGCAAGCATCATGAGTGTGGCAAGTTTCATAATTTCAGAAGGCTGTAAATGAAAAAATCTAAAATCAAACCAACGTCGTACCCCTTTACCAATATTTCCAAAAATTAATACGGTAATTAATAAAAATAATCCAAAACTGAATATCTAAGGTGTCCATTGGTAATAAGATTTTTGAGGAATATGAGCAAAAATGAACATTACCATAAAACCGATCAATAGCCATAATAATTGTTTAATCATAACGCTTAAATTTTGGTTGCTAGCACTGAACAAAATAAAAAAACCAAACACAGCAAGAATAAAAACCCAAACCCACAGCCTAAGGGTCAATATGTAATGGCTGCCAACACAGATGAGTAATTCGTCGTTTAAACCACATTTTATAGTTTGATTTACTAAATAGAAAAGAGTTTTTTATCATTCGTTATCGAATATTTGAAATAATAATCCATAATTTTACTTGTCATTTTATCAGCTGAGGCACTATGCTCGACAACTACCGCGATAGCAATTTTCGAGTGTTTTATAGGAGTAAAATCGATAAAAAGATGGTTATTACATAATCGTTTAGGCATGGTTCGAATTTTGTCTTCATTACCAAGATAGTTTTTAATAGTCCAGAATACCAACGGATTGAGCTAATTGCAAAGTCCGATAGCAGTTTCTATAGTATCTCCTGTATACCATTGGATGTCTTTTTGTTCTCATTTTCCAACTTGGGGAGAGAGTACAAGTCCAGTAGCCTCTTCGGGTAAATCGATACCTGTGTTAAGTAACCAAAACCAAGTCGATGCAATATAGCGTCTATACGATTAATACCTAAAGTTACTGCTAGATTATAAAGTAAACACACAGGAACCGCGCAATGACCTTTTTATATTAACCCATCCGTGCCCACCTACGCGCCAATCGTGATAAATATGATGCGTGTTTGGTAATTGAAACCAACCGGGATCAATAAATTTGATATTGTAAGGTTATGATCCTTCATCTAAACCAATTAACACTAAAAAAGATTTCATGATAGAGCCAGAGGCAAATTGTCCGCGGGTTGCTCGATTGTAAAGTGGATAATTGGGTAGTAAATTTAGCAGTTTTTGATATTCTTTCTGGTTTAGTCCCGATACAAAAAAGGATTGGAATTAAAACTTGGATTCGTGACGAGGGCTAAATCTGCCCTGTATTAGATTGTATAATAACGATAGCACCCGCTTTCATCACCCAAAATCCTTTTTGCTTCAGATTGCAGTTTACTGTTAATAGTTAAATAAATATTATTGCTGGGTATAGGAGGAATTTCCTTTAGAATACGCACGCCTCTGCCTATTATCATTAATTTCAGCTTCTTCAGCGCCCATTTTCCCATATAGTATTTTTCAATACCAGTTTTCCCGATCACATCACTAGCAGTATAATTACCCGAATCCACTTTCTGTAATTCACGGTGACTGATTCGTCCCACGTAACCCAAAAAACTGCTAGTAATATCAGCGATTGGATAATAATGCATCGTTTGTATTTCAAGAGCACATTAGGAAGATGATAACTATTGACATAAAATCGAGCAACTTCTTCGTTAGTTAATTTATATTTTATGGAGACCAGTTGATAAGGACGGTATTGATACAAAATATGATGTTATTGTTTTATTGTTTCACTTAAGTCTTTAGCCATTATCATAGATAATGGCTAATGTATAAGTTGGGATGTCTTTTGCCAAAAGCACTCCATTTCGATCAAAGATTAAACCTCGATTAGGTTGTATGGGAATAACATTTAATAAATTTTGTTGAGATAACGCAGAATAAAAGCGACGATTTTTAATTTGCAAATAAATTAACTTTCCTATAAGCGCAAAGATAAACAAAGGAATAAAGAGGAACACGATACAAATTACGAATTTTGAATAATTCTGTTTCAAATTGAATATTTTTAATGGCCAGTCGTAATTTTCTCATGGAATTGATGTTGTCATTATGGACCAAATTCAATTGGCTTTTCAAAATACATGGGTTCACATTCTTCGACTTCCGCTAATAAATTCTTCTATTAAGGACGATAATATAACTATCTTTAAGAAAAAAATAAATTCAATTCAAGAAGAAGTTTAACTGTCTCAAAGCACTGGCTTTTTAGATCAGAATTTTATTAGCCCATCTTATCTTAATACAGGAATTTCAATAAGGTTTAACATAAAATGTGGGGTGGAAGGATAAGTATCTTTATTAGCCCAATGACGATAAGATTAATCTTTGTTATGTCGACAGGCGCTTTTGGCCACATCCCACAACTTTTCAAGGCTATAAAAATTGCGAACTTCAGGAAGCATGATGTGGACAATTACATCATATAGATCGATAAGAATCCATTCTGCCTCAGTATCGCCCTCCACTCCTAGAGGCCGTACTCCACTTTCTTTCGCTCGTCGAATAGCCTTATCAGCTAATGCACTGGCATGGCGTTTTGATATAGCACTACAAATAATAACATGATCAACTAGATCGGTTAGGGCTGTAACATCAAGATCGCTGATTTGCAGCCCTTTGTGTTTATTTAAGGTATCAACAACTATCTTGACAAGTTCATCACTTTTCATTGAATATGAATTACCCTGCATGATAAAGATTCTTAATCATAGCTGGATTCAATATTCTAAACAAGTTGAGTTGAGAAAAGTGTCGAAGTGGCATTGAAAAAGTTCAGATTGGAAATATATTAGGAGTTTTTTATACGCTTTTAGATTCAAGGCACAATAATACTTTTTAATCAGGCGCGGCTAAAGTCGCTAACGGCATGTCTTGCTTGCCAAAATAATCTAGAATATCTATTATTCCTATACTTTTGATGTACCTAAAAGCAGTCGATAATGTAGGAGTTTTAGCAAGAAGTGGGATGATGGTAAATACTACAATATACAGGTATGTACTTTTCTACAATGTGGGGAGTAAATGCAACAAAAGCATTCTTCATATAGGGATTATAATAGAAGACTTTGTATTATATATAAATTATAACCCATAGAGATGAATGTTGGCCGGTAGCATAGAGAATTTAGAGAATTTATTGATTTAAAGAATTTTTCTTTTCCTAAATAAAACTTTAGCATATCTTTAACTATATGGTGTACCATTAAATATAATTTATTGATATTAGATAATAGTGTTATTTTTTAAATCCCACATATTATCTATAAAGATTGTGCTTTTTTATGTATTCAAGTACAGGTTTAGGTAACATGGATTTTACAGCTGAATAATTACCTCCAACTAAATAGTTTCTAATCTCAGTAGCGCTAATTGGACAGGAAGAAAGTTGTTGAAAAAATATTTTTCCTGAGAGATCTTGCTCAAGATCATTAGGGTCTTTAGTTTGATGTTGAAGCAAGGTCTTTAACCATTTCGCTAGGGGTAAATAGTAATTTAACCGATTAATAATGATTAAATGACAATAAGTTAAAAATTGTGCGTAATGGTGCCAGAGATTAAAATCAGAAAAAGTATCGGTAGAAAGAATAAAACAAAGTGAATAATTAGGAAATGAATTTCGTAAAGATTGGAGTGTATAAATAGTATAAGAGATATTTTCTCTTACGATTTCGATATCGTTAACAGAAAAAATTGGACGATTAGAGATGGCAATTTTTATCATTTCTAAGCGGGCTAGTGCACTCGCTACAGGCTTTGGGCGGTGGGGTGGTTGATTACTACAAGGGATTAATTGAATAATTTTGAAAGGGAGTGTTTCTACTAATTGACTAAGAATAGCTAAGTGCCCATTATGAATTGGGTCGAATCTTCCTCCAAATAATCCTAACAATGGGAAACTCATCGTAATTCTTTGCCTGAAAGAGATAAGCTTAATGTTTCTAATTCCTGCCAAGCATTTCCTGGAATCACTCCCTTTATAATCCAATCAACTTTTTTTGAATGTTGCAATAGTTTGATAATAATTTGTGGATTAAGACGTGAGAGTGCTACTTTTAGAGCTTGTGTTCGGGTCTGCTGCCGTTGCGATGCTAATAATTGTGTGAGAGATTTTCCGTTTTTAAGTTCTTGGAAAAATATATAAATATTACGTAATTCCTGAGTCAATGCCCACAGTATTAAAGGAGTGGATTCCTTGTTGACTAATTTCAGAGCTAATAAAATTCGAGTCACTCGTGATGTTTCACCTAACAGTGCCGCTTCTGTTAAATCAAAAACTGTAAAGCATGCATTATCATTAATCACAACTCTGACAGCTTCTGGGCAAATAAGTTTATTTTGATAAAGCAAATATAATTTTTCTATTGCTTGCTGGGTTGCTAATAAATTTCCCTCAGTCAATTTAGCAAGGAGATTTATACTTTCCACATTAGCAATGATATTAAATTTTTTTAGACGTTGTGTAATCCATGTTGGTAATTCTTGATAGGATATAGGCCAAAGCGGGATAACAGCGCCCAATGCAGCAACTGCTTTATACCACTTTGTTTTCTTTTGAATTTCTGTTAATTTTTTAGTGATAATTAACAATCGTTTGTTAGGTGAGGGATTCTTAAAATAACGTAATAATATTTGTATTCCTCTTTCATCGAATTTTGCTTGAGAGTTCCTAATTTCAATAAACGTTTTTTTACTGAAGAGATCAAGATTATTAATAGCAGTGTCCAGTGCTTGCCAATTAAATCCTATTTCAATAAAGAATAATTTTCCTTGCTCGAAGCCTTGCTGTTGGGCAGCTTTCCGAATACTATCCCTGACTTCTTGAACCAGAAGTGGGATGTCTGAACATATAAGATAAACAGGCAATATTGGTTTTTTAAGATGAGTGTCAAGTTGTTTGTATGATATCTTCATCTAATGGTCATTGCCTTGATTAAAAATCACTTGTATTTTCCATTATATTTTCATATCGTATGCAACTAACTCTCTATAAATTAGAGATACCATCGTTTTGATCATCTCTTGTTTCATTAGTCGAGTAGCATTAGGGGTATATATTTGATTAGTATTTTGTATTAATCGGCGTCGTAAGGTTAAATTTTTAGGACCCATTAGTATGTGTCCGCTGCGTGTTTCTAAATCAAAGTTAACACTCAATAAATAAGTATAAGATGTTGTTGCGCTGCTATACAAAACAGCTGGGATAAGAGGATTCCAATTGACATTAATAATCCGAAAAACAATGGGAGCATTTTCCCCTCCTGTTCTGGTTAAATGGATGTTTAATGCTTTGAAAGTCCGCTTTAATTGAACAGTAAATGAATCATATGGGTTAGGAGAATCAATATAAAGAGTACGAAGGTAAAAAGGGATATCCTTAGACGATCGTAGTTTAAATCCGCATCCTAATATGCTGCAAATAAAGATACCAATTAAAAGTATAAGAAGTGTTCTGGTTTTACTTATCATGTGTTTTATACCACGATATTAATTAATTTTTTTGGTATAATAATGACTTTTTTGACTTTTTTTTCAGAAACATAACGTTGGACGTTATCTTGATTGAATGCGGTGTTTTCAATTAGTTTGTCCGAAGCATCCGAAGAAATTTGAATTCGAGCCCGCAATTTCCCATTAATTTGCACAACCATTTCAATTTGAGAGTTTTTTAAGGCTTTAGAGTCTGTTTTAGGCCAGGAAGAATATAAAATATTTTCACCAAATCCCAACGATTTCCAAAGAAAGTGGGCAATATGGGGAGTAATGGGTGACAAAAGACGTAATAATATTCCTAAGCCTTCATGAATTAAATGTGATTCTGCCTCATTCTTCGTAGTCAATTTTACAAGCAGATTTAAGATTTTCATTGCTGCAGAAACAACTGTGTTAAATTGATAACGTTCCATATCGTCATTGGCTTGAAGTAAATTTTCGTGTATCATCTGTCGTGTATGCCTATACTCATAGGCTTCCCATTGACAATAATTTCGCTCTTTTTGCTGATTAATAGCCAACAGAGCATCTTTGACCCGATTAGAGAAACTCCACAATTTTTTTAAAAAAAGATACGCTCCTTCAACACCGCTGTCTGACCACTCTAAGTCCTGTTCTGGTGGAGCTGCGAAAATTATAAAAAGTCTAACAGTATCCGATCCGTATTTTTTAACTAACGATTGCGGCGTAACTATGTTTCCTTTAGATTTTGACATTTTAACACCATCTTTTAAAACTACTCCCTGAGTAAGTAACCGAAAAAAAGGTTCGTTAGAATTTAATAAACCTAGATCTCGAAGCACCTTATGAAAGAAGCGCGTGTAAAGTAGATGCATGACAGCATGCTCAATACCTCCAACATATTGATCAACGGGAGTCCAATATTTAGCGCGATCATCTAGCATGGCATTATCTTGATCATGGCAAGTATAACGAGTGTAATACCATGAGGATTCAACAAAAGTATCCATTGTATCTGTTTCGCGTATAGCGATCTTATCGCAGGTCGGACATTTTGTCTTATAAAATTCAGTATTCTCTTTTAACGGAGATCCATGACCAGTAGGAATAATACTTTCTGGTAAAAGCACAGGCAGTTGGTTTTCAGGAACTGGAACAATACCACAGCTTTTACAATAAACAATAGGAATGGGTGTCCCCCAGTAACGTTGACGAGAAATACCCCAATCGCGTAAACGATAATTTATCTGGCGATTACTACCGTGTTGGTGGGTTTTTAAGTAATCTACAATGACATCGAATGCTTTTTCCGAATCAATACCATCAAATAGTCCTGAGTTAAAAAGTTTTCCAGAACTAATATAAGCAGCCTTTTCGTAATTCCATCCACTATTATCAGCAGGTTTGATAACTGGCCTAATGGGTAAATTGTATTTTAGAGCAAATGCATGATCCTGCGCGTTATGAGCCGGTACTGCCATGACTTCGCCGGAAGCGTATTCCATTAAAACAAAATTCGTAATCCAGATAGGTAATTTTTCTTGTGTGATCGGGTGGATAGCGAAAAGGTTTGTCACGATACCTTCTTTTTCTTGAGTAGCAATATCAGCTTCCGCTACGCGTATCTGGCTGCATTTTTTTAAAAATGCAGCTACTTTTTTTATTTTTTTAGCACATACTTTTGCAAGAGGATGCTCAGGAGCTATCGCAATGTAGGAAACTCCCATGAGAGTATCAGGACGTGTAGTAAAAATCTGTAATTTATTTGCACTTTTTTCTAAAGCAAAAGTTACCGTAGCTCCGTGAGATTGGCCAATCCAATTTCGTTGCATTGTAATAACTTGTTCTGGCCAACTTTTTAATTCATTGAGGCCTTTAAGAAGTTCTTCGCTATAATCGGTAATTTTTAAAAACCATTGCGAAATTTCTCGCCGTTCCACAGCAACACCTGAACGCCATCCCCGTCCATTAATCACTTGCTCATTAGCTAGCACCGTCTGATCAACAGGATCCCAGTTAACAACAGAATTTTTTTTATAAGCAAGACCTTTTTTGTATAGCTGGAGAAAGAACCATTGTTCCCAACGGTAATAAGGAGGATCACAAGTAGAAATTTCTCGTGACCAATCGTAAGCAAATCCCAATTGTTTAAGTTGTTTTCGCATTTTTTTGATGTTTTTACGGGTCCATTCCGCTGGAGGTAATTTACGCTGAATAGCCGCATTTTCTGCGGGTAAACCAAAAGCATCCCATCCCATGGGTTGTAAGACGTTTCGACCTTTATGAAGTTGATAACGAGCAATTAAATCTCCAATGGTATAGTTACGGACATGTCCCATATGGAGTTCTCCGCTTGGGTAGGGAAGCATTACCAAACAATAAAATTTTTCCTTACTTAAATCTTCTTTGACTTCAAAGCATGCATTTTCGTTCCAGTAAGTTTGTACAGCTTTCTCAATATCTATTGGATTATAAGATGTGTTCATAGTTAGCTAGAATAGCCCCTAGTAGTTAAGCTGATGAAAGAGCTTTCCTATCAAACTTCTATTCTATCACTCTTGCTTTAGCTCATCAGCTTTTACTTTAACAGATTTTTATTATTATTCTAATGATGGACTTATTTTTCCTATTAGTTCGGGTCTTCAACGAGTAAGAGAGGAGAAAGTAGATAGATTCTCTTCTCATACCATTCAATAATCGTTTAAACATACGAGAAGTAATTATTTAATAACTTTTCTGCTATTTCTCTATGTAATCTTCACAAATCTCTCGTAAACAGCGTTTATAATAGTGCTTTAAAATATTAGCAGACGTTACATCAAGCAACTAAAATAAAAATAGTTAGACACTGTAGGTTATTACTATATTTAAATACATCTATAAATAATCTTTTTATAGTCTACTAAAAATTTTTTACCTTATTTAGACTTGTAAAATTAAGTAGTAGCTGTTATCGATCTAAACGACTCTTGCAGAAAATCGTAATCTTACAAAAAATAAATTTGCCATGAGTTTTGCAAGCCCTTTGATTCTACTTAAATAAACTTCATTATAGTGTAGAATTCTTTTGTTAAATCCAAAATAAAATGAGTCTAAGTCAATCCCAGTAAAAGAAAAACAATCACTATCCCTAGCGTAGGATAATAATTCCATTTCATTAAAGGAGTATTTCCGAGCATTGGCGTTATTTGACCGGTTAAAACAATGAGTTTATTCTGTGGAATTGATTGATGTATTTTGCCAAGAGGGTCTATGATTGCAGTTATACCTGTGTTAGTGCTATAAATTAAATAACGGTTGGTTTCTAAAGCTCGCATTTGAGCAATTTGAAGTTGTTGAGCAGAAGCAATAGTATTGTTAAACCAACTGTCATCGCTAATCACCACGATAAATGATTTTCCTTTTATGCTATTTAGTACTTCAAATGGATAAGCGATTTCATAACAAATAAAAGGAGCAAAAGAAATATTTTTAGCATAAAGAGCCGGCTGATTCCACAATCCAGGACTGAAATCTGACATAGGAATGTCAAAGTATTTTATTATGATAGAAAACAACAGTTGAGGAAGAGGAGTGTATTCACCGAAAGGTACTAAATGACGTTTAAAATAAAGTCCATGGCCATTACCCAGAACAGCAAGTCCATTAAAGGCTTTTTGCGTTCTTTTTTGATAAATTGGAATCCCAGTAATGAGAGCTGTTTGATGCTTCTTTGCTTTCCTGTTTAAAGAATCGAGAAAAGAAAGAATGCGTTGAGGATAAATAGGGATAGCGGCTTCTGGCCATACAACAATATCACTTTTCCAATGTTTGATTGTTTCCGCATAATAGGTGTGAAGAATTGAAAATAAACGATTAATATTCCACTTTATAGCTTGTTGAATATTGCCCTGAACTAAACTTACTTTGAGAATTCTTTTCTGATGATGTGTCCATTGTCTGTTTGACAGACTCCCCCCAATAAGTAGTAGAACAAAAATAAGAATGATACTTAATGTTTTTATCTTCACTTCTTTGTGAAAGAACAAAAGATACAAGCATCCACTTATAAAGGCTATGATTAAAGATACACCATAAATCCCTATAATAGGAGCAAAACCTTTTAAGAGGAAATGAATTTCGCTATATCCCAAAAAAAGCCAGGGGAAACCAGTGAATAATTCGCTTCGAAGCCATTCCCAGATTACCCACCAAGCAGAAAAACTAAACAGTGAAGTTACCACTATAGATTTATTGCGAAAAAGTAAAGAAAAGGAAAAGCTTTGGATCGCGATGAATGTTGCTAAGATAAAAATAAAAAGAATAGTGATTAAAACAGCTAATGAAATATTAGCATTACCAAATTGATGGATGCTTACATAAATCCAGGAAGCGCCAATTCCAAAAAATCCTGAACCAAATAACCATCCTCTCCATAAACTCTGCATAGGAGTGGAATGTACTCCAATAACTAATAAAATTACTGGCGAAATAAAAGCGACTGGAAACCAATTAACAGGTGCGAAAGCTAAAGGTAATAAAGCACCAGTAATTATTGATAAGAGATTGAAAAAAAGTTTATTCATCTTCGGCAATCTGCTGAATTAAAATCAGTAGTTTCATTACTAATTATAACGTTAAAGTGATTGTTGGAATTTCAATGGGATTCAGATTTTAAACGATAAATTCATTTTTATTCAGTTAGAGGTAATACTAAGTGCTTCTTTTACAATATTGGTTTTATCCTTGATGTTTTCTATCAACAAATTGCTTCAAACAACTTTATATAATCATTGGACCAGAAACTTCAACATAATCATCCACTATAACGGTCATATGGTAACGTTTTAGTCGAGATTTTTTCAATAAGAAGTTCTTCTTGATTCGTTAGCCCTCAAGAGTGAAAGCAATAAGGACATACGTGAAGTTTTTAACTTAAATTTTTACCTACAATTTACTGAGATAGTATATCAAATTAAATTCTTAATTAAGCCTTATCAAGTAAAATGCTCATCACTCCATCGCGATTTTCACCAATTTCTAAGAAGTATGAATAAGTTGTGAGTCAATGGTGAGAAGAACACACCAATTAGATACACACATTACGATCAATTACTATTATTTCAGTAAAATTGCAGACTTTTATTTCGAAAATTTTTAAACATTTTAAATCATCAATTAGTATACGTTCTTTTTGCGTCGTGAAAAATCTAAATTACAGGATTAGTAGAAGTATACGGTCGTCGTTCTTATTCCTTATGGGTATAAAAACAGTTATTATGATAAATATTATCCATCTTTATAAGGATCTTTATAGCCAAGCTGAGATAATACTTTGATTTCTAGCCTCTCCATTTCTGCAGCTTCTCGCATTTTGATATGATCGTATCCTAATAAATGTAGTATTCCATGAATAATAAGGTGCGCAAAATGCGCTTTTAAGGGTTTATTTTGTGCATTGGCTTCTTCAGCAACTACAGGAGCGCAAATAGCTAAATCCCCGGATAAATCAAAAGGTAAGCCAGGAATAGGATCATTTGAAAAAGACAAAACATTCGTAGGACCTTTTTTGTTCCTATAACTTTCATTTAGAGTAGTACTTTCTTCTCGATCAATAAAGCGAATCGTTAACTCAGATAAATTTTTTCCTAAATTCATTGGGATAATTTGAAGAGTAGTATAAATCCACTCCTGTAATTGTGAGAAATCAGGAAGAGAAGAAAATTGAGTAGCGCTTTGGATTTCAATATGAAGTTTCATTTTCTTCTTCGTATACTTCAACCATCCAACTAAATCATAGGAAACCATATCATTTGATCCAAAAAAAGCAATTGAATTTTGTTGATGTTCTGTAACAGCTGAATAAAGTTTCGTAAACTAAAATTTAATATATTGCTTATAGTTAGGTAAATCGGTTTAAGTAATATTTCCCGTGATTTCAACCTTAGAAGGGAAATCCACATGAACTAAGAACATTCCCATTTATTCTTTAAGCATTATTTTTGTTTCATCTTAAAACCGTAAAAGAGTCATTTAATGTTCGATCGCGCATATAAGCGTTAATATTACAACTTTAACAGTTCCCTTTATTAATTTTATTAATAAAATTAAATTTACTTCAATATAATGTACTTAAATTTTCAAAAAAGCTGTCGTAAAACGACCGTAAATAAAGATCTTTTGGTTAATGCAAAAATAAATAACCTATTTTTCCAGATTCTGCATAAATTCATATTAAATGCAATTACTCGTAATTAGCGAAATTTAGTTTGTACTTAGTTTTTTATTTGCTCAAGCTTTCAGGAGTTCGATAATTAGTTCTCCAATATACAATAAAACTTCTTTAATGAAGAATTTTTAGCATTTTTGTTACTTTATCTATAAGATTGAGGAATGTTAATAACTTCAAAAGCATTATCTTGACTATTAATTTCCACATTTGAGATGACGTTCAATGAAGTGAAAATTTTCATCAAATTGACTTACACTCAGTGAAGATGTTTGTTACCATCCGACGCTAATTTAATTCTTCGAGCTAATGCAGAAGATTCCGAGTTATTATCATTAACACATCTCACCCCATAAGGAATTCTGGTGGGCTTCTTTAATTCTAATCTTCACCATTTTTCCAATTAATGTTGACTCTCCTATAAAATTCACAACTCGATTGTTTTCAGTTCGACCACTAAGTTGATCAGGGTGCTTTTTCGAAGGCCCTACGATTAAGATGCGTTGTTGAGTTCCTACCATCAATCGACTAATTTCCATTGTTTTCATTTGTATACAATTTTGTAAAATCGCTAAACGTTTTTTCTTAATTGCCATAGGGACATCATCAGATAGTTGAGTAGCAGGAGTACCTGGGCGGGGACTATAAATAAAACTGAAAGAAAAATCGAAACCAATCTCATGAATGAGATTTATAGTAGCTTGAAAATCTTCTTCGGTTTCTCCTGGAAAACCAATGATAAAATCCGAGGAAATACTGATATCAGGTCGAATTTTACGTAGTTTATGAATTTTAGATTTAAATTCTAGAGCAGTATAGTTACGTTTCATCGCTGCTAAAATTTGGTCAGAACCACTTTGAATCGGTAAATGAAGATGATTAGCAAGTTTGGACTCTGTAGCATAAACATCAATCAAATTTTCTGAAAAAGCAGAAGGATGAGAAGTAGTAAATCGAATTCTTTTTACTTCTTCAATAGCAGCTAAATGACGAATGAGTAAAGCTAAGTCGGCTATCTGACCATCATACATAAGACCTTGATAATTATTAACATTTTGCCCAAGTAAGGTAATCTCCCGGACGCCTTGTTGTGTTAAACCAACAACTTCAGCAATGATATCATCAAATAGCCGGCTGATTTCCTCACCCCGTGTATAAGGAACCACACAAAAGGTGCAATATTTACTGCATCCCTCCATAATGGAAACGAAAGCTGAAGGTCCATCCGAACGAGACTCAGGCAATCGATCAAATTTTTCAACTTCTGGAAAGGTGACATCAACAACCGATTTTTTAGATTGAACTACTGTATTTATCAGTTCTGGTAATCGATGTAAAGTTTGGGGTCCGAAAATAACGTCTACGAAGGGAGCACGTTTTAAAATATTATCTCCTTCTTGACTTGCTACACAACCTCCAACACCAATGATTATATGAGGTTTTCTTTCTTTTAAGGGTCTCCATCGGCCTAATTCAGAAAATACTTTTTCTTGCGATTTTTTTCGAATGGAACATGTATTAAGTAATAAAACATCTGCGTTTTCTGGGCTAAACGTAAGTTCTAAACCATGAGAAATACGAAGAACGTCTGCCATTTTAGTAGAATCATACTTATTCATCTGGCAGCCGTGTGTTTTTACATAGAGTGTCTTCATAAGAAGTGAAATTTTACAGGATAATCAATTTATTAATCAACATCTTATTTCTTTTATTAGAGTATATTTAATGAGATTAAGTATCGTTCAACAGGAATATTTTTTTTTCTGTTTTATTCGATAAGTTTTTACTTTTTCGTCAGGTAGAGTAGATGGAATACCAGTCGTTACTTCTTCTTCAAAACGAGCAAGAGTGTCTCTCACGTGCTTATCACTAGCTCGAAAAAAAACAGCCAGATGGAGAGAAATGAGAGATAAAATACCAAGGTATAAAAAATCCCATCCAAATGGGATATTACCACGCCCTCCACCGTAAGAGCCTAAATAAGAAATGATGCTCAATCCGATTAAATAAGGCCACATCCAAAGAGAAGCACGCCAATTCATATGGATACCTCTGGGGCGTTCAGAAAATAATCGATAAACAATGAAAAGCATAAAGGAAAAGATCAAACTAATTTCTAGTTTGGAAACTACACTCCAACCTGCCCAATAAACAATAAGAGTACAAATATAAAATCCAATGAAACTCCATATTGTTGCTAAAGGTAGACGAAAAACTCGTTTATGGTCTGGCAATTGATAACGTAATGATAAGCAACAAATCGGCCCTGTAATGTAGGAAAGAGCAATAATTGATGACATAAATTCAGCCATCGCATACCAGCCTTGAAAAGGTAAGAAGAATGTCATACCTACGATAAAATTAATAAACACAGCTTTAGCAGGAATTCCCCTTTCATTCACTTCTTGTAAAAATTTAGGTAATTGACGGTTAGCACTTAATCCATATAAAGTTCTGGCCGCGCTAGTGCTATAGACTAGGCCTGCAGCACTGGTAGCCACTAAAGCATCGACATAAAGCAAAATAGCCATCCAAGTAATGCCTAATGTCATCAAAAGGCCAGCTAATGGTCCTGCATCTCCTATAAAATGTACGTAGAGCCAACCTTTTGATAAGCTATCAGGGCTTAGAGCACCAATGAAACCGATTTGCAGTATTAAATAAATGACCAGCACAATGACTAAGCTGCCCAAAATAGCAGTCATCACAGTACGGCTTGGATTTTCTGCTTCCCCTGCAAGTTCCACCGCTTGCTTGAAACCATTAAAAGCAAATAAAATACCCCCCGTTGCTAATGCAGCAAAAACGCCTTTCCAACCGTTAGGCATGAACCCCCCATATTGAAAATTAGTGAAATTATGAGGATGAAAAGCAACTGCCATAAGCACAATAGCGGTTAAAATAGGTATAATTAACTTCCAAAATGAGAAAATATTATTAAGTCGGGTAATGAATCGAATTGAGTAAATATTAATTAAACTAAATCCCACCATCATAAGTGTAGCAATAACATATCCTTCCAGACTCAACCCATGTACGCCAGCACCGTGTTGCTGAACTAAATCAGGCCAGTAATTGGCAGCATATTGGATCATTGCCTGAACTTCAGTAGCCGGGGCTGTCATTAAATTGAACCACGTAATCCAACCAAAAAATAAGCTGATGAAAGTACCATGGGTTAATTGGGGAAATCGGGTACTGCCGCCAGTGATAGGAAGCATGGTCGCGATTTCTGCATAGGTAAGTGCTACAATGACTACTAATACTCCTCCAAAAATCCAAGCAAGAACCGAAGCAGGGCCTGCTAAGCGACCAACGTACAAAGAACTAAAAAGCCATCCGGAACCGATCATAGCGCTCACAGCGGACATCATTAAACCAATCGGACCAATGCGTCGTTTATAAGCATGAATATTATTCATAACATCTTCTATCATGGCCAGAAATTAGAGGAGACATTATCCCGCTAATCTTGTAGCGCACAAATCCTTGGATTATAACTGCTTTCCCTCATTGGTTCAATCGTTCTTGTTTCAGCATAATATACAAATAAGTAAGTGAAAAATCATCAAATAGGTGTAAGTTAAGTGATTAAACTCGCAGGGGAAGTAAAGAATGAAAGGAAAAGTCAAAAATTGCTGCTTATTGCTCTTTCAATATCTGAGGGACATCTAACTTAAAAATACTAAACGAAATGTCCTTTTCTTTAATAACGATAGAATAACATAGTTGTTGCGTTCATTTTTAATACCAAAGACAAGGATTTCAAACCTTTGCAGATTTAAACATTTTTAAGATATTTTCGTATTAAAGATTTTCTCTTCCAAGTGAGAATATAGATTGCAGCAAAATCTGAAATTAATTTATGAAATGTAGATAGTTAGTCAAGACTAAAGTGGTTTATAGTAAAGATAAAGGTAGCCACTGTGCTCAAATATTTTGAACTCATAATCTTTTTATGCAATCTCATTGATTCGATGTGTGAACTAGTGATTGGGCAAACTGCGAAAGTTTTTATCCATCAGTTTAATTTAGATAAATAGAGAAAATAGATAATTATTTATTTGCGAAGTGTCATCTTATGAATTTATAATGGGGACACACCACAAAAGAAGTAAATGAAGCTTAATCTGGTTTTATGGCAACTTCTTTCTTGATCTTAAACTTTGATAGATAATTAATGGTAATTAATTGATGCTCAGTGACATTAATTATTGCGAAATTAATGCAGCTTTTCAGCTAGTTATATTAGTTTATAATTAAGAGTGTGAGAAAGTAATGCTTTGTCAATATATTTAATAAATTTGGTGCTAGAAAAAAGATGCGGAACAGCTTAAGTAAAGAGCAATACAATATCAATGAAGGAGTTACATCATTTTCTTTATTATTTTGTAGAATGAAAAATAAAAGGCGGTTATTTATATTACTCAGAAGGAAAACGGATTTACTGCCAACACTGGGTATTAAAAAATTTTAGAATTTAAAAAAACCAAGAAAAAACTTTGATCTTAATTTAGTAAACTTAATTAGTATCGGATAAATTAGAAGTTCCTCTACACCAATCCAGTTCTATAGTCAGCGATTTTTGTCTGGAAATGGTTCAGAAGTGACTTTAATTATATCAATATTGAATAGCTGAGAATAATGCCCAATTGTTACTTTCCAGAGTATAGATGTCAGTATTTTTTATAAAATTACCCAAGCATCGAGCTATTATTCAACTCTTTAAATACGATTTTAAATAATAGGGAGCGCATTACCAGTTCCTCATCGTACCATAGATCTCTTTAATTATTTAGATGAGATTGAATTCAATATCAAAAATTATACTGGGAATCTGACCATCTTTTTCTAACTAACTCGCTAAAAATTCCTCTATTAACTTTAATTAGCAACCAAGATTTTCAATAAATTTTGAGGATAGTTGTTTTTTAGTAATTGCAGAAAAACAACATACAGAAAGTAGGAAAACATTCTTTCGGTAGTTTTTGATAGCATAAAAATGTCTTTGCCTTTGTACTAAAACAGTAAGCTCTCATGATCCTTTTAAAATCATGAAAATTTTGATATCATCCGAAACGAAGTCTGTCGACGATTCTTAGTAAGTTGACCCGACGATCTGTTTTTTAAACTTATTCATATTAAAACTAAATGGGTTAAGATAACTTAAACACGATCAAAAAAGCATAATAAATGTGATCATCAATGATGGGCTGATAACCACAATGGTAATTAATGTTTTATGGCTTAGGAAATAAATAACACGGTCTTCTCAATTACTCTTAACACCTCTTCATTACTGGATCTAGTTAAATACTATTTTTAATTAAGAGAATGGCTAAAATAAATGGTTTTTGTTTCAAGATTATCTTGTTGATCAGCTCCTCTTCGCAGTGATGAAAACTCACTCGTTTTTTATTCTCATTATTCACGCTTCAAATATTGAAGTTTATCTTGGATATCTGCCCAATCATCGGCATCTCCTGGAGCTTCTTTTTTGACTGCAATAATAGGCCATCGTTTTGCAAGCTCTGAATTGAGTTTTATAAAAAATTGCTTTTCTTTAGGTAAGTCGTCTTCAGAAAAAATAGCATCGACGGGACATTCTGGAACGCAAAGATTGCAATCAATGCATTCATCAGGATCGATGACCAACATATTCGGCCCTTCGCGAAAACAATCTACTGGACAGACTTCTACGCAGTCTGTGTATTTACAACGTATACAATTATCGATTACTACAAATGTCATTTACAAAAACCCTATTTTAATTATAATGCAACGAAAGGTGTAATGAAAGTGCGTAACAAAAATAACTAAGTGACCATTATAGTAAAGGTGTAGGATATCGAAAGTTGGATTGAAATGGATTTCTCTGGAATCCATTTTTTCTTGAGAAAAAAGATGAGCAGCAGTGGTTTTGTGTCCCGAATTTGAGGCATGACATCATATCTCTTGTTGCTAGCTATGGTTTTTAGTGCTTTTGGGAATCGTGTGAGATTGGATATCCGTAGGCTTGCTTAAAGAGAAGAGGCATTCCGCTTGATGAACTTGATGAATTTTTATAACAAATAGAACGTTGCTCTGTAAACTTTTGAACTTAGTGATTTTGGTAGTGCAGTAAGGGAATCAGGAATAAAGCAATTAGATGGGATTAGAAAAATCGCTAAGTTTAGACGTATTCTCTATTAATAGAGAACATCCAATATAAAAGAGGTTACTAAAGAGGTTACTAATGAGTATTCAAGAAAAAATTCGGAAACAAATAAAAAATAATCCTATTGTTTTGTATATGAAAGGAACCCCTGATTTTCCTCAGTGCGGATTCTCAGGACATGTAGTTCATATTTTACGTCAATGCGGTGAGGTCAACTTTACGAGCTTTAACGTTTTAGAGTTGACTGAGCTTCGTCAAGGAATTAAAGACTTTTCCAACTGGCCTACAATTCCCCAACTCTATATTAAGGGTAACTTTATTGGTGGAAGCGACATTGTTAGCGAGCTATTCGAGAGCGGAGAGTTAAAAAAATTGCTAGAAGATTTGTAGCTGTCATTCAAAATCCCATAAATCTTTTCCCTTTATGATGAAGGATGGGTTGTTTCTCAGGTAGAAAATTCTTTTGTATTTAGTGAGTTCTTCCTGTTGTGTGTCTGATCTTGTATGGCTCTGATCAAAATCAGACAAGTGCTTATCAATTTCGCTAATATAAGTTCCAGCAACCTTTTGATAATTATTTTTTTTTCTAAACATAAGCTCTGCTAGAATATGATGCTTGATTAAGATAGTAGTAGTCGCATCATCTAAGATGAATAAATAAAATCTTTATGAACAGTTTATCACTAATTCTGAAAGGATTCAATTTTCCAGAATTGTTTACAATAAACGGGCTTAAAAAGCTAGATTCTGCTTTTCTAACTTTTTTGAAAAAAAAAGATAAAGTTTTGTACGCACAGTTTCTTAGATATCGAGAAAAAGAGCCTTTGCAACCAAAAGCGATTAGTGAATTAATCATTGCCTGTGGAACTGTTTTGGAAACCTTTATTGCCGACCTCTTTTCGATTGAGAAGCCAGCCAACCATTTACGTTTCATAACCTTACAAGAAAACGCCATTTTCGATTTCAAAAAATTTTATGTTTTGCGTCAAGCACGTCGTCTAGTGCTTAAAAAGGTAGATTTAATAGAAAATTTTTCGCTATTAGATCAATGGCTAACCAATCAATTGAAAATAAGCAGATTAAATAGAATTGATCGAGAATTAGCCATTGCTTGCTGGGGACAGCGCCTATTAGAAGCGCCAGAAGTCAATTCAGAATTTATTAAAAAGCTTAGCTTATGGTGCGTTGCCGCTATGACTCAATCGGAAGGACAAAAAGCGGTAAAAGGATGGGTAAGCTTTCATTTGCCAAAACATTTAAATTACGAAAATTTAGTGAAAACGGTCGCTGTTCCTGGAGATCCAGTAAGGCGTTTAGAAGGCCCTTCCGAATCACGTCGCTATTATCGAGATGGTTTTACTTTAACTGATCCTCGTATGAAACGACGCGAAGCGATGGACCATGTTCATTATTGTGTTTATTGTCATAGAAATGATAGTGATTTTTGTTCTAAGGGGTTTCCTGTAAAAAAAGGTGATCCTAATCAAACACTAAAAATTAATCCTTTAGGTGAAATATTAACAGGATGTCCTTTAGATGAAAAAATTTCTGAAATGCATATTTTAAAAAATAAAGGTTATGCAATTGCTGCTCTAGCTACTGTTATGATCGATAATCCGATGTGTCCTGCGACAGGACATCGTATTTGCAATGATTGCATGAAAGCTTGCATTTACCAAAAACAAGATCCGGTCAACATTCCTCAGACTGAAACACGAATTTTGACAGATGTACTGGAATTACCATGGGGAGCGGAGATTTACGATTTGCTCACACGTTGGAACCCTCTGCGACGAGAACAATACCTACCTAAGGCTTATAATGGGAAAAAGATCTTAATTATGGGGATGGGTCCTGCTGGATTTACATTGGCACATTTTCTTTTGATGGAAGGTTTTGCCGTTGTAGGAACCGACGGTTTGAAAATTGAACCATTACCTCACGAACTTATTACCGAACCTATTCGAAACTATGCGGATTTACAAGAACGATTAGATAATCGGGTAATGTCTGGTTTTGGAGGAGTCGCTGAATACGGAATTACTGTACGTTGGGATAAGAATTTCTTAAAGCTAATTTATATCAGCTTATTAAGACGTCCTTATTTTCAAGTATTTGGTAGCATTCGTTTTGGTGGTACCCTACTAGTTGAAGACGTGTGGCGTTTGGGTTTAGATCATTTATCAATAGCCGTAGGTGCCGGGCTATCTCGCGCATTACAAATTCCACACAGCTTAGCTCCTGGTATGCGTCAAGCCAATGATTTTCTAATGGCGCTTCAATTAACAGGTGCTGCTAAATCCTCAAGTTTGGCCAATTTACAAGTGCGTTTGCCTGCAGTAGTGATTGGAGGTGGATTAACAGCTATTGACACGGCAACTGAGGTTCAAGCGTATTACATTACTCAAGTAGAAAAAATAATCCAACGATATAAAAAGCTTAGTGAATATTTTGGTGAAACATCATTAAGATCTCGCTTTGACAAAATTTCTTTAGAAATTTTAGATGAATTCCTCAATCATGGAAGAGCAGTGAGTGAGGAACGTCGAAAAGCAAAAG
This sequence comes from Coxiella endosymbiont of Dermacentor marginatus, assembly GCF_907164955.1. Classification (GTDB taxonomy): domain Bacteria; phylum Pseudomonadota; class Gammaproteobacteria; order Coxiellales; family Coxiellaceae; genus Coxiella. Next base: position 835,944 of record NZ_OU015521.1, on the reverse strand, counting down.
AAGAAAATCGGCCAGTTGATTTCATAAGACTTATTCATGAATGGGGTGGGGTAACTATAGTCTATCACCGGACTATGCGAGAATCTCCCGCCTACAAACGTAACCATGAGGAAATAATAAAGGCTTTAGAGGAAGGCATTTATTATATCGAATGTTTAGAATTAAAAACCGTAAAAGTAGATGCCAACGGTTGGGTAACAGCTTTGGTATGTCGGTGGCGTGTTATGGATGAAAATGGGGTTTGGATGTTGACGGACAAAGATCATACTTTACCAGCTCGTTCTATTTTCGTGGCGACTGGAGCCAGACCCAATATAGCATACACTTATGAACATAAAAATACTTTTTCTTGCGAAGGATCTAATTATCAAAGGTTTGAGTTAAAAAATAACAAATTAAAAGAAATTAATAAAGAAGGTCACTGTAAGATTGAATATTTTGGACCTTTCACGAGTTACGAAGCAGATGGTCATCTTGTAAGTTTCTTAGGCGATACACATCCTATTTTCCACGGAAGTGTTGTAAAAGCTATTGCTTCTGCTAAGCGAGCCTATCCTAAAATTGTCAAAGCACTCGAACATAAGCGTCAGTGTGATGGGGATGGAATTACATATGAGAAATTCCGTGCCAAAATATCTGCCCTTTTTGAAATGAGGGTGATAGCAGTTCGACGACATTCATCTGAAATTGTGGAATGCCAAATTAGAGCACCAATAGCAGCCCGTAATTTCCGAGTGGGTCAATTTTATCGATTACAAAATTTCGAATGGTTATCACCGCTCATTGGGGACACACGTTTGCAAACCGAAGCCCTAGCGATGATGAGCGTGAATCGAGATTCTGATCCGGATGTAGTGAGCTTTATGGTTTTGGAACGTGGTGCTAGCTCCAGGTTGGTAGCTACCTTAAAACCCGGGCAGCCGATTTCCATTATGGGGCCGACAGGTTGTTATAGCAAAATCCCTCAAGAAGGTCAGAAAAATATAATGATCATTGGTGGATTTCTGGCTGCTTTACATTTGCGCTCTTTAGGGCCTATATTGCGAAAAGCAGGACATCGTGTACTCTATGTGGCCTTAATCGAAAAAGTCAATGAGCTTTACTGTCGTAAAGAATTAGAAGCAGTAAGCGATGTTATTTTATGGTTAACTAAAGGGGGTGAGATAATCAGGTCTCAACGTTCACAAGATAGAGCTGCTCAAGGAGAGCTTATTTCTGTTTTACATCGCTATGCAAAACAGATGCCCCCCATTCCGTTACAAGCGATTGATTATGTTTATGTTATTGGTTCGACTCATCTTTTACGACGAGTTCAAAAGGGACGAGAGGGTATATTGCAGCAATATTTTAAACCGGAGGCAGAATTTATTGCTTCGGCCTATGGTCCGATGCAATGTATGATGAAAGGAGTGTGTGCTCAATGTCTGCAATGGCAAATCAACCCCGATACTGGACAGAGGACAAAAGCTGTTTATGCTTGTTCTTGGCAACATCAACCTATGGAATTGATAGATATTAAAAATATTGAAGAGCGTTTATCTCAGAATCGAACTCAAGAAATTTTATCTGATTTATGGTTAGACTATCTGTTTGCGACAGAAAAAATTGAACGGGTATGAAAAACTCACTATAATTCATTCTTATCACGATAAAGCTACGTGGATAGAGAACTAACGAATATATAGGAGAATTTTATATGGAAGCAGAGCAAATTAAAGATATACTAATCCTAAGTTAGATTCGGATAAATAGTGTCTTCATTATTATTAACTCCCGAACTTAATCAGAGTATTACGCGCATTTCTGCTTTACTTACAGAGGCAAATGCTGTTTTAGTTGCACATTATTACACACCTCCTGAAACGCAACTTTTAGCGGATAGCACAGGAGGTTTTGTTGGTGATTCCTTGGCCATGGCTCAATTTGGGATGGTCCATTCTGCTTCTACGTTGGTTGTTGCCGGTGTACGTTTTATGGGTGAAAGCGCAAAAATATTGAGCCCGGAAAAACGAATTTTAATGCTTACTCAAGAAGCTACCTGTTCGCTTGATCTTTCATGCCCCATCGATGAATTTTCTCGATTTTGTGATAATTATTCTGATCGAGTGGTAGTAGTCTATTGTAATACCTCAGCAGCAGTGAAAGCACGAGCAGACTGGATAGTAACTTCTTCAAATGCATTGGCCATTATTAGTGCTCTTGATCAAGAGGGTAAAAAGATTTTATGGGCTCCTGATCGTTATCTTGGAAGTTACATTCAAAAGAAAACGGATGCTGACTTAATTTTATGGAATGGAGCTTGCGTTGTACACGAGGAATTCAAAGGGGAAGCTTTATTGGCTTTACGAAAAGAATACCCGAGAGCAGCAGTTTTAGCACATCCTGAATCACCTGCTTCCGTTATTGAACAAGCAGATATAGTTGGTTCTACCTCACGGTTATTGAAAGCATCACGAGAGTTACCTAATTCCACTTTTATTGTGGTAACTGACCATGGCATTTTTTATAAAATGCAGCAGCAGTCACCCCATAAAACTTTTATTGCAGCACCTACTGCCGGACAAGGAGCAACTTGTCGCAGTTGCGGACACTGTCCTTGGATGGCTATGAACACGTTATTAGATTTAGAGCAGTCTTTACTCACCGGCAACAATGAAATCGTACTCGATGCCGAAATTATAGCTAAAGCTAAAGTGCCGCTTCGGAGAATGCTGGATTTTAGTTATCATTACCGAAAATCGAAAGAGATAAATTTTCATGCTGACTCTCCACTATTCTAGCAAAATGTTTTAGTAGCAAGAGGTGTAATGCGTGCTGGTTGTCCGTTATTGGGACGGGAATGAAAAAATTATAATGCAAGCTTAACGTTCTAAAGTTAGAAAGTCTGCTATCACATTTTTTCATGTTGCAATTGGATTAAGCATCGCGGGTGCTATACAAAGAATATAGAGTTAAGATGTGGGAATTATATAATTAAGTGGATTAAATTAAAAGGATGCGAGAGAAATTTATCGAATGGAGTGAATTGCTCGTAAGTTTACTGACAAGAGTTCAGTACGATAGTATACGGTGGTGGTTGATATTGCTTCACCTGTACCGATCGTCAACACAATAAATTTGGTGCGCTTAATTCTGGTCTTTTATTTTAATTAGAGGAATGAAAGTTAATATTTTTTTAAAAAAATTAAAAAGCGTTTTTAAGACCCCAATTGAATATTATTTAACCTACAAGAGCGGTGAAATTTTATTAAATGCTTGGTTAGGTAAATCTATTTCATTCGAACATTCAGGGTTAATTTGTTGCATTCAATGCAGGCGTAAAATTAATAAGAGTTTTCAGCAAGGATTTTGTTTTCCATGTTTTAGGCGTTTAAAAGAATGTAATCTTTGTATTATCCGCCCGGAACGCTGTCTGGTAGAAAAAGGAGGATGTCTTATTGATGATTGGGCACATGCTCATTGTCATCAAAGTCATATAGTTTATTTAGCCAATTCTTCAGGTCTAAAAGTAGGAATTACTCGGGAAACACAGGTGCCTACCCGTTGGATTGATCAAGGTGCTATTCAGGCGATACCGATTTTTCGGACGAAAAATCGGTATCAAGCAGGTATGGTAGAGGTTATCTTAAAATCCTTCATAGCCGATCGTACCGATTGGCGATTGATGTTAAAAAATAATATTGAAGAAATAGATTTAATTTCTGCAAGAGATGCCCTGTTAAAAGAGGCCAACTCTTTTATCTTTAAATTAATAAACCAATTTAAAGAGAAAGATATTTGTAAACTTAAAACGGTGCCGGTTACTCGATTAAGTTACCCTGTGTTGAAATATCCGGATAAAACAAAAGTCCTTTCATTTGAGAAAGCGCCTATTATCAAGGGCTCCCTTTTAGGGATAAAAGGGCAATATCTTATTTTAGACACAGGAGTTATTAATATACGGAAATACGGTGGTTATAATGTCGAATGTATGGTCTTATAAATGAGATATTTAATTCAATTTTTATCTACAGAGTTTAATATTATCGGGATCAGTGGAGTTATTCTAGTTTTATTAGCTTATTGTTTATTACACATGGATAAGCTCAATCAAAGGAGTATTGCTTATTCCTTTTTAAATTTTATGGGTTCAGGGTTCATTTTGGTTTCTTTATATTTTTCTTGGAATTTAGCTTCTGGTATCATAGAAATTTCTTGGCTTTTAATCAGTCTGTTTGGTCTAACTAAAGCAGTTTATTTCCGCAGTGAGATTAAGAATTAATTATTTAATTTAGTCTCTTTGAATCGTTGTAACATAAATTATCCATTCTCCTAAAAGAACAAAAATTAAAATAATTTCAAGAAAAGCAATACGGCCTCTTAGTAGAGACCAAAAAATGCTTTCACTTATCTTGTAAAGCCAATTTTAAGGATTAACAATTGAATTAATTAAATTCTTCTGGCATGAAACTATGAAGTACCTGTAGTGTAAACTTCTTTAAGAGTGATCATTCAGACACCTATTATTATCAAGTATGAATTATTCATGCTAATAAAAATTAAGAAGGCTAACAGTGTATTTATTTAGAGTGCAATAAAAAGAAACTTTTGTTTGAACTCTTTCAATTCTCCTAATTTTTTGGATTGAACATAGCGAACCAAATGGCTACATGAAACAAATGCTACAAACAATATTGTTAGTAAGCATGAAAAAATATTCAATATTTAACGGTATAGACTTTTATCAAGTAATGAAAGTAAAGCAATAATCAGAACAGCAGTAAGAGCCGCCCAGTGGTTAGTAAGATCTTTATAATCTTTTTTTATTAGCTTTCTCTTCTAAATGAAACGGATTTTTCTTTATTTGACAATAAAAAAGTAGTAATTCGCAACATAAGTACTGTGCCTATAAATATTAATTTTCTTTAGCTTAGATAACGAATGATCTTTAGAAAAAGATAATATCATTTCATATGATTAGGTTTCGTATGGTTAGTGGGATTTAAAGATACAACTTTCATATTTTTTAATAATTTCAGGAGTAGCCAATAATATCTTATTTTCTTCCATTTTTTATCTTTGAAATAAGAGGTATATAACTTCATTTTTAAATACAGGCTAAACAATAGGACGTCCCTGAAATAGGGACTTAGTTTGAATTTTTTCAGTCCTATACGCTTTTTTGTTTCAATAAAGGGTTCGTTAAGTTTTACTACATGTCAGCTTAAATATTTCTATAATAGTTTAATTCAATATAAAGAATTTAGAGAGATTGTGAATAAGAGCGATGTTAATTGATTAAGTTTAATTAATAGAAATCTATTTCGTCAACAAAAATTCTTGCTGTGGTCTCTTGCACTGTTAAAATTAATCAATTTATTTATGATAACTTATTTTGATACCATAGAGTGAAAGGAGGAACAGTCGACAATTGCTTTTTTATTTTTCATATTCTTAGATTAGAAAAAGAAAAGAATTAGTCCAGTTAATTAATACTAAAAGCAAATTAAATTGAATAAATAAAGAAAATTAACGAGATTTCTATAGTTAGCGTTTTCAAAGTTTCTCTATAAATAATAAGTCGGTGAATAATTATGATTGTAAATATAATTTTCTGGTAAGTTTCTAAAACTTTTCAAATAAATATATTTTCTTAGCTTAAATGTTATCATGTGGATTTTCATGGCAATAATATTTTCCAACTCTATTAATTATAGATTTTCTTTGATAACTTTGATATCAGATAAAAGTTTTTTATGATCTAATTTAAGATGGATATCTTCTTCGATAACTCATCATTTTCCTAAATATATTATTAAGAAGCACTGTTTAAAAGATCAGTTTTGTAGCTTAAACTCTTCAGAAACTCATTCAACAGAAGTTATTTATAAAATTTGACGACGATTTTAAATTTTTAATACTTATTTTTAAATAAATTTAAACAAAATAGTATTGTAAGAATATCTTAAAAATTAAAGATTGTTTTTTATTTTGTTTTGGTAAAGAAGGAGCTATCTTAAGAAATAAGAATAATGCCAATATATTTTAGTATTTCAAAATTTTCTGTATCAAATCATCTATTATTATATAATAATAACATTGGAAACTGTTAAATCTACTAAAGTACTATGGTGCATGTATAAAACCATTCTCAGAAAAATCCATTTAAAATACCAATTAAAAATACTCTGTATGGAAATACGAGTGGATGATTAAAAAATAAATTGAAATAATAATAGCTATTCATTTTTTCTTTTTTACATTTGTTAAAAGTAGTAATAACCTAATTGAAATCTACTCAAGCTAGAGATTCCCGAAAAGGAGCAATAGAATATACTAAAGTAAGATATCTCATGATGTTTTAAACAAAATCGTCTAGAGTCATCACAAATAGCATTAAAAATATAGAGAATCAATGACAGTTTAAATTTAATAGCTAAATATTTAAATATCAGTGGTTTATATATATGATTTCGATTCTCTTTTTTAAATCTAAAACTTTTCTACCTTACAAAATAATTTTTTGTCAGCTGACACAGAGAATACACTGAGTGCCATCCATTATAAAAATGATATAAATTGTGTATTGGCGATAAAAAGTAATTGTTGTTTAAAATCTCTAAACAGCGCCTAAGCGTAATTTTCTTTAGGAATTGAGTCAGAAATGTGAGGTAAAGCGTGCAAATTAAAATTATAATAAGAAAATTTTTAAAGACACCATAGAGTGTACTCATATAAAATGAACAGTGTAACCGATTTCATAAAGTTTATTATTTTTTACTTACCAATATGAAAATAAAATTTTGAATTATGAGTAAAAAACCAATAATTATTGATAAAACCGTCATTGCCCAAAGTCGATTGTTTAAAATCGAAGAGTTGCATCTACGTTTCTCTAATGGAGAGGAACGTCGTTTTGAGCGTATTTGTGGACGCGGGTGTAATTCCGTAATGATTCTTCCTTTGCTAGACAGCGAAACGATATTGCTAGTTCGGGAGTATAGTACGGGACTAAATGATTATGTGTTAGGTTTTCCGAAAGGCAGTGTTGAAAAAGGAGAAGAACTTTTACTTACAGCTGAGCGTGAGTTAAAAGAAGAAGCGGGATATGGTTCACGTAATATGTCAATTATCTTTTGTTTTAGTACTTCTCCTGGCTATTTAGATTCTATGATGCATATCGTGCTAGCGACAGATCTTTATCCAGAAGCTATCTGTGGTGATGAACCTGAGCCACTGGAAGTTATTCCTTGGAAATTGTCACGAAGAAATGAATTACTTATTCATCCTGAATTTCATGAAGCACGTAGTGTAGCTGCTTTATTTTTATTGGAGCATTATCCAAGTATATCCGATAATTGATAGTGTCATGTAAATTTACTTATTTAATCAACCAAACATGTTAGATTAGAGATTTTTAAATACATTCAATTATCTAAAATAAGATGCAGGTTCAACGAAAGCGCAATATCTTATTATGGTAAGATCAAATCTTTATGCTAATAGAATTTTTTATCAAGAATTACAGTTGTTAATGCTAAAATACCCTCTTGCTAAGAGGTGTTTCTTCTTATGAAACTTACTGTCAGTGGTAATCGAATTGATTATCGACTTATTGAAGTTTATCAGACTATTGTCAATGCGGAATGTGTGACTGTCTTAAAAATGACAATATTCCTTAACAAGATTCATACGCTAAAATAAATAAAGTCAGGTCAGTTTTGTACTCTCCTTGGTTACCTTTTTCATTTACAGCTATTTCCTTCAAAGTTTTTTCAAATCTTTGAGAATATTACTTCCTATCTTCGTTTTGGTGACTCGAATGGATAGCACCCGAAGTCACACAATGTATCTTGGAAGCGGAGGGTAGCATGATGATACTTGAATTAAGTAGTATAACGCCTTGCAATATAATGTTAAATTGTTGTTTATTAATCCCCACTTTGTCCTAGTGGGACGATATCATTAACAGAAATTGGAAATTACTGTATTTTTAGCATAAAGAGGAGATGAAAGTGACAAAGCATGTCAAAGTCATAGTAGTAACCGGTGCTTCTGGACAAATTGGTTATGCTTTATTGTTTCGTTTAGCTTCGGGACAAGCATTTGGTTTGGATACTATGCTCGATTTACATTTACTTGAGATTGAGTCCGCTCTTCCGACGTTAAAAGGTATCGTTATGGAGTTGGAAGATTGTGCTTTTCCTTTATTACGCAATATTGTAGTAACTTCAGATCCTAAGGTTGCTTTTAGCAATGTCAACTGGGCACTCTTAGTAGGTTCAGCACCTCGAAAAGCAGGTATAGAGCGTAAAGATTTATTGGAAAAGAACGGTAAAATTTTTGCTACACATGGGAAAATACTTAATGAGAATGCAGCAAACGACGTTCGTGTTTTCGTTGTAGGTAATCCCTGTAATACCAATTGCTTCATCGCTATGAATCATGCTCCTGACATTCCTAACGATCGTTTTTATGCCATGACAAGACTTGATCAAAATCGGGCTATTAGTCAATTAGCTCTTAAAGCTAGAGTTAAAGTAGTAGCTGTAAAAAATATGATTATTTGGGGTAATCACTCTTCTACTCAGTTCCCAGATTTTTATCATGTCATGATTAATGACAAACCTGCTCTAGACATAATTTGTGATAAAAAGTGGTTAACTGAGGAATTCACTCCTCTGATTCAACAACGTGGTACTGCTATCATAAGAGCTCGAGGTGCCTCCTCAGCCGCTTCAGCGGCTAATGCTGTGATTGATAGTATACAGAGCTTAGTCAATATTACCCCTTTTAATGAAAGCTATTCCATGGCTTTGTGTTCCCAAGGCCAATACGAAGTCGATGAAGGATTGATTTTCTCATTTCCTTGCCGAACAGAAAATGGAGTTGTTAAAGTTATTGAAGGTATTAAACATAATGAATTTGGTCAGAAAAAATTGCAAGCAACCTTGAATGAGCTGCGCGAAGAGTATAATTCTGTAAAAGAATTAGGCCTTGTTTAGCTATTTGTTTTTAAAAACATCCTAATAGCTGCAGAGATCACTTGGAGACACTCGGACTTAAGGTTTCTTATTGTGGCTTGCTTTTTTTATAGTTATGTTTTAGAAAATTTTTGTGAAAATATTTAATCTGATGACAGTATTTTTTGCTGTTATTGATTTTGGTAGTAACAAATAGCTGAATATAGAAAGGATATGGAAGGTCATATCCCGTGATTAGCAATATTGAAAAGGAACTTTACTCCCAGCCACTATATCCGATGTACTGAGAATAACTATAGGAAGGGAATCGCATTCAATCTTGATTAATTATGATGTTTTCGATAGCTAATGGTAAATCTCTTAGAATAATAAGATATAATATCGAATTAGAAGTACTAAGGTATTAAAGTTTAGACAGCGTTTTAACAAAAGCAGAGCATAGGATACTTCCTTCTTTATTGTTTATAACATGGCTAGGTCTTAGATTTTGGCTTATTGTTTCTAACTGGTAATTTTTTGGTATTAGCTTGATATCAGCATTGAATTTGCTTTTCTTTGTTAACCAATAAAAGGACCTAAAATTTTATGGGTTACAAATTTTGTAATAAGCAATTAACTTTATGACAAATAACGCAATAATTTAGAGAAAGGTACGTAAAGTTTTCGAGTGTAATCAATTTATCGTTTTCGCTAATCTGAAGTGAGTTTATTTTCAAAAGTAAAAGATATTGGTAATAAACAGACATACCTTGGATATTTCTTTAGGAATTTACTAGTTATCTTCACTTAGTTAATTTAAAGTAATCGTTACTTTCATCTTTTTAATAATTTCTGAAAAGGTAGAATTAGAGATACTAATGATTATGAGATATGTTCTTGGCATTGAAACATCATGTGATGAATCAGCAGTAGCAATCTTTGATGGGAAACAAGGATTGTTAGCACATCGTCTCTACAGTCAAGCTTCTTTGCATAAGCAGTATGGAGGCGTAGTTCCTGAGCTTGCTTCAAGAGATCATATTCGAAAAATCCTACCTTTAGTTGAAAAAACACTCGAGGATGCCAAGCTAGTAAAAGGGGATCTTAATGGTATCGCTTACACAAAGGGTCCCGGTTTGATTGGTGCGTTAATGGTAGGAGCTTCTATCGCGAAAAGTCTAGCTTATGCTCTGTGCTTACCTGTCATAGGAGTACACCATATGGAAGCTCATTTAATGGTAGTACAGTTAGAGAAGAACACGCCTGATTATCCCTTAATTGCGTTGTTGGTTTCAGGAGGACATACGATGCTGGTTTTAGTAGAACGACCAGGTCGGTATGAAGTTTTAGGTGAAAGTGTCGATGATGCGGTAGGAGAAGCCTTTGATAAAACGGCAAAGTTGATAGGATTACCTTACCCTGGGGGCGCCGCTCTATCTCAATTAGCTAAAGAAGGTAACCCAAATCGGTTTTATTTTCCGAGACCGATGATAAAACAACCTCATCTTAATTTTAGTTTTAGTGGTTTAAAAACTCATGCGGTTAATTGCTTTAAACAATATGGAAATGAAAAGCAAACGCGGGCTGATATTGCTTGTGCTTTTGAGGAGGTAGTTGTTGATGTTTTGGTGTGTAAATGTCTACGTGCCATTAAAAAAACATGTATTAATACTTTGGTCTTGGCAGGAGGCGTAGCAGCAAATAAAAAATTGCGCCAACGTTTAAATGGAGTTATAGGTAAACAAGGGGGAAAAGTTTATTATCCTCGTCAGGAATTTTGTACCGATAATGGTGCTATGGTGGCTTATACCGGATGGTTAAGACTCAGTACAGGCAAGCATGAGGATGATAGGAGTATCCAAACTAGGCCTCGCTGGCCAATGAGCGAATTAACCGAAATTTCTCTTTCCTAAAATCGAATTTTTCTTTCGTTGCCTTTACGTAAACGTTGGATATTTTCCCAATGTTTCCATATCACAAGAATCGCAATCAATGAAGCAGGGAGAAAATAATCAGTATGAGCACCAATTATCATATATATGGGTGCTGCAGTAACAGAGACTAACGCGGCCACAGAGGAGTAGCGAAAGAGATAGGCAATAATAAGCCAAGTTGCAATAAGAAATAAATCGATCCAAAAAGACAAACCTAAAAAAGCACCCAATATTGTAGCGATACCTTTGCCACCTTTAAATTTAAAATATAGTGGAAAGATATGCCCAATAATTACCACTAAAGCTACAAAGGCCAAATTTACTCCATATACACCTAAAAAACGAGCAATAAAAACAGCAGTTAATCCTTTTAGGGCATCACCTAACAATACGTAGAGCGCTGCTTGTTTTCCTGCTACACGTAGCATATTGGTAGTGCCAGGATTTCCTGATCCAATTGTTCGTGGATCAGGAAAACGCATGAGTTTTGCAACGATAATTGCAAATGAAAATGAACCAATGAGATAGGCTAACATGATACTGATAAAAAATACCATATTTTTAATCCGTCACTTAAAAAGTGAAATTATTATATCGATTGTTGTTAGAATGTCCGCCAAACACTTCTAGGTGTTAGTAGAGTGTTAGCAAAAAAGCATTTCTTTTAGATTTTTAATAAGAAATGCTCTCGGTAATGGCGTAATTCTTCGATGGAATCTCGTATATCTTGTAAAGCTACATGCTGGGACTCTTTAAGAGAACCTTTCATTATCCTAGGAGCCCAACGCTGCACGAGAATTTTTAAGGTCGTTACATCCAAATGGCGATAATGGAAAAATTGATCCAGATTAGGCATATAACGATTTAAAAATCGTCGATCTTGGCAAATAGAATTACCACATAAGGGTGATTTTTTAGGCGGCACATAATTTTTAAGAAAATCTAATGTTTCTATTTCAGCTTGATTCTCAGTGATACTGCTTCTTTTCACTCGATCAATTAAACCAGAATTAGTATGATGATAGGTATTCCAATTATCCATCATATTTAATAATTCAACGGGTTGATAAATGGCAAAAACGGGTCCTTCCATAGTGATGTCGAGATCGCTAGTGGTTATTATCGTTGCAATTTCGAGAATGCGATCCTTTTCTGGATGCAGGCCTGTCATTTCTAGGTCGAGCCAAATAAGATTATCTTCATGGAAAGTCATGGGAGTGAATTTAGTCTCTTCAAGCGTTTTGATTTGCAGTATAGCAAAATACTTATCATTTGACTACCTTCGCCTTGGATCTTTTCTTAAGTTCTTAAAAGTGTTCATTGGTGATTCTATTTAAAACACAGCCTCAACCTATGTGGGAGGCATTAATCCGAAGGAAAATGGCTTTATAATCTTTGGCTATTATGCTAATTAAGAGTTAAGAACCTTTAAACTAAAAGAAAACTAAGATTTAATGCTATAATACCGTTTTATGTTTGATTTGATAATGGACATATAAAAAACATGTTTTTTTATTATATTACTCTCATTGAGATTGAACAAAGATGAAATTGCAAAAACAAGTTTATTTAGAAAGATATTCGGAATTTAGAACCTCTTTATAGGATATTATCGCATAGATTCAGTTCCCACCCCAGCTCTGATAAAGAGGAAAATAGAGGCCTAATTTAACAGGTTGACCTTCTATCAATTGAAAAGATTGGAATGAGGTGGTAAAACCCATCGCCCTTTTGGATCAGATAAGGTCAAACGAATAACTTTTTCAATTAAGGTTACTGAGGCATTTAATTAAAGGAGACGAAATTTCTACCTGAAGTAGTCGACGTTTGATAAAGGTTTTGCTTCTTAAAATTCGTTTTTCACTCTAGAATCAATCCCTTCAATCGAAATTTTTTCCATAAGTTGATGCATAGCTGTGCCACCATTATCTGAAATTGATCCCCGCGGGGTTCAAAAGAGAACGATTTTGCGACCAAAGGGGGCTCTACTGTTGAGTGTATCAATCCGATCAATCCGTATATGAAAATTAAATGACCCGGTTTTTAAATCGGGTCATTTCGTGTTGACTTACATTGAAAGAAGGACGATTTTTTTCAAGCAGTAGAGCCATGGTTGATTAAATATTTAATTCGTTTTTTTCTCCACATAGAAGAAGAATGAATCCGATTCGGAAAAAATAGATAATTTATACAGTTTTATCTAACTGTGCTATTTAAACCAATTCGAGATTGTTCCAATGGTTTTACTTTATAACCGTATTTTGGTAAAATCTTGAATTGGATTGGCTTTGTAATATTCTACTTCCACCTTTTATAAACTCTCCTTCTTAGAGAGAAGGTAATTGATTATCCTATATTTTTTCAATGTGTTTGCCTTTAGATAATTATTTATTCAATTTTTCTAAAAAAGGCAGATATAATTTCTTAACAGTCTTCTGTGGAAAATTAAGAATGAGATAGCTTGGAGATGATTGGACGTCTCGATCTTACAAGACGCGCTTAAAGTAATATTTGAGGCACTATTTATTAAACGTTTTAAATTTTTAGGGCAAAATTCGTTTCATGTTTGAAAGAAGAATGAGGTATTTGATTTGGAAAATAGTTTTTCTGCCTAGTTTCCATAATAATTGCAAAGCATATTTTCACACTTGAGGAGAAATGACAAAATCGAGTTTAGCAAACTCTTGTAACATTTCGTTCCAACATTCTAACTGTTGGTATTCTTTATTGTTCATTAAAAGTTGTCAGGCCACCTTAATGTAGAAAGTTCTTTTATAAAATGTTTTGTCCGATCTTTTAGAGGGAGGGTCCTGATAGGTCGTTCGAGAGACATCCATTGTTGATAACGAATTTTAAATGTAGAAGTGGGAAACTTTTTTTACAGCTTATCCAAATGATATAAAATAAACGTCGTTCAGTTGCCATTGTTTTATTTCTCGCAATTTTACATCCAGCATGGCAGCAAGATAGGCATCATCACCCACGCTGTTAATATGTGGTGAGAAAAAAAGTGTACTTAATTCTGTGACATTGATATGAAATGGGTTTAGTGTGAGGATTTTTAAGCATCGTTTTAACCACAGGAAAGTGAGTCAATGATTCACTAGCAGAGATATTAAAATATTTATCTGATCCAAATATATTTTGGAAAATGCGGTAGATTTTTAAATGGTATTCGGTCAGGATAGGTATAATGCAACCAATCTTTTTTGAAAGATTTATTTGCCGTTCTTCGTAGGCACATTAGGCCATTGCTTCAATTTCTGCTTCGCGTTCTTTGAAACTAAATCGTTTAATATAGTTTTATTGTCGTTGGCGATTTAAATAATATAAAACAGTAGTTTTCTTTGCAAGTGCATCAAAAACTGTTATATCTTGGCACAAGTTCATTAAATCCTATGAGAATAATTTTTTGAGGTAAATTTAAATTGGAAACTAGTGCTTCTAACTGTTTGGGTAGTTCAACTGTACTAATTAATTTTTGTTTTTTGAGTTCAGCTTCAAATTGGAAGGCCCATTGAATAAAACGCCAGAATTCACTATTTACTTCGGCTTAAAATCCTTTGAAGATAAATTCTAAGCTTTATTAATTACCATGTTTTCTTTTTAAGATTAGCTATCTGACGAGAAATTCTTAGGATTTTTTGTCAAAGAACTTTTTCTTGGAAATCGCTAAGCAAAAAACCTTGAGTAAGCTCACAATGCCGCTAGAAATGAGAAATCTGAGTATTTAAAGGTAAAACCGTTGGTCTTGTCTTAATCAGGTTTTTATCCTAGCCTTAATTTGATGTGAGTATATTGCTCTTGCAAGTGATAGCTTAAACGGCAATTGGCAATTAACACAATAACATCTTTATTCAATTAGGTAATAACTCACGATACATTGGGTCAATTTTCATTGAAGTTTATTAAAAAGCTGTTAAATTACTAACAGATTCATGGATAATAAAAAATCTGCCAAACTTTCTCAAATTGCTTGATATGAGATTGTTCCAAAATATTTAGTACATCAAAAAATAAAACCAAAGTGATCCTCATGTATTTCACTTTACTATCATGAACATCCTTGACAGTTTTAGAGAATTAATTTTAATAAATTAATTCAGTGAGTTATGCGTAAAAACGCGAATTAACTAATTACGTTCATGGTCTTAAATGATAAAATTAAGATTAATTAAAAACACTTTAAATCAGGTGTATGATATTTTTGTTTTGCTTTACATGCAATCACTTTTCTTAATCCAGAATTATTTTCTGCTGAAAAATAGGGGTTCTCATTGTGGTACATTATTATATGCCCTCTACTAAAGAAATAATTGAAAAAATAATTGGTTACGCTAATGAGCATTCACCGAGAAACGAAATTAGCTTACTTGTTAAATTTATTCGACTTTTTTATATCAATGTTTCAATGGAAGATATTCAGCAGCGTTCTATTGCGGATTTGTATGGGATGGTTAACTCCCAATGGGAGTTAATGTTTCGTCGCCGACTTAAAGAAACAAAAATTCATTTATTTAATCCTAATTATAAGTATGATGGTTGGCAATCTACTCATACGATTATTCAGGTTATAACTGATGATATGCCTTTTTTAGTCGATTCTATTCGTATGGAAATCAATCGATTAAGTCTTACCACTCATTTGATGATCCATATAGGGGGTATTAAAGTTTTCCGAAACAAAAAGCATCAAATTAATGATGTACTTGCTTACCATGTGGAACATCATCAAGAGAGTTTCTTAGAAGCACCGATTTATATGGAAATAGATCGACAAACAGATCCTAAGGTATTAGCAGACATTCAACATAATATTTGTCGAGTTCTAAGAAATGTACGTGTAGCTGTCAAAGATTGGGGACTAATGCAACAACGGATTCAAGAAGCCATTGAAGATTTAGATCCAAAAAAAATGGTTCAACATCCGAAAGAAATTAAGGAAACTAAAGAATTTTTACATTGGTTGCTTGACAATCATTTTACCTTTTTAGGTTTTTGTGACTATGAAATGGTTGACGAAGAAAAAGCACAAGCTTTGCGGTTAATTCTTGGTTCAGGCTTAGGTGTTCTACGTTATCGCGAGCGCAGTAAAATGCTACGACAATATTCTGATTTACCAAAAACTACACAAAAAATAGTATTAGCGACTGATCATATATTAATTATGTCAAAAACAAATACTATGTCGACTGTCCATCGACCTACCTATACAGATTATATTGGAGTTAAACGCTTTAATGAAAAAGGAGAATTAATCGGTGAACGTTGTTTTATTGGTCTTTATACATCGGATGTTTATCGATCAGATCCCCGAGCAATACCTATTATTCGTCTCAAGGTAGAATCCGTTTTGAAACGCTCGCGATTACCCGTTAGAAGTCATGGTGGAAAGGATTTGTTGCATATATTGGTCACACTACCAAGGGATGACTTGTTTCATGCGACCACCGATGAATTATTTGAATGGGCAATGGGGATCCTGCATTTACAAGAACGCCGTCGAATCCGTTTATTTATGCGAAAAGATACTTACGATCGTTTTATGTCTTGTTTAGTTTACGTACCGCGTGATAATTTTACCACAGATTTAGTGATGCACATGCGAGACATTTTAATTACAGCGTTTCAAGGTCTAGATGTTACATTTACCACTTATTTTTCTGAATCAATATTAGCTCGTATTCATTTTGTCATTCGTATTAATCCGAGACGTTTGCTCAAATATGACGTGAAGGAACTGGAAGAAAAATTGGTTGCTATCGGTGTTTCTTGGGAAGATGAATTTTATAAATATGCACTGGAGTTTTTTGACGAAGAGAAGGGGAATGATATTTTTTCTCGATATCGTCGTGCTTTTCCGTTCAGTTATCGAGAACAATTTAAAGCTCAACAATCAGTATTTGATGTAGCCCACATTGAAAAATTATCAAAAACTCATCAATTAGAAATGAGTACCTACCGACCAGGAGGAGTAGCTAAGGATGTTATTCGCTTTAAACTGTTTCGCCCCGATTTTACTGTGCCTTTATCAGATGCATTACCCATGCTAGAAAACATGGGTTTACGTGTTGTAGGAGAACAACCGTACGAATTAACATTTCCAGATGGGCATAAAGTTTGGATTAATGATTTTCTTATGACTTATGCTAAAGAACCCAAGTTTGAAATTGAAACTGTTAAAACAATTTTTCAAGAGGCTTATGAAAAAATTTGGTTTGGAGTGGCTGAAAACGACAGTTTAAATCGATTAGTCTTAGAAGCTCAATTGACTTGGCGAGAGATTTCAGTTTTTCGTGCTTATATGAAATATTTTCGGCAAGTGGCTTTTACTTTCAGTGAAGGGTATATAGCAGATGCGTTGGTTGATAATCCTCAAGTTGCACGGCTCCTCATTGAATTATTCAAATGTTATTTTGACCCTAAAAAAATATCCGAACCTAAAGAACAGATAGAAAACATCGAACAAAATATTCAAAAAGAATTGGACGCCGTAGCTGTCCTCGATGAAGATCGAATTTTAAGACGTTATCTTGATTTAATTCATGCCACCTTACGTACAAATTATTTCCAACTGAATGAAGAAGGAAATTTAAAATCTTATCTTGCTTTTAAACTGGACTCTGCAAAGATTCCGGATATGCCTTTACCTCTTCCTAAATATGAAATATTTGTTTATTCACCTCGGTTTGAAGGTGTGCATTTACGCGCTGCTAAAGTGGCGCGGGGAGGAATTCGTTGGTCGGATCGGCGAGAGGATTATCGAACAGAAATACTGGGTTTAATGAAAGCCCAGCAAGTTAAAAACTCTATTATTGTGCCGGCAGGGGCGAAAGGGGGGTTTTATCCAAAATGTTTGCCCTTAGAAGGAATTCGCGAAGAAATTATGCAAGAAGCAATTTTCTGCTATCAGAATTTTATTCGTGGCCTCTTAGATTTGACGGATAACTTAAAAGACAATGCAATTATTCCACCCTATAATACAGTTTCTTACGATGGACCAGATCCTTATCTCGTAGTTGCCGCTGACAAAGGTACAGCGACATTTTCCGATACTGCTAACAGTGTAGCAATTGAAAAGGGTTATTGGATGGGGGATGCTTTTGCTTCAGGAGGATCAACTGGTTACGATCATAAAAAAATGGGCATTACGGCAAGTGGTGTGTGGGTTGCAGCAAAGCGCCATCTCCAAGATTTAGAAATTAATTTAGATGAATCAGAAATAACTATAGTTGGAATTGGAGATATGAGTGGAGATGTGTTTGGCAATGGAATGTTATTGTCAAAACGTATTAAATTAGTAGCAGCTTTTGATCATCGACATATTTTTTTAGATCCGGATCCTCAACCGGAGCTCAGTTATCAAGAAAGGTTACGATTATTTAATTTACCGCGTTCCAGTTGGGATGATTATAATCGGGCCTTATTATTCAAAGGCGGAGGAGTTTATTCTCGGGCAGCTAAAGCGATTCAGTTATCATCAGAAGTAAGAATCCTCTTGAATATTGAAAAAGAAATAATAGTACCTAATGAATTAATTCGCGCTATTTTAAAGGCACCAGTGGATATGATCTGGAATGGTGGGATTGGTACTTATATTAAATCAAGCTATGAAAAAAATAATGATGTTGGTGATCGCAGTAACGATAATTTGCGTGTAGATGCAAAGAATGTTCGCGCACGAGTTATATGTGAAGGAGGGAATTTAGGAGTTACTCAATTAGGTCGAATTGAGTTTGAATTAAAAGGAGGGAAAATTAACACTGATTTCATCGATAATTCCGCGGGCGTAGACTGTTCCGATCACGAAGTAAATATTAAAATTTTATTGAATCAGATAGTAGATAGCGGAAATATGACAGAAAATCAACGTAATCAGCTATTGGCTAGCATGACAGATGAGGTAGCTCGATTAGTTTTACAAAATAATTACTTCCAAAATAAAGCTATCAGCCTAGCGTCCTATTTGACAGTACAGGATTTAAATTTGAATATACGATTTCTTAACGCCCTTGAACAAGAGGGAAAAATTAATAGAGCCTTGGAGTTTCTGCCGGATGATAATGAGTTGCTTGAGCGTCGAGCAGCTGGAGTAGGATTGACTCGACCTGAATTAAGTATTCTTTTTGCCTATAGTAAAAATATTTTAAAAGCGAAAATTAAAAAATCTGCATTAGCAAAAGACCCATATTTGTCTCAATATGTAAGCTATGCATTTCCTAAACCACTACAACAGCGATTTGCTAATCAAATGAAGAATCATTATCTTGCTAAAGAAATTATCGCTACACAGCTTAGTAATCAACTTGTTTCAATGATGGGTATTACTTTCATTTATCAAATGCAAGATGAAATGGGTGTTTCAGTTTCTTTAATTACACGTGCCTTTGTAGCAGCTTTAAAAATATTTAGAATGGAAGATTTACTGAAAGAAATTGATATTTTGGATTATAGGGTGAATCCTACCGTCCAATATCAAATTAATGTAGACGCTATTCGTCTAATCCGTCGAGCAACACGTTGGCTATTGCGTAATCGTCGAATAAGCGATCTTGATATTGCTTCTACTATCACACATTTTCGAGATCACGTTACAGCGATATATATTCGTTTACCTAAGTTATTGTTAGGAGCTGACAAAATGGCAATGGATGAACAAAAAAGAGCTCTGGTAAGTCAAAATGTTCCATTAGAATTAGCATTGCGTATAGCAGGTACAGCTCCGCTTTTTCACGCGTTAAATATTGTGGAGGCAGCAACTACTCATCACGAAGAAGTCTTTCGTGTAGCAAAAATTTATTTTATGCTGGTGGACCGATTAGATTTATTATGGCTCCGTAAAAGAATGAATGCTTATCCTGTCGATGATCGATGGTCAGTTTTAGCGAGAGCTGGATATAAAGGTGATTTAGATTGGATTCAGAGAGAACTAACTGTCCGAGTCTTACTGGATACAAAGGCGCGCAGTATACCAGGAAAAGTTAAAGAATGGTTTACCCGACATGAAACCATAATCCGGCGTTGGCAAGCAATTTTAGCAGCCATGCGTAATACAGATAAAAAAGACTTTGCTATACTCTTCGTAGCTATTCGTGAGCTGTTTGATTTAGCAGCAAGCGCAACAAAAGAATCATAAGGATACTTTATACACTAGACTTATAATTAACGGAGTAAAGATGTATTGTTTAGAAGCTGGTTATTGGAAGCCGGTTTTTGTTTATGGAATCATAAAATCCATCTTTTTTATGGTGTAATGTTTTTTCTGTTTTATCCTGGATATCGCGCGCGCATCATATCTCTCTACCTCATATCTCTCTACCTCATATCTCTCTACCTCATTAAAGTGTGAGAATTGAAAACCTAATGTTAGTCAGTTATACAGTTTTGATCACGTTTTATATTAATTACTTTATTGAAACCTTCTAAAAATATAAGTTGTCTATGGATAGAGCTTGGTAATCAGGTTCGATTACACTGGACATATACTGGAGATAATGCAAATGTTAAGAAATTTAGTATTCTTTAAATCTCAATTCACTTTACAACAGCTTGAAAATATTGTCGTTACTGGTTAAAAATTAGTTACTTTATTGCTCCTCTTTTAACAAAAAACTCGAAACCATGATGACAGTATGCTTAGCTGGAACCGTCGTGTTGGCTGAAAAACTCCCGACAAATAAAATCGCCAGGTAAGTGAAAATAGTCTAGCTAATTTAAAAAACGTTGAATTTTAAGATGTATTACATTTTATACAAGAATTTACTCCTAACATCGTTGCGTGAAAGACACAAAAATGGTAGTAATAAATAACCTTAAATAGTGATTCAATCCTTGCATTTCTATAAAAATACCCCTAAGATTTTTAAGTGGCGTTAATTCATCAACTTGAAAGGATCAAAATTATGAGTAAAAAAAGTATTTTTATTGCTTCAGCTATTGCTGCGGTCGTTCTTTTGAACGGTTGTACTTCACATGAGCCCGTTCCGATGACCCATTCTGCTTATCAAACAGGTCCAAACACGAAATTAAATCCTATTCATCATCATTGTATTCATTGCAATCACAAACAGTAACCCAATATCCCCTCTCGCCTTTGTCTTTAAAATAGGGTGAGAGTGGGAGCTAAAAGTGAGTATAAATCTTTTAAGTTTTTTTATTGAAAAGTAGATTGTTGTGGCTTTTTATGTAATTGATTCTCTTTCGTCTTTAAAAGCAATGGTCTCTAGGTCGGTTGGTATTTCCACTTTTTCAATTTTATGAAATCGGCCAGTAATTTTTTTAGAAGATTTATGTACTTCTGTAACACCTTCATAAGCCATATCGATATATCGTGATACATTATCCATCCGTTTTTGGAAACGATCAAAATCTTTACTAAGAGCAATTAAGTGCTCCTGAATAATATGAACTTGTTTACGAGTAGCTGCATCTTTGAGAACAGCACGAGCCGTGGTTAATATGGCCATCATGGTTGTCGGTGATACTATCCATACTCGGAATTTATAAGCAGTTTCCACTAAATCAGGGTAGTTAGAGTGTATTTCGGAAAACACTGCCTCTGCAGGAATAAACATAACAGCCCCATCAGCTGTTTCTTCAGGAATGATATATTTATCAGCGATATCTCGAATGTGTTTTTTTATATCGGCACGAAATCGTTTTTCAGCATTAATATGATCACTTTCAGTTAATTGAGTGTTGTGAATTTGTTGATAGTTTTCAAGAGGAAATTTTGCATCAATTACAATAGTTCCTGTTGGTTCTGGTAAAAATAAAATGCAATCACAACGTTTACCATTCGTTAAAGTGTATTGTAATTCATAATTAGACTTAGGAAGCATATTGTGAATTAGATGAGTGAGTTGTACTTCCCCAAAAGCACCACGAGAACGTTTATCGGATAATATTTCCTGCAAACTTACAACATTACTTGATAGTTCGGTAATTTTTTTCTGAGCTTCATCAATAATTGTAAGTCGTTTGATAACATCTGTGAACGTTTCAGTAGTTTTTTCAAATCCCTCTGCTAATTTACGATCTACCTGTCCGCTAATTTCTTTCAGACGCTCTTGAGTTTCGTAAGTAAGTTTATCCACACGGTTTCCTAAATTTTCTACGTGCATGGTAAGGGTGGCATCTACTTGTTCACGAACACTTTGCATATTTTGCATTAAACTATCTTGAATCAGTTTTAGACTCTTTATTTGATATTCATCAAATTGCTGTCGTTGTCCGTTTTGTTCTTTTTGCTGCTGGTTAATAAGAAATTGGATAAAATTTCTCTGTTCATCCACTTGCTTTAAACGATCTTGAATAATGATTAATTTTTGATCGATTTCTTGATGAAGATGAGATTGTTGTCTTATTGCCTGATAAATCAAAATTCCCATTCCTATCAGAATGATAGTAGAGGTTCCAATAAACAACATTGACTGCAAATTCATCTTTGATATAATATCCAAATTTTAGAAGATTGTATGCCCGGTATGGAGTATGAGCCTTTATTCCGAGGCTAATAGGGTTATAAAAATATTCTAAAAGACTTCAGTACAAATGTGGGTTGAGCATGCTAGTAAAGCGTGGTCAAAACAGATACCTTAGAGGTTTTGTGCTGGAAAGTGAATTGTAAAAGTAAGTTTTTAATACGGGTAAGAAATATCTTCTCTCTATAAAAGGATTCTATACGTGAGTACTAATTTTGAATCAATCCTATTGAAAAATGTCGGGACAGCCTGCAGTTCGAAATTGAACTGTTCCCTGTAGCCTATTTCTGATATAATAGCCCTAATAAATCCAAATTATAAAGGCAATAGGCTTTTTCAAAGCCTTGCTGTTTGCCGTTTATAATTGAACGGCAAATTAGCTATAGAATCAGTGAGAAGTAAGTAATTAATGTTCAGTGGGAGTTTGGTTGCTATTGTTACTCCTATGAAATCAAGCGGAGAAATTGATTACAAGAGTTTGAAGCGGTTAGTTGATTGGCATCTGGCAAGCAATACTGATGGATTGGTTATTCTAGGTTCAACGGGTGAAGCTCCGACAATCACTTTTACAGAACGAACAAAAATCATCCAGCAAGTAGTTAATCAGGTTAATAAGGAAATACCAGTTCTTGTGGGTACTGGCTCTAATTCGACCTCTCATACTATCAAGCTTACTCAACATGCAATGAAATCCGGCGCTGACGCAGCATTAATAGTTACTCCTTATTATAATAAACCTACTCAAGAGGGGCTTTTCCAACATTTTAGAACAATATCGGAGGCTGTACCTGTTCCTCAAATACTTTATAATGTGCCTTCTCGAACCGCTTGTGATTTATTGCCTAAAACAATACAGCGATTAGCCAAATATTGCCACAATATAGTTGGCATTAAGGAAGCGACAGGAGATATTGGACGAGTTAAACAATTATTACAAGAGACTAATCAATTAGATTTATTCAGTGGAAATGATAATACGGCAATGGATTTTATATTATCAGGTGGTAAGGGTGTGATTTCTGTGATTGCGAATATTTTGCCGAAGCAATGGCATACTTTGTGCATGGCAGCCATTTCTGGTAAGGTTGAGGCTGCAAAAAAATATAATGATGAGCTATTATCCTTACATAGATTACTTTCCATTGAAGCAAATCCTATCCCAATTAAATGGGCATTAACTCAAATGGGGATGATTCCAAATGGTATTCGTTTGCCATTAACCTCTCTTAGTGAAAAATACCATAAAAAAATGCGGAAGGTGATGCATCAAATAGGTATAAAGAATTTATTGTAGATAACTCAAAATTCTTGATTTCAGAATTTCAGGGTAATACGGCGGTGTTATTTGATAGAAAAAAATGGAAAAATTAGCTGAAAATGGGAAAATGAATAATAAAATGTACTCATGTTATATAAGCATTATTAAATAAAGATGCAAATCCTATTCATTTTGAAATTCTTTTCATCTAATGAATCTTTGATTCGCCATTTTAAAATAATTTCTGGAATATATCATGCAGAGTATTGTCACCGGCAGTTTATCTTGCTGTTTGGATATTGAAAATAGCTGCTGTTAAACTCAACCCCTGTATAAATTCTTTTGAAGAATGGTGCCTTATATAATTAATTTAGTGAGAATCATGCTGTAAATTTGATACAATTAGTCATGCTCACTATATTTAGGATGCAAAAATCAAAGAACTCTTCGATTCCGTAAGAACTTAAATTAAATGCTAAATTCTTAAGAATAAGTGGATTGTCGATCACTGGTCCCTGACTAATCTTTGTTTCTGATGATGTGGGATTTTTGAGAGATCTCACAGCAAAGTCTGGATTGCTGATTAGTTTCTATTTTTATAAAATGACTATTTTTGGAGAGGTACCGAAGTGGTCATACCGGCACCGACTCGAAATCGGCTGAGGCCTTTACTGGCCTACGCGGGTTCGAATCCCGCTCTCTCCGATATAGATTTTTCATTGTTCTCAAAAATCACTTAATTTAGCGTTGAGTTTCTCATGATAGTAATCCAATAGTTAAACCAGGGAATGGACTAATGATAAGAGGGTTTAACTCTGTAGAACTCCCGAATGGAAGAGGGTTCAGGGGCCCCGTGTGGGCCGCCAATAAAATTATAGATAAAGGTTGCTACAGCTGATCCGCTTTATTTCCAACTAAATTAATTCTGAGTAAAGATTAACGAGTATTTGGGTTCCTATAATCTA
This sequence comes from Coxiella endosymbiont of Dermacentor marginatus, assembly GCF_907164955.1. Lineage (GTDB taxonomy): Bacteria > Pseudomonadota > Gammaproteobacteria > Coxiellales > Coxiellaceae > Coxiella. The sequence goes on along the minus strand of NZ_OU015521.1, from coordinate 811,362 downwards.
CCGATTTTATATGGATCTTTTAACTTCAAAAAAGCATCGTTTACTAACTATAAAAACTATTTAATTTTTAACTGCCAATAGTTAGATGTGTTCATGTATAAGAGATCGGGATAAGAGAAATTACGATTTAATTAATAAAACTAATTGATGAACAACCTTGCTATGATTAGCTAAGAGAAAAAAGGTAACCTAATTATTTTGTTATAATTTTAGAATTAATAAAATCAATTAATAACAGTTTTTATTAGCTTAATAAGTGAAAACTTAAAAAAGTGCTCATTTTCTTTGTATACATAAGGATTTTTATCGTGATTAAAGCGTGTAAAATAATTCTCTTCTAACATAAGCTAGATATCATTAAAATGATCTTAATTATTGCTAAAGTATAAATATCGTTAAATAAGTAATCAATCGATAAGTAGAATAATCACTATTCTAAGTCCAAGACAAATAGTATAAAGTTTCACATTGACGGTATAATACTTCGAATTATCCAATGATTATGGTAATTAGTTACAAAAATTAGCGATCTGCATTTAGCGGAATCTTCCAGAGCTTTAAGAATTGAGCATTAAGAGTAACCATATCGATTATTTTGTCAAAATTGTGATTATGTTTAAACAAGTAACCTATTTTATGAAAAAGATTTTCATAAAATAATTGTAGTATTAGTCTTTTTATAATTTAATTTTATAATATAACTCTATTATAATTGAGGTTTTTATATCTATACGTTTTTGAATACCTATTTTTTTAGCTCTCGCTTGTATACAGAATTCTTTATTCTTCAAAAGAATAGATATAGGTCCACAGTTTGTGAAGGTATATTGTGTACACAGACAAATTTCTTAAACCTCCAAGGATATTCTCGCCTCGTATAGTCTTCTTTTTAAAGATAAGCTTAGAGGACTGAACGTAAGTTGGAGGTTTAAGAAATATCGTTGGTTAATTCAATAAGAGAATAAGTTAAAAGACAATATCAATTTAGTTACAGGAATGTGATGTTGATTTTATAGAAGCTCATAGCTAAGCTTAATAGTATGGGCCGTAATAATTGACAGGAGATCATTTCATGACGTATCAACATATTCAAGTTCCTGATCAAGGTGAAAAGATTACCTTTAATAATAAAGGTAGCTTGCATATACCAAACCAACCAATTGTTCCCTATATAGAAGGAGACGGTATTGGTGTAGATATTACTCCGGTCATGAAAAAGGTTATCGATGCAGCGATAAAGAAAGCTTATAAAGGAGAGCGCAAGTTAGCATGGATGGAAATTTATGCGGGTGATAAAGCTAGAAAAATATATGGAAAAGAAATTTGGTTGCCCGATGAAACTTTTGAAGCGATTAAAACGTATCAAGTAGCTATTAAAGGTCCTCTTACTACGCCTGTCAGTGGCGGGATTCGCTCAATAAATGTAGCACTCCGTCAAAATTTGGATCTCTATGTTTGTCTTCGTCCTATTCGTTATTTCAAAGGTGTTCCAAGTCCGGTCAAGGAGCCTGAAAAAGTAGATATGGTTATTTTTAGAGAAAACTCAGAAGATATTTATACAGGCATCGAATGGAAAGCAAAAAGTCCAGAAGCTATTAAACTTATCGATTTCTTACAAAAAGAAATGGGCGTAAAGAAAATCCGTTTTCCAAAAACTTCAGGTATTGGCATTAAGCCTGTTTCTCAAGAAGGAACGAGCCGGCTCGTTCGTCGGGCGATTCAATATGCCATCGATAATGATCGAGATTCTATAACGCTTGTTCATAAAGGAAATATTATGAAGTTTACAGAAGGGGCTTTTAAAGATTGGGGCTATGAGGTGGCTATTAAAGAATTTGGTGCAAAACCGTTAGACGGTAGCCCCTGGTATTCATTCAAAAACCCAAAATCGAGTCAAACTGTAATCGTGAAGGATGTAATTTCTGATGCTTTTTTACATCAGACTCTTCTGCGACCAGGCGAATATAGTGTTATTGCTACATTGAATTTAAACGGTGATTATATTTCAGATGCCTTAGCAGCAGAAGTGGGTGGAATTGGTATCGCCCCAGGCGCAAACTTAAGCGATAGAATTGGTTTGTTTGAGGCGACTCATGGAACGGCTCCTAAATATGCAGGACAAGACAAAGTTAATCCTGGTTCTTTAATTTTGTCAGCTGAAATGATGTTACGTTACTTTGGTTGGAAAGAAGCAGCAGATTTAGTCATTAAAGGAATTAAAGGAGCTATTGAAAGCAAAACAGTGACCTATGATTTTGCCCGTTTCATGGATGATGCTAAAGAGGTAAGTACCTCAAAATTTGGAAAATCCATTATTAATTGTATGTAATAGTATGTAAGTAGTATGGAGCTTTTTCACCAAATTTTCTAGAAAGAAAAACTTAAAGAATGAGTTAAAATAGGATTACTTAATTAAGAAATGAGAACAAGGAATTATAGATTCGTGACAAAATAGATTAATTACCACGGATAGTCAAAGCTTTTGACATAGAATTGAATATGCTTATCTGTATTCTAAATCACGCTTTTCCAAGGTTATGAGATAAGCTTCATGAATTATTATCCTCGAACATCATTTTATAATATCTAATGTTATATTGTCTTAACTAAGAGATAGTGACAGAAATTAAAAAGCTTATACAGTTTAGTTCTTAAGTTAGAAGACAGTATAAATACATATTGCTTAAAGTGTTATCTATCTTCTATTTATTGAGAATTTGATAATTTCTTTTCAAGAAATTATATCTTTATTGAGCTGTTTTCAAAAATTGGTATGAAAGAGTCTTTAATTTGGTTTATATTTAGCGAAGAAGCCATACGACTATCATACACTTATTAAAGTGAAGGGAGATAAAGGATTGCAATATGCTGTTTTTTAGATGATTTAGATAAAATTGAGTATTTCTGTTATGACCCTACTCTTACTTTAAGAACTCGATGAAGAACACGAAATCGCATTAGACACAACGAAGTTACTCAACACTTATATATAACTAGTTGAAAAGGATATTATTCTTCTAGAGGGGTAGATTTCTTTCCTGCTTCACGATAGACAATCCGACCTCGACTTAAATCGTAAGGAGTCAATTCTACAATCACCTCATCACCTGTTAAAATACGGATATAATGTTTGCGCATACGTCCTGAAATATGAGCTATAACGATATGATTATTTTCAAGTCTAACTCGGAAAGTTGTGTTAGGAAGTGAATCAATTACTACCCCTTTCATCTCAATAGATTCTTCTTTTGGCATAATATTTCATTCTTCTAAGCTAAATGAAACGATCAATATGCCTGAGATAATGTCTTTAATCAATAGATTTTTATAATCAATGGGAAGATTAAAATCTTTTCTTATAATTCAAAACAGATCAGGTGATACATGTATCTTAACATTGTTTACTGGAATTAAATAAAAGTAATGTGGATCTTAAAACGCTTTACTCTCACTTAATAAAAATATGATATGCTATAATTAGACAAGTTAATTCAAACTAAGTATTTTCTTAAAAAAGATGCTAAGAGAAACTAAGAAATTAGTAGGTTGGGTTTATTTAAGTAATCTATTAAATTTTTTAATTTTTTAGAGATTTAATTAAAGATTCGGTTATTTGGAAGATAAATAAAGAGGACTGATAATAAAGGTGAAACTTTTGACAGCTCCAATGTATAGATTAAAAAGAATCTTCAAAAAAAAATTTAGATCGTTTAGTCTGTGATATCATTAAAACTATCAAAGGAGAAGTCTTAGTTTATTAAATTTCTATAAAAATCTCATATGAGATTTTTATAGAAATGTTAAGTAAAATTTTCATCAACTATTAATAGTTGATTATTTAGGATTGAGTGAATTTCTAGTCGAGGTAGACAGAGATGTCACTGTGCGGTCTTTTCGAATTAATTAATTATTAAAATCTGGTTATAAGAGTGTATTAATTGATGATGGATACTATGTTTTTAGTATTTGAATCAAAGCATGCCGAAAGAATTGGCATATCGGCTGATAAAATCAATAATCTTCACGAAAGTATTAAAATATGTTGATTGAGAGATCTATTTTCGAACTTTGATAGAATGGTTTCTTTTTTTGATGCTATTAGCGAAAAGTAACTCTGATAGAAGAGAACATTCGAGGATCTCTATCTACGAGATATAAATTGGTCAGAGAAGAAAAAAGAAATGTATTAGATCGTGAAAGAGAGAGATTTAGTTCATATAAAAACACTAGCGTTGATAAACATCGATTACCTCTAAATATAAACTTCAAACAACAAGAAACATAGCGACTGTATATAGATGAAAAGACAAATGTAGAGTTCAAAAGAAGGATTCAAAGGAAGGATTTCATGTCTCTATAGAAAGACTATCTAAATAGCGTTCAGCGTCTAAGGCAGCCATGCAACCTGTCCCAGCGGCAGTGATGGCTTGGCGATACACGTGGTCAGTTACGTCGCCTGCAGCAAATACACCGAGAATGTTAGTAGCAGTTGCGCTGCCCTCTAAGCCTGATTTAACACGTAGATAGCCAGATTCATCCATATCTAGTTGGCCCTTAAAAATTTTTGTATTTGGATCATGACCAATAGCAATAAATAAGCCATCAATGGGGATTTCATGAGTTCTTCCATCTAGAACATTTTTAAGACGAACACCAGTGACGCCTTGATTATTTCCGAGAATTTCATCGACCACATGATTCCACTTAATGAAAATATTTCCTTCTTCTACTTTTTTCATCAATTGGGCAGTAAGCATTTTTTCAGCACGTAATTTATTGCGTCGATGAATGAGTGTCACATGGGAGACAATACGAGAGAGGTAAAGAGTTTCCTCTACAGCTGTATTTCCTCCTCCTACGATAGCTACTTTTTTCCCTTGATAAAAAAAACTATCGCAGGTGGCACATGCTGAAATACCCTTACCTATATAAACTTTTTCAGAAGGCAATCCCAAATAGTGGGCGGAGGCTCCTGTAGCTATGATTAAAACATCACATGTATAAATATCATTACTACCAGTGAGAATAAAAGGACGTTCTTTTAAGTTAGCTTCATGAATGTGGTCAAAAATGACTTTGGTACCAATACGTTCCGCATGCTGTTGCATTCTTTTCATAAGCTGTGGACCTTGCAGTCCTGGTGCTTCACCTGGCCAATTATCTACGTCCGTGGTATTTATTAATTGCCCACCCTGTTCAATCCCAGTAATTATGATGGGTTTCAGATTAGCACGAGCTGCATATATCGCTGCAGTATAGCCAGCTGGGCCTGAGCCTAGAATGATAAGGGAATGATATTGTTGTCCATTCATTGATTTCATTTTTTAGATATTTGCTATCGAATTATTCGAACTATAAAATTATTCAAAAGATAATACTAATCGCAATGAATCAATAGCGCTAGCATTTATTTAACAACAAGCGTGATTAGAACGGTGGGATTTATCCCTTATACAAACAGTAGATGAAGCAGATATTTTACGGTTTTATCTATCTGTCATCGATTTAGGTGAAGGAGTTCCGATGAAGAGAGATAAAGAGTGTAAAACACCTAAGAAGAAAATAGAATCTAGCTCGCGGATGCATTTACGTTATCGTTTACGCGAAGGATGTTTTATTTTGATATTCGCTTTTTCCGTTTTTCTCCTTCTTGCTCTTTTAAGTTATCATCCGTCAGATCCTAGTTGGTCACATAGCGTGGCGATTAAAAAAGCGGCTAATAATGTCACAGGAAAAGTGGGGGCGTGGATTTCTGATTTTCTTTTATGCACATCTGGATATTTAGCCTATCTGTTTCCTTTTATGTTTTCTTTTTCTGGATGGATTTTCTTTCAAGATCAGCATAAAAAACAGCCTAAGTCTATTGTAATATGGTCTTTAGTTTTTTTGCGTTCCTTTGGTTTTTTATTGTTATTACTAGCAGGCTCTGCACTAGTTAATATTCATTTTCCTTGCTCACCGCTCTCTCATATTCCTTTTAATGCAGGAGGAATGCTTGGGACATGGATAACAGAGTTTCTGCTACCTGTATGCAATAGGGTAGGGACTAAATTAATTCTATTCACCTCTCTAATGATTGGAATCACTTTATTTACTGGCTTATCTTGGTTTCAATTTTTGGGATTTTTGGGTAAAAGTTTAATGAAGATAATAAAGCTAACAAAAGAAAGGCTACAAGTAATTTCGTGGAGGGATCATCTATTTTCTAAGGTATCACTTAGAAATAATAAGTTGGCGGTTACTATTCCACAAATCAAATTGGTAAAATCTGCCATTATTCCAAAGCCACAGGAAATAAATGCTAAACCAAAAATTACTAAGATTACTAAATGTCCTACATTAGAAATTATGTATACAGATTTTAAAATACCTTGTTTTAAAGGTTCTTCTATTATTCCAGATCTTTCTTTACTAGAAAAATCTATCAAAGATGATGAGACTTCTTATTCTACAGAAGCATTACAGCAAAGATCTAGAGAGCTAGAATTGCGCTTGGCAGATTTTGGAGTTCAGGCTCAGGTGGTGGCTGTGCATCCTGGACCTGTGGTAACTCGTTTTGAATTAGAACTAGCTGCTGGAACAAAGGTAAATCGGGTAACGAACTTAGCGAAAGATTTGGCTCGTTCTTTATCAGTGATTAGCGTACGAGTGGTTGAAGTTATTCTAGGTAAATCAGCTATTGGTATTGAACTTCCTAACAAAGTTCGGGAGATAGTTACATTATATGAAGTTTTGTCTTCTAAACAGTACCAACATGCGCGATCTAGTTTAACGTTGGCATTGGGGAAAGATATTGCTGGTCATCCGGTTATTGTTGATTTAGCAAAAATGCCCCACTTATTAGTAGCGGGCACAACAGGCTCTGGTAAGTCTGTTAGTTTGCATGCCATGTTGTTAAGCCTTCTTTATAAGGCCACTCCGAAACAACTGCGATTAATTCTTATTGACCCTAAGATGTTAGAGCTTTCTATTTATGAAGGTATTCCACACTTACTCACCCCAGTAGTAACCGATATGAAAGATGCTGTTTCGGTATTGCGGTGGTGTGTAGCCGAAATGGAGCGGCGTTATCGCCTTATGGCTTCGTTAAGGGTACGTGATATCCTTAGTTATAATACCAAAGTAATCAAAGGGGAGACAAGCGAAACAAGAGCGCTTTTGTTAGATCCTCTGCAAATCACTGAGGAGGATGAGCTAAAGCTCCAAGAATGGCCTCAGATTGTAGTAATTGCGGACGAATTTGCTGATATGATGGCAGTGGTTGGAAAAAAAGTTGAAACTTTCATTGTTCGTCTGGCGCAAAAAGCTCGGGCAGCAGGAATTCATTTAATTTTTGCAACTCAGCGACCTTCAGTAGATGTGATTACTGGATTAATAAAAGCTAATATTCCCGCCCGGGTTGCTTTTCAAGTTTCTTCTAAAATTGATTCGCGTACTATCTTGGATCGACAAGGTGCAGAACAACTATTAGGCCATGGAGATTTACTTTACTTGGCGCCAGGGACAGGAGTCCCGATGCGGGTCCATGGTCCTTATGTTAAGGATGAAGAGGTGCATCGTGTAGCGGAGTATTTGAAAAATAGCAGTGAAACTAATTATATAGAAAAAATTCTTGATGAAATAACAGTTGAGGATCTAAGCGGATTTACAGAAGCTTCTTTGAAGAACAGACCTACAAAAGAAGCGCAGGATCCTCTTTACAACAAAGCTGTAGAGTCGGTTATTCAGTTTCAGAGGGCTTCTGTATCGAGTATTCAACGTCGCTTTAAGATTGGGTATAATCGAGCTACTAAAATCATTGAAGCTATGGAAATAGCTGGTATAGTCAGCCCCATGAGAAATAATGGAACTCGCGAAGTGCTTGTATCATCACAGGAATGAAAATAATTTAGAATGTTTTTAAAGGTTCTAATTTTAATGAGTTTGCAAAAAAAATCAGCTTTTAAAATTATTTAAATTAATACGATACACATTATAAAAATAATCTAACTTCAACTAAGTCAATTGTTATTCAATTTTCATATTAACCAGAGGTGCTATTGAGATAAAAGTTATAGTAAAAAAATAACCAAAAAACCGGGACGTTTTTAGTGGAAAATGCAACTGCACTAATCAAATTTATCCTCACTGATAGAGGAAAACTTTATGGATTTATAATAAAGATTTATCTTAAGCTACTTAATCAACACACTAAACATTAGCAAAATAAATATTAGTCCTGCGTTTTGTTATCCGGTTCTGTAAATAATTTAAATAATTTAAAAATCTTATTGTAATAAGTTTAACTAGTGATGAAGATACGGATATATCCCATATGGGAAGATAGTTTGTAAGTTCCACTGTATCGATTAGTAATATGTTTTTGCTTAGTTGGTTGTCTTGCTTTGTCAAGCAAATGTTTTTATAGAATTATAGTTGTCTATTTTTTTCTCTGATGTTATCTTTAGTGTTATCTTTTTGTTTCAATCGCATACTTACAATGTAATGTTGCTCTTGCTAATATCGGCACTTCTTTGGTATTGTCATCTACACAGCGACTGCTTGAGATTTTTGATTTTTGATTAGGCTAAGCAGTTATTTTCTGAGGAACTTATCGTGCTAGATCCTAAATTGTTACGCCAAAATTTAGATGAAGTAATAGAAAAATTACATCTCCGCGGTTTTGAATTTGATAAAAAAAAATTTTTAGAGCTTGAAGAGAGACGAAAAGCTTATCAAACAGAAACCCAGTTGTTACAGACTCAACGTAATCAATTATCAAAAATGATTGGAATGGCTAAGTTGAAAGGTGAGGACGTTGTGCTTTTAATGGCTAATGTTTCTCAGTTGAGAGATCAATTAAATCGATACGAAATTTTACTTGATACTATTAAAAAAGAACTATTAGAATTTCAATTATTGCTTCCTAATTTACCTCACGATTCTGTTCCTGAAGGAAAAAGTGAAAACGATAATAGAGAAATTCGCAAATGGGGTGATCTGCCTTCTTTCAATTTTTCTCTTAAAGACCATACCTCTTTAGGAGAAAGTCAATTAGATTTCAAATCTGCAGCTAAATTATCAGGCACTCGATTTGTTGTTTTACATGGTGGATTAGCCCGCATGCAGCGCGCTTTAGCGCAATTTATGTTGGATTTGCACATTGAGAACCATGGCTATCAAGAGACATATGTTCCTTATTTAGTTCATGAGAAATGTTTATACGGTACAGGACAATTACCTAAATTTCGGGAAGATCAATTCAAAATAGCAGGAGAATGGAACTTTTTTTTAATCCCAACAGCAGAAGTTCCTTTAATTAATTTGGCGCGAGATAAAATTTTTGAAAGTGATCAACTGCCTAAAAAATGGGTAGCTCAAACGCCATGTTTTCGAAGTGAGGCGGGTTCTTATGGAAAGGATGTCCGTGGAATGATCCGCCAGCATCAATTTCAAAAAGTAGAACTTGTTCAATTAGTAAAGCCAAAAAATTCTTACAAGGCCTTAGAAGAATTAACCAGACAGGCCGAAAAGGTATTACAGTTTTTAAAGCTTCCCTATCGAGTGATGGAGCTATGTGCCGGTAATTTGGGCTTTTCTGCCACTAAGACTTATGATTTAGAAGTTTGGTTACCAACCCAAAAACGCTATCGTGAAGTTTCTTCGTGTAGCAATTGTGAGACCTTTCAAGCTCGTCGAATACAGGCGCGTTGGCGAAATACTGAGACAAAAAAGCCTGAATTACTTCATACGCTCAATGGTTCGGGTCTTGCTGTAGGGCGTACTTTAGTTGCCATAATGGAAAATTACCAGAAAGCGGATGGTCGCATTTACGTGCCAGAGGTATTGAAGCCTTATATGGGCGGGATAAATTATTTATCAGTTTCTAATTAAATCCTCTTCCGATTTTAATCTTCATTGAGTAGGAAGCAGCCGCCGGGACCCTTTTTTCTCCCAATCCATGGATCATAATATCCTAAAATAATAACTCCTCAGTTTCTATCAACATTGGTAATTACTTTAACTTTATATGTGTGCTTATACGAAGATTACCGTATAATGAATGCAGCGGGATAGATAATCAACTAGACAGATAAGAACATTCTCTATCCCTTAAAGCTCAAAAATGGGGAAGAGATAGGGAATTCCTTTACTTCAAATAATCTTGAAGGGAGTGGAATTGTTCTAGGGACGATATTCTCTTTTGTGTCAATATAAAACTCTAGGGAGATGTATTAACTTGGAGAGATGGCAGAGTGGTTGAATGCGACGGTCTTGAAAACCGTTGAGGGGATATTCCTCCCAGGGTTCGAATCCCTGTCTCTCCAACAACTGTAAACATCGAGCTTTTTTGATTCTAAAGCCTATTTAGAAACACTTCTAACAGAGTTTAGGCATATACCAAAGAAAACTCCACCCAGAAGACTCCAAGTAAGGAAAATCTCCCATATGTAGAAAATCGAGCAAGAGGTAGTACAAGACCGGATCAGTAATTACTTTCACTTTGGTTTAGATAGTAAAAGTAAATTCGAATAATGATGGTACAAGTTTATGTTATTTCAACCATTAGAATTTTTTTATAGTTAGAACTTTTTTTTACAGTCTTTCTAATTTCATACAAATTATATGCCATTACTGAGATGATAAATTTTATTTTTACCTTTTCTAGCTACTTTAGAAAAAATTTCTCTGATCGGATTTTATCGTGGATCTCAAAAGCTCTAAGTTATTAGAGCTTATCCATAAATAGGACTAGTTCGTTTGTGAAAATTTAGCGTTGCGCCAAAAATTATTCAAGATATATTGAAGAATTAAACGTTGAAGAAGTGCTTTATTATCGTAATCAGATGTGTCAGCTGGCCAGCGCTTTAAAAGTAGACATTCATTATGCATTGAAAAAATAGGCTATTAGACTTGCGATTTTATTTATTCGAACGACAACATTATTTGGACGCAAAATCTTTTTCCAATACGCCTAAGAAGATAATGATGCTGACAGTGTTAACAAATTTCGTTCTGTAATAATTTTCAAGCCTTTTTATAATAAATTAGTTATTACCAATCAAAAGCATGTACTCTATTTAAGTAACAAGTGGACAAATAGATGGCGCGGTGCAAAAGCCAGATAAGCCCTTTTCAAAGTAGAAAATGATTGTTGGATTATAAAATAATTTCTTGCTCGTCATTACATACATTTGCAAAAAGAGGAAGTGCGCTTCAAATCTGAAAATAATCCACTAAAGAATTGTTAGAAGCGTTACGAGTTATGGATAATGGTTTATTTTGAGAATCTGAAGAAAAATATATGTTTTGGGTCAAGAAAAAATTAGTCTCTCTAAAGATAACTTTTTCTCACTATAGCACATTTTGCTAAACGAGCTAAATTTAAGGTAGAATCTCTTTTTCAGCAAGTATAAGGAAGTCGATTTACACATCGTCATCAATTTTTGAGACATTTTGGAGAATTACAGGAATTTCAAAAGATAAATGTGGAAGAAATTGCTAAGGTGCAGAGTTATTAAAATTAGTTTAATTAGTCTACTAATCTTTCACAGTTCTTCTAATTAACTTGACCTCTTAAGTAATCACCGTAGAATTTCAATATGAATATTGCAATTTTCCTAACCCTAATTAGACTATCTTCCATTCCTATTTTCGGTCTTTTTTATTATTTACCTTTTCGATGGACCCATCCAGTTGCTGCTATCATTTTCGTATTTGCAGGAATAACGGATTGGCTGGACGGTTATGTGGCTCGCAGTCTTTCACAAACAACAGATTTGGGTGCATTTTTGGATCCTGTAGTTGATAAGTTATTGGTAGGGGCAGCATTGGTTTTGGTAGCCGGTGAATGCTATGTAGATTATTTAGCAATTCCTGGAGCAATTATCATTTGCCGCGAAATAATTATCTCTGCTTTACGAGAATGGATGGCGGAATTGGGCAAACGCACTAGCGTGGCCGTAACTTTTCTATCAAAGATTAAAACCGCCCTCCAATTTATAGCCTTAGTTTTATTAATTTGGTATGCCCCGGAAGCACAATTGTGGATATTAATAAGCGGGGTAACTTTGTTATGGGTTGCAGCTCTTTTAACAGTTTGGACGATGATTATTTATTTAAGGATAGCATGGCAAGACTTGACAACTTCTTATGAAAGCTAATAATAGCCGTTTGACTTAAAAAGGATATTCTACTATTTGCAAGATGAGAAATTAACTGAGTTAAATGAGCGGGAATAGCTCAGCTGGTAGAGTGCAACCTTGCCAAGGTTGAGGTCGCGAGTTCGAATCTCGTTTCCCGCTCCAAAAATCCTATAAGAGTAGTAACTTTTAGACTTTCTTTTGAGATCAATTTCAACAAAATAATCCCACCCCTTATAATATTTTGAATGCATTTTGATATCATTATCTTAATTGTGACATCTCATTGTAACTGTTTTTGTTGCAGTTGCTCATTTGGCGTTGTGTAACTGTACTGTAATGTTTCAAGAAAAGTATCTAAGTTATGATTATAAAAGTCTAACCCTGCTTGCTTTAAGTCACGAGCTTGCTCTTATCAAGCATCCGTATATCGCATGAATTATTGGTTGAGTCGGATACCAGAGTGAGTTAACATTACAGGCTCTTAATCTGGCTGGGTGGCAGAGTGGTTATGCAACGGCCTGCAAAGCCGTCTACGTCGGTTCGATCCCGACTCCAGCCTTGCTTGTTTTATCTAATCTTAAAGCCCGGGTGGCGAAATTGGTAGACGCAAGGGACTTAAAATCCCTCGAGTGAATAACTCGTGCCGGTTCGAGTCCGACCCCGGGCACCATATGTAGATTTATATTTTGAATTTGAATCTCGAGAAGATCGGATTGAATTGTTATTACAACTTAATCAAATGCCAGTATGAATCTCGAGAAGATCGGATTGAATTGTTATTACAACTTAATCAAATGCCAGTACCACCAATGAGTATCCCGATTAATCAACTCATTCCTATGAAAGGTACACCGTTAGAAAATACAAAGTCTCTAGATCCCTTTGAATTTGTGAAAACTGTTGCAGTAACTCGAATTATGTTTCCCAAATCTATGGTTCGTTTATCCGCAGGACGTGAAGGAATGACTGATGAGTTACAAGCGTGGTGTTTCATGGCAGGAGCAAATTCGATCTTTTATGGAGATAAATTATTAACAGCAAAGAATCCAGCACAAGATCGGGATTTTAATTTATTAAATCGATTAGGCCTTAAAACTCCTCTTTCAATGAAAATTTAGAGTTTTTCATGCTGGTTGCTAAAATTAAAAGTAAGCTAGATCGGTGAAAATTTAGAGTTTTTCATGCTGGTTGCTAAAATTAAAAGTAAGCTAGATCGGTGTGCACAAAATTCACTTTTGAGAAGGCGTTTTGTTATTACAGATCGTGGAAGTAATAATTTGATTGGAGTCAACGGGCAGTCTTGCATTAATTTTTGTAATAATGATTATTTGGGTTTAGCTAATCATCCAGCAGTAAAAGAAGCTTTTGTCCAAGGGATTCAAACTTATGGGGTGGGTAGCGGGTCTTCAGCTTTGGTATCAGGGCATTTTAAACCACAGCAACAATTAGAAGTAAAATTTTCTGAATTTTTGCTTCGAGATCAAGCAATTTTTTTTAATTCAGGATATATGGCAAATTTAGGAGTTATCACTTCTTTAAGCAGGAACAAAGATATTATTCTTTCGGATAAATTTTGCCATGCATCATTACTTGACGCAATTCAATTATCAAAAGCTCAGAACTATCGTTTTAGACATAATAATCTGGAACATTTTCACTATTTATTAAATTTAAAAAAACCTAATATAGTAATTACAGAAGGTGTTTTTAGTATGGAAGGTGATTTTTCGCCATTGTCGGCTATTAATCATCATATTATCGGAAAAAATATTTTATTTATAGTAGATGATGCTCATGGTATTGGGATTTTAGGAAAAAACGGAAGAGGAAGTTGTGAAAAGTGGGGATTAACTCAATTAGAAATTCCATGCTTAATAACTTCTTTGGGAAAAGCTTTTGGCTGTGCTGGCGCTATTGTTTCTGGTAGAAAAGATTTTATAGAAGCTATTTTACAATTTTCGAGAAGTTATCGAACTACTACTGCTTTACCTCCGGCTATTTGTATGGCTGCTTTAAAATCGGTAGAAATTATTCAAACGGAATATTGGCGAAGAGAACGACTCAATGAATTAATTAATTTTTTTATTGAACAAACAGAGAGTAGAGGTCTGCAGCTAATATCTCGTGATGAAACACCTATTAAGTGTCTCCTTGTTGCAGATAATAAAAGAATTCAACGGATTCAAGAGAAAATGTTGGAGAAAGGTTTTTTCATTTCTTGTATTCGTCCACCAAGCGTACCTAAGGATACAGCTAGAATTCGCATTTCCTTAAATTGCTTGCACACTAAAGAACAAATTATTCAACTTCTTTATTATCTCACTTCCTTCTTATGTTGATTAAGTCTTCAGTAGCATTTATTTCAGGATGGGGATTTAAATCTTCTCTTTTTAAAGAGAGTAGTTTGTATTTCAGAGGATCTCTTTTAATCGATTTGCCTGATATCGAGGAATTAACATTAGAAAGGGTTGTCTACAATTTGTCTTATTTAATACCTGATGATACAACAGTAATAGGATGGTCTTTTGGAGGATTGATTGGAATTCTACTAGCTGCTCACTTTCCTAAGAAAGTAAAGAAATTAATTTTGTTATCAAGTTCACCTCGATTTGTTCAAAAAGGGAAGTGGCCAGGAATTTCCTTATTAGAAGTTAATAAATTCATTAATCTAGCTAAGAGAAGTTTTTCTAATTTATTTAATTATTTTCTCGCTCTAGTTAACTATCCTAATAGGACAGTTTATTATAAACGTTTGTTAATTAATAACTCTCTAAATTTTTTCGAATATCATGATTTATTACTTAAGTATCTAAAAATTTTGTTTGAATCTGATGTTAGAGAGGCTTACAAAAGGATTAAAATACCTCTCTTTCATGTTTTTGGAGAACAAGACCCTATTATACAGTTAAATCCGAAAGCGCTTTATGATTTAAATCCAAGGGCCGTAATTCATGTTATTCCAGAATCTGGACATTTGGCTTTTTTAATCCATGAAAAAAGTTATTATAATCAGTTAGCAAATTTTATTAATCATGCTTAATGAAAAAATACGCATACAACGTTCTTTCAATAGAGCATTTAAAACTTATGATGATTATAGCTATATGCTGATAAAAATTTGTAAAGAACTATTGAGTCAGTTGAAAAGAATAGAATTTAATTACGAAATTATTGGTGATTTTGCTTGTGGAACGGGAATTAGTACTCAAGAAATTAGCTTGGCATTTTCATACAAAAGTTTATATGCGATCGATTTTTGTAGTAATCTTTTAAATAAAGCCAGAAAAAAATTTGAAAATTCTAATATTGTGTTCATTTTGGCTGATTTTGATGATTTTTTGTTTTTTGAAAATTCACTTCATCTCATTTTTTGTAACATGGGGCTACAATGGTCTTTGGATTTAAGCAATACTTTTAAAGTCTGTGCTTATCAATTAGTTCACTCAGGTATAATGGCCTTTTCAATTCCTCTAGAAGGAACTTTTAATGAGTTAGATAAAAAATCTCGGAATCAATTTTATCAGCCTGATTGTGTTACTAACCTATTAATGAAAAATGGTTTTTTGATTCTTTCTTATCACGAAATAAATTTTACCGATGAGTTTAAAACCATACAAGAAGCAATTCATTCTATCAAATATATCGGGGCAAACTGTTTAGTTCAAAGGAGAAAAACTGATTTATCAGCTAAGCCAATTTTGAAATCATCATTTACGAATAAAAAAATAGTTGAGTTAACTTATCGAATTGGATTTTTTATTTGTAGAAAGGTTTAAAGAAATGGCCATAAAATTTTTTGTAACTGGAACAGATACAAACGTTGGAAAAACTTATATAAGTACGGCATTGTTGCGAAAATTTAATAGCATAGGATTTTCTACTTTTGGCATAAAGCCTATCGCTTCAGGATGTCATCGTATTAATGGTAAACTGCGTAACGAAGATGCGCTTGCTTTACAAAAGGCATCTTCAATTAAAAAGAGTTATGGATTTGTTAATCAGGTAGCTTTAGAATCACCGATTGCACCACATATTTCTGCTCAGTTAGAAGGTCTACATTTAACAACTAGTATATTAATAGAAAAAATAAATAAATCTCTTTCAATTTCTAGCGATATTTTTATTATTGAGGGAGCAGGTGGTTGGTTTGTCCCTTTAAATAATGAAGAATCGATGGCAGATCTTGTGAGATTGTTAAATGTTCCAGTTATTTTAGTGGTAGGAATTAAATTAGGTTGCTTAAATCATACTATGTTGACAGTTCATACGATCAATCAAATGAAAATTTCGTTTTTAGGATGGGTGGCAAATTGTATAGAACCTCAGATGAGAGCAATTGATGAAAATATTAAAACCTTAGAAGCATGGATAGAAGCTCCTTGTATGGGTGTTGTTCGTTACGGAGAAGACCCGCTGGAGCACCTTAATCTTCAACCGATATTAGATTTTTCGAAAAAAGTTTATATACATTCAATCTTATTACCTAATGAAGTTGGTCACTAACTATTTCATTAAGGTAACTTTGCCGGAAGAAAATGCTTTTTGTAATCCGCCAGTTAATTTGAGTATTAAATTCCCTTGTTCATTAATTCCAGATCCGATGCCATGAAATTCTTTTTGATTTGATGTAATCAGATATAAGGATTTATTGAAGAGATAGTCTTTTTCTTTCCAGAGATTTTGAAAGAAAATAAGACCATGTTTTTCAAAATCTTCCAAATAACTTATTAAATTTTTAATTAATTCTGTGCAGAGTTCATTTCTATCTTGATAAGTTTTAGTTACATTTATTAAAGATGTCCAATCTTGATCAATTTTTTTTTTGATATCACTTTGCATGTTTACATTAAGACCGACTCCAATAATGGCCAAACAAAATCCATGAGTTCCAGATTGCATTTCAATCAAAATACCGGCCAATTTCTTATTCTCATATATAATATCGTTAGGCCATTTAATAAAAATAGGTAAAGACAAACGACAGGTTTTTTCAATGGTACAGCATACAGCGAGTCCACACACTAAGCTTAAACCTGTTAGCTCACTGATATTCTTATCAAAAGAATATCTTAAAGATAAATAAATATTTTGTCCAAAGGGCGAATGCCAAGATCGATAAAAGCGACCCTTACCTTTTATTTGCATCTCTGCGATACAAATCACCAGCTTATTCTGATGAGGTACTATTTTTAAGTGATCGTTTGTAGAACCTATTTGCTCCAATAACTCAAGCTGAATTGATTTTTTTTTTAGAGCGCTAACAATTATTTTTTGTTTGTCTAATAAGATAAACGGCTGAGTTAAACAATAGCCATTATTTTTTAGAGATTTTATTGGAATTTGATAGCTTTTTAGTTTTTTAATGGCTTTCCATATAGCAGCTTGATCAATATTTAACTGTTGCTCAATAGTGGTATCACTGTGCAATTTTCCATCGCTTAACAAATCGATGATTTTTATTAACTCCTTGTTTAAATATCTCATGATTTAATATGATATCCTTCAAGTTAAGCCTTATCAAGGCTATCCCATCGGCTATTTTTTTAGTATAGTGGCCCACACTATGCTAAGACCTATTTCCCTCTATGTTGGCTTGCGCTATATGCGTGCTAAGTGTCTCAATCATTTTATCTCATTTATTTCGCTTGTTTCTATCCTGGGAATTGCTTTAGGAGTCTCAGTATTGATTATAGTTTTATCTGTAATGAACGGATTTGATTATCAGATTCGAACTCAATTTCTTACGATCGCACCTGAAGTAACAGTTCTATCAAGTCAAAATATTTCTCAAATTTGGCCAGCTTTGCAAAAGATCGTTGATATCAATCCTGATGTTATTGCCTCAGCTCCTTTTATTACTGGTATGGGGATATTAAGTAATCAGGGAGCTGTTAGTGGGGTGAATGTTTTGGGAATACTACCATCGCAGGAGATGCAGATATCTAAGCTTGATCAAAAAATGGTAAAAGGGCACTTAAATACCTTAATTGCAGGGAATTACAATATTATATTAGGACAAAAATTAGTAGATCAATTAGGCTTATCTATCGGAGATAAGGTCAACTTATTCACTCCTCAAGCTATAAAAACTTCTTTAGGAGTATTTCCTCAATTTCACCGTTTTACTGTTAATGGGATTTTTAGTGTGAAAGGAGGGTTCAGTTTTGATACAGGAATTGCTTACATTAATATGTTTGATGGCATGAAACTATTTCCTCAAGGAACAAGCGGATTACATGTTAAAATAAAAAATATTTATCAAGCCGGAATCGTATCTAGGGAATTAAAAAATGTATTTTCTAATGGATTTATGGTAACAAACTGGATGGAGCAATTTAGTTCATTTTTTGATGCTGTTGCTATGGAAAAGACAATTACATTTGTTATTTTGTTATTGATTATTACAGTAGCTGTATTCAATTTAGTTTCAACACTTGTGATGGTTGTGAATGAAAAACGGGCAGATATCGCTATTCTTCGAACGTTAGGAGCAAGTCCTCATACTATTATGCTTATTTTTATTATTCAAGGAGTCATCATCGGCTTAATTGGTACGCTGATTGGCGTGATTAGTGGAGTTATTTTAGCGTTGAACGCAACAGCTATTGTTAATTTTATTCAAAATCTTTTTCATGTGCAATTTCTTAAGAGTTCAGTCTTTTTTGTTAATTTTCTTCCTTCTAAATTACAATGGTTAGATGTTTTAGATATCTCTGTTATTGCTTTATTATTAAGTTTGATTGCAACTATTTACCCGGCTCTTATTACTTTACGAACAGAGCCAGCAGAGGTACTACGATATGAATAAAGAAACATCTATTATTCGCTGTGATAAATTAAGTAAGTTCTATGTTGAAGGAAAATTTCATTGCTCTATTTTGAATGAAGTTAATTTTTCTATTGCACTAGGGGAGCGTGTGACAATCGTTGGTACTTCAGGATCAGGAAAATCTACTCTTTTACATTTATTAGGAGGTTTAGATAAACCAACGGCTGGGAAAATATGGATTGATAACAAAGATATTAATCACCTTACGGAGCGAGAAAAAGGTTTATTACGTAATCGGTATCTAGGATTTGTTTACCAATTTCATCATTTATTACCTGAATTTAATGTATTGGAGAATGTTTGTATTCCTTTACTAATTCGAGGGATGAAGCCTAAGCTTGCAAAGGAAAAAGCAATTTTTTATATTGAAAAAGTTGGATTAATTCATCGACAAAAGTATCGAGTTGGAGAATTATCGGGAGGAGAAAAGCAACGAATCGCTATTGCACGAGCTTTGGTAACGGAACCTCGTTGCGTACTTGCCGATGAACCAACAGGTAATTTAGATGAAGAAACTGCCGAGCAAGTAACTAATTTAGCTTTACAACTAAATCGTTCTCTCAATATAAGCCTCATCATTGTAACACATAATCGTCTTTTAACTGAAAAGATGGATCGAATATTTTTATTAGAAAAAGGCAAACTCTATATTAAAAAGAGAAATAATTAAAGAAGTCTAATTATTACCTTATCGATCGTTGTGAGGACGACGGATGTGCTATTTAGTATATAGTAATTTTCCTTTTTTCCTTAGTGTATTCAGATACATTAAATGAGTTTAAAGAATCAATTCTTCAATTTATTAACTACTCCAGCATTAAAATACTTTTTGTGTACTGATAAAGCTCAAAAAATTTAACAAGCTTTTAGGATTTTCATAAAAATGATCAAAATAAGCGCTTAGATAAAGTAAATATGTCAAGGTGAGTGGGAAATCGTACTTGAAAATAAGCAGCTATACCAGCGGTTTCACTAATAAGTTATGCTAAACATTACATTGGAAAATCCAATTTGTTTAATATCATTACTAAAGCGAATGCTCTATGTTGTCGATCAACTTGCCGTATTAGATTTTACTGTTCGCAAAATTGATTTAGCGAACAGTAAGGGAGTTATCCTCGTCGATATGTAAATTTACCCCATGATTTAACTCATAAACTAATTGTTGCCTTTCATGTTGTGCTTGAAGAGACACGACAGCGGGCTTATTGCTTCATACAATTGACTCTCTCTATTCATCAGATTTATTAGATATAATTGATGAGATATAAAAGGTTTAGACATTATTGCATTGAAAGCCGTGCCTATCTGTTCTTATAAAAAAATTGATTTACAGGGAATGTAATTTCTTAAATTGGCTATAATGAAAGAGAAAAACCTTATTATGCGTGGTTGTCTGCACTGCAGAGAAAAAGGCTTGATTTATTAGATTAGGCAGTGGTTGAATTATTAGCTGGCACCGTTATATCACCTGTAATGTTATGTTTGTAACATAGAAGAGATAAATTGCGCTTAATCTTATACAAGATAGATGTTGTAAAGAATGAAAAGAGTTATCCAAAGGATCATCTTTACTTAACTTTAACTTTGAAAATACAGCATAAGGATTACCAACAATTATTTAGGATTGTTGACAAGTTAACGGAGAATTAATTGATGAACGTAGTAATGCTTGGAACTCAATGGGGAGATGAAGGCAAGGGTAAGATTGTCGATATGCTTACGGAAAAAGTCGCGGCAGTTATTCGTTTTCAAGGTGGTCATAACGCAGGGCATACCTTAATTATAAATGGTGAAAAGACTGTATTGCATTTAATTCCCTCTGGAATTTTACGGAAAGACGTACTTTGTTTGATCGGAAATGGGGTTGTTTTATCTCCACCAGCATTTGTGGAAGAAATCCAAGAACTAGAATCTAAAGGAATTCCAGTAACGGATCGGCTTAGAATTAGTTCATCTTGTAATTTGTTACTGCCCTATCATATCACACTCGATAAGGCGCGTGAGACTGCATTAGGAAATAAAGCTATCGGGACAACTGGTCGAGGAATTGGCCCTGCCTATGAGGATAAGGTAGCCCGTCGAGGTATTCGTGCAATGGATTTATTGCATGCTGATGTTTTGCTAGAAAAGGTAAAAAAAACAACTGCTTATTATAATTTTCAGTTAGAATATTATTCACAAAAACCTCTTGATTATATTCTTATCTACGATCAACTGATGGAAATCAGAGATAAAATAAGGTTTCTAATCGGAGATGTAACTGCTTTATTATTTAAATTACGTCGAGAGAAAAAGAATATTATTTTTGAAGGAGCGCAAGGTTCGTTGTTGGATATTGATCTTGGGACTTATCCTTATGTGACTTCTTCAAATACTACAGCAGGAGCGGCTGCTACAGGTAGCGGCTTTGGTCCTCTTTATTTTGATCAGATATTAGGAATTACTAAAGCTTATGTGACTCGAGTCGGTGCTGGACCTTTTCCTACAGAATTAAAAGATGCAGATGGAGAAAAAATGGCAAAACGGGGAAATGAATTCGGCTCGGTGACTGGTCGACCCAGACGTTGTGGTTGGTTTGACGTAATTATTATGCGTCGATCCATTCAAATAAATAGCTTGACAAGTATAGCGTTGACAAAATTGGATGTTCTAGATGGGTTTAAAATTATTCGATTATGTATAGGTTATCGCTGCAATGGAGAAGTGCTCGATGAGTCACCATTCGATCAATCACTGTTAGAAACTTGCGAGCCTATTTATGAAGAAATGTCTGGATGGCAAACACCCACTTATGGGCTTACTAATTATAAGCAAATGCCTAAAGAAGCTTGTAACTATATTGCACGTATTGAAGCATTATTAGGGATCTCTGTTACTATGATTTCTACAGGTCCAGAGCGTAAACATACCATTATACGTAAAAAATTTTTCAGGTAAGCGAATCCCTTTCTGCGTTTCCCTCTTCTTTTAAAGGATTTTAAGATAACGTAATATAAGAAAAAATAAAAATTTCTTCACTCTAAATTTTTATAAAATTAATTTGTTAGTAAATTAAGATAATGGTCGGTAAGTAGTGCTGAAAATAAAAGTATCAAATAAAAAATACTGTACCGAAAAACGCGCATAGGTATTTTTTGGTTACTGCTCATATACAAACGAACCACCCAATAAATAAAACCTACATTTAAAAGGCAAGCATTGGAAAAATAGATCCATCCAGACATTCCAATAATAAAAGGTAGTGAACTAATTATGGTAAGTAATAGTGTATAAATTAGAATATTTATTTTAGTATATGGAATACCATTGGTATTAGGTAGCATGGGAATATCCGCTTTAGCATAATCGTCAATACGATAGATGGCAAGTGCCCAAAAATGTGGGGGAGTCCAAATGAAAACAATCATAAGAAGAATTAAACTAGGAAGATTAATGTGCCCTGTAACAGCTACCCATCCTAACAAAGGAGGGGCGGCACCTGCTAATCCTCCGATAACAATATTTTGCGGGGTAATGTGTTTTAAATAAAGTGTGTAAATACCCACATAGCCAATAAGGGTAGCTAAGGTTAAGACTGATGCAAATAGATTAGTGAAACTTATCAAAATTATCATAGACAGAACACATAAAATGTTAGCAAAAATCATTGCATTTCGACGGCTAATTTTACCTTGCACAATAGGACGACGACTTGTTCGGTACATCAATCTATCAAGATGATGTTCTAGAATTTGGTTTAGTGCAGCTGAAGAAGAGGCGGCGAGCGCAATCCCTAAATTACCGAACAATAAGGTACGCCACGACACGATACCAGGACTTGCTAGACACATACCAACTACGGCGGTTAATATCATTAAGATAACGACGCGTGGCTTACACAACTGAAGATAATCTCGCCAAGTAGCATTATTTTGAGTAAACGGAACAATGGTAGTATGTGATTTCACTATGAGTCCATATTTTTAGATAATTTATAATGTCTTTGCAGTTTTTTTAATCTTTTGTCAATTCGTCTTCGTTTTAGTGACGATAAATAGTCTAGAAAGATGATTCCATTTAAATGATCCAATTCGTGTTGAATACATTTCGCCATAAACCCATCTGTTTCAAACTCTAGTGAGTTTCCATAACGATCTTGTGCACGTACTTTAATTTTAGCAGCACGAGTGACTTTTTCATAAGTACCACCACCGACAGACATACAACCTTCTTCTTCTGTATGCTTTCCTATACGCTCAATAATTTCTGCGTTAACGAGACATAAAGGTTGATTTTTCTTCGAAGAGAAATCAATAACAGTGATATGCTGAGGATTCTTCAAATTTAGCTGTGTGGCAGCCAGAGCTGCACAATTTTCAGTGTTGTAATGAGTTAAGAACAATTCATTAATGATTTTTTGCAATTTATCATCAAAAGTTTCAACTCGTTGTGCTGCAGTTCTTAATCGTGTATTGGGATACTGTAAAATTTTGAGCATGCTAGTACCTTATAGATTTACCGAGGAGAGGATTTGAACCTCCACGGAGTTTACCTCCACAAACACCTGAAACTTGCGTGTCTACCAATTCCACCACCTCGGCATTCGACTTAAAACTCTATCTGCCAGGTTAAAAAATGTCAAATTAGGTAAATATTTTGAGAAATATAAAAAACTTATTCTCCTTAAGAATCGGAACTAGAAACACAAGAGCTTTAGGTTATAGTTATTTTACTCAAACATATTTAGATGAAACTTAGATTATTTAGTTCTCGATTGACCAGTCAATTTCCCCACGTCCCATTTTATACAATAATTTGTTAGCTTTGGAAAAATGTTGGCAGCCGAAAAAACCTCGATTCGCTGAAAATGGGGAAGGGTGAGCGGCTTTTAAGATTCGATGACGGATATTGGTAATCAAGATAGATCTTTGTTGTGCATACAATCCCCACAAAAGAAACACGATCCCTTTAGGGTGATCATTTAAACTAGCAATAACACAGTTTGTAAAGCGATGCCATCCAATGTGGGCATGGGATTGAGGTTTGTCTGCTTCAACGGTTAGAGCTGTATTTAATAAAAGGACACCTTGTTTAGCCCATTTTTCTAAGTTCCCTTGAGAAGGGATAGGAATATTTAAACATGAGTGTAGTTCTTTGAAAATGTTTTGGAGAGAAGGTGGAAAAACGACACCAGGTCGTACAGAGAAAGCTAGCCCATGTGCTTGATTAGGTCCATGGTAGGGGTCTTGCCCTAAAATAACTACTTTCACTGCCTCATAGGGTGTGAATTTCAATGCATTAAAAATATCCTTTTGAAAAGGATAAATAACTTTTCCAGCTTTGCGTTCTTCTTTAATGAAATTTAAGACAATTTGAAAATAGGGTTTTTGCTTTTCTTTGCTCAGAACAGTTTTCCAAGTAATCGTTTTAGTCATAATAATTTTTGATTAACTTCTGATTAATGATAATTATAGGCTTTCCAAAGTTCGATTTCTTAATTTTTTTATAGAGGAAAATGAGAATAACTAATTCTGACTAGTGATCTAATTTGTACTCGATAAATAGGAAATTGATCGTAAATTATTTTTAAAATAAGAATGGGTTTTTTAATATAAGCGCTTAATTCTCTTTTTAAGCGTTCAGTATAAATAGTCGTCTTCCGAAAAGTCCATAATTGCAAAAGTAACAGTAAATTCGAGAAATGAAGGGAATGCGACATATGATTTGGCAATTTTATGAACATTAGTGATCGATTAGGAGTGTGGTGATAAATATCGATTGTTTTGACTTCTACAAATGTAGTGCCTTTATCTACATAACCCAATTTTTTAGCTGCTGCATAGGATAAATCAATAATGCGATGAGGAGCAAATGGACCTCGGTCATTTATTTTAACAATGATAGAACGTCCGTTACTCAAGTTAGTTACCTGTACAAAACAAGGAATAGGCAAAATGGGGCTTGCTCCAGTCATTGCTAACATATCATAAGGTTCACGTGTTGAAGTTAATTGTCCGTGAAATTTAGTTCCATACCACGAGGCAATACCGCGTTGTATATACCCATTCGTAGATTTTAAAACACGATAGCATTTTCCATTAACCACATAAGAGGAAGGGTTTCCATATTTGCTTCGCGGGAGAAGTTTAGGTTTTGCATTCGGGATTTTACTAACATCCACATAATATCGAGGTGGTCCATCTTTTATTTGAGAAGTGCAGCCTGAAAAAAGAATAAGTAACGTGCTAATAAGAAATATAGTACCAGAACGAAATAAAAAGAGCTTCATGAAGGGCTTCATGGAAATTACGATCCTTCGGTTTTCGAATATAAATTGTTATACTTAATTTCAATATATCCTAACGAAGTTTAAATATTCTGCAATAAAAATAATTAAAATATGAGCAAAAAAGAAATTGTTTATGGAATTCATGCTGTGCAAATTCTTCTCGACACTGCAGCCCATACTATTATTACTTTGTATGTGCAAAAAAACCGAGAAGATCAACAACGGATTCAAGCTCTTATCAAAATAGCAGAAAAATCGGGTGTAACCATTAAATATACTTTTAGTAGGGAATTAAATGTTTTAACTGGAGAAAATCATCAAGGAATAGTTGCCGAATATAAAGATTTCGAAAATTTTGATGAAAATACATTGCAAACTATGATAGAGAACCGAGAGACTCCAGCATTATTATTAATTCTCGACGGAGTGAAAGATCCGCATAATTTAGGTGCTTGCTTTCGAAGCGCAGAAGCCTTAGGTGCTCAGGCTGTGATCGTACCTAAAGATCGAGCAGTTGGAATCACACCTGTTGTCCATAAAGTAGCGTGCGGTGCAGTTGAGATTCTACCATTCATTCGAGTAACGAATCTATCACGTACCATTCGTTGGCTTCAAGAGCAAGGAATTTGGATCATTGGAACTGCGGTTGACGCAAGTTCGCATCTTCAGGATATTGATCTAACTGGAGATGTGGCTATTATTATGGGAAGCGAAGGCAAAGGAATGCGTCCTTTAACTAAGGAACGCTGTGATTTTTTAGCACAAATTCCTTTGCAAGGTAGGATAGAAAGTTTAAATGTTTCTGTAGCATGTGGAATTTGCTTATACGAAGTCGAACGACAACGGATGCTTATCAATCAAGTCATCAGATAAAAGTAATTCATAGATGGTGATTTCTTTTTTAACCAATTGATTTTTAATCATTTGCATTTTTTTCCGGTGGATCTTTTTAGATTCGCTATCACTGAATATCTAAGCTTGTGTGGTTACTCTTCACTCTATTGATGACTAAAAGCACTGTGAATTTTTAATAAACTTTTAAATAGAAATAATTTTCAAAATTTTAAGTAGTAGTAAAATCGACAAAATGATTCCTTAGTTCTAGTTCTATAAAGAGCCTTGATTTTTTAATTCTTCCATTTTAATTTCCGAAAGAGAAATTATTTTAAAGTTTAGTACTACGATCGAACTGTCAGTTCTAGTGCTTATGTCTTTCTTACCATTTGTTACAATGTTGATATTTATTTTTGGGCACTTTCTTCTTCTCACTCTAGGTAGGCAGGGGTGTGCCGCCGTCGGTCAATAACGGCTTCAGCTAATTTGCTGAATGCTGTCTTTGTAGTATCCCAGGAAATACAAGCATCGGTGATACTTTGCCCGTACTTTAATATTTTACCAAATTCTAGAGTTTGTTTGCCTTCAACTAAATTACTTTCAATCATAGTACCAAAAATTGAAAAGCTTCCTTGATGAATCTGATCACAAATTGAATCTATAACTTGCATTTGTTTTTTATGATCTTTACCACTATTACCATGGCTGCAATCGATCATTAGTGATGGAGGTAAACGAACCGATTTTAATCTCTTTATGGTTTTGCTAATTATTAACGGATCATAGTTGGTGCCTTGATTGGAACCACGCAAGATAATATGACTGTCTTGATTACCCATTGTGCTGATAATAGCAGCGATACCTTGTTCAGATACACTCAGAAAATGATGAGGGTGATGAGCGGCGAGGATAGCATCAATAGCTACCTGAATGTTTCCTGTCGTGCCATTTTTAAAGCCAATAGGCATAGAGAGCCCTGAGGCAAGTTCTCGATGGATTTGACTTTCGGTAGTTCTGGCTCCGACGGCTGACCAGGTTGTTAAATCAGAGATATATTGAGGAATAATAGTATCTAAAAATTCGCTACCGGTTGGTACCCCTAACCGGTTAATGTCTAGTAGTAAACGTCGCGCGATCCGTAGGCCTTGATTAATTTGAAAACTGCCATCTAAGTGAGGATCATTTATTAAACCTTTCCATCCAATAGTAGTACGAGGTTTTTCGAAATAGACTCGCATAATAATAAATAATTCTCTTGAATATTTAGAAATACAGTTTTTAAGTCGAGAGGCGTATTTCAGGGCAGCCTGAGGATCGTGTATAGAACAAGGGCCAACCACGACCAGCAGTCGATCATCTTCTGCGTGGATAATCCTCTTTGTAGCTATTCGCGCTTGATTTATTCTATAGGCCATTGTGTCAGTTAAAGGTAATTCTTCAATAAGAAGCGCGGGAAGCATTAAAGGCCGTACGGTTTTTATTCTTAAGTTATCTGTTTTTTGCATGGCTTTGATCTTAAAAGTCTTTTATTTTTAGTTTAAGTAAAGTCTTTTATTAAGCGATTATAGCGAATTTGGAGAAAAAACAGACATACGGTGCCCTTAAGCGCTAAACTAAAAATAAAAAAAGAGAAAAAGCATACATCTTGATTATTTCCTCCTCTATCATTTTGTCACTAAATTAACAAGAATTTTTTCAACTGCATAACATGCTAAAATCACTAAGCTAGAATCCTCTTGGATTTCTACAGTATAACCAGTCTCGTACCAAATTACACGACTTTACCCACTTGCTTCAGTTCAGGAAAAACCATCTGTATATTAACCTAGATTACCATAAAGGTAGTATAATCTTTTATTCTAGTTTAGTTTTAAAGTTGTGTATCTTCCACTAATTCACTAGATTTATATATAGAGGTTATGTTATCCTATCCTTAGAAGTAGGGAGTTTATGCTCCATTTCTATAGATTCCAAATATAGGAAGGTAATCACATTTTTGTCAATTAGTTAATCCAACAGGAGCCGAAGCACGACTAATTTCTTCTATAGCAACCATATGAATAAAATATCCTACATGTAGACGCTTCTATAAATTTTTCATCGATAATAATTCCAAAGAAACCTAATTCATCCAATTTTGACTAAAGGTCACAGGGCAATTAATTCGTCATATCTGTTTTACTTGCTCTAAGGAAATTTTTTGTTCAGAAAATTATTAAACTGCTGACGTAATACGTAACGGTATTATCAAACTGGAAACTAGATCCGTTTTAAACAGATATTCAAATCACATATCTGAAAGTTCCTGATCTGTTGTTCTAACCATTCAGTATAGAGGATAATAATAATGAAAATTTCAAAAGATGCTCATTAATTCTTAATTAAGTTTATTATCTTGTTGATTATAAATCTATGAAATGTATTTTTAATTTTATTAGCAAAGCTTTGTTGAGTTTCCTCTAGGAAGTACGTATATTTCAGATTTCCTGAAGAGCAAGGAAGAAGTTTCGACTTCGCTCAAATCACAGTTATAAGTTCCATAGGAACAAAATTACGGAATTAAAGTACGAGAGTTTCCTGTATATAAGCTGAAAAAAGAAATAATGCGATACGGATATGGATAAAAGAATTAACCATATGATTTATAAATATTTACAATTTTTATTATTTCAATTCGATCCCGAACAAGCACATTATTTGACTTTAACTGCTTTGAAAACATTTTATCGCCCCTGGATGATCAAACGATATCTACAACATTTTCCAAAAAGACCAGTCTCAGCATTTGGCTTGCAATTTCCAAACCCAGTTGGACTTGCGGCAGGCTTGGATAAAAATGGTGATTACGTCGATGCATTACTTGGACTTGGCTTTGGTTTTATAGAAATAGGTGCTGTCACTCCAAAGCCTCAATTAGGCAATCCAAAACCTCGCTTATTGCGCTTATCAAAAGCCAAAGCATTAATTAACTGTTTAGGTTTTAATAATTTAGGTGTAGATTATTTCGTAGAACAACTTAAAAAGCGAAAAGTAAATGGTGTTATTGGAGTAAATATTGGTAAAAATTTAACAACTTCTTTAGAGAATTCTTATGAGGATTATCGATATTGTTTTGAGAAAACATATCCTTATGTGGATTATGTTACGATAAATGTGTCTTCCCCTAATACACTTAACTTACGAGAACTACAATCTGAACAATACCTTGGAAAGTTACTAAATCGGCTTAAAGAGGAACAGTGTCGATTGGAAGATCGATATCAAAGACATGTGCCATTTTTTTTAAAAATATCACCGGATTTAACTCCAAAACAATTGAAAGTTATTGCATTTTTATCTGTAGAACATCATCTAGAAGGCGTAATTGCTACGAATACGACTAACAATCTTCAGGAGATAGAAGAATCGATGTATACAAGTATAAGAGGCGGGCTTAGTGGCAAACCACTTTTCCCTAAAACACTTGCTATTATTAAACAGTTCCACACGCTAGTGCAAGATGCTGTTCCAATTATTGGTGTAGGAGGAATTTTTTCTCCTGAAGACGCTGAAGCTTTTTTAAAATCAGGAGCTTGCTTAATTCAAATTTATACAGGTTTGATTTACGAAGGACCGAGGCTTATTAAATTAATTGTTAGTTCACTAAGTGAGTAGTAATATGAGCTTTATCACTCCAAAAGTCTTTAAGTCTTTAAAATACAGGGAATTTTAGTCAAGAATGTTTAGAGATTCTGTTAACTGTGATCCTGAATATAAATTAACTGTCAATGGATCTAGGTTGTGCATATAGCTTTGCTATAGCTGATAATTGTTTTATAAGCGGAAAATAGTTTCACAAAGTTGCCGTCAGAGATAATAAAGTAGCTTTAATAAACGAGAAAATAGCCTATTCAGAATCATAGATTTATTAATTAAATAATCATTTACTAGTTAAATAACAGCAGAATAGAATGGTTTGAGATTGACTTTAGCTTTTTTGATGACATGGGTTTTTATACAGTTGTTTTAGAATTTAATAAATTAGAGTTGACATTTTTCCATTATATAAAGCCACCTAAACAGCTCCAATAACTCTTATATTGAATTTTTTTATTTTTATGATGTATCATTATATCATTATTTATGTTGGCCAGAGGCAGAATCGAACTGCCGACACAAGGATTTTCAGTCCTCTGCTCTACCGACTGAGCTATCTGGCCGGATGAAGGGGCGTGCCCTTAATGCCCTTAATAGTGCTCGAGCCCGCATTTTAAGTCAATATTATTTCTCAATTTCAAGTTTGTGATTCTCCTAGATTCTTAACTTTCTTTCTATTCTCATCATTGGTCTACTATTTACATCAGTTTAATCTGCTGTAAATAGTAGACCAACTTTCATTTCTTTAAGATTAATCTTCTTCAGCGGAGTAACCGGGCGGTTTCTCACTCCCTGTTCCAAAGAGAAATTTTTCCATTTCTTTTTCAAGAAAACGACGAGCTTTTGGATCAATGAGGTTCAAGCGATATTCATTAATCAACATAGTTTGATGAGAAAGCCATACTTGCCAAGCTTGTGCAGAAATTTGATTGTAAATACGCTTCCCCAATTCTCCAGGATAAGGTTGGTAATTTAGAGCATCAGCCTCTTTACCTAATTTTTGACAGAAGATACGGCGAATCATATTACTTAATCGTTTTTCAATTGTTTAAGTAACCACGCTACCGGTGCAGCAATCCCTCCTGGTATAAGAGAATTCTCTTTATACCAAATTTGAGATCCGCCTTCTATAAGTTGCAAAGCTTTCGTATGAGCCTGTAATAAAATTGGTTTGATTTCTAACTCAAAGTGACTAAATTTATGAAAAAAAGAGTTCCAATGTTCGAGCTTAATAATATCACCAATATTGAATTTTATCCAACACCAGTGTTCAACATTTACATTAATTGGACATTCGGGAAAACTCCATAATCCCCCCCATATACCCACTGGCGGCCGTTTCTCAAGAAGAATATGACCTTTAGGATTTTGTAATAAAATCAAGTAAGTGCTTCTACGTGACCAGTTTTTTTTTATTTTTTTGATAGGAAATTCGGTTTGGCAAGCCTGTTGATAAGCAGAACAAGCATTTTTTAAAGGGCAAATGGGACACTTAGGTTTCACACGAGTACAAATCATGGCACCAATATCCATCATGGCTTGATTATAATGCCAACAGTTATTTCGAGGGGTATATTTTTTTGCTAAATCCCATAGTAAATTTATCCCAGCTAATTGATTAATTGGAGTTTTTAAGGTATGGTAACGAGCTAAGACTCGTTTTACATTACCATCTAGAATCACCGCGCATTGATGCATACCAAATGATAAAATAGCACCTGCCGTCGATTGACCAATTCCAGGTAATGTTACCAAACTTTCTATTGTTTCAGGAAATTGTCCTTGATATCTCTCGTAAATGATTTGAGCAGTACGATGAAGGTTGCGAGCACGAGCATAGTATCCCAAACCTGACCAATAAATGAGAACCTCATCAATGTTTGCTAAAGCTAAAACTTTAAGGGTTGGAAATCGCTGCATAAAACGCTCAAAGTAAGGGATCACTGTCGCAACTTGTGTTTGTTGCAACATGATCTCGGAAACCCAAACTCGATAAGGAGTTATCTTTCTTTGCCAAGGAAGACTATGACGGCCATAGCGTTTAAACCAACGCAATACCGCCCATGCAAATTGTTGGGAATCCATTGCATGTGATTTCACTTTCTTCTTAATTTCGTTAGTTAATATTTTATGTTACTAAATTTTATTAACCTCGATGCTGGGCAAACTAAACGCGCTTCTCATGAGGATAGATACTTTAATTGATTTTCTTAATCTATTTTCACATGTAGCTACTGCTACTGCTAGCTTTTAATCAATATTATTAGTTAAATTTATAAGGCTCAGACTAGCTTTTGTCAATTAGTTTTTGTTTTATTTTAAAATTGTTATTTTATCTGAAATCATTTTTAATGATCCATGAGTTAATATTTATTTTTTTGCTTTATATTCATATTTCCATTTAAATTACATGCTAACAATTATTTAATAGAGAATCTGTTATTGATTATTAATTTAAATTTTCAAATAAGTTAGTACTAAACTGAATCAGTATTTTATCAATTTTTGTTAAGTTTTTTCTTTAAAATCTTTGAGGATTGATTTAACCCTATCTAATTGAGATCTACTTTTAATTAGAAGTGATAGGATTTAGTATTATCTTTATATCAAAACGGGCTTTGTTTCTTTTTTTATAGATGAAGACGCGCATTTCTGTACCGTTTTGGCTAATTATCCCTACCTATTAGCAAAATAATAATGGAGTTAACAATTGTTGTTTTGATAATAATCAAAACGTTGTCTAGAATTTTTAAGAAGTTACACTAACCTATCTCATTTGGCAATTAATAATATAAATGGAAGATTAGAATTAAGCCTACACTTTTTAATCCTACATTTTAAAAAGATTGAGAATCTTATATTTTACCATCGAACTATACATCAGAAAAACTACATAAAATTAGGAATTTTCAGATAATAAGTGCTGAACTTAATTTTCTATGGTCTATTGGCATAAAATATAGAATACTTAACTTGAGTAAAATACTGGGATCCAAATCAGTGAATACTAAAATTATTAAAATGACCATTCGCATTTTTGTTTGTCATAAATGGTTTGAATCTAAATAAAAAATTTGATTTGGAAAACTTTTCGGTCTAAACATGGAATCAATTTTTTTTATTTTTAGAAAATAAATTTGTCTAAAAAAATTTTTAACATGCAAAAAATAACCCACTATTTTAAATAGGTATAGATTTTCTGGTAGTTTTTTAATAATTATTTCAATGATTGAAAGTAGAGCAAACTGGTCTTTGCCGATAGGCTAGAGTAGTAGGTTAACAACCTTTGAACCAATTTTAAAAATCATATTTTTCATGTTTAGTAAAGTTTCTGATTATTAAAACATCTATTTTTGGATAATTATTCTTGATAGTATTTTCTAATTCTTTTTATTTTATTCTCACTCATACTGAATAACTTTGATGGTCAATAGAGATAAGAACTAAACTTTATATATGCATCTTTTTCTAAAGCCTTTTGAATGTAAACTAACCTTGACGTTAATTAAGAGTAGCGCTATGGTTAAAGTTCCTCAGATAAGATGAGAAAGATAAGGAAGATGAGAATGAAGCAGTAGTTTCTTTAATTTTTTGATTTTAATGTGAAAATTGGGCCGTTAGCTCAGTTGGTAGAGCAGCTGACTCTTAATCAGTAGGTCCACGGTTCGAATCCGTGACGGCCCATCTTTTTTGGATGTTCAAACTTGTATTTTGAACATCCAAAACGATCCGCGGTATATTATTAACAATAACGGTTCAGCATTATTGTTCACCTCTAATTTCTTGAATATCTTGATTCAATAGTTGAGTTTCTTTGTAATATATGAAACTTAAATAATATATGAAAGAGGACTGTAATTTTCAGATTTGAAAGAATTGCAAAATATCAACCAGGCAATTGAGAAGTTGTTTTAGATATTATTAAAAGAGACGTTTTAACGACTTATATTTAATCTCTTTTATCCTGCCTTAGACGTATAAACCACCTTGTACTTAGTAGATGTAAAGTTCAAAAAAGTGATTTGGATTTTAATTCTCGAACTTTCGCTACAGTATTTTCTCTATGTTAACTTCAACGTTACTTTTATTGCTAAATGTCTGACAAAAGCTAATGCCTCACGAATGCGTTGTTTTTATCTACGGTTAAAACCAATACCATGAAAAATATCTTGCTTTGTTTTTTTCATTTACATGATTAAATAAAGATTAGAAGGTGAGAGAATACCTGTCCAAAACTAGGATATGAATTAAAAGGATCTTAGCTAATCAAGTGTTAATAAAAACTTCTGCAATCAAAACCGTATGTTTCTCTCTGAATAAATAAACCATACTGATTAAGATAATAAGATGAAAGTAAGAACTGACTTAACAATTCTCAAAGCGGTCTTGTATGAAATGATTTTTCTATTCCTTAGTCAATCTTTTCCGTCATGGAATCTTTTGGTTGCCCTAAAATTACTAAACCAGACATTAGAGAAAATCCATAAAGCAAGGGATATTTTATTTGACATTGTGATTAATCTGATATATTGATAGGCGGAAAATATTGGGATAATTAATAGAATAAGTTTTATATGCAGAAATGAGATTTCAAACTATTGCTTCCATTTCTGAAAGCAGGCCAGTACAGCCTGTTTTTGCTTTTAGGCCCGCTACTCTAGGGCGCGCGGTTGATTTCTTCCGCACACAATTTAAAGGACAAATCTTATATGCGGTAAAAACAAACCCTGAAAAACATGTGATCCAATCGATTTATACTCATGGTATAACTGCGTTCGATGTAGCTTCTTATGAAGAAATTCGTATCATCAAAGAATATGTACCATCGGCGGAATTGTATTTTATGCATCCTGTGAAATCGCCTTATGCAATTTGCGAAGCTTATTTTAATTATGGTGTTCGTCATTTTTCCCTTGATTGCTTAGACGAGCTAACTAAGATCTTACATTGTACTAAAAATGCTCAAGACCTTTGCTTACATTTACGTCTTGCTATTCCGAATACGTTTGCTGAATTTAATTTAGCAGAAAAATTTGGAATTAATCTACATGAAGCTCCTAACCTACTAAAAACTATACGAAAAGTAGCTCATAAATTAGGTGTTACATTTCATGTGGGTTCACAATGTATGCACCCTGATGCTTATCGAATTGCCATTAGAATGGCTGATAAAGTGATCAATGAAGCGTGTGTAGCAATTGAATATTTCGACGTAGGTGGAGGTTTTCCTTCTATTTACCCAGGTATGATTCCACCAATGTTACATATCTACTTCGAGGTGATCCATACCGAATTTGAGAAAATAACCAAAAAACAACCCCATATGGAACTGCTTTGCGAGCCAGGTCGGTCATTAGTAGCAGAAAGTACATCTGTAGTGGTAAATGTCGAGCTACGAAAAGATAATACACTTTACATTAATGATGGTACTTATGGAAGTCTTTTTGATGCTGGTATTCCACATTTTATTTTTCCTGTGCATTTACTACGCTCAAATCGTTCTACGAGCAAAGATCTTTCTATGGACGAAGATCTTTTACCCTTTAGTTTTTATGGCCCAACCTGTGATTCCTTGGATTACATGAAAGGTCCTTTCTATCTTCCTAATGACATCCGAGAAGGTGATTACATTGAAATCGGTCAGATGGGTGCTTACGGACAAACTTTATCTACTAAATTTAATGGATTTAAGCAAAAAGAAGGCGTTGTCATAGTTTCGGATGAACCCCTTATGACAATGTATTCTGACGACTATATCACACAAGAACCCCTTGAAGTTATTGCTGCTTAACTTTCATTAACTCATGAGGAAACTTTAATGAAAAATCAAACCTTACCCACGTCTTCTTTGAAAAAAAAATTGTTACAACAAGCAATTGAGCACATTGATATTACCCAATTTGATGCTTGTCCAATTATTGATGCCATGGATCGTATGTCATTTACTTCCCGTGATCTTGCAAGGGCAACGCAGATTTTCAATCGAATGCTTCAAGATAAAGAATGCACCATTATTTTAACTATTTCTGGATCAACCTCGGCTGGAGGTTGTATGAAATTATATGCTGATTTGGTGAAATATAATATGGTAGACGTCATTGTAGCAACTGGTGCTAGCATTGTAGATATGGATTTTTTTGAAGCTTTAGGTTTTCACCATTACCAGGGTACATCAGTAGTGAGTGATTGGCAATTGCGCGATTTATACATCGATCGAATTTACGATACTTATATAGACGAAGAAGATCTACAACAATGTGATCGTACCATTTTTAAAATTGCTAATAGTCTTGAGCCACGCCCCTATAGCTCGCGTGAATTTATTCAAGCTATGGGGGCTTTTTTACGAGAAGAAAATAGCAAAAAAGAAGATTCATTAGTCCAGCTAGCACATGAACATGATGTACCTATCTTTTGCCCCGCTTTTACTGATTCTTCAGCAGGTTTTGGGTTGGTACTCCACCAAATAAAGAGTCCCACTAAACATTTAACTATCGATTCTATTTGTGATTTTCGTGAGTTAACAGAAATTAAAATTCAAGCCGGGATAACGGGATTATTGATGATCGGTGGGGGAGTTCCAAAAAATTTCGTTCAGGATACGGTAGTTTGTGCAAAGATTATTGGAAAATCAGTAGATGCACATAAATATGCTATTCAAATCACCGTAGCAGATATGCGTGATGGATCCTGTTCCAGTTCAACGCTTAAAGAAGCCTGTTCGTGGGGCAAGGTAGATACTGCCCATGAGCAAATGGTTTATGCAGAAGCTACGTCCGTATTACCGTTATTAGCAAGCGATGCGTATCATCGGGGTTTTTGGAAAGATCGATCGCGCCGACAATACGCTCGTTGTTTATCAAGGACCAGGGTAAAGTAATGAAGTGCCTTTTCCCTAAAGAAGCTTTTTTAGGTCTGAAGCCAAAGGATGCTGCGAATTATGAAAACGCGAAAGCTGTGATAATCCCATTTGGACTTGAGCATTCTGTGAGTTATGTTGGAGGTACTTCTAAAGGACCTGCTGCTATGATTCAAGCTTCGCACGAAGTTGAATTATTTGACGAAACTCTTTGGTGCGAACCTTATCGTGATATTGGTATTGTGACTCTAAAAGAACCCAAGATTAGAAATAACATACTGAAAGCGTTGCAGCAATTAGAGGAATTAGTAGAACGTGTTATGGAAGATAAAAAATTCCCTTTTGTTTTTGGGGGAGAACATTCTATTACCGCTGGTTCTATCCGCCCTTTTGTTAAAAGATATTCTAATTTAGCAGTTCTGCATTTCGATGCGCATGCAGATTTGCGTAATGGGTATCACGGGGAACATTTTTCTCATGCCTCGGTAATTCGACGTTGTTTAGATCACTCAAATATTGAAGTTGTTTCGGTTGGTATTCGAAATATTTCTATGGAGGAAATTTCTTTTTTTGAAGCCAATAAAAGTCGAATTCATATTTATTGGGCGAAAGATAAAAAAAGTTGGGATATTAAAAAAATTGTCGATCTTTTAAAAAACCGCCTCATTTATCTAACATTTGATGTAGATGGATTTGATGCCAGTTTAATGCCTGCTACCGGTACTCCTGAACCAGGGGGATTATCTTGGAATGATGCGATCGAAATTATTTCTGCAGCAAGTGAAGTAGGTACTATTGTAGGTGCTGATATTAATGAGCTATCACCTATTTCTGGTTTTCACAGCTGTAATTTTTTAGCTGCTAAACTAGCTTATAAAATTCTTTCTTTAGCTTTTCATTGATGGGCATTTTTATTATTTTTGTTAACATAGTAAGTGCGTGTTGTAATTCAGGAAGACCTGCTAGGAATCTAACTCCAAGTACTTTAATAGTTATCTTGCAATATCTATCTATAAATAATGCTAATAATATCAGAAATACTAGTATGTTGTAATTTGTTTATTTTAATTAAGTTTTACTAAAAAAGCTTTTTTTGACTAAAATTTTAATATTAATACTAAAGAAACTGAAAAAATAAAGGGAAAATGAGCTCGTGAATTAATGTAGATAGGGCGCGCAAACGCATGCTTAGATGGAAATAAGAAGAACCATAACCAAATATTACAATCTAGTTAAGAGACTTCTAAACTGACTAGTAATCGGAATTGAAACTAATTTATTGTAGTTAAAAGTTTCTTATTACGTTTCAATAAGAGATATTTCTACATAAATTTCTAATATCATCATTAAAATTAGCGAATTCTTATTCGATCCCAATAAGAAGTAATTGAAACGATCAAAGGGTTAGTTAGACAAAAACGTAGAAAAAGTTTTTAATAAAAAAATCGCAAGTAATCGGTGCAGTTTAGTTAACCTACAGAAATAACAATGATATTGATAAAATCCAAAAAATATTAATGCAACTATGATCTCTATGAAAAAGTGTATGTTAACAATACTAAAACTAGTAAATAATTATTAAAATAATATATCAATTCAATACCATGTTAGTCAGCATTAGATTAACTACGTATCAATTTAATATTACAAAGAAAAGTGTAGAATCGGCGGTGAAATGCTCACATAACTATGAAAAACATAATCACTATTGACTAGTATACTGACAGTTACTTGTCTAATAGGGTAAATATCTATCTCCAAGATCTAGCAGACAAGTTTTTATTGGAGCTACAACTGTATATAATCTTGATGATAAGAATTACATTCCTATACGGTTTTAGATCTTCTCTTTTTAAAGAGATAAAATAGATACTAGATAATAAGGACTCCATCAAAAGCTAATTATTTACTTTTATATAGGAAACAGACAATTTGATTTTCTTCTTAATATTAATTTTAAATTAGTGGATTAACAAGATTTCCAACCATAAAAAAAGGTTACTAGAAGTCCAAATAATCTTTTCTATTTTTTTCAAATGTCGAGTAAGCAGCTCTTCAAATCTGCTAAGTGAACCGCTTCCAAATATAATCACCAGAGGATGCTATCCAACGATCTAAATATTATACAGGTAGTTTTGAAGGCATAAGTGGGTACTTGAACAATATGCGATTTTATAGATTCACACCAAGCAACGAAATGTATTGAATGATCTTTAACCCTTGATAAAACATAATACTTTTTTCTAGTTACTTTTGGAGAAGGTTTTCATAATTTTCATCACCAGTTTCCAATTGATTATCGCAATGGAATTCGCTTTTTTCATTTTGATCCTACCAAGTGGATGATTTATTCATTATCTCTCTTTGGTCTTGCATTTGATCTAAAACGTGTAGAATTCCGTCGAGTAATTAAATACCGACATATTATTTTAAACTAGCGGATTTTTACCATGGCTGTTTCGATACAGATACATCTCGATTCTATGGAGAAGTTAATATACTCTTGATTCATTTTTTACTTAAACATTCAACTCACATGGCTTAAAACTAAGATATCTTAACCAGCCTGTATATCTGATATGATATTAAAAAATAAGCTGTGATTTCTAAGAATCTGAGTAAAAAAGCATTATAACAAAGATGGGATTAAACTCACAACAACAATGCCAACTTTAAGTGCCAAACAATTACAAAAAAAATACAAATCTCGCCAGGTAGTAAAAAATGTTTCACTATCCATTAGTCACGAGATTGTAGGACTTTTAGGTCCAAATGGGGCAGGTAAAACGACCAGTTTTTATATGATGGTAGGCTTAGTTACTCCGGATAGCGGAGAGGTTTTCTTAGATCAGAAAAATATTAGTCTCTATCCTATGCATAAACGTGCTCGATTAGGAATCGGTTATTTACCTCAAGAAACTTCTATATTCAGAAAATTGTCCGTAGTTAATAATATCATGGCTATACTCGAGCTGCGCAAAGATTTATCAAAACAGCAATGCAAGGAAAAATGTAATTCTTTGCTCCAAGAATTCCATATCGATCATTTACGATATATTCCGGGATATAGATTATCGGGTGGAGAAAAACGTCGTGTAGAAATCGCGCGTGCTTTAACTATGGATCCTAAATTTATTTTACTTGACGAACCTTTCGCTGGTATTGATCCAATTTCAATTATTGATATTAAAAGAATTATTATTCATTTGCGAAAACGAGGGATTGGGATTTTAATTACGGATCATAACGTTCGTGAAACTCTGGATATTTGCGAGCGTGCCTATATTCTTAATGAGGGAAATATTATCGCTACGGGGACGTCTAAGGAAATATTGAGCAACCAAAATGTACGCGAGGTTTATTTAGGAAATGAATTCGCTTTATAGAAAGAGTGATCCAAGCATCCTAATAAATTTTAAAAAAATTAAGATATTAAATATATAAGAAAAAGAAAAACATTATGAGGATTCAAATGACAAATGAATGAAGGATTAGATGTTTTATCTGCTTTATGTGAAAGATTAAAACGCTTACAATTCCTATTTTGATGAAATGGTTAATACTCTTCATCATGTAAACAAAATTTGCCAAATTGCAGACCGATAACCTCCAACTATTGGGCAATACGATCAACGCTCAGAATGTGTATAAACTGTGAATCTTTAGTTTTAAACACAAACGGCAAAATATAAAATTAAAAAGGTGGCCACTGATAATGTTACCCCTATCTAAGACCGAAAATAACTTTTGGACTTTCCAACCGAATATCACCTTGCATGCTAATTTTCTCATTATTGAAAAATTAGGTGTCTTGATTATGGGTGAGCCATCTATTGGAAAAAGCGAATTAACCCTTGCTTTGCTAGATCGAGGATATCAAATGGTTTGTGATGATGTAGTTGATATTACCTGTAAAAACAATCAATTAATTGGTAGATGCCCAGATGTTGCTTATGGGTATATTTTAATTTCGGATATTGGAATGGTCAATGTACCTAAACTCTTTGGATTTGACGCTGTTGTTGCTCAATATGAAATTAGTTTAATAATTAAATTAATTAAATGTGAGAAAAAACTTGTGACTATAGACCCTCTTAATCCTACCTTCCAAGAAGATATGATTTTAGGAATAATTATTCCTAAAATCATATTTCCTGTTTATGTAGGAAGAAATTTGCCTCTTCTAGTCGAAACACTCATACGCAACCAAATGTTGAAAAAGGAAGCGTTTCAAAAAACGAGAAAAATTAAATGATTCGAAAAAAGCTAAAAATTACTAATAAATTAGGCTTACATGCTCGGGCAGCCATAAAACTCACTAATCTTGCCTCTCGCTACCAAAGCGAAATCTTAGTACGTTATAAAAACAGCGAAGTAAACGCTAAAAGCCTTATGTGTCTCATGGTTCTTGCTGTTAACTGTGATTCCGAAATCGAGCTCATCGTCACTGGTGATGATGAGAAAGAAGCTGTAGCAGCAATTGAAGAATTAATTCATAATAAATTCAGTGAAGAAGAGTAAAGTCTGCCCTTATCCTGACTATTTTTCTCTTAAAAGGGAGAGTCTATGAGTT
Source organism: Coxiella endosymbiont of Dermacentor marginatus (assembly GCF_907164955.1). GTDB lineage: Bacteria > Pseudomonadota > Gammaproteobacteria > Coxiellales > Coxiellaceae > Coxiella. The sequence goes on along the minus strand of NZ_OU015521.1, from coordinate 770,235 downwards.
TATCTAAAAATTTCTTGTTGTTACTCACCTGCAACCATCATTTGCTTTATTAATATCGATCCAGTCTTGATATTACTACGAAAATCAATATCGTTAGCCACGACCTGGACTTGTTTAAATATTTCTTTCAAATTACCTGAAATTGTAATTTCTTCGACTGGATATTGTATTTCACCGTTTTCAATCCAATAGCCAAAAGCACCTCTAGAATAATCTCCCGTTAATAAATTAACACCTTGACCTATTAACTCAGTAACAAATAAGCCTGTTTGCATTTCTTTAAATAGATCAATTAAGTTCTTATTATTACTAGTGGTTATAAATAAATTAAAAACACCACCTGTATTTCCTGTAGTTTTCATTCCTAATTTTCTTGCAGAGTATGTACTTAAGATATAATTAGTTAATATCCCATTTTCTATATAATTTATTTTTTGAGTTCTAACGCCTTTTGCATCAAAAGGTGCGCTGCCAATTTCGCCTAGCAAATTTGGTTTCTGATAAATAGTAGTAAATTTAGGAAAGACTTGTTGATGCAAATGGTTACATAAAAAAGAAGCATCACGGTACAGATTATTACCTTGAATAGCATACACAAATGACTGCAATAATCCTCTTGCCACTGGTGCATGAAAAACAACAGGACAACGACGTGTTGTTATTTTTTTAGCCCCTAATCGACAAATTGTCTTTTCTGCTACTTGTTGAGCAATAAGATCAATTGGCAGTAATTTTTTTGGACTACGCGCCACAGTATAATCATGATCACTTTGCATTTGGTCGTTTTGCTCAGCAACCAAACTACAGCTTATACTATGGATTGTGGAAGGATAGTAGCCTAAAAATCCTTGAGAATTTGCATAAATTTTAAAAGAACTATATGTGTTTACTGTAGCACCATCAGAATTTTTGATTCGCGGATCATATTTTCGAGCAGACGTTTCACATTCTATAGCAAGCCTGATAGCCTCTTGAATGGTAATAGACCATGGATGGAAAAGTTCTAAATCAGGATAATCAATCGCTATTTCTGATGCATCTGCTAATCCGGCACAAGGGTCTTCTTGAGTAAACCGAGAAATAGTATAAGCTTTCTCAAAAGCTGTTTTCATCGCTTCATAAGATAAATCGGAAGTGCTTGCGCTGCCGGTGCGTTGTTGATGATAAACTGTAATATTTAGAGAGTTCTCATGGTGATGCTTAATAGTTTCCATAGCCCCTAAACGAACTCCTGCTGAAAAACCCGTTTCTACATCGACACTAATTTCGATTTGATTCACTTGCTTTCTTGCGCGATCTAAAAGATGTAGGACGTTAGATTTTAATTTTTCCCGATTATTTTTCATAGAACTAAATAATAATTAATGCGTTCGAGTCCAGCGATCTTCCTTGCGGGGTTTGCTTGATGTTTTTAACGCAGAAGCTCTAATAGGAGCTTCTGCTTCTGGCATATGGGTCAAGGCTAATTCAAATACTTGATCAATCCATTTTACAGGATGAATTTTTAGACCATTGGTAACAATTGCTGGGATCTCTTTCAAATCTCGTTTATTGTCCTTAGGAATGATCACATCTTTTATATTGCCTCGTAATGCAGCTAACAATTTTTCTTTTAGACCCCCAATCGGAAGTACTTCACCACGTAAAGTAATCTCACCCGTCATAGCGATATCGGCTCGCACGGGAATTCGCGTAATTGCTGAAACTAAAGCCGTACACATTCCAATACCAGCACTTGGACCATCTTTTGGCGTGGCGCCTTGGGGAACGTGAATGTGAAAATCATGTAGTTGAAAATAATCATCTGAAATACTCAACCCTGTCGAGCGACTACGTACCACTGTAGTAGCTGCATGAATTGATTCTTGCATGATATTTCCTAAGCACCCAGTATGTAGGAATTTACCTTTTCCAGGCATTACTTGAGCCTCAATTGTTAAAAGCTCACCTCCGACTTCCGTCCAGGCTAAACCCGTTACTTGCCCAATTTGATCTTTCTCTTCGGCTAGTCCAAAACGATAACGTTTTACGCCTAAATACTTTTCTAAATTATGGACAGTTATTTGATGCTGCTTAGTCGACTTTTCTTTCTTAACCCGTTTTATTTTTTCTTTCGCTGTTAAAATTTCTTTAACAACTTTTCGACACAATTTTGCGATTTCTCTTTCCAGAGATCGAACTCCGGCTTCTCGTGTATAATAACGAATAATTTCATAAATCACATCATTAGAAATAAGTATTTCTTTTTCTTTTAATCCATTTAAATTAAACTGACGTGGAATCAAATAGCGTTTAGCAATATTCAATTTTTCTTCTTCTGTATAGCCGGCCAATCGAATAACTTCCATTCTGTCTAATAACGGTATGGGAATATTAAGAGAATTTGCTGTAGCAATGAACATAACATCAGAAAGATCATAATCTACTTCTAAGTAATGATCGTTGAAGGAATGGTTTTGTTCTGGATCCAACGCTTCTAAAAGAGCTGCAGCGGGATCACCTCTAAAATCTGCTGCCATTTTGTCAACCTCATCTAGCATAAAGAGTGGATTACGAACACTGGCTTTTGCCATCTTTTGAATAATTTTTCCAGGAAGAGCACCAATATAAGTTCGACGATGACCTCGGATTTCAGCTTCATCCCGAATACCCCCTAAGGAAATACGAACAAATTTTCGTCCTGTCACATTCGCAATTGATTGTCCTAACGAGGTTTTTCCTACTCCAGGCGGCCCTACCAAGCACAAAATAGGTCCTTTTAATTTTCGTACGCGTTGTTGTACCGCTAAATATTCCAAAATTCGTTGTTTTACTTCTTCTAACCCATAATGATCTACTTCTAAAATTTCTTCAGCAAGCTTCAGATCTTTACTGATTTTAACGCGCTTTTTCCAGGGAACCTGGAGCAGCCAGTCTAAATAATTGCGGCTAACCGTTGCTTCTGCTGACATTGGCGGCATCATTTTTAATTTATTCAATTCAGCCAATGCCTTTTCTTTAGCTTCTAAAGGCATACCAGCTTTTTCGATTTTTTTGAGTAATTGATGTTGCTCATCAATAGGGCCACCTTCTTCTAATTCACCTAACTCTTGTTGAATAGCTTTCATTTTTTCACTTAGATAATACTGACGCTGACTTTTTTCTACCTGTTGATGAATCCGACCTTGAACTCGTTTTTCAACCTCAACTAAATCTACTTCTTGCGCCAAAATTTTTTGTAAAACCTCTAATCGTTCCTTAATAGGGACGATTATAAGAATCTTTTGACGGGAATCTAATTTAATTGTCATATGGGCTGCAACGCTATCAGCTAAACGTCCAGGATCATCAATACTCGCTAAAGAGGGTAAAAGCTCCGATGGAATTCTTTTATTTATTTTTACCAATTTCTCAAATTGATCAAGAACAGAGCGAACTAACACTTGCACCTCAGTTTTATCTCCTCTTTCTTCTTCCTGTAAGAGTTCAATTTCTGCTTGCAGATAATTTTCTTTTTTTTCTAGATGAATTAGTTTAGCTCGCGCTAAGCCTTCCACTAATACTTTAACAGTGCCATCCGGCAATCGTAATAATTGTAAAACAGTAGCGATGGTCCCAATTTCATAAAGATCTTTTTTTCCTGGTAGATCATTATTAGCATCTTTTTGCGCGACGAGAAAAACTTGCTTATCTTGTGACATGGCTATTTCTAGTGCTTTGACTGATTCAGATCGACCTACAAATAAAGGAATTACCATATATGGGAATACCACCACATCTCGTAATGGTAGTAATGGTAATTCCAATTTTTTGTGTGTTTCTGTCATTTTACAATATCCTCATTTATTTATTATTCTTGAGCTACCTTACGAGAAATGCTTTCCTTATCATAGTCATAAATAAATAATGGTGGTGAAGTTTGATTAATAACACCTGCATCGATTACTACTTTTTTCAAACCAACGATGGTCGGAAGTTCATACATTAAATCCATTAAAGTGTGCTCAACAATGGAGCGCAATCCACGCGCCCCTGTCTTTCGTTGAATTGCTCGCTTGGCAATCTGACATAACGCATCTTCCTGAAAATCAATTTCTACGCCTTCTAATTCAAATAATTTACGATACTGCTTAGCTAATGCGTTTTTCGGTTCTGTTAAAATGCGCATCAAGGCATCTTCATCTAATTCCTCCAAAGTAGCGATAACGGGCAACCGCCCAACAAATTCTGGAATTAAGCCAAATTTAATTAAATCTTCCGGTTCTGTTTTTTTGATTAATTCTGAGGCAGTTACAGAAACATCTTTAGAATGCACCTCCGCAGAAAAACCAACACCACTCTTATCAGTGCGATACTGAATAATTTTATGCAAATCAGCAAATGCCCCACCACAAATAAACAAAATGTCGGATGTATCCACTTGTAAATATTCTTGCTGTGGATGTTTTCGTCCGCCTTGGGGAGGAATTGAAGCAATCGTACCTTCGATTAATTTCAATAAAGCTTGCTGAACTCCTTCACCTGAAACATCACGGGTCAATGACGGGCTGTCTGTTTTACGAGAAATTTTGTCGATTTCATCAATATAGATGATCCCGGTTTTTACTTTTTCAACATCATAATTGCATTTTTGCAATAATTTTTGAACAATATTTTCGACGTCTTCACCAACATATCCTGCTTCTGTCAATGTAGTTGCATCCGCAATAGCAAATGGGACGTCTAATATTTTAGCTAATGTTTGCGCTAATAAGGTCTTTCCTGAGCCTGTTGGACCAATTAAAAGAATATTGCTTTTACTAATTTCAACACCATCGTTCTTTTTATTATGTGATCCCAATCGTTTGTAATGATTATACACAGCGACAGATAACACTTTCTTGGCAAAGTCTTGACCAATGACGTATTCATTCAATAATTGATCAATTTCCGACGGTGTTGGAAGTTTTTTTTGAACCTCAACAGCTCGAGTAATTTCTTCTTCACGAATAATATCATTACATAAATCTACGCATTCGTTACATACAAAAACACCTGGACCTGCAATTAACTTGCGCACTTGATGCTGACTTTTACCACAGAACGAACAATACAAAACTTGCAGTTTTTCTTCACTCATTTACTTACCTCACTACCCCCCATTTTGAGAATGGGGATCAAAATTACTTATTTCAATGTTAGGTTCGTTCCGTAATTATCGAATCAATTAAACCGTATTCCAAAGCTTCTTCCGGCGTTAAGAAATAATCACGATTGGTGTCTCTTTCAACTTGCTCGAAACTTTTTCCCGTATGTTTTGCCAAAATTTTCGTCAGCTGATCACTTACTTGCTTTGTTTGTTTGGCATGAATTTGAATGTCAGTACTCTGGCCTTGATACCCTCCTAATACCTGGTGAATCATCACTGTAGAATGTAGAAGACATTGTCTTTTGCCATGAGTTCCTGCTGCAAGCAGTAAAGCACCAGCACTAGCGGCTTGTCCAAAGCATAAAGTACGTACATCAGGCTTTACAAATTGCATAGTGTCATAAATTGCCATTGCCGAACTCACAGATCCTCCGGGAGAATTTATATAAAGATTAATTTCCTTCGAAGGATTCTCCGATTCCAAAAAAAGTATTTGCGCGATAGCCAAATTGGCCATATGATCTTCAATCTGGCCAATGAGAAAAATAATGCGCTCCTTCAGAAGACGCGAATAGATATCGTAAGCGCGTTCACCTCTTGAGGTCTGCTCAACTACCATGGGAATTAAGATACTCATTATCGACTACCCTTTTTGTTTTTCTTATTGGGCTGTTTCTTCTTTTATTCCTTAGTTTCAAGCTGGTTCAATAAATTTCAAGCTCGTTCAATAACACTATTTACTTACTTGGTCTTCAAGAACTAACGATTCAACTTTAATAAACATTTTTCTATTACCATAATACCAGGAAACCACTTTTTCGGGTTTTGGATAGCAGCCACTATTTCCTTAATTTTTTCAGATTTTTCCTGGGCGTGCTGTTTAATTATTTCAGAAAGTAACAAATCTAATACGACGTGTTTTTTGCCTGTTCAAGGTTAGAGTCCCTCATGGCAGTTTTAACTTATTATCTTCGTTAATCTTACCCGTTTGGCTTGCGACTTATTGATGAGTCATATCTTGGGTATATTTAATTTCCATACTTTCCAAAGGCTCAGGTACTTTGATAAGATTCTACCTAATTAATTTACCTAAATGAATTACTTTCAGATTATTTGCTACATAGCAATAAACTTTTTTCTATATCTCCCTTTGTCTTGGTTTGTAAGGTTTCTATGTCTTTTTATTCGATATAGAGCTTCGCGACAACTCATCATTATTTAGTAAAAAAGGAAATTCCAAGTCTAAAAACTCTACGCGCCTTTTATTATATTATTATAATAATTCCCTCGCCAGAAAACGCTTCACTGGTAGAGTATCCTGTCAAAAAAGCGACGTCGAAGGTTTGTGCATTTGCTCGACTTCATTTCTTCAACTCTTTCTTCAGCACTTCTGCTGCCAAAAACTTTTCTATCAAGAACTCTTTCAAAATCAATGACGATATGATTGCCAATTTTACTATTCAATTCGCTTCTTTCTTCCATCGATGTATAATATTGAATATGCAGGAATTTAAACACGTGAACTACATTTTATTGACGCTTACACGTAAAATTTTATCTTCAAGCATGAACTATCCTCGAAATATTTGTCTGAGCTCTACTATTTAAAAATTCCAACAATATTATAATGGTTCTCTTCAACTCCCGTCTTGTAAGAGTAGCTTTAAAAACTCACCAATTACCTCTTGAAAAAGAGCCTTGCTCGAAGTATTATTCAGCTGTTTCAGCATGGGATGTCCTGAGCTGAAAATTAAGCTTTTTTATCCAGATAACCTTTTTAAGCCGATTTTTAAAGGCTCTTCCAATTTCCTACTCTGAGAATATGGCTATTAGAATCTATTTTTACTCCATACTCTGCGCTATTAATAACTACACCCTACCCCATTTCTTTTTAAGTCTATCTTGAAATTCTAATATGAAGATTCCACTATGAAGAGACAGAAGAGATAAAGCTTCAAACTTTTAAAAATCACTTTCTATCCATCAAGATAATTTTAATTAAGTGATGCGAGAGGAGAGATTCGAACTCTCACAGGGGTTCAAACCCCACGGAACCTAAATCCGGCGCGTCTACCAATTTCGCCACTCTCGCAAATTTTATATAGTCAACGGGGCAATTTAAGTACTAAATACCACACCGTTCACTCTCTGTCAAAAATGATTTAACGCTACATTTTGATTTTTATATTAGCATAGATAAGCCAATCGAATGTTCTATTGAAATCTCTCATATAATAAAATAGCCTTTTAAACACTTTTGAGTTTATCATCTATCACCTTATTTCTACCATTTATCAACTCTTCATTGAAAGTAACAATATAACCAAGATTTATAAATCATTATAACTTTCTCAAAGTCGTGCTTATCAAAAACTCCGTAAATCATCCGTCGTATTATTTTCATAAAAAACAAGGAAAAAATAGGAGATTTTCTTTCTTTAATCAAAAAATCATCCATAAAATAAGTTTAGATATTATTGGAGGCAAACTTAAAATCAAACGCTATCTTTATTATCTTTGACGAAATTTATTTAGATACGATTAGGGCCTATACGCCAGATAACTAACATCTATATAATAATGAAAAGCGTATTCATCTTAAACTGCTGCTCTACAATAACTACACATATCTTTAGATTTCCATGTCATAATAAACAACCCGTGTTAATCGTCAGGGAACCGTTTGGGTTCTAAAAAATAAGTTTATTTACTGTGTATCAGTATTGAAGAGTCTATTCCTATCGAAACATCTGCTATCTCGCTGTCCCTTAGTTCTCAAGGATACTTAAATAAATATCATGACTTTAAAGGATATAGAATCTTTAATTTCGGCCAAAAATCTATAAGCAAGTACGTGGAGAAGGACATGTTAAAAAGCTAACACGTACTGGCATTTGATTAAGTTGTAATAACAATTCAATCCGATCTTCTCGAGATTCACCCATTCCAAAAATACCACCGCAACAAACATTAATACCAGAATCCCTTACATTTTTTAGTGTATCGATCCGATCTTGGTAGGTCCGAGTAGTAACAATTTTTTGGTAAAAATCAGGAGAAGTATCTAAGTTATGATTATAAAAGTCTAATCCCGCTTGCTTTAAGTCATGAGCTTGCTCTTTATCAAGCATCCCCAAAGTTACACAAGCTTCCAAGCCAAGCTCTTTAACTGCCTTAATCATTTCAAGAACTTTTGGAAATTCTTTTTTAGGTGGACTCCGCCAAGCTGCACCCATGCAAAATCGTTTAGCACCATTTTTTTTAGCAATTTTGGCTTGCTCGATAATTGAGTCAACATCAATCAATTTCTCTCGCTTAAGGCCGGTTTTATAATGTCCACTTTGAGTACAATAGGCACAGTCTTCTGGGCAAGTTCCAGTCTTTATACTTGATAATGTACAAAATTCCATTGCTGTAATATCAAAATTTACTCGATGTGTGCCGTACGCTTTGAAAATCAGTTCGAAAAATGGTAAATCAAATAAACGAGAAACAGACGTTTGACTCCAAGTCTTACCTTCCATAACAAAAACCCCCTTTTCATAGCCGGAGTTAAAAGTCTATAATAGTCCTTTTGATCAGTCAACCAAATAAAATGATGAGTTAAAGAAATGGAATCTATTGAGTTATTAGATCTTAAACATATCTGGCATCCTTGTTCACAAATGAAAGACTATGAAAAATTCAAACCACTGGTGATTAAGAGCGCTTTAGGAAGTCATATTGAACTCCAAAACGGTAAAAAATTAATTGACGCTATTTCTAGTTGGTGGTGTAAATCATTAGGACATAATCATCCATCACTAAAAATAGCTTTAAAACAACAATTAGAAAAATTTGAACATGCTATTTTAGCCAATACGACTCATGAAGTAATTGTTGAACTTTCTCGTCAATTATCTACGTTGATGCCCCCTTTAAATAAAGTATTTTATGCAGGAGATGGCTCTTGTGCTGTTGAAGTTGCAATGAAAATGAGCCTGCATTCAAGGATCATTACTGGTGATAAAAAACGAACAAAATTTATTGCTTTAAAAAATAGTTATCATGGAGAAACCGCAGGTGCTCTCAGTGTGAGTGATCTTGGACTCTATCGATCTCCATATACGGCAATATTATTTGAACCTTTTTTTATTAGTGAAATTCCTTATGTTTCCAATAGTAGTGTTGACCTATGGCATAATTGTGCTCACCAGTGGAAAGTAATTGAATGTTCACTTGAACCCTATGCTGAAATCGCTACAGCTGTTATTTTAGAGCCCATCGTCCAAGGGGCAGCTGGAATGAAAATTTATAGTCAAGATTTTTTATCCCGACTATCAAAATGGACTAAAATGCACAATATCCATTTAATCGCGGATGAGATAATGACAGGCATAGGACGAACCGGAAAAATGCTGGCGTGTGAACACGCCCAGATTATTCCTGATTTTGTTTGTCTTTCAAAGGGCCTTACTTCAGGCTGGCTACCTTTCAGTACGGTTCTGACCCATGAGGAAATATATAATTATTTTTATGATGTTTATGAAACAAACAAAGCTTTTCTTCATTCTCATACTTATTCAGGAAATGCATTAGGAGCTAGCGTTGCTCTTGCTACATTACAGACTATTGATAAAGAAAATCTTTGCGAAAAAGCCACTGCACTTAGTAAAATTTTGTATAAAAATATGAGCATCGTTTCTGAAAAAACAGGTCAATTAGTGAATATCAGAAATATTGGCGCTATAGTAGCAGCTGATTTGCAGCATGATCCTGTTTATCCTCGATTAGGCTATGAAATCTATAGAGAAGCTGTAAAATTAGGTGCTTTGCTACGTCCTTTAGGGAATACAATTTACTGGTTACCGCCACTTAATATTGAATGCTCTTTAATAGAAGAGTTGCGAGACATTACTATCAATGCAATAAAGCGAGTCTGTTCTCGTGTCAAGGCATTCTAAAAATAACAAAAGAATTTCTTAAGCTAGAAAATTCTAAATCTTAAATTAAAAGGAAATGCTAGCATTTCCTTTTAATACTTAGAAGAGATCCGTATGCATAAGTTAATTCAATAAGTCTAAATAAGGAAACCGCTATACACACCTCAATACTTTTTTTTTCGTTGATAACTGTCGGAGAAATATACTTGACAACCCTTCAAAGCAAAAGTATATCAATGAGTTAAAGGTTAAAGTGAGGGAAGATAGTCGTGGTGAAAACGATTAATGATTTAATGGTCGAATGTATTGAAGAGGCGTAGTAACACTCAAAGAGGCTTAATCAAGATCATTTTGACAAAAGGAGCTGTGGGGTGCACACTATTCTCTATAAAATCCAAACTTGGAACCAATCAAAAAAATCCTATAATCCTGTAAGTTACACCATTGGCCGCTATCAAAGACGCGGATGTGAATTTAAACAGCACTCAAAATTTACTATCTCTACCAACAAACAAGCAAAAAATTTATAGATGCATTAACCAAATGGATGTAGAAATCTGATGAAAAGAATATTAAAGCGAACAGAAGGATTCAGCAGTTGTCAGTTTAAAAACTGGTAACAAATTGATTTATGTATAGAGGCCCTACAATAAGTTATTTTCTGACCTTACATTCAAGAAGAGGTAAGTGAAATTTTTTAACTGAAATTAAACTTTTCTCCATACTCATACGAAAATTTACTCTCAAAAATGTTTTTATCTTAGTCATCTATCTCTCTACTGAAGAGAACAAACTTCAATTTTAATATATTCTATTCACTGAAATTTTAACATTTTAATCAAGTATCATGATGATTTTGTATCATCCTGAGAGTAGTCTATCAAATAGTTGATTAAATTTATTTTAATTTTTCAAATAAACAAACATAATCCTACCCCCACCCTCTTAGGGGGAAGAAATGTATTTTTTAATTTCTACTAACTTCAAAAGAATATCTCCTAGAAATTGGATAGTTTGAGCATCCACTTATTTGAGAGACTTGACCACACAAGTATTCTCAATACACCCCATTTTTTGTAGACAGCAGTTGAAGAAGGCTGATGTTTTTTCGGATCACCAAAATTACTACTCTCCAAGAAATTATTAGCTTTGCATATTTAAAAAATAGAAGTATTGACTAGACGACTAATGGGTAAAACTATAACGCTTGCCGTGGAATTTCTTATCATGGTCACTACAACACTATTAAGATGGAAAATAGCTACACTATTTTGCGAGATAGATGGATACAAATTAAAAAACCAATATGACTTTATGTTATATAAAACCCTAAGAATTCTTGTGATGGAGAATGCAAGAATTCTTATCCATCACTTTTTGACTTTAATTTTCTCAGTGAGAGGCAAAATAGGAGCCACTTCCTCTACTTCATAACTCATCCAAAAAAAACAACGAGAAAATCAAAAGTTGAATTTCTTGATTTTCCCTATTATTTGTGTGTGATCTCAATTAGGATCATTTTTGCCTGAGGCTGTTCGTTGGTTAGGTCGATCTCAATTAAACTTACTCATGTTCAGGAGCCACTTGATAAATTCCAGGAGCATTGCGAAGATATCCTTTATAATCCATACCATACCCGAATACATAATGATTTCCTACTTTCAATCCGCTAAAATCTGCAGATGCAGGACCACCTGGAAAGCGTGCATCGTATTTATCTACCAAAACAGCAGAATAGACCGATTGTGCTCCTCGTTCTTTACAAAGATTACTGATGGTACATAAAGTAATGCCACCATCTAAAATGTCATCAACTACTACCACGATGCGACCTTTCATATTGCAAGTTGGTTTGACTTTCCATTCCAAATTTTTACTCTTCGTATTACCTCGATAACGCGTTGCATGGATGTAATCCACTTCTAAAGGAAAATCTAACCGAGGTAATAGATTTCCAAGAGGAACAATCCCACCCACTACTACACATAAAAAAATAGGATTAGAAGAAGACAAAACTGAGCTAATTTCTATAGCCATCATATCCAAGGCAGCCTCTACTTCCGCTTTAAAATAAAGACAAGTGGATTTTGCGAATACTTCACGAATATGCTCAGGTAGAATCATTGTGGCATCCTCTTTTTCTAATGCTCCCTCGATCGTCACGTTCATTGTCAATTGCTCCTTTCACTGTTTTAAAATATCCCTTCCGGATAATCAACCATTTGAGCAGAAAAAGTACAATTTGCCCCAAATTGAGAAATAATATTTATAATTTCTAAAATTACGTTCTGCTGAGTAGCCTGATACTTCATCCATTTCGTCGTTTTTGTGAAAGCACAAACCAACATATTCAGTGAGGAATGGTCAATTTCAAAGAGATTCACAAACAAAGTTTGGGCAGTATCAATAGCGGGATTCTTTCGTAACATATTTTCAATAGCTTTAACTAAATCGGGAATTTTCATAACATCGGAATAACACACACCTACCTTAATTTTGAGATGTCGATTTGTCATTCGAGAAGGATTTTCAATAGAAATGTTAGATAAAATGCCATTAGGTATATAAAGTGGACGTTTATCAAACGTTCGGATGCGCGTTAAACGCCAGCCAATATATTCTACTGTGCCATCAATTTGGCGATCTGGAGAACTAATCCAATCACCTACTGAAAAAGGTCGGTCCCAATAAATCATTACTCCCCCAAAAAAATTGCCCAAGATATCCTTAGCAGAGAAACCAATTACTGCTACTCCTACTCCACTAAACGCTAATAAAGCAGACATTTTAATGCCAATAGTTTGAAGGAGAATCAATAAAATAAATACAATAATGACGATACGTATTAATTGCGCTAAAGCGTGTATACTCGTTTCATCGCCCACTTTACAAACGCCTTGGCGTACTCGAGTGATTAAATTATCTTCTAAGTGTCGAAGAAAGCGTATCGCAAACCAGAAAATAATGATTAGGGTAAAAATAAAGCGCACTGAGAATGAAATATTTGTAAAATCTGAAAAATCATTATCAAAGACAAATAATTGAGTGATAGTAGAAATAATAAAAGTTAAAGTAATTACAAAAATATAAATTTGTAAAGGTTGATGTAAGGATTGCAAAAAGAAACACTGAAAAACACGCTTTCTCTGCTTAAAATGAGATATAAGGCTTTGGAAAAGCATCCATTCCAGAAAGCTTGCTCCACTTCCTAAGGAAATCAATAAAGTGATTTTAATGATTAAATTCTGCATATGAAATTCAGCTCAGTTCTTTCATTCGTGAGCTTAAGATAGTATAACAAATTAAAGTATTTTTCGAATATTTCTCTATCTCTCTCTCCATCTAAATAGGAAATATAAGAATTAACAAATTAAGGAAGAAGATTAAGGTAAAAGAGCTAATTTTAATTTATTTGGAAAGTACCTACAATCACTATCACTTCCTGAATAAGTTGTTATTTAAATAATTATTAAATCGCATTTCTAATGCTTTTCTCAATTGATCTTAAACTACACAGACGAAGAAAAATCTTATGAGTGTATCATTAAAAAACCTGATTATAGAAAACAGAAACGAATAATGATAAAGAATAATAAGAATTTTTAGTCATCTCTTTCCCGTCAATGACTTAGGAAGTACTTTCTAAGTCATATAGTAGGTCGTGAAGATTCTTGATAATAACGTTAATAACGCTTTAACTAAAAAAAGATGAAGCTGAAACTTTGTTCTGCAATCTCATCTAACTCCTCTAATCCACCATCTACTATTTAAAGATCAGATCCATCTTAATTCCTACCTATTCTTTAGCTCTTAAAAAGTGATAGCTAGCTTACCGTGTATATCATTATTTCTGATTGATAATTGCTAAGTATCGTAATTATATATTATTTTTTTACATCTAGTCGAGATAAGCGGATGCTTAAGCAAAGTCTGTAAATTTTCATGAAATTGGTTGAATATGGCAACGCGCTCTTCTTGATCCACTTCAATAGACAATGGCGCTAATTCTTTGTAACTTTAGAAATGAGGTAACGTAACTGTTTGTGAGGTTCTCGTAATTATGTAAAAATAGAACTATTCTAGTCATTAAGATGTTGAAATAACTTCTAATCTTAAAGAAGTTTTGATATTACCACGATTAATGATGACAAATGTTAAATTACTTATTCCTTATCTTTCATTAGATTATTATTAAATATGCCTGGAAAATGATGCACATTCCCCTTTATTTTGAGACTTTTAATCTTAGCAGAGTCTTTTTTTTCCATTTCGTCAATCCGTAAAATCATGTGCATTGGAATATAAGTTCGCTTTACTTCTTGAAATTCAGTTTTTAATTTCTCTCCAGGATTGACGATCACTGATGAATTATCATTAAAAACTAACTCCTCCATTTCAATAAAGCCCATTAAACTTTCTTCGGAAATATATCTAGCATAAATTTCGTAAACTTTTTCATCTTGACTAAAAATAACTCTATAAATTCTTTTCTTTTCTTCCATCGTTACCTCAAAACCATTTTATCTTATTTAAGTATGTCATTTCTTCAGGAATAGAATCTCGTTCCAAAATAGCATTACGTTTAAGGAAACTCCGCCAAAAACATCGAAATGATATTATAATGATGCTGACAAATTTAAAAAACTTTCATAAATGAATCAGATTTTTGGTAGCGTTGTTAATTTATATAACATTTTGTATTTATGCACAGAAATTTTTGATAATATAAGGTTTTTTATGCAACATGAGACTCAATTTATGGTCTTTTTGATACTCTGGCATTATATTATGCCGGGGTATTATTTACCTAAGTTATAATCATCCTGAAAATGCTTTGAATAAATCTCGGTAAACATCGCGCAATTGATTTAAAATAAGATAAGTCTTGAAAAATTTTTCTATAGGACGCTATTTTTCAAATAGTTTATAATACATTTGGTCGCCAGATTTTCTGCGTTACTATCAAACCATTTTGCCTGCGACCATCGTCGAAGCCAAGTCACCTGACGTTTAGCTAACTGACAAGTAGCGGCAATCGTTTTATAACGCATTGTTTCGTGGTCATAGTAACCTTCCAAATGCTGCCATGCTTGGCGATAACCTACCGCACGCAGTGCTGGCAAAGCAGGATTTAAATTTCTTTGGTACAGTTGTTCAACTTCTTCTAAAAAACCATTTTGTAACATCCGATCAAAACGTTTTTTAATATGCTGATGTAAATCTTTACGATTAGCAGGATTCACAATGATGTTAATAAATTGATAAGGCAAAACCCTAAATTTTTCTAAGTTTTGATGATCCGATAAAGATTGCCCTGTTGTTTCATACACCTCTAATGCCCGCTGGATACGCTGAGTGTCATTTTGATTAATCTGTATTGCAGATTTTAGATCAATTTTTTTTAATTTCTCATATAAACTTAGCCAACCTTTTTGCTCTGCTTCTTTCATAATTTTTTTTCTAATCATTGGTTGAGCAACAGGCAAATTGGAAAATCCATGCTGTAATACGTAAAAATAAAACATTGTTCCACCTACTAACAAAGGAATGCGATTTTTTGAATGAATAAGCTCAATTTTCTTCAAAGCATCTTTATAAAATTGACCAGCAGAATAAGGAACTGTAAAGTCACAAATATCAATTAAATGATGGGGAGCGATCTTTAATTCCTGTAAAGTTGGTTTTGCTACACCAATATTAAGGCCGCGATATACCATTGCTGAATCCACACTAATAATTTCAAAAGGTTGTAATTGCGTTAATGCAATAGCCAATCGAGTTTTACCACTGGCCGTGGGACCCATTAAACAAACAACGTATTTTTTCATCTTATTGGCCTGCGTAAAAATAATTGATCTAATTTATAACTTCAAATTGATTTTTAGATAATTTTAAGCAAGTTGATGATTGCAAATCTCTTTATATATGTTTTCTTATATTGCTTAAAAACTTCTATTTTTTCTAGAGTTAATTAAGAGGCGTAAGGAATGAGGAACATACCCTAAATAAATGATAAGTAAAAGTACAAATATGGTATTAATTGTTTCTTTCTGCACAAAATAATCATATAAACAAAGATTAGCAGGTACATCGCGAATTAATTTTTCAATAGTAGCTTGTTTATTAATTAAAGCAGGATAGCAATGTAAGATAACTTTATTGGAATCCAATTTCGAACTCAAGTTCTAAAAATAAGTGATAATCCGTAACATAGCGCTATGTATTGAAGGTCTAAAGTAAAATATGGAAGACAAGAAATAATTTAGTCACTATTTCTCACATTGTTTTCTTGTTTCTTTTTTAGTGTAAAAGAAACAAATCTATATTTAGCAGTTTGATGACTAGTTGATAAATATGCATAATCAAAATTAATCTGACGCAGTACTCAAATGAAGTCTAAAGAATTTTGAGAATTTGCTAGAATCAGGTCGTTAATTTAATAAATTCACCTATATGAGTAAGCCGTTTTAAGAACTTTAACGAGGGTCACCTTTCGTGATTATTGATTTTTCCATTATTTTATCTGTTCTAATATCAAATTTAGAAATTTTTAATTAATTAAATTATCTGACTACGAGAGCATTCATTCTAAAATTAGAATCTGATTTAGAATATAAAGGATTATCAATGACTTTTTGTTTTACGAGTATAAGGTTTTTCAAATAATTATCTTTTTCTTCTTTCTTCAAGTGGAATTGAATGATATACAAAAACTTTGTATATCATTCATTTTTTTTACGAATAGCATCAAGAATTTTTTATAATATTCATTATTCTTATTAAAGAATAATGAATATTGGTCAAAAAACTTAATCATATAGGCGTGAGATAGTTAAAAATAATAGTAATGAAAAATCAGTCTAATTTGAAAAACGACAATTTAACAAACCTTAAGAATAGATATGTAACTCCTCATTCAATTATTTTTGCATCCACTTGAAAAACAAGCAAAGTAAATAAAAGTAGTCAATATTTTTAAATAAATGAACTCAACAATGCTGATACCTCTTTGGTAAGAGGCGAGTTTTTACAACAGATAACAACTATCGATGATGATCTTTTTAAAATTAATCAAAATTAAGAAAAAAATTAATTGGTAAAATTAACAATGCGCTTTTTACCTTTGATATCAATTTTAATCCGTAAAGTGGGTGGGAAAATAAATTTTTTAGGCCATTCTATCAATAAAATAGAATTATTTTTTAAATAATCACTTAAACCTAAATTCAAATAATCTTCCGATTCTGTCAGTCGATATAGATCTATATGGATAACTTCTATGGTTGATAATTCATAAGTTTCTATTAAGGTATAAGTAGGGCTTTTAACAAATCCCGTATATCCAAGTCCTCGTAAAAATCCGCGTACTAATGTTGTTTTCCCAGCACCAAGCTCACCTAATAAATAAATAATAGCTCTCTCTGAGCAATAATTTGCTATTTCCTCGCCTAATGAGAGCATAGCTTTCTCAGTCGAAATAATTTTAGAAGCAAAAGGAATAATCAAAAGTACTGACTTCCGCTAGGATTCACTTAGGATTTACTAAAGCACGTAAATGAGGAAACAAATCAGTAGCCAATAATCCTCGCTCTCCCTCTTCCTCCGCAGCACGATCTGCAGCTAGTGAGTGAATCAAAACCCCAACCTGTGCAGCTGCCACTAAACTTAATTTTTGAGCTAATAAACCGCCGATAACGCCGCTCAAAATATCACCCATACCACCAGTAGCCATGCCAGGATTTCCAGCAGGACAAACCGAAATCTCCTCTTTTCCTCCTTTTATTAAAGTGCCTGCCCCTTTCAAAATCACCACTCCTCGATAACGCCGAGCCAGTTGCCGGATCGCCTTGAATCGATCTCTCTGAATCTCTTGACAAGATACATGCAATAACCGTGAAGCCTCCCCAGGATGAGGAGTTAATACCCAATCTTCCCTCTGAATAGGACTTTCGGCTAATAAATTCAAGCTATCAGCATCAAGTACCTTAGGAATTTTTGTATATAATACTCTATTTAATAAAGATTTTGCCCAATCTGATTTCCCTAATCCTGGACCAATTACTACCACTGTAGCCAATCTAAGAAGGTTGTCTAGATCATCTGCTTCAGATACTTGATAACACATTAATTCAGGACGCGATCCACTTACAATTGGTACATGTTCAGGCCGAGTTGCTACAGTTACGAGTCCTGCCCCCACTCGAGCAGCTGTTTCAGCTGCCATACGGACTGCCCCTCCCATTCCATAATCACCTCCAATTACCAACACATGGCCATAATTTCCCTTATAGGAATCGCGTTCACGTCTCGGAGAGAGTAGATATTGTATCTGAGACCAATCCAATAAACGGGTATGCGTTTTTATTTGCGAAAATAAATAACCGGGAAGTCCTAAAGAAGCCCATACAAGTTCTCCACAATAAGCTGGTGCCCGAGCGGTATATAATCCTTGTTTCAATCCAATAAAGGTAACTGTTAAATCAGCTCTTACAGCTGTTGCTTTTACTTCTCCGGTGTCGACGTTAATACCTGAAGGGGCATCAACAGCCAGAACTGGCTGTTTAGCCTCATTAATCGCTGTTATAATTTTATCATAAGGTGATTTAATTTCATTTTTAAAGCTCCTTCCTAAAAGAGCATCCACGATCAGATCTCCCTTGAAACAGATGGGAGCTGGAAAAGGTTGAATTAAAAGGCCTTGCTTTTCGCAATCTCTAGCTGCTTGAGCCGCAGGACCACGATAATCGATATTTTGAGCTAGGGAGTAAACAGTAACCTTTATACCCTGCTTATGCGCTAAACAGGCAATGACTAATCCATCACCACTGTTTTTTCCCTTTCCACAACAAACTGTGATTTCTTTAATGGCTGGCCAACGTTTCATCAGACTTTTAAAAGCGGCCTCCCCGGCTCGAAGCATGAGCTCATACGCATCGATGCCTGCTTTAGCTGCTAATTGTTCTAATTCACGGATTTGCTGATCTTGATAAAGTGTTACCATCTATACCTCAAGTTAAGGTATACGTATTTCTATTTCTAGCACTAATTTAACTAATTTCCTTCTTTAACCACAAAGTCGATTTTGCGTTCATCAAGGTCCACCCTAGCCACAATAACCAAAAGAGGGTCTCCCAAACGGTAAATCCGACCATTGCGTTTTCCTCGCAATAAATGATGAACTGAATCATAATGATAGTAATCATTCTCTAACGTAGTTACATGAACTAAACCTTCCACGTAAATTTTGTCTAACTCCACAAATACACCAAATCCAGTAATATCTATAATATGCCCATCAAATACTTGCCCTACTTTATTCGACATATATTCACACTTCAGCCAATCTATTGCATCTCGAGTAGCTCGGTCAGCTCGTCGTTCCGACATAGAACAATGTGCACCTAAAATCGTTAGCTTTTGTTCATCATAAGGAAATTTCTTCACTGATCTTTTTTGTAAACGATGACAAATCCCACGATGAACAATTAAGTCCGGATAACGTCTAATAGGAGAAGTAAAATGACAATAACGATTATAGGACAAACCGAAATGACCTGAGTTTTCAGGGGTATAAATTGCTTGACGTAGTGATCGTAACATGACGGTTTGTAACAATTGTGCATCGGGACGTTTTTTAATTTGCAGCAATAATTTTGTATAATCCATAGGTGTTGGTTGATCTCCTCCAGTCAATCGGAGTCCAAACGTGCGTAGAAATTTCCTGAGATCGTATAGTTTTTGTTCATCTGGTCCTTCATGCACTCGATATAACGTTGGAGTATTCCCGTCTTGCAAAAAATGTGAAGCTGAGACATTGGCAACTAACATACATTCTTCGATAATTCGATGTGCTTTGTTACGCACTACTGGAACGATCCGTTTAATTTTACCTTTTTGATCAAATTTAATACGTGTCTCCGTAGTATTGAATTCGATAGCTCCTCGTTTCATACGTTGTTTTAATAATTTTTGATATAACCTATATAAATTTTTTACGTGAGGAATTATCTCTTGATCTTTAGTTTTTTCATCACGTAACATGAGTGCTACTTGGTTGTAGGTTAATCGAGCATGAGAATAAATAACCGCACGATAAAATTGATAGTGTTTTACTTCCCCTTCTGGGGAAATATGCATTTCGCAAACGATGGCTAGACGATCTTGGTAAGGGCGAAGCGAACAGAGATTATCAGACAGCACTTCCGGTAACATAGGGATAACTTTTGCGGGAAAGTAAACAGAACCACCACGTGCTTCAGCTTCACGATCTAAGGCACTACCTAAGTTCACATAATATGAAACATCAGCAATAGCTACGTACAGCACAAAACCATTCTTAGTTGATTCACAATAAACAGCATCATCGAAATCTCTAGCATCTTCTCCATCGATAGTTATTAAGGCCAAATGGCGTAAATCATTTCGTCCTTCTTTATCATGCTCTAATACTTCAAAGGGTAATTTTTTTGCTTCTCGAAGGATTTCCCTTGGCCATCGATTAGGGAGCTCATGGTTACGGATAGCAAGTTCTACCTCCATACCTGGCGTTAAATGATTGCCAAGAATTTCTATCACTCGTCCTAACGCTTGTTGTCTTTTGCTTGGTTGTACTGTTATTTCAACTACAACAAATTGGCCTATTTGAGCTTTTCCTTGCTGTCCATCAGGAATTAAAATATCCTGAGTAATTAATTTATTGTCCGGATCAACAAAAGCAATACCATTTTTTTCAAAGTAACGTCCTACAATCTGGTGAGTATTGCGCTCCAACACTTCAACGATAATCCCTTCACGCCTTCGTTCTCCTCGATTAGCAAGACGTACCAAAACCACATCATTGGGAAATGCTATGCGCATTTCTCGGACTGGTAAAAAAATATCTCCAGAACCGTTATCAGGAATTAAAAATCCAAAACCATTTCGATGAGCTTGAATCCGTCCTCGAATTAACTCCATTTCTTGAATTAAAACATAACTACCACATCGATTTGTTATAAGCTGGCCATCTCGAATCATTGCTAATAAGCGCCGATGTAAGCCTTCTTTTTCTTCTGATTTTTTCAACTCAAAAGCTGTTATTAAATTTTTTAAACTAACCGGCCGATTGATTTCCTTTAAATATTGGATAATAAGTTCTCTGCTGGAAACAGGATTCTCATATAAAGACGCTTCTTGCTTATAGTAAGGATCTTTTTTTCTATAAGATTTAACCACCATTTTACCTTTCTATAAGGTCTAACAACCGCTTCACCTTCATTGATTTTTGTGAATTAAATAACAACTTGTAAGTTGAATGATAACTCATCTATAACTATTAATGAAGAAGAAAAGGAACTGTTTTCTTTTTGCTTATTTTTCTCGGATGTACAAAACACAGTCACAATCGGCACTCAAAATTCAACCATTTTCAGGTTAAATGTAAATATTGCATTCAAAATTCAAGAGAGCTTTAGTCAATCACATCACCTATCCAAAATTAGAGTATAAAATTTTGTAATTATTAACGTCATAGAAAGACAAATAAAACAAGTTTCTTAAGCCTCTTTATATAGATTGTATGTAATTGTATGATGAACACTATCCATTCTTTTAATTGCTAATTAGGACTAATATACATTTAATACATATATTTAATCCATTTGAGTTTCTGTTAGTTCTGAATAATAAACAATAGATTCTTTGGAAAATTACTTTTCGTTTCAGCAGTGTTATTCAATAACTTCGGTATTGGTAAAAGTAACGTTGAAATAAAAATTAGATTCAATAAATGTTGGTGGTTCTAGTAATTGGTATCCTTTTTTTAGAGGTTATGTAATTAGTACTTAGTAGCACTGTTTTGGTAATCAACATTTAAATTTTAATAAAACCCCCCTTTGTTTATGAATAAATTCACCGGGATAAGTAAAGTGCTGATTATAATGGGCTATTTTCATCTACTCACAACCATTTACTACCCATACGGATTTATCGTTAAGTTTTCACACTAATCCTATGCCAAGTTATATTTCCAGTGCTTTAGCACAAATGTTATTATCAATGCAATCAACATAAAATTACTCTATTACATCTTTTGTACCTGATTTCACAAAAAATATCATCACAAAATAAGTCACAGCCGTTTGTAGCTCAGTATTATACGCTTTTCCTAAAAAAGTAAGAATAATATCTTTAGTTAAGAGTAGTTATTTAAACACTAATGTTGTGAGTTCCTTAGCTTTTACTTTCCAGTAAAATTTTTTGGTTTAGTGATAAATCTTTTAAATATTGTTGTTTAACAAAGAAAAATTTATACGTAAAGGAAAAAGCGACCGTAAATTAATCAGCACTTCCCATGCTGATTATATTATCCTAAATATCTATTAAATGCCGATATTCCTGAAAAAACAGGGTCGAATATCCTCTTAACTGACTAGAAAAACTAGAAAATCGTTAACTTACGCTTTATTATACTATAAGTTTATCAATTCTTATCACAGCACTTTATGAAATTACACTTACTTTATAAAAGCTATTTTTTATTTATACTGTTATTTTGAAACGCTTTCCGCTAATAAAATGATCCTATGGTATTATTATCCACTGAAATTTTGCTAATAAAAGGCTCCGGTGGCGCAGTTGGATAGCGCAGTCCCCTCCTAAGGGACAGGTTACAGGTTCGAATCCTGTCCGGGGCATCCGTTAAAAATAGAGGTAATTATGGCAATACGAATCGAAAATGACAGTATAGGTGAAATTGAGGTTCCTGCTGACAAATATTATGGAGCACAATCTCAGCGTTCGTTAATTAATTTTAATATCGGACGCGAAACTATGCCATCGGAGCTTATTCGAGCTTTTGGAATTTTAAAGAAGGCAGCCGCCCTGACTAATAAGGATCTAGGCAATCTCTCTTCAGAAAAATCAACTTATATTATCCAAGCAGCCGATGAAGTTATCGAGGGTAAACTAAATGCTCATTTCCCACTAAAAATATGGCAAACCGGCAGTGGCACCCAAACTAATATGAATATTAACGAAGTTATTAGCAACCGAGCTATTGAACTAGCAGGCGGAAAAATCGGAAGCAAAAGCCCTATCCACCCTAATGATGATGTGAATAAATCTCAATCATCAAACGATGCATTCTCAACAGCTATGCATATTTCTTGCGCAGAAATGATTGCTCACCGATTTATACCATCTGTAAAAACCCTACGCAATACTTTGAGAAAAAAATCTAGCGCTTTTTCCCAAATTATTAAGGTGGGGCGAACCCATTTACAAGATGCTGTTCCTCTCACTTTAGGACAGGAGTTTTCAGGTTATGTGGCGCAATTAGATCATGATCTAGAGGCAATTATTAACGTTTTACCTGTTCTCTATCGTTTAGCATTAGGAGGAACCGCTGTGGGCACAGGGCTAAATACGCCACCTCGATTCGCTGAGACAGTGGTAGAACACATCTCAAAATTGACAAAATTGCCTTTTTACTCTGCTCCTAATAAATTTGCTGCACTAGCAGCACACGATGAAATTGTACTTGTAAGTGGTGTTTTAAAAACTTTCGCGTGCTCTTTAATGAAAATTGCCAATGATATAAGATGGTTATCATCAGGACCTCGCTGCGGTATTGGAGAAATTTTTATTCCGGAAAATGAGCCTGGCTCCTCAATTATGCCAGGAAAAGTAAATCCGACCCAATCTGAGGCTCTAACAATGGTATGTGTACAGGTGATGGGAAACGATACAACCATTACGATTGCAGGATCTCAGGGTAATTTTGAATTAACTGTTTTTAAACCAGTAATGGCATACAATTTAATTCAATCTATTTATTTATTGGCAGATAGTTGCTATTCTTTCAATGACCATTGTGCCATTGGCATCAAACCGCATAGAGAAAAAATTGATGCTTATCTTCGAAGTTCCCTAATGCTCGTCACTGCCTTAAATCAAATTATTGGTTACGATAGAGCATCCGAAATTGCTAAAAAAGCTTATAGAGAAGGTCTTACTCTTAAAGAGGCTGCATTACGATTAAATTATTTGACTGCTGAAGAATTTGAGAAAGCTGTTGATCCTAAGAAAATGGTGGGACTTTAAAATTTTTTATAATCTATTACCAATGCGATACCAACGGACGTGATGGGTGTGAGGATTCCAACTCATCCAAACAAATAAAGCACGTCCAATAAAGTTATTAGCTGAAACAAACCCCCATGATCGGCTGTCATCACTGTCATCTCGATTGTCACCCATCATAAAATACCTACTTTTAGGTACTATAAGATCTTTAAAATTTTGAGTAGAACAGTCTGCACGATGTAGAACTGAATACTTAATTCCATCCAAGTTTTCCCGATATTCTTTTGCTTTCCAAGTTTTATCATTTTCACCAACTTCTAATGTATCTTTGATAAAAGTCTGAGGAACTTTTTTGTCGTTAATATAAAGAACTTTATTTTGATAACTAATACGATCTCCAGGAAGTCCAATAACACGTTTGACAAAGATGACAGCCGGATTAACCGGCCAACGAATTAAAGCGATTTGTCCTCTCTGAGGCTTACCAATATTAACAAATTTCTTATTCCATAATGGTAAATACAATCCATAATCATATTGGTTAACTAAAATGAAGTCCCCTGGCATAATTGTTGGTTCTAAAGATCCGGTTGGAACCAGGTAGGATTGAAATAATAATGAGCGAACAATCAATACAGTTAATAGAATAGGGAAAAGAGAACGTGCATAACCGATGATCATTGGATATTCGCTATTTTTTTGCATGGTTATTTTTTTTATACGACACCAGATAATATCAACTAAGTAAATTACTCCGGTAAAAATGGCTAATAAGGACAAAATATTAAGAAAATCAAGAATCATTTAGTTAAATTCTCTTAAATGTTAAAGATGCTATAAATAGCAATACCACGAAAAATATAGGAAGATAATCCTCCTTTTACAGCCCCGGGAATAGTATGACCAAACAGAATCACAACAACTCCGTTAGCCATTTCTTGTAACGCCATCTGTTTTATATATCCCTGAATTCGCGTCTCTCCTTCTAAACTAGTTTCTTTCGAAGAATACTCAACATTAATATAACCTAACTGTTTATATGTGTGCGGAACTGTAACTAGATTATAAAAATTTACCTGATCCAAGGGTTTGTGAAAAACAGGTGTAGCAGTGATTGGTAAAAAAATGCCCTGAGGGGCAAGCTTAAGTGGCGGAACCGATAAATAAACAGCAATCACTAAAACTAAAGCAATTGTAGTAGCAACAACAGTGCGCTTTGTAACATCTGAATCCAATGCCATCCTCACACTTTTAAACTTTAATGGTTCACCTTATCATGCGGTCTCAATAAATCCAAGAAGTTAGGAGTTATTTTAAATTTATCTAGATAATTTCTTTAAGATTTCCTTCATCCTACGATTGTTTAGAAATACCTATCATAGAAAAAGGTGGAGTAATTGGATCTCGATCGAGTAAAGGTAATCATCAATTGCTTATATAGCCTTTTTTGAAGTAGTCGCTTTTAAAAGGCTATATAAGCTTGATAAATGTGAGTGATACTTAGCAGGATCTTTTCTATTCGTGCCCGTGCTTGGAGGTATTTCAGTAATCTGTTATTTTCAAACTAAAGCTTCTAATTTCTCTCAATAAAGATTTCACTCTTCATTAAGGAAAGGACTAATAACGCATAAGACCAGATGGGTTTTATAGTCTTAAAAAGAGGGTAACAAAGATTAATTGATGAATCACCCCTAGCGAGCCATAGCTAACTACGCAGTCATACTAAGATCAATTTGGAATTTATTCTTTATATTAAAATATTAAAGAATAAGGACGATCAGGAATACAAGACAAACTTTAGTTATATTATTATCGAGAGTCACTTAAACACTGCCAATTAAACTCGAAACATAAGCGGCCATAGTAACCTAATCATAAAAAATATCCATTCTTGAAAAAGATAAATAATTAAAGCAGATTAAGTGACTACCACACTTACCACGCCGGTGCACTATACATATCTCAAATTGATCTCAAATCTTAAACTGAACATTTGTGTGGCCCATCAACATCATCTAACATGAATCTGATTCTTCTCCCCATAACTGAATAGGTAAAAGCATAATAGCCTCAAGAGCATTTATAAAGTGTAAATTCAGCAAGCATATAGTGATTGATTACATAAACGAATATAGGTAGATATCACTCATTATCTTGTTAATGATCAATAGAATAAAAAGACCATTTAAATAAGTTCTCCTCTTTACTCTTTTGAATTCTTTCCTTATACCTGTCCAGATCTAAATGAGTATTAAAATCCATCAAGAACGATGTTATGATGTGCTCTGATTGTACCAATGTAGCCTTTCTACTAAATTCTTTAATTCTGATCGCGCTACCAAACATTCTATGCATGCCTGTAATATATCTAAGAGAACAAGGTGGATGAAAATGCTGAACGTTCTACGACAATTGTGGAGAGACGTCATGCCTGTTATAAGCATGATTTTTTTTGTCATTCTATTTATTATAGGGATCTTTCTTTTTTCGTATCTTTTAATCATTGGCACTGTTATTAGCCTAATACTTTTTATCATTGCCTTTATTCAACTAAAAGTAGTACAACAGAAGCGACAAAAGCAAAAGAAACCACTTTCATCAGGTCGGACTATTGAATACGGTAATAATTTTTAATTTAAAAATCTGGAGGAGATAGGGGGGGGAGAAGAGTATACGATAGCAAAACATTGCTTAGTATTTTAGTAATGTAATTGGCAGCTAACAATCTATTCTCCTTATCCCACTGAAAAAATAACCTTCTCCTTTAGTTTAGATTTCCAAACAATGAGTAATTGCATCTAAATTATCATAACACCACTTGTTCTTATAGATGACAAAATCAGCATTCCATTTATTTGGAAGTGACCGTTTCATATATACGGTGATACAGTTTAATTTTATCAATACTTTTGCTTGTTTAGAATTAGGCACTAAATTAAATAACATTTTTTTTATAAAAGGATACTTTCTTGATTTTAGTCTTTCACTGCAACAGTCATTTCTCTTTATTTATAAAGAGGTTAACAGTTTAATAAACAATTTCAGAAAGCACTGTTTTACCGTAGAATGACTCAATTAATTACCACGAAATTTTTCTGTTGCTCGTGCCTGTTAAAATGCTATATGGCTCCAGAGACATCCATATTAAAGTGAAATAAAGCTTTGAGCCATAAGTTGCCCTTGTTTAAACAATTAAAATCATTAGATGAAAAGCTAGTATTAATCGTAGCTCAAGAAGATTCTTCTATAGATCCCAATTAATCGGCAATTTTTAATAACTGTTCAAAATCTTCCCTATTTTTTGATCTACGTCCTCCGGAAATTACAATCTATACTAAAGCTATAACTCGAATTGATCTTTTATGTGATGTCTTAGCTAATAAAAATAAGGAAACTATTTTTCCATAAATTCAATTTTCTCAATCAATGCTGATTTTTATTTAATTTATAGATCAAAACGCTTTAAGCTTAATAAATGAGTGAATAGTATCCTTAAATTAGGATAGTAGAAATTTCGTTTCCAAATAAGCCCTTATAGGGCTTTCTATTTAAGATCACTATGAATCAATAAATTAAGAAATATTCAACTCCTTATTAATCAAAGCAAAATATTTTTCCTGGGAATTTTATCAGGAAAACAACTAAAACTCATTTAAGATTAATAAGTAATTTAGTATTATTATTTCTAGAAAAATTTAGTAATGCATTAATATTATTTGTTCTAAATAATTCCGAAATTTTTTCCAGAGGGTGTCTAACCTTTAAGATTCTTAAAATCATAAGATAAAAATAAGAAAGCAGTTCACGGTGTGCTTTCTAGAATTAAAGTCTTTGAAGTTTGCTTTTGTTTTCATAAGATTATTTTAGATAGTGTCATTATTGAGGAGTTTTAAAACATAAATCGAAGGGGGTCCCTATGGTTATTTTTAAAATAAGCTATCGATACCCCCCAATCGCAAGTTTGTATTTTTATAATATCCCACCGAGTTTCAGTAGAAATCGTCATCATTTCTCGAACTAATTAATCTATTATCTTTGATAAGCGAATAGCTTCTCTTCCTACGGTAATTTCATCAAATAAGTTTCGCTACCATTTTTTCTCAAAAATTTTTAATTCTCAAGTTGTTATCTATCCTTTGCCTGGATTTTTACTGTTGATATGATAACTTATTTAACTATGAAAACCAAAACCTCTCATTTAAAAATCTCCTTAAAAAATTGAGTCGCTTCAAACCAAGAACGCTTTTCCGCTTGTGGATTGTAAATGGTACCCATATTAAAATCATTAGCCTCTGGATTAGTAAAAGCATGCATAGTTCTTCCAAAAATATGCAATTGCCAATCCACTTTTGCATCTGTCATTTCTTTTTCGAATTCAAGTACAATGTTTGGAGGAACCATAGGATCTTCATGACCATGCAAAACTAAAATTTTCGATTTTATGTTTTTTGTCAAAATCTCTTTTGGTGCTTGTAATAATCCATGAAAACTCACAACCCCTTTCAAACTAGCACCACTTCTTGCTAAATCAAGCACGCAAAGTCCTCCAAAACAATATCCCATGGCAGCAATTTTAGTTCTATCGACAACTTTTACTTGCTTAGCCGTCTTTAATCCTTTTGTCAGTCGTCGAAGTAACATCTTACGATCTTCCATAAGAGGTTGCATCAATCTTCGGTTAGTTTCTGGCTCATCACCTAATACCCCTTTACCATAAACATCCATTGCAAATCCAACATATCCTATTTTAGCTAAATGACGTGCTTTTTCTTCAACAAAATCATCTCGGCCACGCCATGCATGAGCAATAAGAACCAAAGGCCGTTTTTGCTTTTCTGAATTTTCGTGTGCATAAGCTAAATAAGCTTGGAATACAGTGTCACCATCCCGATAATCAATCGTCTGAGTATGCATCATTATAATCCTCATTTTATTTAAAAAATCATAGCTAAACCTTAGAATATAATCCAGATTCATATCAAAAATAATAGTGCGGGATAGTACACTATTTTTTTAATCCTATACATTCTCACACTTTTTACTCTAAAAAAGGAAATTCATAATGAGAATCAATGACATTTGATGTATTAATCGTGGGCGCTCTCCTAGTTCTTCCGGGTTAAACGTGCTGCAATCTATTTTGCTCAATAGAAAAACACATTTGCTATTTTAGAAAAAAGCATATCAACAAAAAAATTTATTAATTTCAAGACTAAAGATTATGAAAAATAAAAATAATGATGTAAACCCATGGAATTTATATAAACGATGAAATAAACAAATAGAAAACTAAGGCGTAAATATTTTTCCGAGCTTTTTTGCGATAAATTTCCTGATTTTCAATAAATTTTCAATGAAGACGATTAAACAAAGAATTGTGCAATATTTCTTTTCTTACCTTTGTTATAGTCATTATAAGGATATTAAAGGATAGGCTGTAGGAACGTATCTCAAATGAGTAGGAATGATAGTCTATTCTCAAAATTATTTTTTCGAAAAGAATACTAATTGTTTATCTAGACAGATTTTTAATGTAGAAAAAATTCAAAGTACTCCATCCTACTATAAATCAGGAATTTAAGAGCATGCAACCCTTCAAGAAAAAATTTTCAACCCGGTTAGGAATTAAAAAAAATGTCCGGATGATATCAAGCATTCATGAAGTTATAAAGAACTTTTAACAGTATAGAATATAAGGCCTGCTTTAAAATCTTTGTTTACTAGATCTCATTTATTCTATCGTAAATCAGTCTGTTATATGTAGTAAAGCGCTTTAGACGTTTCATTATTAACATATTCCAATTCATCACACTGCTATTATCCTTTCTCTTCTTTTTAAATCTTGTCATATTAAATTTTATCATAATGCCTTTATTTATTTATTAAAATAATTTAGGCATTTCACGCAGTATAATAGTAAACGAAATTAAAAAGCGGTATCGACAATTAAACAGAAAATACTATCCTGATGTCAGTAAAAAACTAAATAGGGAGAGGAAATTTAAACAAATAAACAGCTTACGAAGTTCCCAAAGATCCTAAAAAACGCGAAGATTACGATGCAATAGGCGCAGGATAAAAAAAAGAATGGGATTTCACTCCTCCCTCAGAATGGGAATTTCATTCCAGTTATCAAGCATTTCAGCAAAACAATTTCAGTGATTTTTGAAACTCTTATTGGGAGATAGTAGACAGATCATCTAGGCAGAAAATGAATCAAGCGAAATTTAATCAACGGGATTAAGATCAATACAGTCTCATAGAGATTAGTGCAGAAGAAGCTTTGCATAGCACAATCCAAACACTTATCTTAAAAATGCACAAAATGCACAAGTTCCTACTTTAGAGCTTTGTTAACTTAACCTTGCCCCCTAGGCTTTCTCAAACAGGTAAAACACTTCATTTGACAGGGTAAGGCTGGGCCCCTGGGACAACCCATCAGGAGATCAATATGTGTTAACAATTATTTATATCAATGTGTTTTGATAAATATGCTTCATCATTACGGATGATGATTTTAGTAGTTACTCTTTTTACTAACCAATCGAGTTTCACTCAAGTGATCACCTTCTTTTATTTATTTTTCTGTATGAAAATTATTTACTGACTTCTTTTTGAATCATTAGAGCTTATGAGAAACATTAATCAATATAAATTCTTCGCATTTTGAATAACTTAATTTTTGCAAGTATGCATGGTTTCGCCTACAGTATCCTATAATATACCAACTAATTATTTAAGTAGCTTAACTGCTATCAAATCGAGAACACAGAAAATGAGAAATACATCTGAAGCTTATGAAGCTTAATATCTTATGCTAGAAACAAAACGATTTTTACATAAGTAAATTCATTTAATCTTATTATTAATAATCTATATAAAAATCAAAGAAAATTATCAAAGAAAACTAGAAAGTTTATAAGTGTACGAAACTAATCAGTTCGATTTTTTAAATTAAATATCACCTTTCAGTGTTTTTTTAAACAAACTTTCAACTAAAAACGCAGTATGCATTTCGAATACCGGCAAATTTAGAGCCTTTTGTATTTGAATTGCAGTTAATTGTCTAGCTTTTTCAAAAGTCTTATTTTCGATCCAATGACAAGTGTATTCAAAAGCTGCGGTAGCTGAAACAGACCCATAAGCTTGAAATTTAGCTTCTTTTATTTTATTGTGATCATAACGAACGTAAAATCTAAATAAATACCCTTGTTCGCGAGTTCCTGTTTCCCCATGCCTTACTTTGGGATCTTCCTTCCTCAATACCCCGGTATGTTGTGTATTAAAAAAATAATTTAAAACTTCTTTAGAATAACGCATAATATAATCTAATGAATCAATTTTTTCTTAACGTTCTCCCAAAGAGGAGACATTTGACGTAAGTGATTCACTTGTTCCGTAATGTGGGTAACTGCGCTATCAACTTCTTCTTCTGTAGTGAATCGCCCCAAGCTAATTCGAATAGAATTATTCGCTTCCTCACGACTTAACCCCATTGCCAATAATACATGGGATGGATTAGAGTTTGCGGAATTACACGCTGAACCACTTGAAATTGCTACTTTTTGCAATCTTATCACTAACGATTCGCCTTCTACTTCATCAAATCGAACATTCAGACATCCAGGAATACGCGGAGTTGTTTCTGCATTTAAGTGAACACCACCTAATTTAGATAGCCCAAACCATAAGCGATCACGTAATTGAATAATATTTTTCATATCATCAGCCATACGTTCTTGAGCTAAGGCAAAAGCTTTACCCATACCCACAATCTGGTGTGTAGCTAATGTTCCTGAACGTAGACCATTTTCATGGCTACCACCATGAATTAAAGGTTCTAAGCGAACACGGGGAGTACGGCGCACATATAAAGCTCCAACACCTTTTGGTCCGTAAAGTTTATGGGCCGAAAAAGACATTAAATCGATTTGCATACAGTTTAAATCAATAGGAACTTTACCTGCACTTTGTGCTGCATCTACATGAAAGAGGACACCATATCGACGCGTAATTTCACCAATAGCAGCAATATCTTGAATAACACCAGTTTCATTATTAACGTGCATAAAGGAGGCTAAAATTGTGTCTGGACGAATAGCGCCTTCGAATTCGACCAAATTTAATAAGCCATCATGTTGAGGATCTAAATACGTAACTTCAAAACCTTTTGAAGACAGATAAGCACACGTATCTAATACAGCTTTATGTTCCGTACTTATTGTAATGATATGTTTACCTTTACGATAATAAAAAGAAACAGCACCCTTAATGGCTAGATTATTTGATTCCGTTGCACCAGAAGTCCAGATAATTTCCTTAGGATCCGCATTCACTAACTGTGCAACAGACTTACGTGCCTTATTAATTAATTCTCGCGCACCCCACCCATAAGAATGACTTTCTGAAGCTGGATTCCCAAACATCCCCTCTTTAGTTAAACAGGTCATCATTTCCTGTACTACAACAGGATCGACAGGGGTTGTTGCCATATAATCCAAATAAATAGGTAGCAATATCATCATTACCTAACGCCAATACGATAAAACCACGCACATAATAATAAAAATATAATAATTCCAAGTACACTCGTTGCTATCGAAGTAGATCCTGGACCTACCAATGCTAACGCATTAGCACTTCCCATTATAACGAATGGAATTGCTAAAACTACTCCCATTAGAGCACTACCAGCTACCATACCGCAAGCCATTAATACTCCATTTTGATGAGCTTCAGTTATTCTAACTTCTTCTTCTACTGAGTGTTTTTTTATCTGCCAGTGTTTTTTAACTAAAAAACTTATCAAGCCACCAATAACTACAGGAGTAATTACCTCCGGAGGTAAATAAATACCTAAACCGACTGCTAAAGCAGGCAACCGAAAATTATATCTGTTTAAAAATTCATCAATTGTGATAATAACTACAGCCAATATCCCACCAATAATAATCATGTCCCAATTAAGATGATGAGTTAATACCCCCTGGGAAACTGCAGTCATTAAGCTTGCTTGGGGTGCAGCCAACATCTGAGAAGGATCCATGCCAGGACGCGGATAAACACCGCCCATGCCATAAGCATCAAATAAAAGCTGAAGCACTGGACCGATAACGAAAGCTGAAACACCAACGCCAATGGCCATCATTAATTGTTGTCGCCAGGGTGTAGCTCCTAACATTTTACCTGCCTTAAGATCTTGGATATTTTCTCCCGTAATTGAACCAATACCAGCAAGAACAGTAGCGATAACAATAACCACAGAAGTAATATAATGTGCTTGTATCGTCTCGCGAACACGAAATACTATTAAAAATAGAAATGAGAGCGGCAAAATGGCAGTAATTAAAAGACCTGATAAAGGATTATTACTTGATCCTACTAATCCACAAAAATAACTTGATATAGTCGCTAAAAGGAAGCCAATGATCATTATATAAATAACTGAAATAAAAGCTACAATCCATAAATAATTAACAGTTGCCGCAATATGAGCTCGGTATAGATAATAGAAAGTGTAGAAAAACAATAAAGCAGCAAGGACTAAAACACCAAGAATAAACCAGGATAGAGGCATGTCCGTTTCGATTCGTAAGCGATTTCCTGATGAGAAATCCTTTTTTAAGGCTTCTCGAAAATCGATAAAAGAAAATCGAATTCTTTTTGCAATAAGCGTCAATAATCGAAATAATGTCCATATGCCGCTAACAAGCATTGTTCCTACGCCGACAAAACGTAAATGTGTATCCCACAGTTGGAGAGCCACATCATAAGCCGAAGTGATATTAGCGGGTAATCCATAATACAGCCCAATAAAAGGCAACAAGATTAACCAACCCGCAAGAGCTCCGATAAATAAGCTTACTGCTACTTCAAAACCAACAATAAATCCTGCAGCTAAGGTAGCAGGAGTAAAACCTATCGAAAAACCAAAAATAGTTCTCCCCATAAATGTCCACATTTGCAAACTATCAACGGCCACTTTTAAACCAGTTTGTGTAAAAGCTACAAGCCCACCAGCTAAGCCGCCTCGAGCCAATAATTTCAAACCAGCTTTTCTTTGTGTACTTACTCTGAGGACATTACCGATAGCTGTTCCCTCAGGAAAATGTAAAGCAGGGAGGTTAAGCATGATCCGACGCAAAGGAACAGCGAATAAAACTCCTAAAAGTCCTCCTAATAAAGTGATAATAGCTGTTTCCCAATAGGGAAAACCTTTCCAAATATGGAGAAAAATCATAGCTGGTAACACGAAGGCTATAGCAGCTGCAACACCTTCTCCTGCAGAAGCTGCTGTTTGAATTAAATTACTTTCTAAAACATTATGTGTTTTAAAAAGTCTTAAAATTCCTAATGCGAATACTGATGCGGGTATAGAGGCGGAAATGGTAGTTCCAATTTTTAAAGCAAGATAAGCATTAGCCGCTGATAAAATAATAGCAAGGAGAATAGATAGTATAATGGCTTTAAAAGTAAATTCATGTAGTTGAACGGGGGCTGGAATTAATGGTGCTTTTTCTCTATTAAAATCATTCACTGATATTTCCCTAACTCGAACTCAACTTGAAATAGAAATAAAATTTTAACAGTAGTTATTTCATCTATGAATAGTATAAAAAACGCCTTATAAAATGTTCAACTCTGTTTCATCAATTTTGCATGATTAAAAAGGCGCTTCAACTTTTTATAAGCATTTTGGACTGCTTTTAAGATCTATAAATTTAATCGCTATTAACGTTTTTCCGAGTAATCATAATATAGATATTATTGC
Organism: Coxiella endosymbiont of Dermacentor marginatus; assembly: GCF_907164955.1. Classification (GTDB taxonomy): domain Bacteria; phylum Pseudomonadota; class Gammaproteobacteria; order Coxiellales; family Coxiellaceae; genus Coxiella. The sequence continues at coordinate 735,371 of NZ_OU015521.1, read as the reverse complement.
CATTGCTTTTTTCCCCTCTTTAACGGAACTATATGAATTTCGTACACAATAATTTACACAACTTATTCTAAATTTAAAGAATTGAAACCCTTTTTTTGATATTGTTACATGATATTAACAATAAGCAAGTTCTTCTTCAAATACAGCTACTATTTCATTCAACTGGGGAGTAACCAATTGTTGTCACATTCTTAGTTAGCTTTCAAAGGCTAAATCAATGCAATCTTTATAAAGTCGTATTTAAATTATCAACTACAATTGCTGCCAATATGTTACCTGCTTTTCTTGCTGTCCGTGGCACTTATAGCCTGCTTGTGAAGAAAATCCTGGTTAAATCAAATAGAGATCGAAACACCACATGTTCTTCTACAGATCGTCGGATAACATCAATATTTCCAGGATAACTAGGATTGACTAAAATCATTGGGATACGGTACGCATTGAGGAATCATAAAATTAATCTGCTAGGTAAAAATGAGTTTTCAACCTCCAAGCTAGATGAAAAAACAAAGATCGTTGGGTAAAATACGGATTACTTTTGCAGACATGATTCACATGTTATCATTTTGAACTCTATGATCTCGAGGAATATTTTATGTATCCGATGCTTAATATTGCTATCCGAGCCGCCAGCAATGCTGCACGCATTATTATTCGTTTTATAGATAGACTCGATGTCGTGGATATTAGAGAAAAAAATCAAAATGATTTCGTCACTCAAGTGGATCAACTTTCCGAACAAGAAATTATTCAAACTATTCATAAAGCATATCCAGATCATACTATCTTATCTGAAGAATCAGGTCTACATAAATCCAAAAATGACTTTATTTGGATTATTGACCCATTAGATGGCACTACTAATTTTATTCATGGTTTTCCAAAAATAGCGATATCCGTTGCTTTAAAGTATCGTGATAAATTAAGTGTAGCTGTCGTATATGATCCTCTAGGTCAAGAATTATTTACAGCTGTTCAAGGTGGTGGCGCTCAATTAAATAATCGTAAAATCAGAGTTAGTACTCGCACAAAAATAAGTGAAATGCTTATTGGCACGGGATTTCCTCTTAAAGGAAAAGCACTTTTTCAAACATATCTCAAAATTTTTGAAACTATTTCTCCTCAAACTACTGGCGTTCGCTGTGCAGGTGCAGCAGCTTTAGAATTAGCCTATGTAGCCGCTGGACGTTTAGATGGTTTTTGGGAAATGGGTTTGAAACCATGGGATATAGCCGCAGGTATTTTACTTATTACGGAAGCAGGTGGTTTTGTAAATAATTTTCAAGGAAAGAATAATTATATGGAAAATGGTAACTTAATCGCTGGAAACGCTAAGACTTATAAGATCCTATTAGAATTAATTTCGAAAGCGATAATTGATGATAATCAATCACAACATTAATCATAACCAAAAGACAGGAATAACATAAAAAAATTCTTTTAATAGAGTTAAAACTCGATCTATTTCGGTAGTATTTTTAATATCTTATGCAAGAATATAACAGATCAATTTTTCCAGCATTTAACTTATTTATGATTAACTGGGTATAATGAATGTTATCGTTTTGAAAATTCTCTGTTCTACCTCCATTTTCTGATTACTAAATTAAGATAAGTTATTACTATTTTGGAAAGTTTTTAATTGCCTAGCACCTCTCCATATCTTATATTTTTCGTATCTTCACTTTCATTATAAATAAATATTAACTAGCAAATTTTAAATATTCATCCTCAAAATAAAGCTGGGTTCTTCACATTCGCTCATATCACTCGAATGTTTTTAGGTAAAAATCTTTACTAATTCCTACTTCGTCAGTAGGATATTATTTTTAACTTTTCCAGATAATTTATTTTCTTTCTAGATCCTTATTTTTTAACATATCGTGGCTATTAACAAATAATTAAACATCAGAATTTCAAAAATCAGCCACTTTTCTGAACTAAGAAAAAGTACTGTCTAATTTTTTTGTTTGCTAAAGCAATAATTTCCCAAATCTAATTGGGCAGATACACCTTTTTAGTCGGTAGACTTAATTATTCATGCAATCTCTTAGAAAAATTCTTCCCAACGCTATAACCCGTTTATGCATACTGCTGTCAAATAGAAAAACGTACCATCTTTCTTTTTTTAGAGATTGTTATTTCAATCCGTTTGCAATGGATTTTCAATTTCCTCTATAGTAATCATCTAAAATAATTAAAATAATCTCCCAAAAACAGGTTATTTCCTATAAAAGCCGATGAAGATAAAAATAATAATATAAGAAGGTTTAATAAGTGTTCTACCTGTTAGAAAAATTAACATTTTTATTTCAATAGTCCAATCATTTCCTCGATTATCGTCTTTAAACTAAGTGCATAAAAATTCACATACATTAAACAATTATTTATAAGTCAATTATTTTAAAATTCAAGAAATCATTTCTCTTAACAAAGTATTTTGCTTGAGTGCTCTAATCATTAATCCATTTGATATTAAATTGAAGCTATTTTATTGAAAGCTATTATTGATTTTCGATGTATCAAATGCTCATTTTAATCATTTATTTGGTATCTTGCTGAAATAAAATAAACACAATCAGAATGGTCGATTTTTGTCCGGAAAAAAATTTTGTTAAATTACCCTCCCCTTTTTTAAATCTTGATGCACTCAAAATTAGGATTGTTACATAGTTCCTATCCCATTAATCAAGTAGTATTGAGGCCATTCTTCAAAAAAGGTTAGTCAAGTCGATAAACTTCAGGGTGTGCCAAACGTGTGATTATTATCTTTCCTGTAGCTCTTCACTAAAATTTTTATTTCCGATTTAAGGAATTAGAATAAAAATTTAAAAACTAAGGAAAATTATCGTCAACTTTTTTAGTAGAGCCAATGAGATTTTTGTGATTCAGACCGAAAGTAACAGATAAGGAACCAGCTATGTAGATAGAAGAGTAAGTACCAATAATAATTCCAATAATTAAAGCCAAAGCAAAAGGTCGCAAGGTGTTCCCACCAAAAAAAAATAGCACCATAACGACAAGTAGCGTTAAACCTGATGTCATAATAGTTCGAGATAAGGTTTGATTAATAGATAAATCTATAATTTTTGTTGAAGTACTGTGGCGAACCTTACGGAAATTTTCACGAATTCGATCGTAAACTACGATGGTATCATTAAGAGAATAACCAATAACCGTTAAGATTGCTGCTAACACAATTAAATTAAATTCTAAACGGAAAAAAGAGAAAATTCCTAAAATTAATATTGGATCATGAATTAAAGCAATAGCAGCACTTAAAGCAAAACGAAATCCAAAACGTAAAGTGATGTAACTCATCGTAGCAATTAAGACTACAGTAACAGCTAACATTCCATTTGTCATTAATTTCTGGTTTACTTGCGGCCCAATATAATCCAATGATCTAATAGTACCACCTGGTATGATCGCCATTAGCTTTTTTTTGAGTAGCTCTTGTGCTAATTCTTTATGCGGTACCACACGCACTGAAATATGATGGACATCATAAACTCGAACTATCGCTTGAGGGAAACCTTGATTTGCTAAATTTTTACGAATTTCAGTTATATTAACCGGTTGCGTAAAACTTACTTCAACCTGGGTTCCTCCTATAAAATCTAATCCCAAATTTAATCCGTAAATAGAAAGAGAAATAATAGCGGTAAGAAAAATACCAACTGAAAAGATACCTGCCAATCTACGTTGGCGCATGAATGAAATTTTGGTGTTAGCTTTAAAAAATTCCATTATCACTTACTTTTGAAAAATTTAGATCTAATGCCAATAGATAATCGAGAAACACTTCTTCGTCCGTAAATCAAATTCACAACTGTACGAGTAAAGAAAATTGCTGTTAACATGGAGGAAAGAATTCCAATCATGGTAGTTACTGCAAAACCTTGGACAGGCCCACCAGCCGGTCCTAAGGTAAATAAAACGATCATTACAATTAATGTTGTCACATTAGCATCCACAATGGTAGAAAAGGCACAATCATAACCCACTTTAATGCTTGCTTGAGATGACATAACACCATTTCGAAGCTCTTCACGGATTCGCTCGTTAATTAATACATTGGCATCCACAGCCATACCCATGATCAAAACAATTCCAGCGATACTAGGTAATGTTAGTGTTGCACCCAAAATTGATAATACTGCGATAATAAAAATGACATTTAATATCAATGCAATATCTGCAATAATTCCAAACAAGCGATAATAAAACGCCATAAACAAAATTATTAGTAAGACGCTAATTTTGGCAGAGAAGATGCCCATATGAATATTTTCTTGACCAAGGCTAGGACCAACCACCCGCTCCTGAACGAAATCTACTGGAACAGGATAGGTGCCAGAACGTAGCAGTAGTGCTAAATTCTTAGCGTATTCCATAGTGGGAAGATTAGTAATTTGAAAATTGTTTCCTAAGGCTGTCTGAATAGTTGCGATATTAATTATCCGTTCTTGACGATACCGCGTAACTGCTTTACCGTTGTGATGAGTGGTTTTAGTTTCCACATACACTACTGCTAGTAGTTTTCCCACGTTTTCTTTGGTAATTTGATTAAAAGAGGATACTTCACCGCCACTTATTCGGATTTGTACATCTGGATGACCATCTTCTCCGATAACACTCGAGGCATTAATAATTGAAGTTCCATTTAAGACCACTTTTTGCTTTAATAAGATAGGTTCATTTCCGTAGGTGTATAATTTTGAATTGACAGGCACGATCCCGGTTCTCGCAGCCATTTGAGCATCATGCTCTACATCAACTAACTGTAAAAAGATAGTAGCTACTTTACCAATAATGTCTTTAGCCCGAGCAGTATCCTCAATACCTGGTAGATCAACACTGATTTGACTTTTCCCTTGCTGTTGAATTACTGGTTCAGAAACACCAAGCTCATTAACTCGCGTTTGAAGAATGGCAATGATCTGATCGACAGCATTTTGTTGGATTTGATGTAAGGTTTCCTTTGAAATAATCCCTCGAACAGAAAGTCCTTGAGCTTCAAATTGGTAATTCCTAAATTGTTTTTTTAACAGATTTATTCCTCGTTCACACGCTTGTATATTACGGAAATGAATGATAATCATTTTTGGACCACTGATCATACTAGTATGTTGAAATTGTGCTGAACGAAGAGCAGTAACCATACTATGAGCATCTCCACTTTCTTGATTTTTAATTATCGCATCAACATCAACATCTAATAAAAAGTGAATGCCGCCTTGCAAATCCAGTCCTAATCTCATTGGTTTAGCACCAATCGCTTGGAGCCATTTTGGAGTACAGGGCGCTAAATTTAACGCGACTGAGTAATCTGCACCGATAGTCTCCTGGATAACATATTTTGCTTTGATTTGATCTTCTGTATCAGGAAAGCGCACCAAAATTGCGTTTGCAGTCCGTTGAAAAGATTGAAAAGAAATATTTCGATGCGTTAGATTTGATGCAATCCGTTTTTCTAGCTCAGTTGTAATAGGTACCTCTTCTTTTGCTGAAATTTGAACGGCTGGATCCTCACCATACAAATTAGGCAACGCATAAATCACACCTACTAGTATGAGAAAGGTAAGTAAAATATAGCGCCATAGCAAATGTCGATTCATGCTTGTCTTAAGCAAAATTTAAATCGAATTAATAGTACCTTTAGGTAATATTGAAGCAATCGATCCTTTTTTTACAGTAATTTCTGTCCCTTTTGCTATTTCAAGCACTATAAAATTATTTTTTAATCGTGTTATTGTTCCTGCAATGCCACCGGTCGTCATGATCTCATCTCCAAGAGAAATATTTTCCAATAACTGTCTATGTTCTTTCGCTCGCTTAATCTGAGGTCTTGTTAACAGAAGATAAAAGATTAGAACTAATAAGAGTGGAAGCCATAACATCGACCAAAAATTTCCATGATGTAGGGGTTGTTGGACGACAACTGGTGTAGCATAAGCTGTATCAATATCTAATAGATTTAAAAAATTCATAGTTACTCCTCGCGATTTAGGCACCTGAACTCGCTAGAAATGCCTAATGTACCGTTTTCAACGTTAAGACGCAAATTTACTACAAGCTAAGTATTCTTGACTTTTTTCTGTTATCTTTTACATTAATGCTATGTTAATTTTGAACGAGATTAGGTGATTGCCGTAGGTCTTTCGGGTGGTGTAGATTCTTCAGTAGCTGCGTTCATCTTGAAAAAAGCTGGATATAAAGTCTTTGGTCTCTTTATGCAAAATTGGGAATTTGACAAAGAGGATCCGTTTTGTACAGCTGAGCAAGATTTAAGCGATGCCAAAGCCGTTGCGGATCACATTGGTATTCCTTTATACACGGTTAATTTTAGTAAAGAATACTGGAGTAATGTTTTTCAACACTGTTTAGATGAATTCATTAAGGGACGAACACCTAACCCCGACGTTTGGTGTAATCGAGAAATTAAATTCAAGTCTCTACTCGAATACGCTAAAAAACTGGGTGCAGATTCTCTTGCTACAGGACACTATGCGAGTTTGCAAAAAGAACATGGCTATTTTAAATTATTAAAGGCTCATGACAAGAATAAAGATCAAACTTACTTTTTATATCTTCTCAATCAATATCAATTAGCTCACAGTCTTTTTCCATTAAGTAATTATCAAAAGCCTGACGTTCGAGCAATAGCAAGAGATGCTGGTTTAATTACTCACGCAAAAAAAGATAGCACAGGCATTTGCTTTATTGGTAAGCGTAGATTTAAAGAATTTCTCAATGAATTTTTATTAGCACAACCAGGAAATATGAAAACACCCGAAGGTAAGATTGTCGGTAAGCATCATGGTGTCATGTTTTATACTCGCGGACAGCGTAGAGGCCTTCATATCGGTGGTCGTTCTGATAGTAACGAAAAGCCTTGGTACGTTATTGATAAAAATATTAAGTGTAATGCACTAATTGTTAGTCAAGATCGCAATCATCCTTTACTCTACACTAAAGAGCTCATTTGTTCCAATTTGCATTGGATTCAAGGTACTCCACCTTTACTACCTTTGACCTGTAAGGCTAAAACGCGTTACCGTCAAGAAGATCAGTCATGTATCGTTTCACTACTTGAGACGGATCAATGTCGAGTAGAGTTTGAAAAGCCGCAATGGGCAATAACGTCTGGTCAATCTGTAGTTTTTTATTTAGAAAATCAATGTCTGGGTGGGGGTATTATTGAAAGGTGATCATGCATAACTTTCTGAAAAACATAAACCTTAAGAAGATAGTGGTCTCCCTTATACCGTTTACCAAGAAATTAAAATACGGTGTGGATATATAAAATCAAAAAGCATTTCATTACTCAAATAAAGTGATTACTTAGATTATCAATTAAAAAAATTATCATCTTAGGTCTGAAGAAATTGGATATAACCTCTGTATCATAAAATTCACTGCCTATGGGGTGCTATTGTGCCATTAAAACTTATTTTGTATACGCAGCAATTGATCAGTAATTTTGTTACTTTAAATCTTTCAATATACTGCATGAAAAAATCTATACACTCGTTTCTTTGTTACATTTAATCATCTACCATTCAAGAAAAAATTCTGAACGTACTCCGTTATAAAAAATTGAAATAAACAAGGGGTAAAACAGGAGAAAATAACGAAATATATTAAAGGATAACTACCAAATATTCTTAACAATATGACTTCTACGCGCAGTATAAATCATCTTATTTGTGGGGTGTTAGTTTTGGAAAAATAGAAGTAGCTATCGTAAGTAAATGAAGAATGTCGTTTCAGTGTCATATAAAAAGAATGAAATTTGAAAAACCTTTACATTCTGTTACTCAAGTTTGACCGCTGTAGAATAGGAACAGCAACACTAATGGGTCTGATATTGTGAAACCTAAAAAATGCTTCAAAAACAGGAAAAACCCAATTAATTTCACGCGCCCGGAGGGATTCGAACCCCCGACCAACCGGTTCGAAGCCGGTTACTCTATCCAACTGAGCTACGGGCGCTTGGGAGGTAGTATCTTATCACAACTTCTTAAGAAGAGGTGTGAAAAAGTATGATCTTGAAATTTAAACTTTTAAACCCTATACTATACATAGGTATGCTTGGAATAAACATTAACAGGAGATTAATCATGGCAAAAAATATCCAAAAATATCCACGTAGCCTTTTAAGTCATTTGCAGCAAGATATTAATCATTTATTTGAACCTTTTGGATGGTCCACAGAAAATGAGCTATGGGACGCTTTTTTAGCAGAATGGTCTCCCCGAATTGATATTAAAGATGTGGATAACCATTATGCAATCCGCGCGGATATCCCAGGTGTGAACCCTAAAGAGATTGAAATTTCAATGGAAAATAATGTCTTGACAATAAAAGGAGAAAAAGAAACCAAGACCGAAGAGAAGAAAGAGGATTTTTTAAGAGTTGAACGTAGTAAAGGTACGTTTATGCGTCGCTTTAGTCTTCCAGAATCCGTCAACCCTGAAAAAATTAAGGCAAAAAGCAAGCATGGTGTATTGGAAATTACTATTCCTAAAGTAGAGCGTCCTGGAAGTCAAAAGATACGCATTGAAGAAGAGGATAGTGAGTAAAAGCAATTAAGAGATTTTACTTTACCCTCTTCCTCTCAATTGAAGATAATTAAAGGGTTGATTGCGTTTCTTATTTTTATAAGAAATATTTGTGGAATATTTGAGGTTAGAATTTTCTGACCTCATTTTTATCCAAACATAAATCATGTAAAACATAAATCATGTAAAATCACTTGACGGGCAAAATTTGCTGTTCGTACATTTGTACGATGTTCCAAAAGATAAATGTATGCCTTAATCGGGTGAGGCGGGCTTGTTTGAGTTAAAACGCTGTGCGGGTGCGCTGGCATACCATCAAATCCTTCTATCATCAGGCCATTCTATAATATGTTTATCGTGATCCTTTTGTAATCCTTAAACAAAGTTCCTAACTTCAAACTTCTGACATTTTAACGCACAGTTAATGCTGAATATTATAGAGTCCAATATGTCTATTATCCCTCTACCTTAAAATAAACGGTGTGCACACTAAGTCTCGATCAAGAAAATAACTCTTAAACGCTCTAGCCTCTTTTGATAAATCTAAATAAATAATTGCTTCTAATTAGATCTAATCTACCTTAAATTTCCATTAAAATATGATCGATTCTTAATAAGAAATATTTTAAGAACACGATATTCATATCTTTTTTTAAGATTATGTTATACAATACTAAAGCTGAGTTTAGATTTGTTTGAGCTTCTCTTTATGTGATAAGCTTCTAACATTCTTGCAGAAGCGTTTCTATTTCTATAACCGAAGGAAAAATGACGATGAGTCAAAATAAAGTCTATGTGGGAAGCTTGTCATACGATGTGACAACTGATGATCTTCAATCCTTTTTTGGACAATATGGTGATATCGAAGAAACCAGATTAATTACGGACCGCGAAACAGGTCGTTCTAAAGGATTCGCTTTTATCACCTATACGAATCAAAATGGAGCACAAGCTGCCTTGGTTGCCAACGGTCTTGAACTACAAGGTCGTAAAATCCGAGTCAACATTGCACGGGATAATAACAGCGACGGTGGTCGTCGAAGAGAAAGCTTTAGTGGTAGTGGAGGAAGCCGACGAGCTCGATTCTAATTATCACTGTGAACGAAGCGAGAAATTACCTCGCTTCGTTCATAAAATCTATACATCTTAATTTAGAGAATTTAGAGTCATTTGTGCTTGTTTCAATAGAAGCTTGTAATAAACAGCTGAGTAGCTAGTTAATTTTGGGAATAAACAGGGAGTGTACTTATTTTTAACTTATTGATATTTATGTGCGCCCGGACGGATTCGAACCGCCGACCGCCTGGTTCGTAGCCAGGTACTCTATCCAACTGAGCTACGGGCGCGTAATTCAGTCCCTAGGAATAATAACCAATCTTATCTTACCACAAGTGCTATAGTACCCAAAGCTTAACCTAGCCTGAGGTACATCTTCGTTGCAGATTATAATTTTAGTTCATCATTCGATAATGTAAGCTCCATAAAATCCATAAAGAACATCCAACTAATACGATTAATATCACTGTGGTAAATGCAAAAGATATTAAATTCATTCTGCTTTGTTCGTTTTTCGCATTTAATTGTAAAAAGAAGATAACCTGAACCATAAATTGAATAGAAGCGGATACAAAGATAATAGCTAACATCGCTGTTTTAGAAAACAGCGTATACATTACCAGCACTGTCATAAATGAAATTAAAGTAAGAATAAGGCATAAGATCATTCCAATTACATAAATCCCTAACTTTTTCTTATTAGTGTCATATATCATCTGTTCACAGAGTGTTTCACTCATAAGATAACTCCCATTAAATAGACGATCGTGAAGAGAAAAATCCAAACAATATCCAAGAAATTCCAAAACAAACCGAGATAAACCATTCGTCTTGATACGTCTTGGTTAATTTTAAAAATTGACAATTGAATAATCATGATTAATATCCACAACAAGCCTACAATTACGTGTAAACCGTGTGTTCCTACAAGAGTAAAAAAAGCGGAAGCTGCACCGCTCAAATTCCAAGTATAGCCTTCAATACTTAAATGGATAAATTCTCTCGTTTCCATAATAATAAATCCAGCACCCAACATAAAAGTTAATATTAACCAGAATATGACAATAGGTAATTCATTTTTATTAATTCCAAATATTATAGATAGACAATAAGTAAAGTTACTCATCAATAAAAATAGGGTTTCAATCAAAACATAAGGCAAATTAATTAATGGTTTTAATGGAGGACCTACTGCTCCTGGATGGTGTAATACCAAAAAGGTAGAAAATAACGAAGCAAATAAAATACAGTCAGTCATGATGTAAAGCCAGAAACCAAAAATATCCATTGCGTCTGAATTATGATGATTGTTGTAGGTAGTCAACGCGTGCGCATTCATGATAATGCTTCCTCATAATGACGTAATTCAGTTTTCTTTACTGTTTCAGCCTTAACATAATAATTGATATCCCTACTGAAAGTCCGAGCAATTATTATAGCAATCACACCAATTAATCCGATAATAGCAGGGATCCACATTTTCCAAATAATGGCAAATCCAAAAACTCCAGAAAACATAGCAATAAAAAAACCGGCCGAAGTATTTTTTGGCATATGAATATCTCTATATTGCATATCTTTTGGATTAGCAGCCCACCAACAATGGCCTCGTTTTTTCGCTCTTTGTTTATCAATCCAGAATTGATCCCTTTCTTTCACTTTCGGGATAAAAGCAAAATTATAAAAAGGCGCCGGTGAGGCCACAGACCATTCTAAAGTTCGACCATTCCATGGGTCCCCAGTATTATCACGTAATTTATGACGATTCTTGATGCTTACGATAACTTGAGTAATTTGTAGTAGGATACCAATCATAATTAATGCAGCTCCACTAGCTGCAACTAAGAAATAAGGTTGTAAAGTAACATCCACATAATGATTAAGCCGGCGCATCACCCCCATTAGTCCTAAGAGATAAAGAGGCATAAATGCAGCATAGAAACCTACTACCCAAAAAACAAAAGACCATTTACCTAAGCGCTCATCAAGTTGAAAACCAAAAGCTTTCGGGAACCAGTAAATTAATCCGGAGAAAAATCCAAAAAGAACACCACCAATGATCACATTATGAAAATGCGCGACTAAAAACAGACTATTATGCACCTGAAAATCAATGGGCGGCACAGCCATTAACACACCTGTAATTCCTCCAATAGAAAAAGTAATAAAGAAAGCGCATACCCAAAGCATAGGAGTGCGCATGATGATTTTACCTTTGTACATAGTAAAGAGCCAATTAAAAATCTTTACCCCAGTAGGTATAGCGATAATCATTGTCGCAATCCCAAAAATAGCATTCACATCCCCTCCGCTACCCATAGTAAAAAAGTGATGTACCCAAACAATAAAAGATAACAAGGTAATAACAAGAGTAGCATATACCATCGTCATATAACCAAATAATTTCTTCTGACTAAATGTAGCTACAACTTCTGAAAACACACCAAAAGCAGGTAAAATCAAGATGTAAACTTCTGGGTGCCCCCAAGCCCAAATTAAATTGATGTACATCATCATATTCCCACCGGCGTACTGGCTAAAAAAGTGCATTCCTAAAAGTCGATCAAGCATTAATAAAAACAAGCTAACTGTTAAAATTGGAAATGCAAGGGCAACTAAAATCATTGAACTGAATATCGTCCAAACGAAGATAGGCATTTTCATGAAAGTCATGCCTGGAGCGCGCATCTTAAACACAGTGACGATGAAATTGATACTTGCTAGCAGACTTCCTACTCCTGCAATTTGTAATAACCAGATAAAATAGTCCACTCCTACTGTTGGGCTATAATATAATTCAGAAAGCGGGGGGTAAGCCAACCAACCTGTTGCTGCAAAATCACCTATAACAAGAGAAATGTTACATAACATCGCTCCAAAAAAAGTCATCCAAAAGCTGAGGGAATTAAGATAAGGAAAAGCGACGTCTCGGGCACCAATTTGCAATGGTAAAACAATATTAGCCAAGCCAAACACTAATGGCATGGCTACAAAGAAAATCATAATAACACCGTGGGCTGTAAAAATTTGATTATAATGCTCAGGAGGTAAGAAACCTATATTCGCGCCTGCTGCGACAGCTTGTTGCAAACGCATCAACACAACGTCCGAAAAACCTCGCAGCAGCATTACCCCTGCCAAAAGAACGTACATGATACCAATTTTTTTGTGATCTACTGAAGTCACCCACTCATGCCAAATATAAGACCATTTTCTAGTAATGGTAATGAATACTATAACCCCAAAAAAAACTACAGCCATGAAAACATCAGCACCCATAATAATTGGGGAATGAAGATGGATAGCATCGAGTGTTAATTTACCTAAAAAAAGTTCTCTTAACATTTCTAATCCTTTTATTATTAAAAATTTAAAATTAAAAGGGGATCACACTTATGTTTTCTTGCGTAAGCGCATTCCGTTTGCTTACAGATACTTTAAACAAGTCTGTGAAAACAAATTTGGTACTACTGAAGAATAATAATGTACTGGTACTTTGATAGAAGGTTGAATCAGCCTCTGATACACGGCAGGTGTTAATTTTTCATCAGACTGCTTAACTTTATCAAACCAACTTTGCAATTCATTCGGTTTTACTACTTTCACATCGAAATACATATCTGAAAACCCCTTCCCATTATATTGGCTATCAAACCCTTTATAACTACCTTCTTTTGAAGCAATTAAATGTAATTTCGTCCTCATACCCGCCATAGTATACATTTGACTTCCTAATTGTGGAATAAAGAAAGCACTCATTGGAACATTATCATTAGTGAACATAAATTTCACTTGTTGCCCTTTAGCAATTTCTAAGTAGTTTAGCGTAGCAATATCTTGTTCCGGATAAATAAAGAGCCATTTCCAAGGTAAAGCTATTGCTTGTATTACCATTGGTCTTTCTGCCCATTTACCCCCTATAGGGTGATAAGGATCTAATTTGTGACTCATCGTCCAAGTCATAATGCCAAGAACGAAGATAATGATCAGTGGAATACTCCACCAAATCGTTTCTAGAAAGATGCTATGACCCCAATTTGGTTGGTAATCTGAGGTCTTATGGCTTTCATGATAGCGAATGATAAAAGTAAAGCTCATGATAAAAACCGGTATTATTACGACTAACATTAAAGCGAGCGAATCAAAAAGTAACTGCTTTTCTTCATAGGTAATAATCCCTTTAGGATTCAGAATGCCAGTCATCATTGCGCGGCAACCTACCAAAGTAATCGTACTTAAGATGATTAAGCCGAATAATGAAAAATTTAATAATTTTTTCAAAAAGTTACAAATTTTTGCGTTTTTATCAATCATCGTAACTTCCATGGATTACTATTTAATTAGTTTTTATCTAGTAGAGATACTGTCTTATTATGAGATAATATATTGTTAATATTATCAGACAAGGTCTAACATATATAAAAATGATAGATATATACAATGTTATACCTCATCCTCGCTCGCTGGGTTTATGTTTAGGTCTAGTTCCTATCTATCATTTTATCATTCAGAACTCTATATTAACTTAGCTGACGTTACAAATGTGGCAAGAAACATTGATACCCAATGAGTCAAGTACACTATGGACATAAGGGGTGATAGGTGGGACACGCTCCCCGTCGTCCCGTTCTTCCTATAATATAATATTTGGCTCTTTAAATTTCATATAAAGTAACAGATTTGAATCTACCTGGCAAATTGTAGTCACTATTATAGGCCTTTTCGTGTTAGTTATTGATCTTTTGAGTAGTATTCGTTAGTTTCTGGAACCGCTTACCTAGAATATAAAAGTATCTAAACAATCTCCCTACAAGGTTCCCTTTTATTTAATCTCTCTAGCTTAATATTTTATTTTTTGGATGCCTTTTAATTTATATCGGATGTTTTTATTCCCATTTTGACTTAACGTCTATAAATAACCTTTTATATACTTTCCCTTATCAGTCAAACTTTTCCAATAAATAGTAAATATAATTTGTCGAAGGGAGTTTATTACTATACTCAAACTAGGTTTTTTCGCTATCTTTATATAACTTTATTTCTTATCTTCTTTCTTAGAATAAGAAAGAAGATAAGATTCCAATACTATACAAGATAAAAATATCTTCTCATGCTTCATTATTCCACTTTAATTTAAAAGATACGAATAGTTATGAAATTGTTAATAAAATCAGTTAATAAAGCACATTAATACTCAAATTGAATAACTTATCACTTTAAGCCCGAATGCCAGTTTTTTCGAACTTTTAATCAAATCTTACTAAAAAAAGACTGCTTATCTTTATTATGGTGATTAAGTCTAAATAAGTATTGTATCTCGATTATCTCAAAATAAAGAGTGCCACGTTTTATTATTTTGGCAAGAAGAACTGCACTATACAGAATGTATAGTGTTGCATTATTAACTTAAATCTAACAAGATCTTAAATCTAACAAGATGACCTTTGATAAAAATAGATTTATTTTTATTCCGTATCTATCTTTCTGAATACAAACTATTTTTTCCAAGGCGGTATATTATCAAAACCTGGTCTCATAGTCATATTTACGTATAATACTTATACAATTTATCTTTTAAGATATCCCTAAATTATAAGCAACTTACGTCTATTTGCTTTACTAAAGAAATTAAAACCTTATCCAGAGTTATATCCATTACGTGAACAAAATAACACCACCTTTAAAAATAATCTGCAAAAGAAAAATTCCTAGAAAGTTATACGCTTTTTACTAATTTCAATCCCTCTTAGTAATTCTGGTTTCTTAATTAATCTAACTAATGACTTTAAATATGAAAATATTCTTTGAAAACATTTAAGAGACCCCTCTTATACTCTTAAGATAATAACAGATGCCGCACTTAAATATTATTAACTTAATTAATTAATTTGTATGTTTTATGATACAGCTGAGTTTTTCTATTCCATGTTATCTGGGTTGGTGGAGAGAGAGGGATTCGAACCCTCGATGCAGCTTTCGCCCCATACTCCCTTAGCAGGGGAGCGCCTTCAGCCAGCTCGGCCATCTCTCCATCAATAGCAATACTATCTAAAAATCAATTGCTTACTTGCGTTCAAGCTTCTTTTGTTATCAGAAAGACAATAATTTCCAAGTAACATACCTTTACATTCTTGTGGCAGGAATAATAACATTCCTTTGGCAGAAGTAAAATAAACCATCTTCTATACTTCAAATTTAAAACAGAAAATAAGGATTAGGTAGAGATCATTCAGAATTTAGACATACTTTTTCAGCGTCAACTTCAACTTTCGGTTTTAATAGTTTTTCCTTTTGAATCCGCTCATAAATTTCTTCACGATGAACAGAAATCTCTTTTGGTGCCTCAATACCAATACGGATTTGGTTGCCTTTCATACCAAGAACAGTCACCTTGACTTCGTCTCCGATAATCACCGATTCACTAATACGTCTTGTTAGTATTAACATCTTCCTCTCCTTCATTGAAGGAATCCTTACCTGCAAGAGCCTTTAGTAAGGCGAAAATTCCTTATTTTTAATTTTAGCAAAATCGAGGGCACTAAGCTCTTCGATCTTTGAAAGACTTTAAGATAATATCGGAATTCAATGATAAATCAAGAAATTTTTATATCTCGATCAAGATTAAAGACTGAGTGAAGTGTTCGAGCGCCTAATTCCAGGTACTTCTCATCAATCACAGCTGAGATTTTAACCTCAGTAGCAGTTATCAAATGTATATGAATTCCTTCTTGCCCCAGAGCACTAAACATCTGAGAGGCAATACCTGCATGGGAACGCATCCCTACACCTACTAAGGAAATCTTAGAAACCTCGCTATTGCCCGATACTGATTGGGCACCAAGCTCTTCCGCTACCATTTGTATGATTGGATATACTTTTAAGTAATCATCCCGTTGTACAGTGAAGCTAAAATCGATCTTAGTATTCAAAGCAAGGACATTTTGAACGATCATATCCACTTCAATATCTGCTTTACTAATAGGTCCAAGAATGTAGCTAGCTATTCCTAGTCTTTCAGGAATTCCTTGGAGAGTTAGTTTTGCTTGATATCTTTCAAAAGCAATACCTGATACAAGTGGTTGCTCAATGCAATCTCGTTCGTAACTAATTAAAGTTCCTGGTCCTTTTCGAAGACTGGATAATACGCGAATAGGAACCTGATATTTCCCAGCAAATTCGAGACATCGATTTTGGAGTACTTTAGCCCCTAAGCTAGACATTTCTATTACTTCATCGAAGGTAATCTTTGAAATGCGCCTAGCGGTAGGAACACCCTTTGGATCACTGGTATAAACTCCATCGACATCAGTAAAAATTTGACATTCCTCCGCTTTTAAAGCAGCAGCTAAAACAACCGCAGTAAGATCAGATCCTCCTCGGCCTAAAGTGGTGATCTCACTAATTTCGTTAATTCCTTGGAATCCAGTTACCACAGGAGTACATCCTTCTTTTAAATCGGCCAACAAAATCTGAGGATCAACATCAATAATTCGAGCTTTTTGATGTTCGTTAGTAGTTCGTAAATGGATTTGTGCAGCAGTATAAGAATGAGCAGGACAATTTCTGGCTTCTAATGCCATACTAAGCAAAGCAGCAGACATTTGTTCGCCTGTTGATATCAAAACATCATACTCTCTAAGATTAGTATCGGAAATGGAACGTGCTAGTTTAATAAGTCGATCAGTTTCACCATACATTGCTGAAACCACCACCACCACTGCATGTCCTTGCCGCCGTGCTTCCGAAACAATACGAGCGACATTCTGTATTCTATCGATGTCTGCAACAGAACTACCCCCAAATTTTTGAACGATTAAAGCCATGTTCGAGGACTCCAATTTAATTTTAGTAGAGTTCCCAACGAACTTCTCTTCTAATGTTTAGCTGTTGCTGTTAATTTCGCTTTTATCCATTCGTACACCGATTTCAAAGCTTCATCTAACCGCTCTGGAGAATTGCCTCCTCCTTGTGCCATGTCTGGGCGACCACCACTGTGTCCCCCAATGTGAATAGCTACAGACATTAATAATTCCGTAGCACTAAAATAATCTAAACAATTTTTTGTTACCCCAGAAATTAATTGAACCTGATCTTTTTCTACTATAGCAAGTATGATAGCTGCTTTCCCGAGTTTTTGCTTTAATTTATCTACCATACTGCGTAAAGCACTGCGATTCACTGTCTCTATTTTTGATATTAAAATTTTTATTCCCTGAATATCAACTGCTTTATTTATCAAATGTGAAATCTGCTGCGAGGCTATTTGTTGTTTTAATTTCATTAACTCTTTTTCTAAGTTACGATAGTCTTTCAATAATTTATTTACTTTTAAAATCAATCCGTTATTATTCGTTTTTAATAAATTACTTAAGATTTCTAACTGCTCTTCCTCCGATGCAACATGAGCTAATGCTGCTTGACCAGTAACTGCTTCAATACGACGAACACCCGAGGCACAGGCTGATTCAGAAATAATTTTGAATAAACCAATTTCTCCAGTTCGTTCAATGTGAGTTCCGCCACAAATTTCGGTAGAAAAATCACCTATTTTTAAAACACGAACCCTCTTTCCATACCGTTCATCAAAGAGGGCTAATGCTCCTAGTTCCTTTGCTTTATTAAGTGTCATGATATGCACAGTAGCAGTCAAATTAGCTTGAATTTGTTGGTTCACTAATTTCTCCACAGCATGCAATTCTTTCTCAGTCATGGATCGTAGATGTGAAAAGTCGAATCGCAGACGTTTGGCTTCAACTAGAGAACCTTTTTGTACGACGTGCTCACCTAATATACGACATAAAGCTTTATGTAACAAATGGGTAGCTGAGTGATTTCGCATAATATCGAAACGTGAGCTATCTACCTTTGCCTCTACTTTATCTGTAACATGTAAAGTTCCCTTGATCATCTCACCGACATGTAAATAAACGGTGTTCTGTTTTTTGGTATTCCTAACACGAAAACTTCCAGATTCAAAAAATAAATAACCCTGATCTCCAACTTGCCCTCCAGATTCAGCATAAAAGGAAGTGCGATCAAGGACTACTGCTCCTTTTGTCCCTTTATTTAAGATAGTTACTGGCTTATTGGCTTCTAAAAGTGCAGTGACAGAAGCTTTTGTATTCAAAGTTTCATAACCAACAAATTCGGTTTCACCACCAATGTATACTTTTTGGGTACGATCAATAGTAAACCGCTGTGCTTGTTGAGATTGTTTACGCTGCCACTCCATTGCTTTATCAAACCCTGCATAATCTACTGTAAAATTATGTTCTTTAGCAATATCTGCTGTTAAGTCTGGGGGAAAACCGTAAGTGTCATATAATTGAAAAACCAAATCGCCTGGAATTTTCCGATGAGGCAACTCTGCCATTTTCTGATTCAAAATATTGAGTCCCTTAGATAAGGTTTGAGAAAATTGCATTTCTTCCTGTCGAAGAACTTTTTCAATAATGAATTGAGTTTTATAGAGTTCTGGATAGGCATTCCCCATTGATTTTATTAGCGGAGTTACTAATTGATAGAAAAAGGCTTCCTGTTGCCCTAGTTTATATCCATAACGCACAGCGCGACGAATAATACGGCGCAAAACATAACCTCTTCCTTCATTAGAAGGGATAACGCCATCATTAATAAGAAAAGTAGCCGAACGAATGTGGTCCACAATTACTCGCATGGAAGTATTACGAAAATCCTTATTACCAATTAATAACCCCAAAGCTTTTAAAAGATATTGGAATAATTCGATATCGTAATTATCATGAACACCTTGTACTACTGCAGCAATACGTTCAAACCCCATCCCAGTATCAACAGAAGGTTTATCTAGAGGATGTAATTTACCATACAAGTCCCGGTTATATTCCATAAATACTAAATTCCAAATTTCTATACGACGATCCCCATTCGTGTGAATACCTCCTGGTGGCCCACTAGTTACTGCGGATCCGTGATCGTAAAATATTTCTGTGCAAGGGCCACACGGTCCGCTATCTCCCATCTGCCAAAAATTCTCTTTTTCTCCGCAACGAAAAAAACGCTTCGAATCAATTTTTATTTCTTTAAGCCAAATAGCTTCACTTTCAAAATCATTTTGAAAAACAGTAACCCACAAACGTTCTTTCGGTAACTCTAGAACTTCTGTTAAAAAGAACCAAGCATAATTAATAGCTTCGCGCTTAAAATAATCCCCAAAACTAAAATTCCCTAGCATTTCAAAAAAAGTGTGATGGTAGGATGTGTAGCCTACGTTTTTCAAATCGTTGTGCTTACCGCCTACTCGTATACATTTCTGTACAGAAACGGCCCGTTGGTAAGAGCACATGTCAATACCTAAAAACATATTTTTGAATTGAACCATCCCCGCATTTGTAAATAAAAGGGTTGGATCATTTTCAGTAACTAACGAACTACTAGAAATAATTCTATGATCTAGTTTTTTAAAATATTCAACAAAAATTTGGCGCAATTGATCACTATTCATATAATTTAACATTTTTGTATCCAATGATTGATATATTCTGAATCGAGTTCTCGTTACATCAAAAGCAGAACTTTTCTTTGAGTTAAATTTAAATATTATTCATGATCTCCTCTTTTTTATCTTCTTCAAAAGAGAAGACAGTGCTTCCTACCAAAATGTTTGGTCATTACTTAGAGGATATTGTTGGACTAATGAATTCAGTATCTTAGTTTAAGTTCTGCCAAGATACGATAAGAATTAAAATTGCAGTCGATGCGCTGATGTAAAAAAACTCCAGCATAACTTGTCTTGAAAGATCTTCAATGTAATGTCTATGATTTTATTTAAAGCTTCTATTGTTGAAATTGTATCATCCTTGCGTATGATGTTTTACTGCAATTTTCTATCAATAAAGAAATAGCGCATTCATATAAATCTATCATTTTATCACAACAATCTCTTCAGCCATTTTTTCTCCACTTTTTTGTTTCGGAAATAATTTTTCTCGTAAACGAGTTTCAATTTCTTTTGAAATTTCATGATTTTCAATTAAAAATTGGCGAACATTTTCTTTTCCTTGCCCAATGCGTTCACCATTATAACTATACCAAGAACCAGATTTTTCAACGATCTCATTTTTAACACCAAGCTCAATTAATTCACTTTCGCGTGAAATCCCAAACCCATATAAAATATCAAATTCCACTTGACGAAAAGGTGGTGCTACCTTGTTTTTAACCACTTTAACTCGTGTTTCACTACCTATAATTTCTTCACCTTTTTTAATTGACCCAACACGACGAATATCCAACCGTACTGAGGAATAAAATTTGAGTGCATTTCCACCAGTAGTGATTTCGGGACTACCGAAAATGACACCGATTTTCATTCGTATCTGATTAATAAATATTACTAATGTATTGGATTTCCTAATGTTAGAAGTAAGTTTACGCAATGCTTGTGACATTAATCGTGCTTGAAGTCCTATATGGGAATCGCCCATATCTCCTTCAATTTCAGCCTTAGGTGTCAAAGCAGCTACAGAGTCAACCACCACAACATCAATGGCGCCTGAGCGAACCAACATATCAGTAATTTCTAAGGCTTGTTCTCCAGTATCAGGTTGCGATATTAACAAATCATTAACATTAACACCCAATTTTTCAGCGTAAATAGCATCCAAAGCATGTTCAGCATCTACAAAAGCTGCTATACCTCCCATTTTCTGACAAGAAACAATCGTTTGAAGCGTTAAAGTCGTTTTTCCAGAAGCCTCTGGGCCATAAATTTCTATCACACGCCCTCGAGGTAAGCCACCTACACCCAAGACAATATCTAAACCCAAGGAACCTGTCGAAATTACATCGATATCTTTAATAATGCTGGAATCGCCCAGACGCATAACTGAGCCCTTGCCAAATTGGCACTCAATTTGAGATAAGGTGGCGCTTAATGCTTTATTACGATCGTCCATTCTTACTCCTTAAAATCAAATTTAAAAATAATTACTTCATAAATATAGAATTTTTTCAGAAAAATTATTAAAGGTATTATTCTACTTTTTCTATGTAAGAAATCGCTTTGATATTCTATACTCCTTTAAACTGCAATGGATTTAAGCAAATATTTTAATCCACAAGCAACTGCCGAATCTCGAACGTGTTTACGACCGCTATCAAAATGAGCTTTGTAACATTGTACTTTGCCTATTTTTTTTGCAATTCCAAACCAGACAGTTCCTGCGGTTTTATTAAACATCCCACAACTTGGTCCAGCAATACCTGTAATACTCAGAGTGATATCCGCATGACTTCGTTTCAAAGCACCTACAGCCATTTCGCGCACCACCACCTCACTAACAGCTCCTTCTTGTTTTATTAATTTCGGATCTATGCCTAAAAGTTCTTCTTTTGCACTGTCACTGTATGTAATAAACCCACATTCAAACCAAGTAGAACTTCCTGGAATACAAGTAACAGCCCAACAAAATCCCCCTCCTGTACAAGATTCTGCCACCGCTAATTTCATTTCCTTTTCTTTTAATATCAATCCAAGTCGATAAATTAGAGGATAACTATTAACATCCACTATAACTCCATGATGAAGATAAACTAGAGATTTAAGAGAATCATAACAATATATCTTAAGTATCTCCAGCACTTCTATGAAGTCTTTAAGGACATAGAATTTGAATAAAATCACAATCTTATCAATAAGATTCAATGTATACCAATGATATGTTAATATTTGAACATCAAAAGAAATACCCTAAGAAATATCTTATCCTTGTTTAGTCTCTTATCAGATGGGGTGTTTTGTGAATTATTTTATTAAAGATAGTCAAAAAGCAAAAACGATCAAAAGCCAAAAAATTGCGATTTAAAACATCATAAGCAATCGATTTTTAATCCAAGAGGTTGTTTTCAAACCACTGTCCTTGAGAAAAATTAGGAATATTGATCTCTTTTTGCATTAAATAAACAAACGTAAATCGAATTCCTTAAAGAAAGTCAAATTCTGCTGCTTAATCAGGAGTTTATATATAAAATATGAGGTGATGTTTATTTATACACGACAGACTGTCTTGATTGCATTACTCACTTACTATGATAGTTTTTTATCTAAGTTTGAAATGAACCAAACTACGGTTGTCTTGCATAAATGATACTACTAAAAGAAGCTTAGTTTTAACGGATAAAGTGAAATAAGAGCAATGAGCACATGCTTTGCAAGTCTTTCACTTGCTTATCTTGGCCTTATTTAGCTACGAAACTTCAACCCTTCACCTTATTTATCACACGTTATTTTAAATTGACCAGATGGATGGAAACATCAAAAATCATTTTTTATATGTTCTCAAATATGAGTCAAAAATAGCATTAAAAATAAAAATTACGGATGCATATTATCGATTAAATTTTTAAACTTCACGTTAATAAAAACAAAGTGTTTCATTATTTTCTCTTTTTTCATTTTTATTTAGAAGAAGATGTAGCTGATAATGCTAATTGTTCCACTGAATACGCTACTCTTTTTTCTAAATTCACCACCTTTTTTTAAGTGTTAAATTAAATGTTAAGTCGGTTATCTTTTTAAATTAAAATAATCTAAAAAGCTTATGTGGTTACATGTAAACCGAACTATCCTTAAAACATCTCAATATCTATCTATTTTTAATCCACTTAATCTAATAATTGCTGCATAATATCCGAACTTATCATAACCCTACAAATTGCCTCAATTTCTTCTCGTAAAATAGGTTGATGACAGGTAATGAAAGCAAGCGTTTCTAGTAAAAAGCTAATAATGTTTCTTGATTCAATATGTCTTCCAAAAGAAGTAAGTACTCCTAAAATTAGCTTATGGTAAGACGTTTATCAATTTTCATTGACTAATAATGCCTAATTAAAGCTGCAATTAATTTAGTGAATTTAGTGATAGAAGTAATAAGCCTATGATAATTCTTAATCAATAAAAATACGTTCTTTCTTTATCCTCTAGGTAATATTATATTATAAAGGCTTATTTATTCTGGCAAACATACTTTAAAGTATGTTTGCCAGAATAAATAATTACTCTGTCTTCTTCAAGAATTCTCATTACTTGCTTAAGTGAGGTCTCTATGGGTTATCGGGATTTATTCGTATCATCACTATAGATTAATAATAGCAGTATCGTTATCTTCTTTTACTAAAATTAGAAGTTGACTTTAGACTTTAAATACATATTCTTTTCAGCTTATTTTTAATTAGTTGCTTTTGTTACTGCTTATAGATTCTCTTGATCCATTAAATTCTTAAAGAAAACTCGAGTTACTTGATAGGGGGAGGGTGATCTTCATTTAGATCTGAGTTGGATTACTTTTTTTTCTTAGATAGAGATTTTTAGAAATTTTAAATCCTGGGGTCGTATTAGATTCTATAGCCGTATATTATTACAACACAAATTTGTTGAATAAGTTTAAACTGTGTTTACAAATAAAAACAAAAATTTTTAATTAATTTATTATCATGTAATCTATTGTAAAAAAACAAGAATAAAACTTAACGTCTTGTCAAAATGTTTGATCGACTCATGTACAACAGTTGGAAGAAAAGATAATAAAAACCTGGTGTAGCTGAAGAAATTATACTATAATAAGCTTATGTCTCTTCAAAAAGAACGCATTATTCAGATTCAAAAACGACTCGTTGAAGTTTTTCATCCGGAAAAACTAACAGTACTTGATGAAAGTCATCATCACACAGGCCATATTGGCTCTAAAGAGCAAAAAGGACATTTTTTTGTCTCTATTGTAGCAGAGAAAGCTTTTAAAAATAAAAACCCCGTTGAGTGTCATCGCATGATTTATAAAGCCTTGGATGATTTAATGAAAACGGATATCCATGCTTTACAAATTCAAGTAAAGAACCTTGAGTACCAAGATCAAAGAAAATAATATGCCGATGAATCAGTATCTTATAAATAGAAAGAAAGATAATGTGATAAAAATGATGATAATTTAACGGTTCAGAAAATTCGTATTATGTAATTTTCTCAAGTTCGAAAAACGTATAAAAAGGGAGGACTCCCCTAAATTAAAGAAGACAGAAATGGACTTTCTTTGAGTTTTGGGTGTTTCGTTTTGCTCTGAAGTCAATAATTCTCGAGCTTATTTAATGTAGCTGCTGAACAGGGAAGTATCCACTTGTTATCTATTTCAAATTAAGCTATAACTCTGAGGTTTTATACTAAATAAAGAAGAATATGAAAAAAGAGATTCATCCAAACTATCAAGAAGTTAAAGTGACCTGCAGTTGCGGAAATATCTTTTCTGTAGGTTCCACTTTAGAGCATGATCTTCATCTGGAAATCTGCTCGGAATGTCATCCTTTTTATACTGGTCAACAAAAAATTGTTGATGTAGCAGGTCGCGTTGAACGATTCCGTAAGAAATACGCCAAACGCGAAATAACTAACATTAATAAGACAAAATAGTCATTTTTGACTTCCAGCTTTTCCTGTTTCGTAATCTTTACGGAAAAGCAGTCTAAAACTGAAATCTTTCTCAAATGATAAAATTGTACTAACCGATCAGTGCAATTTTATCATAGGCAAATAAAAATATGTCAATTAAACATTGTCATATTTTGGCCGTTCTTAGAATCAATTGAAAGCTTTAGATAAAAAAATTTACTTTCTACGAATTGGTGCTTTTATTACATTCGATTATTACATTTCGATGATATAATCCATAAATCCAATTCAGCTGGCATTTCTTGGGAGTTGTCCTAAATAAAATTCGTTGCCGGAGATATCTTTCCATTACAAAATATAATACAAAGTAACACGCCAGTATCTTTCCTCGGTACTTTATTTAATTTTATGCTTAAAATATGCTTAAAAAATGAAGACCAAGGGAATATATTAACATATTTGAAAGGTTTTGACGTTTTCGATAATAAATTTTTATAAACATAAAAATAAGAATCTTCCTTTTGAATACATAAAATCGTAATATTTAATAAATACATTAAAAACTCAAGAATAAGAATCATTCATATCAGAATACAGTCATTCTTTCATAACGTATTGTTTGATAAAAAATTTTTTTGTTTCACGATAGCATTACGTCGTAAATTAGCTAATTCGTCTAAATACGCTCTAGTAACTTTACCAGCGATATAGTCACCAGTAAAAACAGAATCTTCGAATCGTTCAATTTTTGGCTTCCCTGAAATTACTGCATTGTTTACTGCCCGATAAACATCGGTAAGATCTTGATATATTAACCAGTCTGCCCCAATTGATTTTCTAATATCGTCAACTGATCTTTCGTACGCAATTAATTCTGCCGCTATAGGCATATCAATTCCGTACACATTAGGATAACGAATTTCAGGAGTTGCTGAAGCAAAATATACTTTTTTTGCTCCTGCATCACGAGCCATTTGAATAATCTCTTTTGAGGTGGTTCCTCTGACTATTGAATCATCCACTAATAAAACAGTTTTACTAGCAAATTCAGATTTAATTGCATTCAACTTTAAACGAACGGAACTCTGACGTAGAGCTTGTCCCTGCATAATAAACGTTCGCCCAATATAGCGATTTTTTATAAATCCTTCCGAATAAGGGATGCTTAAAACCTGAGATAAAGCATGGGCAGCATTACGACTCGTATCAGGAATTGGAATAACCACATCGATATCATGATCAGGTCGTTCTCGTAAAATCTTTTCAGCCAAGCTTCTACCCATACCAGCCCTTGCCTGATATACAGGTACGTTATCCATGATAGAGTCAGGACGCGCTAAGTAAGTGTACTCAAAAATACACGGAGAGCGACTAACTTTTTTAGCGCATTGCTCTCGATAAATTTGTCCCTCTCGATCAAAATAGATTACTTCACCGGGACCAACGTCACCCAAAAGCTCAAAACCCAACGCATCTAAAGCAATACTTTCTGAAGCCAACATGAATTCCGGGCCACTTTCATTATCCCGCTTACCATAAACTAACGGCCGAATGATATGCGGATCACGAAAGCTCACCACACCATAACCATTAATAATCATGACTGCTGAAAACGCTCCTTCAACCCGCTCATACACTTTCTTCATAGCTTTAAATAATTGTTTAGGGGAAAGGTGCATACTCCCAGAACGCTCTAATTCTCGGGCCACTACATTGAGTAAAATTTCTGAGTCTGAGGTAGTATTTAAGTGGCGCAAATCCTTATGGATTAAATCATTCGTTAATTCTTTAACATTCACTAAATTACCATTATGAACTAAACTCAAACCGTAAGGAGAATTTACATAAAAGGGCTGCGACTCGGTAGGACTTCCTATACCTGTTGTGAGATAACGAACATGTCCTATTCCCATATTACCCATAAGACGAAGCATATGAGGTTCGCGAATTGCGTCACACACTAATCCTCTAGATTTCCGTAAAAAAACTCGCTTACCATCACTTGTCATGATACCAGCTGCATCTTGTCCACGATGTTGCAAGATGGTTAATGCATCATAAATAGCTCGGTTTACACGGTTATGAGCAATAATACCTACAATTCCACACATTACATACTAACCTCCATTAGTCCCGATTTAAGGTGGGCTCCGCTAACCATTGCAAAATATTTCTAATCTGTGATGATAAAAATTGATTTAACCACGTTACTTGAACCACTGCGCTTTCGTCCTTTATATTGCACACGTTAAAAAACATAAGCAAAATGGCAACGATAAGTAAGCCACGTCCTGCTCCAAAAAAAAACACCAAGCAAGCGATCAATAATAGTAAGACCTGTTTTTCTTACTAAAATACGCGTAATCAAATTAACAAAAATTCCAAAAATAAAAACAGCTAAAAATAAAATGCTAAAAGCGACTATATACCTAAGAAAATCCGAACTAATCCATATATTCAAATAACTTTGAATAGGATCTGTAAATTTAAAAGCAATAGTAACTGCAGAAATCCATGTAACTAATGAAACAGCTTCTCTTACGAAACCACGAAAAAAACTAATAATGATTGAGCAAATAACAATTCCAATAATAGTGAAATCAACCCAATTAAAATGTGAAACAATGTTAAAGTTCATTGTATCTACCTATTTTATAAAACTATTTCTAACTTATTTAATATCTTTTAACAATACCATTTAAATGTAATTTTTGTTTTGGTTCATTAAGAATTTGAACAATTTTATCGTAATCAACTACAGTTTCTACAAAAATACGACTGATCATCTTTCTTTGATCTAACAAATACAAGCTAAGCGTTAAAATTACTCACTTGTAATTTTTTAAGAAACAATTTTGTATTATCTTGATCTAAAAAACTAGCTACTTGAATTATCCAAGTCTTAGGAGCCATTAATAGTAATAACCTAACTGACGTATGTGACTTTTACTGGTTTTAATTACTGAAGCCCTCTTCGTAATGTTCAATTCCTCCTTCGATTGAGTAGATGAAATAGTTGTTTGAGAGGGCACGCATAAATGGCGAGTTTTTACCTGGAATCTAGATGGAACAGAAGAGATTGCACTATCAACTCTGATTAGGGATCAAAAGAATAGATTTTTCTTTAAGATCTAAAGGCTCTGAAAATTGCAATTGCACTTCAGGTTTATCTGGTGCTTTTGGAACTGTCGTTACCATTGATAAATTAACGACTGAATGAGGGTTATACAAAAACAACGGGAAAAAAATTGCTCCTACAGCGAGCATGATTACTGCTCCAATTACTCTTTGTTTAGTTTTAATTTCCGTAGCTCTAAATTTCGGAAAAGAAATTGTTTAGCTATAGATACCGTATAAAATGAACCAAAAACCAAAATGCGATCCTGCGCTTCGCACTGCGAAATTGCTTTCTCAAAAGCCTCATCAATCGACCTAAAATTATAACAATCTTTAACGCCTTCTGTTCTTAAAATACTTACTAGTTTTCTACCTAAAGCACCTCGTATTTCTGCCAAATTACCTACATACCAACGATCAACACAAGAAAGTATAGGCGAGAAAGTACCTGAAATATCTTTATCTTTTAACATTCCTACTACTGCAAAAGTCCTTCCAGAACACGGTGAACGGCGAAGCTGCTCTGCCAGATAGTGAGTGGATTGCGAATTATGTGCTACATCAAAAATAATGGAAACGGGCTGCTCTACTTGCTCAAAACGACCAGGTAAAGTAGCTCTTTGGATACCAGCTACAATAGCTAATTCCTTTACAGGTAGTTGATTTTGCAACTGAGTTACCACCATTAGGCTAGTAGCTACATTTTGGATTTTTAATTTAGGCAAAGGTAAAGCATCGTAATTAATATTAGGATATTGCCACTTCCATGTTTTTCCATTTTCGATTATTGAAAAGTCTTTCATAAATTGAAAAACAGGGGCTTGTAGTAATTGAGCTGCTTCAAGAACGCTCTTTGGTGGATTAGGATCACCACAAATCACCGGGCGATATGCCCGAAAAATTCCTGCTTTTTCTCGTCCAATAGATTCTCGATCGTTTCCTAACCAATCTATGTGATCAATATCAATTGTGGTGATCACCGAAACATCTGAATCAACAACATTAACAGCATCTAAACGTCCTCCCAATCCTACTTCTAACAGTAAAACATCTAATTCTAATTTTTTGCAAATATACAGACATGCTAAAGTGGTAAACTCAAAAAAGCTGAGAGGTTGCCGATCACGATTTTTCTCAATAAACTCAAAAGCTTCAATAAAATCTTTATCAATTACTAGCTCGCCATTAAAACACAATCGCTCATTAAAGAATAATAAGTGAGGCGATGTATAAGCTGCCACTTGATAACCAGCAGAAAGGTAAATGCTTTCAAGAGATTTAACTACAGACCCCTTGCCATTTGTTCCTGCTACAGTAATGACGGGACACGAAAAAGCAGACAGCCCTAATTTTTTTACTAAGTTTGTAATCCGAGATAAACCTAAATTAATTTCACGACAATGAAGTGTGTTAATATAATCCAACCAATCGTTCATACCTCGCAGAGCCATCATTTTGCCTCCCCTATTTTGGAATCCCAGCTACTTATTACGTCCCATCAGGATTGAGATAAGTTTTGATAATTAATCCAATGAAAGCTAGATTAAATTGTCTTTACAGGTCCTACATCCGGTTGAGGCCGGTGAGTTAATTGAGTGATGAGAGATACCACAGTTCTTCTTAATTCACGACGATCCACTACCATATCAATAGCTCCATGTTCTAATAAAAATTCACTACGTTGAAAACCTTTCGGTAGTATTTCCCGAATAGTTTGTTCAATCACACGTGGACCAGAAAATCCAATTAGTGCATTAGGTTCCGCAATGATAATATCACCTAACATAGCCAAGCTGGCAGAAACTCCTCCCATAGTAGGATCCGCTAATATCGAAAGAAATGGGATTTTTTGCTTTGCCAACCGTGCTAACACAGCGCTTGCCTTAGCCATTTGAAACAAGGAAAAAAGACCTTCCTGCATCCGAGCTCCCCCGCTCGCTGAAAAACAAACAAACGGCTGCTCTTTAGCTATTGCTGTCTCTGCGCCCCTTACAAATCGTTCCCCAACAGCAACTCCCATTGAGCCTCCGATAAAAGAAAAATCAAACGCAGCAACAACAATTGGAATAGTATAAAGATTTCCTTTATACACGACAAGAGCTTCCTTTTCTCCTACTGCCTTTTGAGCACTATTAAGCCGATCTTTATATTTCTTTGAATCTCGAAACTTAAGACAGTCTACCGGTGCGATATTTCCTCCTATTTCTTCTTGACCCTCTTCATCTAAAAATTGCATTAATCGTTTTCGAGCATTAATACGAATATGATGATTACACTTAGGACAAACTTCTAGATTCCGCTCCAACTCGGCACGATAAAGAACCTCTGTACAAGAAGGGCATTTATCCCAAATTCCTCCCGGAACCCATTTTTTTGTGGGTGTAGAGATTCGCGGCAATAATTTTGCAAACCAATTCATCTACCTTAACCTTAGTTAATTATGGGAAAGGTCCCGGCGGGGTCTTAGGTAAACTAAATTCTTGAGAATAGGTCACTTCTACTAAATATAATCCATTCGACGGTGCCGTCACTCCTCTTTTGTGGTAGTCTTTAGTTTTCAAGATAATTTCTGCCCATTCCGGATTTTTCTTTCCACTTCCGATGGCAATCAACACACCGACAATATTTCGAACCATATGCAACAGAAAGGCATTACCTTGAACTTCGACGATTACCATACACTGAATTCGAAAAATTTCAATTAGAAATATAGTGCGTACCGAAGTTTGTGATTGGCAATCCGCTCCTTGAAACGACTGAAAATCATGCTCTCCTATGAAATATTGTGCAGCAATCCTCATTTGATTTTCATCTAAGGGCTGGTAGTACCAACCCACTGCCTTACATAGAATGCCAGGCCGAATTTTATGATTATAAATTATATAGCGATATCGTCTAGCTTGAGCAGAAAATCGAGCATGAAAATTCTTATTTACTTCCTTAGCCCATAAGATACTGATGTCGAAAGGAAGATTGCTGTTAGTACCAGAAACCCATGCGTGCTCACTACGATAAGAAGTTGTATCAAAATGTACTACCTGCCCGCTCGCATGTACTCCAACGTCGGTTCGGCCAGCACAGAACACAGAAACAGTATGATCAGCTACCGCAGATAAAGCTCTTTCTACTTCTCCTTGAACTGTCCTAAGTTCCTTTTGCACTTGCCAGCCGTGATAAGCAGATCCATCGTAACGGATACCTAAAGCAATACGGGCAGTCATGATAATTTAAATCTTGACAAAAGCGGGGCTTTCAAAAGCTCATTAATTTCCTTCTGTTGCTCTACTTTTTCGTTTTGCATAACTTTATTTAGAACCTTTTCATTTCGCTTCATGATCTTCTTATATCAAGATACGTTCAATCCAAATTGATTTTGACTGAGAGGTGCTTTGAACTTTCTCATACAATCATACTCACCCCTATCCAAGCTAATAGTAGAAGAGTATAATGAACCCTCCTCAAATATCTTATTTTCTTTGGTTTCACATAAACTTCTTCCGTATTAGGATCGCTAACTATAAATGAATGTTCTCCTTCTTCCAAGCTCTATTCCAACAAAAAATACTGCCCTACACCTTTCTCTTAAGAAGAGAATAGAAATTATCTTTTCACTTTATTATATACCTTTATCAAAATTAACCAGAAAAATCAAAGATTAGAAGAGAGGTGCTCGATTACTCTAATTTTCTTGAGATTTATCTTCCTAAACTAATTTATAAAAGCTCAGCAACTACATTTTATCAATACCATACTTAAAAACTTTATATCACAGTTTTAACCATTACAAGAAAATCATGATCCCAATTACTATCGCCTATTATTGCAATGAAAGGATTGCAAACCTTTAAAAAAGAAATGCACAACAGAAATTAAAATGAAAATCTATAATCTGTATTTTGCCTGGTTGGTTTTTATTGCTACTGCATTTCCTCCTATTCTAAATATTTCTTAATCAAGAAATAGTTAATAGTTAGATGTACTTACTACTAGTTCTCTTAGATTTTTTATTTTTTCTTTATCAAAGATTTTATTTTATGATGGTTGATCGATCGAAGGTCGGATTAAGTTTGCAGCAATCAATTTTATCAAGTCAATTGCTAGAGAAGATTTCTTATCTAAGGAAAGATCTTTTATTTCTCCTAATCGATTAATTACAGTAACGGCACTTTTATCACTTTCAAACGCTTTTTCCGAATTAAGTATAATCATATCCATATTTTTCTGTTGTAATTTTATTTTTGCGTTTTCCAAATGATTTTCAGTTTCCAATGCAAAACCCACAATGAAAGGTTTTTTAGATAATCCGCTTACTATTGATACAACATCAGGATTTTTAACTAAATTAAGAGATAAATTAATTTTAGATTTTTTTATCTTTGTAGCTGATTCTATTGCAGAACGATAATCACTTATGGCTGCCACACTGATAAATACGTCACAATTTGAAATTCTCTGTATAACCGCCTTAAACATTTCTTGTGCATTAACAACGTTAATACAATTAATTTTTTTAGAAAGGGATAAGTTTGTTGGTCCACTAATTAAAGTAACTTCAGCACCCATTACAGCAGCTGCTTCTGCTAAAGCGTAGCCCATTTTTCCAGAACTTCGGTTGGTTAGGTAGCGGACAGGATCGATAGCTTCATGTGTTGGGCCTGCTGTTATAAGTACGCGCTTCCCTATAAGAATTTTTTCAACAGCATGTTTTTCCAAACAACTCACTAATTCTTCAGGCTCCAATAATCGCCCCGGACCATAATCTCCACACACCTGAATACCTATTCCGGGGCCAAATATTTCAATTCCGTATTTTTGCAATCGCTTAATATTCACTTGAGTTATTTTATTAAACCACATTCGTTGATTCATAGAAGGAGCCACCGCGATAGGCGCTTCTGTCGCTAAACAAAGAGTTGTTAGTAGATCATCTGCTTGACCGTAAGCTAAACGCGCAATAAAGCCAGCACTGGCGGGAGAAACTAAGACTTGCTCACACCAATGGGCTAAATCAATATGCTCCATCCCAGAAGTTCCTCCTAAAGAAAATAACTCACATACTACAGGCGCTCCTGAAACTGCCTGAAAAGTTAATGGGGCGATAAAAGCTTTCGCTGCCGGTGTCATTACTACCCGAACTAACGCGCCTTGCTTTTTCAATTGACGTACCAGCTCAACGCTTTTATAAGCAGCGATAGCACCTGTAATACCAAGAAGAATTTTTTTATTGCTTAGCATAAATAGTGGAACAGCATACTCTTGCTCTCTGATATTTATCAAGAGCTTTAGGGATAATTTTTATTCATTTTCTAACTTAGTGTTAATTTAACTTATATTTATCTGGATTTTCTAATTTTTCTTCTCTTTATGAAACCAAATCAGACATGCTTAAATTGTAAATGCTTCTCCCTCTGAGATTTTTCAATTTCTAACAGATTTTTAGTTTTCTCTTTTTGATTAACTTTAAATTTAGATTTTGTCTGTTCTTTTAAATATATCTTACCAATTGGTATAAACAACGTCTTCATTAGAAATTACTTTCAGTTGATTCTAATGTACTTAGAATTGCTTTGTAGATAGAATATCAATATTTTTTACATTATTATATTCCTTAAGATGAGCAGTTGAAATTGAAACTTGAGTACTACGATAGTATTTCCTTATGTATTTAATTTTATCTATAAAAATTTAAATACAACGCAAGTTTGAAAAGAGGATGTAGGATTTAAGAGTGCATAATCAATGTTTACATAAATTTGTATTTTCATCTAAGTTTAGGTAGAGAGTACCTACCCTCCCCTCATAACTCAATCGAGCTTCCTTTCTGATAAATAAAATACTCATAAAGCTCTGTTTAATAATAATGTAAAACTTTTCAATCTAATCATTTGAAAAATCTTATTAAGCAAGGTTTGTTTAATAAAGCGGATATTTTTTTGATAGAAAATCATCCTTCTAATTAAGGAGAAGTTTTTTAGACCTCAAGGTTTGAGATCATTTCAACTTTTTAAAAAGCTAATTTTTTTCTTAGTGAATTTGATTTTTCTCCTTCTGGACTTTTAAAGATTCAAATCAATTTTAGTGCCATATCCAAATATGTTTATTACCTTTGAAGTTCTATAAAAAATATATAGTATTAATTTATACTAATCGATCATAGCGCCCTTATATATAAGTTGCAAAGGATATGATATGCATTTAGAAAGTATCGAATAATCCAATGGTTTAGAGAAAAATTCTTTTCTCTGTGGTTATTTTGTTTTGCTAATTCAAAAAAACGACCTCTTAAAGATCAGATAATTAGTGAACAAACCTTTTTTCTTAATTCTCTTAGTGAGTAAAAGAGAGGCCTCGTCTTTGGTAATAACACGAATTTAATTTTTAACGCTTGTAAAAGCTTTCTAATAAAACTTTCTTTTTGTAACAATAGGCTTTATATCGAAGATAAAACTACCCCTATAAGGAGCTTTATCTTTTTGCTCTGATAAAAGGAAATTTTAGCGAGAAAGTATCAATTCACTTACTCTGTTTCGCTGATTAATGTCGCTTATATCTTTTTTTAAGTGCTTTTTTACGAAGGCGGATGGATTGCGGAGTAACTTCCACTAATTCATCATCTACAATAAATTGTAGGGCCTGTTCTAAACTGAATTTAACAGGTTGGGTTAAAATAATACTTTCGTCACTACCCGAAGCTCGAATATTAGTAAGCTGTTTTTCACGACAAGCATTCACAAACAGATTATTATCTCGTAAACATTTCCCGATAATCATTCCTTTATAAACCGGTTGTCGTGGCTTAATAAATAAATCCCCACAAGCTTGCAAATTCCAGAGGGCATATGCAGTAGCAATTCCCTGACTGTTAGAAATTAGCACTCCGCGAGTGCGTGTTTGCAAAGATTCCTGAACTAATGGGCCATAATGATCAAACATGTGATACATAGTACCAGATCCAGATGTTAAGGTCGAAAATTGAGCATGTAAACCAATTAAACCCCGCGTTGGGATTAAATAATCTAAGCGTACTCTCCCTTTACCATCCAGAGTCATATTTTTTAACTCACCTTTACGTTTTACTAAATTTTGAATGATATTACCTTGATGTTCTTCTTTGATATCCAATATTAAATTTTCAAATGGTTCACACAATATGCCATCAACGAATTTTTTAATCACTTCAGGTCGTGAAACTGCAAACTCGTAACCTTCGCGACGCATATTTTCAATCAATATTGATAAATGAAGCTCTCCTCTTCCGCAGACAACAAATTTGTTTACATCGGAACCAAAAGTGACTCGTAGAGCGATATTAACGATTAATTCTCTCTCCAGTCGTTCTTTAATTTGGCGACTTGTTAAAAATTTCCCTTCACGACCTGTAAAAGGTGAATTATTTATTTGAAAAGTCATACTAACTATTGGTTCGTCTACGATAAGAGGAAGTAAAGCTTCTGGGTATTGTGGGTCGCAAAGCGTGTCTGAAATTCTCAAATTTTCAATACCCATTATGGCCACAATATTTCCCGCATTAGCTATATCAATATCGATTTTTTGTAAGCCTAAAAAACCCAGCAACTTCAAAATGCGGCCCGAACGTTTCTTACCTTCACGATCAATAACAATCACCGGCGTATTTCGAAGGACGGTACCGCGTTGAACCCGCCCAATACCAATAGACCCTACATAACTTGAATAATCTAAGGAGGAAATTTGCATTTGAAAAGGACCATTCAAATCAACCTTAGGCGGTTCTACCTTCGATAAAATTGTTTCAAAAAGTAGCTTCATATCCGAAGCAGTCTGTTTGGGATCTAAAGTAGCATAACCTTTTAAAGCTGATGCATAAACAACTGGAAAATCCAATTGTTCATCAGTTGCGTTTAGGCTTACAAATAGATCGAAAACTCGTTCTACTACCCAGTCAGGACGTGCTTCCAGACAATCTATTTTATTCACTACTAAAATTGGTTTTAGTCCCCATGCAAAAGATTTGCGAGCCACAAATTCAGTTTGTGGCATCGGACCTTCCACTGCATCTACTAGTAGTAAGACAGAATCAACCATTGATAAAATACGTTCCACTTCACCACCAAAATCAGCATGCCCTGGAGTATCAACGATATTAATATGGTAATTGTTCCAATGAATAGCCGTGTTTTTCGCAAGAATGGTAATACCTCGTTCTCGTTCCAACTCATTAAAATCCATCATCCGCTCACAGAGCACTGTTCGATCGCTTAGAGTCCCAGATTGTTGGAGTAACCGGTCTACTAAAGTAGTTTTCCCATGATCTACGTGAGCAACAATGGCAATATTTCGGATGTTTCCTATCATAAATATTATTAATAATCTTTAAAGAAGCAATTCAATTAGAAAAAAGTACCTCTTTGCAAGGTAATAAATCATTCGTCTTTTTAGAACAAAAGAGATTTACTGTTAATGAAATGTACCGTCAGCAAAAAAGTTTTTGTCAATCAATACCTCTGCTATCTGAATGGCATTAAGCGCAGCGCCTTTACGAATATTATCGGCTACTATCCACAAATTTAATCCATTTGGATGGAAAATATCCTTTCGGATACGTCCAACAAAAACCGCGTTAGCATTAACAGCATGGCTAATCGCAGTCGGATAAGAATTATTTTCATCCACCACAATAACGCCAGGTCCTTGGGACAGGCATTCTCTTGCCTCTTCAAGACTAATAGGATGGCGGGTTTCGATATGCACAGCTTCAGAATGACCAAAAAATACAGGAATACGAACGGCTGTCGGATTAATCCATAAGTTAGGATCTCCCATTATTTTTTGTATCTCCCAAACCATTTTCATTTCTTCCTTTGTATACCCATTTTCATAAAAAATATCAATATGAGGAAGAGCATTGAAGGCAATTTGCGAAGGAAAAATAGTCGATTTTTCAATAGGCTCACCATTCAATAAATGAGCTGTTTGCTCTGCCAACTCTTGAATAGCTCGCCGACCTGCCCCTGAAACGGACTGATAAGTAGCAACGTTTACTCGTGTAATTCCTACTGCATCATAGATAGGTTTTAAAGCCACCACTAATTGGATAGTGGAGCAATTAGGATTAGCAATGATATTATGATTGCAGTAATTTTCTAAAGCAGAAGGATTTACTTCTGGAACTACTAACGGAATATCGTCGTCATAACGAAAATAGGAAGTAGTATCGATTACAATACATCCAGCTTCTGCAGCACACAGTGCATATTCGGCTGAACGTTCAGCTCCAGCTGAAAAAAAAGCAAACTGGACTTTGGAAAAATTGAATTTCTCTAAACTACGGACTCTTTTTTGTTTCCCGCCAAAAAGTACGTTTTGCCCTTCTGAGTTTTTGCTTGCAATTGGGTAAATCTCCCCAACGGGAAATTGTCGCTCGAAGAGAAGTTGGAGAATTTTGCCACCAACAACACCAGTTGCTCCTACCACGGCAATATCATAAACCACAGTCATTTTATCCTCCTCTTTCATACAATATTTATAAATTTTGGGCCTTGTGCCGCAGATAGTGGTCCATTAAAACTAACGCCAACATAGCTTCGGCGATAGGTGTAGCACGAAGCCCCACGCAAGGATCATGACGGCCGGTAGTGATTACGTCTACTTCTTTTCCCTTCACGTCGAGAGTTTTTCCTGGAATTCGAATGCTTGGTGTAGGTTTAAAAGCTAGGCTTACAAGAATATCTTGACCTGAGGAAATACCAGCTAATATTCCCCCAGCATGATTGGATAAAAATCCTTCTTTTTGCATTTCATCGCGATGCGCTGATCCTTTCTGTTCAATTACCGCAAATCCATCGCCAATTTCCACTCCCTTTACTGCGTTAATCCCCATCATAGCTGAGGCAATTTCAGCATCTAATTTATCGAATACAGGCTCTCCTAATCCTATAAAGGTCCCTGTTGCAACTACATTAACTCGGGCACCAATTGAATCGCCTTGGCGCCGCAATTCCATAATGAATCGTTCAAGCTCTGGAACTTTATTTTCATCAGGAAAGAAAAAAGGATTATGTTCTACAACAGAAAAATCAACTTTTTCTGCCCGGATAGGTCCTATAGCAGCAACATACCCCTGAATGTTAATTTGCAATTTTTCTCGCAAATACTTTTTGGCGATAGCACCAGCAGCAACTCGCATAACAGTCTCTCGAGCAGAAGCTCTTCCCCCGCCTCGATAATCTCGAAATCCATATTTCCTAAAATAAGTGTAATCTCCATGACCCGGACGAAATAATGCTTTTATTTTCGAATAATCTCGAGAACGCTGGTCAGTATTCTGAATCAATAATGTAATGGGCGTACCTGTGGTTTTGCCCTCGAAAACTCCCGATAGTATTTTGATTTGGTCAGCTTCTCGGCGTTGTGAAGTAAAGCGAGACCGGCCAGTTTTACGTCGGTCAATATCTGCTTGAATGTCTTTTGTGCTTAAGGCGAGTCCAGGTGGACAACCATCAACAATAGCTACTAATACTAAACCATAGCTTTCACCAGCAGTAGTGACAGTAAATAGTTTGCCAAAGGTATTTCCAAACATTATGTTTTAATAGCATTAATACTTGAATCTGTCTATATTGAAGGAAAAGCTGGAATTTTATTTTCTACTTTCCACTACTTTTCATTAATGTTCAGAAAGCTACTATTGAAGTGCAATAGTTTAATTCCAGATAAAGCAAAGTGTCTAGAAAGATAAAGATCATCCGATGAAGATAACTACTTGCAAGATTACTTAGAAAAAAGGATATAACGCATTTATAATAAGAGTCACTGTCTCAAAATACATTCGTTAACTCAAGTGTTTTGATTTTTTACTTAATCTAACTTTCCGATAAGTTTGCCGTGTGGTGGATACGGCGCATTAATTATCTTATTTAAAGTATGGAGAAGTTGTTAAAAATAACACCATGATAATTAATCTTTATAGATTTTGATCAGACAATAGCAAAACTTCCGAAGACTCTTATCAGGAAAAATTTAGTAATAGCTCTTTGAAAAAGAGCCAAAAATTAATTAAGATTAAGATTCTTAGATCATGCATTTCTCCATCAATTCTTTCAAAATTAAAAAAAGTCATGTAGTTTAAATACCCTAACAATCACAGCAAATGTTTACAATTGAAAGAAATAAAGACGATCAGTTAATACTATATTTACTTAAAAAGAACTCATTTTAATATTCAGATTGCAGTTAAATTTTGACCAGACTATACTAAAAAAGCTATGAGTACTAAGAAAATTGAGTTTGAAAAGTGAAGTCTTATGCCTCTTCATAGTAGTTATTCGATGTATGTAGTTATATACGTTTTAAAAGAATTAAAAGATAAAAAGTAAATCTTTTTTAATCCAAAAAAGTATTTCTAATTAGTTAAATTATATTAGGAGAATGATGAAAAATTAATGAATCTGAAAATTTTTTATGATTATAATGAGGTTGATATCTTTTTGATTAAACTTTGAAATTGAGGATCAGAGGAAATTTTGTGACCAAATAACCAGTCGTAAAGTAGAGGATCAGGCTCATCAAGAAGGCAATTAAATGATTTTTTTTCTTCAGATGTCAAAGTCAAAAATTGATTTTCATAAAACTTCTCTAAAAGGATATCCAATTCCAGCATACCTCGACGACACTTCCATTTAATTTTTCTTAACTCTAAAAACTTATCCATCTTTACTTCTCTCTAAATTGAACCCGTTGAGTTATTTGGCACAATAATTCGTATCCAATAGTACCGGCCTGTTCAGCTATTTTTTCGACAGGCAAGCCATTTCCCCACAAAATTACCTCATCCCCAATTTTAGCATCTGGCTCATGGCGCAAGTCGATGGTTATCATATCCATAGATACCCGACCAATTAACGGGCATATTTTTCCATGTAATAGTGTTGGAGTTCCGCTGGGTGCGTGACGCGGATATCCATCACCATAACCAATACCAACAATACCAATAAGTGTATTTTCTGAAGAACGCCACGTACACCCATAGCCTACCATGTCTTCAGGACGACAATTTTTAACTGCTATTATCTTCGCAGATAAAGTCATTACCGATTTTAAATTTCGCTTAATACCAACTTCATAAGAAAATGGGGACACACCATATAGTATAATTCCAGGACGAACCCAATCAAAAAAAGCAGTAGGATAAGCTAATAAGCCTGCCGAATTTACTACACTTTTAGGAACATTCCTATTTTTAGTAATTTCTATAAATTGTTTAATTTGCCATTCAGTAAACGATCGATCTTTATTATCAGCATCAGCTAAATGACTCATTAATCCAATTGGTTTTTGTACAGACAGGCAAGCGGACAGTCGATCATAAGCAGAGCCCACCTCTTCTAGAGGAAAACCTAATCGATGCATTCCAGTGTCAACTTTTAACCAAACTTGTAAGGATAAGGAAGTGTTATTTTTTTCCAAAAGATTTACTTGATAAGGATGGTGAATTACTGCTACCAAATTATGTTGAATAAATTTGTTTAATTCTGCCTTATTACTAAAGCCACGCATAACCACAATTGGTGTTACAATTCCATTTTCCCGTAAAATTAATGCTTCATCAATACATGCCACTCCAAATGCATTCTTAAGTGCTTTAGCAACTCGAACTAATCCATGACCATAACCATCGCTTTTAATCATAGCTAAAACAGAAGATTGAGGAGCAATTTCTTTTACTCGAGAAAAATTATATTTGAGTGCATTTAAATCAATAGTAGCTAGTGCTCGGTCCATGCTCACACTCCAAAAGGCGATCGTAGTAGCACATTCTCGTGAGAGAAATTATCAAAACGAGTATATTGTCCACGAAATGTAAGTATCACCTTTCCAATGGGACCATTCCGATGCTTCGCAATAATAATCTCTGCTTTACCCTTATCCGGAGATTCTTCATGATAAACCTCATCACGATAAATAAAAGCAATCAGATCGGCATCTTGTTCAATTGCACCTGACTCCCGTAAGTCCGACATCACAGGACGTTTGTCGGTTCGAGCTTCCAAACTGCGGTTAAGCTGAGATAAGACGATAATAGGAATATTTAATTCTTTTGCTAGTGCTTTTAAAGAACTAGAAATTTCAGATATTTCTATACTGCGGTTTTCCCGATTGTTTGGGATATGCATCAATTGAAGATAATCCACAGCAATTAAACCTAGCACTCCATGCTCACGAGCTAAACGCCTTGCCCGTGAGCGAATCTCTCCGGGAGTTAAAGCAGGAGTATCATCAATAAATAATTTAGTTTCTGAAAGCATTTCAACAGCACGTGTAATTCGAGGCCAATCATCATCTTTAAGTTGACCTGTACGCACTTTATGCTGGTCGATACTCCCCAGAGATGAAATCATCCGCATAACCAATGCTTCAGCAGGCATCTCCATACTAAAAATGAGTACTAAAACATTGCTCTTTATTGCTGCATGCTCAGCGATATTAATCGCTAATATGGTTTTTCCCATGGAAGGACGACCTGCAATTACGAATAAATCAGCTGGTTGTAAACCAGAAGTTAATCTATCTAAATCAGTGAAACCTGAAGAAAGCCCAGTGAGGACTTTACTAGAATGATAGAGCATATCAATGCGATCCGTTGCTTTAGTCAACAAGGTGCTGATTGGTACAGGACCAGCTCCTCGAGAACGGCTTTCAGAAATATTAAAAACTCTTTGTTCTGCTTTATCAAGTAATACTTTAATATCACGACCGTCAGGATTAAAGCCATCCCGCGCAATATCTGTTCCAGCTTCAATTAGTTGCCGTAAAATAGCTCGTTCCCGGACGATATCTGCATAAGCCACGATATTTGCAGCACTAGGTGTGTTTTTAGCCAACTCATAGATATAGGCTTCTCCAGGCGCATTTAGTCGATCCTTTGCTTTAAGAGCTTCTGATATAGTCAATACATCTAAAGGTTTATGTTGATCAATCAAGCGAGACATCGTTTCAAAAATTACTCGGTGATCGGATCGATAAAAGTCTTTCATACTGATCCGATCAGCAATACGATCCCAGGCACGATCATCCAACATTAAGGCACCGAGTACAGATTGTTCCGCCTCTTGTGAATGAGGTGGAATTTTAGGGGGTAGATCTTTTTCTTTCTGACGTGGTGGCATAAGGACTAGTCTAACATTCTGACCTTAGAACAGGAAGGCACCACCGGACCCTTTCTCAAAAAAGCGCGTTTTTCTATATCTAGAAAACAAGTAGTGTAGGCCAAATAACGATAATGTTTGTAATTTCTCTCTGATAAGTAAATTTTGTTGCGGTGCAGATTAATGCGTTATAAATTATTGAAATTGCTGGTCGTGCTAAGAGGATCAGCAGAGATTCTTATTACTTAATAAAAGCTCGATTCCAAAAAAACCCTAAGCTGTTAATGAAATTAGAATAATATTCTCTAAATACGTATCCCAATTTAAGTATGGAAAATTATATAGACATAGAAAAATAAAGTGGATTCTTTGACAAGCCTTAGTAAGGCTGAATGATTTTCTTAAGCTGATTATTCACGTATAATTATTTTCATTATTCAGAAACCACTTCAACTTTTAACATAACAGTAACGTTAGCATGAAGATGAATTGGAACTTCATATTCGCCAATTTGGCGAATAGGTCCTTCTGGCAAGCTTATTTCACGTTTTTCAATATTAATACCCTTGCTAGAAATTGCTGCAGCAATTTCACGAACCCCCACTGAACCAAAAAGCTTACCTTCATCACTGGCTTTTGCTATGACGCGAAAAGTTTTTCCCTCCAATTTTTTCGCACGTGCTTTAGTTCTCTCTAACTGTTCTGCTGCTAACTTCTCTAATTCTGCGCGGTTTTTTTCAAATTCCGCGATATTTTCTAGCGTCGCAGGTACAGCTTTCCCATACGGAAATAAAAAATTACGCGCATAGCCTGGCTTTACGAACATTTGATCACCAATATTACCTAAATTTTCTATTTTTTCCTGCAAAATAACCCTCATATTCACAATTTAAATCCTCGTTAATTCTTCAATAAAGTGTAATGCTTTCGAAAATTATAAAAACTATCGATAAGCCCCATGATAGCTAAAATAATCACTGTAAAGAATGTTAATAACAAAAAAGCGATATAAACCATTATCATCAATAATACCATTTCTTTCCGATTCATTACTAACCAATGAAGGATGCTAAATCCCTCAATCATAAACGGAAATAATAATACAGGATAGGTATCCACGAGCCAACTTGGCTGCCAAATTAAACCAATACTAGCGATGATTAACAAGCTCGCACTTACTTGACTAATACGGATTTTCGTAAATTCAAACTGTAATCGTCCAGGAGAAAAAAGAGCTGTTTGCCACCAACGGGCTGAAATTAACAAGATAATTGTTCCAAATAAAACAAAAAAAATAAAGCTTCCCGTAGCAATGGAAACAAGATGTTGGACAAATTCTGCAGAACGATCAGTACCTAAATGAAAAGTTAAGGCCCAATCATTAAATTGTAAGTAATTATTAATTAAACCTATCCATATTTTCCGAATGTTTGGAAAAATAAGATGCACCATACTAACTACCAATGTTCCCATTACAGAAGCAGCTTCTAATACCCACTGCCAAGAAGTAGCATAGCGTAGAATTAAACCAAATATAAATACTAAACTGCATTGGGCAAGTAATAGATCAAATCGATAAAAAAAGCTAAAATGTCGAGTGATCACCAAAGCAATGGCGGGTAAAAGAACAAAAGCTAAAACAACTAAACTCGCCTTATAGCCTTTTTGGAGGGTAACCAATCCTAAAATTAAAGTGGTAAAAAATCCTACAGGCAGAAAAAAAGCTAATAATGAAAAACTCAGCGCAGCTATAGCTGCACGAATGTTATCGGCCAGTAAATATTTTCCAAAGCTTTTCATTAAGTTACCAAAATCATCACTCTCGTCTGCTTACTTACTCACAATAGGAAAAAGATTAAATTTCTTTTATCGATGCGCATCGCAATACGGTAATAAAGCTAGATAACGAGCCAGCTTAATAGCACGAGATAATTGGCGTTGATACTTAGCGCTTGTTCCTGTGATACGACTTGGAACTATGCGGCCGGATTCCATAACGTAGTCTCTTAACGTATCGATATCCTTATAATCGATTTCTCGAATATTTTTTGCTTTAAAAGCACAGAATTTTTTGCGATGAAATGACATATATTCCTCTTAGGTTTCTTCAAGTTTTTCAACAGTCCTTTCTTCAACGAAGACTTTTAGCTTCTCT
Organism: Coxiella endosymbiont of Dermacentor marginatus; assembly: GCF_907164955.1. Taxonomy (GTDB): domain Bacteria; phylum Pseudomonadota; class Gammaproteobacteria; order Coxiellales; family Coxiellaceae; genus Coxiella. Next base: position 690,935 of record NZ_OU015521.1, on the reverse strand, counting down.
TTCAAAAATTTCGTTTGTTCAGCGCCTTGCATAATGAGTGAAAGCTCGGTAATAGCATGATTGCGTTTTAAAATTAAATTACGAATCACAGCATCGTTATAGCGAAAAGCATTTTTAAGCTCATCCAAAACAGCCTTATCACATTCAATATTCATTAAAAGATAATGAGCTTTGTATACTTTTTTGATAGAATAAGCTAGTTGACGGCGTCCCCAGTCTTCTAATCGGTGGATCTTGCCCCCGCCTTCTTTAATCATCAGCTGGTAGCGTTCAATCATCGCCAATACTTGCGTACTTTGATCGGGATGGACTAAGATTATGACTTCATAATGTCGCATTAACAGTTTCCTCCTGACTTGGCTTAATAAATCCCCCGAGATTAAATCGGTGGAACAGGGACAGACGCGGTATTCTAACTAATCCCATGAAGGATATCAAATTTAATCCAAAACATACGCAGATTCATTTTCTTACTATCTAAGGGTGAGAGTATGGATAGATTAGCAGCAGGTTTTGAACAATCAAAATAAGATAAGGTTTAAGTTCATATAAGATTCATGCTATGCTTAAGTAAGCATGAGAATTAAGAAGATATGCTAATTACTGAAGATATTAGTATTGAACATTACCAAATTCGAGCTTATGATGCCGTATCGGTTACGATTAATGAAACGCTTTATACATCAAGTGTAATTGTTTCTCCCTCTAAGCTCATTAGTGACTGGGCGCCGAAGTCTTTAGAAGAATTAAAGTCTGAACATTTCCAAGTTGTGTTATCTTTAAATCCTGAGGTGGTCATCTTTGGGACTGGAAAAAAATTTATTTTCCCAGTTCAAGAAAAGCTTAGGCCGCTTTTCCAAAAACGAATTGGAATTGAATCTATGGATACAGGTGCCGCCTGTCGTACTTATACAGCATTAATGTCCGAAGGGCGGAAAATAGTGGCAGCACTAATTATAAATAACAATTCGTGGAATAATTCATGAAAAAATTAATTATTGTAGCTGCACAGATTAATTTACTGGTTGGAGACATCGAAGGAAATACTCAACTCATCGTTGATACAGCCAACCGCGCCTATCGTAAAAGCAGAGCTGATGTCGTATTATTTCCAGAATTAGCTATTACAAGTTATCCACCCGAGGACCTACTCTTTCGACCTGTACTTTATCAGCGTGTTCATCGCGCACTCCAACGAATCGCCAAGGAAGTTAAGTATACTACTGTTATCGTAGGATACCCGGATTTCCAAGAGAAGCGTTACTATAACAAAGCGGCTGTGATTACTAAAGGAAAAATAGTTGCAACCTATGGAAAACATGCACTACCTAATTATCGGGTTTTTGATGAGAAACGTTATTTCTCATCTGGAGATCAACTCTGCATCATCGTAGTTAAAGGAATAAGAATTGGCTTATTGATTTGTGAAGATTTATGGTTAGAAATGCCTTTAGAGGACACTGTCAAAGCAGGAGCACAATTAATCGCCTGCATTAATGCTTCTCCTTTCTCTCAAGATAAATCACATCTTCGGCGTGTTTTGTTAACAAAACGTACTCAGAAATATCGTGTTCCCATTATTTATTTGAATTTAATTGGGGGGCAAGATGAGCTCGTTTTTGATGGCGGTTCTATGGTATTTAATCAAAATGGGGAGCATATTCAACAAAGTACTTATTTTAAAGAAGAGTTAATGACCATTGAATTTGACCTTGAACATCAATTAGATATAAAAATCAAACGCCCATTGCCACCTGAGCCTTTAGATGAAGAAAAAATTTACAATGTTCTGGTATTAGGCATTCGCGATTATATTAATAAAAATAATTTTCCCGGTGCTATTATCGGCCTTTCTGGAGGTGTTGACTCTGCTTTAACATTAGCTATTGCTGTTGATGCCATTGGATCATCACGAATGAGTGGTATTCTAATGCCTTCCGCTTTTACCTCTTCAATGAGCATTGAAGACGCGAAGTCAGAAGCCCAAGCATTGAAAGTTTCAACATCTATTATTAATATTAATTTTATCTTCGAAGCTCTTATTCGAAGTCTAGCATCAGAGTTTAGAGGGTTTCCTAAAGACGTCACTGAAGAAAATTTGCAAGCGCGTATTCGGGGTACCCTATTAATGGCTCTCTCCAATAAAAAAGGCACTATTGTATTAACGACCGGAAATAAAAGTGAGATGGCTGTTGGGTATACTACTTTATATGGTGATATGGCTGGTGGCTTCAGTGTACTAAAAGATGTTTATAAGACAATGGTATACCGCTTGTGTAAATATCGAAATACTCTTTCACCTGTTATTCCTGAGCGTATTTTAACTCGCGCACCTTCTGCAGAACTGGCTCCAAATCAAAAAGATCAAAACACCTTACCACCTTATCCGATACTGGATAAAATTTTAGAGCGTTATATTGAGAAAGACGAAGATCCAAACACAATTGCAGCTGCTGGTTTTGATATTAATATAGTTAATAAAGTAGTTCGAATGATAAATCGTAATGAATATAAGCGTCGGCAAGCATCTATTGGTATCCGCATTACGGAACGTGCTTTTGGTAAAGATCGGCGGTATCCGATTACCTCTGGGTTTTCAGAAGATATTTAAGACCTATTTTTATCTCAACTTGTTGAAAAAAACTTTTTAAGAATTGTTCAGGAACTTCTAAAGAAACGGATAAACAAAACAGTCGTTTGTCATCAAACTCTTTGCATTTAACCGCATCTTTCTCTGTCATAAGGATTATTTTATCATCTTCAAATTGAAAATCTTTTTTCTGATAAAAATAATGATCGGGAAATGCGTGTTTTATTACTTTTGCTCCTAGTAATTCAAGCTGATAAAAAAAATTTTGTGGATTCCCTAACCCAGCAACTGCATGGATAGTTTTCCCATGCAATTCTTCAAAATTTATTTTTTTTTCTGGGTTGTTTAATTGATAAATTTCCACAGGGTACAACTGCTTTACAACAAGGAAATCCACCGAATTTAATCGCGATTTTGGTTCCCTCAAGGGTCCTGCTGGCATACACAATCCATTTCCAAATTGACGATCAGAATCTATAACAGCGATTTCAATATCTCGTGATAACGAATAATGCTGCAATCCGTCATCGCTGATAATAATGTTGCAATTAAAGTTTTTTAATAAGTATTCTATAGCATCCGGGCGATTGACGCCCACCACCATTGGAAAACCTGTTCTTGCCAATAAAATAGCTTCATCTCCAACTAGATGAGGATCGCTATTCGGTGTGACGATTTGGAGTCTATCTTTATTTTTTCCTCCATAACCGCGACTAACAATCCCTGGCCGAAAACCTTGCTTTTTTAATTGATTCACAAGCCAAATAGCTAAAGGAGTTTTCCCACTACCACCTACAGTAACATTACCTATCACAATAATCGGCACTGAAAATTGTCGGATTTTTTTAAGGCCAATAGTATAGATTGTTCTTCGGAAAATCACAGCCAGTTGGTATAATAAAGAAAAGGGGATTAAAAACTGACTTATCCAAGAGCGTGATTGATACCAAAATTGCGGTGCTATTATCATTTCTGATTCTCAATATCAATCAAAATAGGGTTTTCCGAAAATTGCATTTGATACAATTCAGCATAAATTCCTTTTAAATCTAAAAGTTGCTGATGCGTTCCTTTTTCTACGATACACCCTCTCTCCATCACAATAATCCAATCGACCTTCTCAATAGTAGACAATCGATGGGCAATTACTAAGGTAGTCCTTTCATGCATTAAATTTTCCAACGCTGCTTGAATATGTCTCTCCGCATGTGTATCTAACGCAGATGTTGCTTCATCGAAAATAAAAATAGGAGTGTTCTTAAACAAGGCACGGGCGATAGTGATCCGTTGGCATTGTCCTACAGAAAGGAGCACACCGTTTTCTCCAACAATAGTATTTAAACCATCCGGTAATTGATCGATAAATTCCATTACATGAGCTGCTTGAGCCGCTTCTATAATTTTTCTCTTATCAACACGTCCTAATTGGCCATAAGCAATATTATTTAAAATAGTGTCGTTAAATAAGATAGTGTTTTGAGACACTAAAGAAAATTGATTACGTAACTCTTGTAAATGAAACTCTTTAATATTAATTCCGTCAATTTTAATGATCCCTTTTGAAGCTTCGTAAAATCGGGGTAATAAATTAATTAACGTAGACTTTCCAGCGCCTGATCGACCTACTAATGCGACTTTTTGTCCTGCTTCGATAGTTAAATTAATGTTCGAAAGAATAGGCTTTGGACTTTTATCATAGGAAAAAGAAACATCAGAGTATTCTATGGTACCCCTTGCTCGTAACAAATGACGACTTCCCATATCCCTTTCAACGTCTTCATCTAATAACTTAAAGATACTTTCCGCACCAGCAACGCCTTTCTGGATATAATTATTAACCATAGTAAGTCGACGTATAGGTCTAAGCATCATGATCATTGCAGAGATCACAGAAGCAAAACTGCCAGCAGTTACATGTAAAGAAGGTTGAGTAGCAAAAAATAAAATGATGGCAACCTGAATAGCGATCAGTAACTGTATTAATGAAATACTGACACTGTTAGTTATCACCACTTTCAATTCGTTCTGTTGATTTACCTTAGTGATATGGTGAAATTTTTTATTTTCATAGGTTTGTCCACCAAAAAGACGGACTACTTTATAAGCTTCTATAGTTTCACTCGCAATATGCGTAACTTCACCTATAGATCGTTGCACACTAGTACTCAATCGACGTAATCGCGTACTACAAATTTTCATTACCCAGGCAATGATCGGAGTAATTATTAAAAAAAATAACGTTAATTCCCAATTGACTAAAAACATCACTATCAGTAAGCCAATGACTAATGAGGATTCTTGAAGTGTAATAACTAGAGCATCAGAGCCTGCTTGAGAAACTTGTTCTACATTGTAAATTACCGTGGATAGTAAATGACCTGAACTGTTCTGATCATAAAACTTGACAGGTAAGCGCAATAAATGACTAAAAATCATCCGTCTAAAATCCATCACAATATTGCGAGCTACTCGATTAATAAAATAAGTTGATAAAAATCCTGCTATCCCTCGAAATAGGAAAATTAATATAATTATTAAGGGCAACCAACGAATAAAACCAGCATCACGGGCAATAAATCCTTGATTAATGATCAATTTTATTAACCAAGTAAATCCAGCATCAGTCAGCGAGACTACTATCGTACCAATAATCCCAAAAATAAAGATTGCACAGTATCGCTTAGTGACTTGCAAAAGGCGTCCATAAATTTCAATGCCTTTTTGTTTAACTCTTTTCATCAGCAGCTTTTGGGGCCTCTCTTATACCCAAAAATAACTCTGTTCTCCAACGACCAGAAGACTATTCTGTCGTCTGGAGGAAATCCGAATAAAAATAGCCCTTTTTACGGTAGTATTCAAGTTCTGGATCCTTGCTTGCCATACCGTTTTCTAGCACTCGATAATTTGGGATATGACAACAATTATAATAACTGCTCGGAAAAAGAGTATATTAAAAATGGACTGCATAAAAAAAGAATTTCATAGAAAGAGGTTTTGTTTTATTCCGTCCTGTCCTGCGAGTTTATTAACAAAATATAACTCGAAAATTGAATTCCTTTGTAAGAAACCTTTTTCTCAAGATCTTAATATCAACAGATAATAAAATCACAGATGGGTGCTAATGTATCTGAATTATTGTTGCTTTAGTGCCCAGATCTTTTCCTCCAGCATAATGAAGTCAGTGGTCCATCAAATCTTTGAAAATAACTTGGTAAAACTGGTTGAAATAAGCTGAGTTAAAACCTAACTTATTTGCTGATTATCGTTCCTCGTAATGTTGGTAAGTAATAAGTTGTATAAGTCAGGAGCACAATCTTAGTACCAAATAATCAAAACTAAAGATAAAGATACAAACTGATATCAAATTATAATGAAGAAAAAAGTATAATTATTTAAAATAATCCTCTGGACTTATGATAAAGGTAACATAATTAAAATACCATTCACCTTACTTCAATTAACAATCAACCGTTAGATTACGGAAATTATACAAAAATGGATGACAATCATTAATGGATGACAATCATTTCAATTTTAAAGAATAGTAATCAAATTCGTTATAAGAGCAACGAGCAGTAACACTTTTGGGATACATATCATAGGTAATAAGAATACTATAAAACTTAAAAACAACTAGCTAGAGATAAACTGATAGTTTCTAATAGTTATTATTGAAATTTTAATAATAACTATTAGATTGTTTGTGAAAACTAAATGATTGGTTCTTTTATTTTGAAAAAATTTTCCATTTAAAATTTTGAAAAGATCTTGAGAGCTGACTGTCAGAGTAAAAAAAACCAATTTAGCATTATTAGTCTCATACCGGCGGACTCTTTTATTACAGTGGTTGCTTTAATAATGCAAATAAATCTGACTCATCACAGAACTTTTACCTTGAACATCATAAAACAACATTTTTATTGACTATTAAATCCTATAGATTTGAAAAACCTATTGAAAGTCTTTAATTTTAAAATACACTTCCTCAACTAGTAGGGGACGATTACTCTGCTGATTTATAAAGAGCATGCTTATCTGCACCAATGCAAGCAAATGAGAGCGAATTGTTTTTTTAGAAAGATTCGCTGAATAAAATGAATACAGAAGGTAATAATCGATATAATAAGATCAAGATCTTAATTCATTTTAGAAGTACATCATAAGGCATTTTCCGAGATATACCATTACTTATTACAAAGTAGAAAAAAGCATACATATTTAAAATTAGCATAGAAATGCACCTTGCAATATAAAAAGTCTAAGTTCTGATTTAGGTCAGAAGCATTCTTCGTGGTGCTTTTTAATTCTAGTAGCTTTTCTAGATTCGAATAGTAAGTACCTCCTCATAATCTTATCATATCAAGTTTTCGTCGCACCCAAATTACGAGTTTTCTTTGGAATCAAACTGATGAGTCGGAATGGCAGTAGAGTTCCTGAAATTTCTTGGCAAATAGAAAATTGAAAACTTCATAAGTTTGCTTAGTTTTTCTGGAGTTACATGTGGATCGCGTGAAATATAAAATAACTCTTCTTCGACATCTTTGTGCTGGAATTTTTTAACAAAATGTTAATTTCCTTAACTATAAAGGTTCTCTCTTAACTTAATTCTTTAAATACTTTTCAAATGGAAAAATCTGTACATATTCTCCATCCTGGATACCAGCAGTTTTAAATTCTATTTCAAAATTTAAATTAATAACACGAGTTACCAAGTTGTATATTTTGAATAGACTTATACTTTATCATCGCTGGATTGGTATTCTGATAAGGAGTAGGAAAGAAATTTTCCTGGAAGAGAAAGCGTAATAAGACACAGAACGATCTATTTCTTTTGGATACGCAATTTAAAAAGGATGTTTAGGGATTATTTAAGGATAGTATGGGTTTTTAAAATCTGAAACGAGGAACTCAATCGTATCAACTTTTTCTAGAACAAAAGAGAAATCCCCTTTTTAAGTATCTCTAACTAAAATCGATTTATTCTTATTTTATTCACTTTTATTAAAAAGTATCTCAATTTCCTTTAGTTAAAATCATATATTTTCATTTCAAAAAGTTAAATATCTTTACAGTTAATAAACAAATCGCGTCAGTTACTCATTTCAACACAAGTTCGTTACTAACAAACTTATAGAATCATCTTTCTTAGAAAATGATAATCAATAATCCAGAAAGTGATCCTACTCTAAATCGGAGTCGAAACATTCAAAATACATAACGGTATTTTGATTTTCCTTACAATATCTGTAACCTCTCCTTTCAAGCTCTATTATTTTGAGTTTGGACATTAATTACAGATGTTGTATGGAATATTCTGGCAAAAGTACAGTCCTTTGACAAATTAATGTCATCAACTTTTAAGCAAATTGTCAACCGAAATTTCAGGATTGTAAAGGAGGATTATCTAACTAACCCCCCCCTCATCAACTTGTTTCATGCTGAGGCGAACTCGACCTTGTTTATCAATTTCGATGACTTTAACACGAACTATCTGACCTTTTTGAAGATAATCTCGCACATTCTTCACGCACTCAGAGGCAAACTGCGAGATGTGAATAAACCCTTGATAATTAGGTAGAATTTTAACTAGCGCTCCAAAATCTAAAACCTTAACAACAGAACCTTCATACATTTTTCCTAATTCTATTTCGACCGTTAATTCTTCGATCCGTCTTTTCGCAGCCTCACCTTCTTCCGTGGAATGGGCAGCAATTTTAATTGTCCCATCATCAGCAATATCGATAATACAATTTGTTGATTCAGTAATCTCTCGAATCATTACTCCACCTTTTCCAATAACATCTCGGATTTTTTCAGGGTTGATTTTCATAGTAATATAGCGAGGCGCCAATTGAGAAACTTGTGAACGAGGCTGAGCGATAGCTTCATTCATTAAGTTGAGAATATGGAGACGCCCTTTCTTTGCTTGATCGAGAGCACATTTCATAATTTCTTTGGTAATTCCCTCAATCTTAATATCCATTTGTAATGCTGTCACACCTTTTTCTGTACCAGCTACTTTGAAATCCATATCACCTAAATGGTCTTCATCACCGAGAATATCCGATAGGATCGCATATTTCTCTCCTTCTTTAATTAACCCCATAGCAATACCGGCAACAGGTGCTTTGATGGGAACTCCTGCATCCATGAGTGCTAAACTACTTCCACATACGCTTGCCATAGAGCTGGAACCATTTGATTCAAGAATCTCAGAAACTACTCGGATTACATAAGGAAATTCCGTTAAATTGGAAATCACGGGGACGATTGCTCGTTTAGCCAATCGTCCATGACCAACTTCTCGTCTTTTAGGGCCACTCATGAAACCAATCTCACCAACACAAAATGGTGGGAAATTATAATGAAAGATAAAATTTTCACGCCGATCTCCATCTAGATCATCTACCATCTGCGCATCTCGCTCGGTTCCTAAAGTAGTGACTACTAGAGCTTGAGTCTCCCCTCGAGTAAATAAAGCCGAACCATGAGAACGCGGAAGTAAACCTACACGAATAGTGATAGGACGTACGGTTCTAGTATCACGCCCATCAATTCGTGGCTGGCCCGACAAAATTTGATTACGAACAACCCAGCGTTCTAGATTGCAAAAGATTGCCGTTAATTCGTATAAATTAATTGAACCTTCTTCATCAGTTTTTGAAGTAAATTCAGCTAAAAGATTATCCCGAATAATTTGAATTCGATTTTGTCGAGCACTTTTCTCTATAATACGGTAGGCCTCTTGAAGAGGGACTTTGGCCTTTTGAGCCACCAAAATTTCTAATTTCTTATTGGATACAGGCGGTTGCCATTCCCACTTAGTATCGGATTTTTTAATGAATTCATCAATAACTTGAATAGCTGTCTGCATAATGTGATGCCCGTAATACACAGCTTCTAGCATAATTGATTCCGGCAATTCTTGGGCTTCCGATTCGACCATCAAAACTGCCTCTCTCGTACCAACAATAACTAGATTAAGCTGTGATTCCTTTAATTCTTCAAAAGAAGGATTTAAAAGATACTTACCTTTCTGATAACCCACTCGGGCTACACCTAAAGGCGCGTTACATGGAATACCAGATACACCTAAAGCTGTTGAAGCTCCTAAAATAGCAGGAATATCTGTAGGAACTTCCGGATCCATGGAAAGTACAGTAGCAATAATTTGAACTTCATTGGTAAAATTCTTAGGAAACAGAGGCCGTAAGGAACGATCAATTAATCGAGAAGTCAAGGTTTCTTTTTCTGTAGGGCGGCCTTCACGTTTAAAATAGCCTCCTGGGATTTTCCCTGCCGCATAGGTTTTTTCTTGATAATTAACGGTTAGCGGAAAAAAATCACGTCTTTCTACAACTTCTTTCCGATCTGCAACCACTGTTACTAGGACAACAGTACCACCCATTTGAACTACCACTGCGCTTGTTGCCTGACGTGCTATCTCTCCTGTTTCAAGCGTCACATGATTTTTACCGTATTGGAAAGTCTTACTAATTTTTTCCATTTTTTTCCTTATAATTTATGATCGTAATCCCAATTGCTCAATGAGTTTATGATATTGCTTTATGTCGTTTTTCTTTAGATAACTAAGGACTTTGCGCCGTTGATTAACCATACATAATAAACCTCGACGCGAATGATGGTCTTTTTTATGGATTTTAAAATGACTAGTAAGCTTGGCAATTTTGGCACTTAGAATAGCTGCCTGAACTTCAGGAGATCCTGTATCGTTATTATCTCTTTGATATTTCTTTAAGATTTCAGCTGTTTCTTTAAATATTAATGACATATTTATCTCTTTGTTAGTGAAAGACATTCGCCGTTATTTGCGACACTGCAAACCTAAAAAGCAAAAAGCACGGCATTATATCTTGATGTAGAATCCAACGCAAATAGCGGTAAGCTCTCTCAAGGAACCATTAAATTCTTTTACATGTGTCTATATGAAAACAAACTACATATTGGTAATCCCAATAAATGCAAGGAAACCATATAGTTCAATATTTGAAGTGGGAGTATTGTGATTTTTGAATCCAATGATTTATTTTAATTCTACAAAGGATACGATCATACCACGTTCTCCTGGCTTGAATCTGTTTGAGTGATAATTTGCTTCGTAATCTAAAATGTAAATAGATTTCACTCAGCTGTTTTTCAGCTGTTTTTTTTAAGTAAACTACTCCTCAGTACTAAAAATCGTTCGCTCTAAAGCGATTGCTTAAGCAATTTCGGATGCCAATTTATAAACACTTAAATGTTGTTACTCAAGCCTATGGAAATTACTAATACCCATGCATTTATTTAGATCTCTGATAATATTCGAACAATCGAACCCGCTAAAGTAATTAGAAATACTCAATGCAACTAAATATCTTGTCTGAAAATTGTTTTAATGAATTGAGCTGATCGTCATATTTAGATTTGATTATACTGTGTCTAATCTAAAAAACACAACCTTGATAATTAGCTAGTTATCTTAACGGTTCAATATATTGATGACCTTATGGAAAATATGTGGGCATCCACATAAGCTTTAAAAAAAATAATTCACATAGCTACTTGTCCTATTAAAAAGTATCAAATCTGTTATATTGGTTCTCACTTTCAGAAATAATGCACTTATCTCGACTTTTAAAACTCATATGCAGTAGATATGTTTATTTATGAATATCAAACTATGATGTAAATAGCGTATTTACAATTTCACCATTGATCCCAAAGAAGATAAAAACTTTACGATACTGAAATTGAAATCTTGGAAAATGATTTCCAATGTAGGTTCTGCCATTATTTTCTATAACTAAGATATGTTATTCACTTATCTCTAAATGTCGAAGGTTATGTATTTTAAAGAATTCAAATGGAATAACATTACTTTGTGGAGAGTTTACTGCAGATACTTTTGTCGCCAGTTATGTAAGCTTCATACACTTTGTTTGCCAAACTTTTACTTAACTTGATAGTTTAATTCTCTGTTTAAGATATTAAATAAAAAAGGCCCATCTAACTTGATTAAAAAAAATTTCTTCCTGAAACCAATTCCCAATCTGAATATGTCAATTTATTTTGACAATAGACCTTTGATCATGCAGTTTATCCAATATCTAATTAGATGTTTACTTCATCATTAATGCTTAATACGTATGTCTATTTGCTAATTTAATAGAGTGTCTTATATTATAAAGACTGATGAGTGCTTACTGTGTTGTTATTAATCAGTTAAGCACTTGGTTTTACTTCTTTTAGTTTCGTGTGTAAGTGCTAATAGAAAATACCCATATCAATGATACTGCTAAGATTACTTAGATTCACAAATATCATTTCATATTCCTAAAATTTAGAAAAATTATAAACTAAATTTTTTCTCCGGTGTTTGGTTATAATCAGAACTTTAATTGATTCATTTGTCTATTTCTTCCCGTAAATAGAAACTAATTTCCTATAAATTTATTACTTTTAAGTATCGTAATAACTTCACTCAACAGTTTTCTCTACAAAAGAAATAACCAGTATTCATTTCCTAAGTAATGTGTATCTGATTCCAAAAAATATCAAAGTATTTTAAAAATCTAGAATATTTCAGCTAAAAGTCGTTATATTTAAAAGCTTTTCACAAATTTGATGAACCCACTCTTTACTCAAATAAGGATGAAATGGCAAACTTAAAACTTGCTGGCTTGCAATCTCAGCTTCAGGATGATTGTAGTCATTCTGTAAATAATTGCGGATGACCGGTTGCCTATGCAATGGCTGAGGATAATGAATAGCTGTGGGAATGCCCGCGTTCATCAGAGCTACTCGAACTTCTTCTCTCCGTTCCACTCGAACAGTGTATTGTGCAAAAGCACTAATATTTCCAGGTTCAATATAAGGTGTAATCAGATGATTGCTTAATTTTTGAGAATACCATTTTGCTACTTGTTGACGGCGTTTTAACTCATCTGAAAAGATTTCTAATTTTGCCAGTAAAATAGCTGCCTTTAAGGTATCAAAACGCACATTTAAACCAATTTGAACATGATAATAACGTTTTTTTTGGCCGTGATTAAGAATCAAGCGCATCTTTTCAGCTAAAACATCATCATTTGTAAAACAAGCGCCGCCATCGCCATAACAACCCAAAGGCTTAGAAGGAAAGAAACTCGTGCATCCTATGGTTGTCAGGCCACAAGATTCACATCCCCAATGAGTGGCACCTAAACTTTGAGCGCCATCTTCAATAACTGGAAGACTATAACGATGAGCAATAGTATTAATTTCTGCTATATTAGAGCATTGACCATACAAACTAACGGGCATGATTGCCTTCGTTCGTTCAGTAATTGCAAGCTCAATTTGCGAAGTCTCTATGTTATATGTACGAGGATCAATATCGACAAAGACGGGCTTGGCCCCTAGAAGAATAATAGTTTCTGCAGTGGCAAAAAAGCTAAATGAAGAGGTGATCACCTCGTCCATCGGACCGATCCTTAATGCCAATAAAGCAACTAATAAAGCCATTGTTCCGCTAGAAATAGTAATGCAATGACGGACACCTACCAATTTAGCTAAGCGGTGTTCTAATTCCTCTACTTCTGGACCCATGATATATTGCCCATGATCCAAAACAGCCTGAATATTCCTATCGACAGAGCTTTTTATCAGACGATATTGTTGATTTAAATCAATAAATTTCATCTCATATCCCGATGCTTCTTATTTTTCGCACTGTTACAAAAAAATACTAACCTAAAACAAATCACCACCGCAATCTTCAATAGCCATGAGCTTCATTAAGTATTTTTCTAGCAAGAAATTTTTCTCGAAATAGTTTTTTATATTCTCTATCTAATTTAATTTCAAATCGCCCATTCGTCTAACTCAAGAATTGCGGTGGTGATTTTAAAGAATCACTCGTGTATGATTTTGCAATCATGAAATTAACATTCCTCACAGCCTTATCACCTCTTGATGGTCGGTATCAAAAAAAATTGGATAATTTACGATTGATTTTTAGTGAGTATGGTCTCATTCGATACCGTGTTTTAATTGAAATACAATGGCTACTTTTTTTATCTTATGAAAGTTCTCTTACAGAAATTCCAAAATTAACTGCACTGAATTATGAAAAATTAAAAGCAATTTCAAAAAATTTTGATATGCAGGCCGCGGAATCGATTAAAGAAATTGAAAAAACTATTAATCACGATGTCAAAGCAGTCGAATATTATTTACAACAACAACTAAAAAAAGAAAAAGAATTTGTGGATTTAATTCATTTCATCCATTTTGGATGTACTTCTGAGGACATTAATAATCTCTCTTATTCTCTCATGATCAATGAAGCTCGCGCGAAAGTATTAACTCCTGTCATTAAAAAAATTGGCCTGCATTTGCAGACTATGGCAAAAGACTATGCAGAACTTCCCTTACTAAGCCGCACACATGGTCAACCGGCTACACCAACGACTTTAGGTAAAGAATTAGCAAATACAGTAGAACGTATTCATATTCAATATCGGTACTTTATAAACATAAAATTGTTAGCTAAAATAAACGGTGTTGTTGGCAATTTCAATGCTCATCAAGCAGCATATCCTGATTTTGACTGGCCTAGCTTTGCCAAATGCTTTGTCGAATCACTTGGATTAAAGCTCAATGCATATACCACTCAAATTGAACCTCATGATCGGCTGAGTGAACTCTTACAATCACTAATTCGTCTTAATAACATTCTAATCGATTTTTGCCAAGATATATGGGGATATATCAGTCTTGGCTATTTTTATCAGAAAGCTATAAAAAATGAAGTAGGTTCCTCAACGATGCCCCATAAAGTAAATCCTATTGATTTTGAAAATGCTGAAGGCAATTTAGGAATTGCCAACGCATTAGCTAATCATATGGCAAATAAACTTCCGATATCACGCTGGCAAAGAGATTTATCAGATTCCACAGTGATGCGAAATTTAGGATGCGTATTTGGTTACTCTCTTGTTGCTTATGAGTCGTTATTAAAAGGGCTTACAAAAATAAGTACTAACGAAAGTCGAATTAAGGAAGACCTTAATTGTCATTGGGAAGTCCTTGCAGAAGCACTTCAAACTGTCATGCGTCGATATGGAATATCAAATGCTTATGAGCAACTAAAAGAACTAACTCAGGATAAATCGATTAATGAAAATCAACTAAGAGACTTTGTTGAAAAGTTATCTCTTCCTAAAAAAGCAAAAGAATACTTACAATCCTTAACCCCCAGTAATTATATTGGTTTCGCTCCGTCACTAGCAAAAAAAGTCCGAAATTTTAAATGGAATTAATTTTATTAAAATAAAAGGTAGTTTACCATGCTAGATTTTTTATTTAAAATCGATGAAAACGGCCAGTCCTATATCGAAACTAACATTTCTGGTAAAGCTTTATTAACCATCCCTCAATTAAATAAGGGAACTGCATTTAGTAAAGAAGAACGAAAAGTTTTTAATTTAAGAGGAAAATTGCCAAACAGAGTGGAAAGCCTTGATGATCAGGTCATTCGTGCTTATTTGCAATACAAATCATTTGATATTCAAATCAATCGAAATAATTATTTAAATCAACTACTAAATACTAATCAAGTTTTATTCTATCGTTTAATTCAGGACCACTTACAAGAAATGCTGCCAACTATTTATACTCCTATAGTAGGAAACGCTGTACGTGCATTTAATAAAAAATTTATGCATCCAAGAGGTCTTTACATTTCCTACGAAGACCGAAATAATATTGCAGAAATCTTAGATAATCGCTCTAACCCTCTCATTGATCTTATTGTTGTGAGCGATGGCGAGGGTGTATTGGGGATTGGAGATCAAGGAGTGGGAGCCATGGCTATTCCTGTAGCAAAACTCATGGTGTATACTGCTGTTGGCGGTGTTAACCCTTTACGGACTTTGCCCATCATGCTTGATGCAGGCACTAACAACAAAGAATTATTAAATGATCCTCTTTATTTAGGTTGGCGCCACAAACGCTTAACAGGAGGCCAATACGCCGAATTTATCGAAAAATTTATTCAAGCCATCCAAGAAAAATTTCCTCACGTATTGTTACATTGGGAAGACTTCGGGCGTACAAATGCTTATCGAAATTTAGTTAAATATCGTGACGTCATATGCAGCTTTAACGATGATATTCAAGGCACAGGTGCTGTGACTTTAGGAGCTATTTTAGCTGCCTTAAAGATTACTCATTCTACTCTTAGTAAACAACGAATAGTAATTTATGGTGCTGGGAGTGCTGGAATGGGAATTACGGATACCATATTTCGCGCTGTGTCTCAAAACGGTTTCTCTGAAGCTGAAGCAAGAAAACTTTTTTGGCTAGTAGACCAACCTGGATTATTAACTGAGTTTAGTGGATATGTAACTCCAGCACAACAACCTTATCTAAGAACGAAAGATGAAACTAAAAACTGGAAAATTGAAAATCTTCACCAAATTTCGTTGTTAGACGTAATTGAAAATGTAAAACCGACAATTTTAATTGGCACTTCTGCACGCAGGCATGCATTTAATCAGACCATCGTGAAAAAGATGTTAAAGTATGTAGCCAAACCTATTATTTTTCCTTTGTCTAATCCAACAGAAAAATGTGAAGCTGAAGCTATTGATCTTTTCCAATGGACTCAGGGAAAAGCATTAATTGCAACTGGTAGTCCTTTTGAAGACATTATTTTTAAAAATAAGAAATTTCCTGTAAATCAATGTAATAATTATTTAGCTTTTCCGGGAATTGGTCTTGGTATTATTGCTGTTAAAGTCAAGCGAGTTACTGACAATATGCTTTGGAGTGCTAGTAAAGCCTTAAGTCGATATGCAGAAGAAACTACTCATCGTTTGCTACCTAGCATTCCTCAAGCGCAAGAAGCGTCGTATCATGTAGCTATTGCAGTAGCAAAAACCGCTATTGAAGAAGGTGTAGCGGGAGTTTCTAACGGTCAATCCGCAGAAGCTCTTGTAGCACAACACATCTGGGAACCTCATTACTTGCCTTATCGAAGAAAATGCGATTAATAAAGTCTCTTATTCAAGATTGCTGTATTTGAAAATCGAGGTATTAACGAGATTTTCTCATTTTTCAAAGAGATACCTCCTTCAAATCCCTTCAAATTCAAACAAGTTCCAATCAAACTGCTTGTTTTAACTAATAAACTTCATTGTAGAACAAAATAAATCCTGTTTAATTCAGATAAAAATTTCCATAGCTTTAAATTTCTTTTGATGATAAACAAGAAAGATAATAAAATTAAAACATTAATACAGAACAGGTCCCTACGTTTTTTTTAAGAAGAAATTTTAATGTTCGCGAGTTTCACTGAATGAAATCTTAGACCATTTCTCTACAGTAATTTTCAAATTAACTCGGGATGATGCTAAATAAGTCAGATATTCTGCACTATCATAGGCTAAATTGCAAAATTGTTCTCTCTTAAATTGTTCCATAATAGTCCTATCACTACAAACAACCCATCGAGCAGCAGTGACATTAGCAGGTTTATAAACACACTTGACATTATATTCATTTTTTAACCGATAAGAAACTACATCAAATTGTAAAAGACCTACTACTCCTAGGATTAAATCGTTTTTATCAATGGGTCGAAAAAGCTGGACGGCACCTTCTTCAGATAGTTGCGTTAATCCTTTTAATAAGGCTTTTTGTTTAAGAGAGTCTTTAAGCTGCACCAATCGAAAAAGTTCAGGTGCAAAGTTCGGAATACCAATAAATTTGAATTTTTCCCCTTGCGTAAAGGTATCTCCAATTTGAATTGTTCCGTGATTATGTAGGCCAATAATATCTCCCGGCCAAGCTGTATCTATATTCTCACGTTTACCCGCTAAAAATATCAACGCGTTTTTGACTTGAATTTCTTTATCAAGTCGTACATGATAAATTTTCATTCTTTTTTGATATCGACCTGAGGCAATTCGTAAAAAAGCGATGCGATCACGATGGCCCGGATCCATGTTGGCCTGAATTTTAAAGACAAATCCACTAAATTTTTTCTCTTCTGGTTTAACCAATCGGACATCGGTTTCTCGTGATTTCGGCGCAGGTGCTTCTTTTATAAAAGCATTTAATAACTCGTATACACCAAAATTATTTATAGCGGATCCAAAAAATATCGGTGTTAAAATCCCTTTTAAATATTGGATGCGATTAAAGATATGACTTGCCCCTTTTATCAATTCAATTTCACTGCGCAATTTCCATATAAGATCACCCAATGTTTTATCCAGATTAACATTATCAATATTTTTTATCTGTAAGCGCTCATTAACGCGTTTGTATTTTCCTGGCTGATAAAGATATACTGTGTTTTCAGGTAGATGATATATTCCTTTAAAACTTTTGCCAGCTCCTATTGGCCAGGTAATAGGAGTGCAGTAAATTTTTAAAACTGATTCGATTTCATCTAATAGATCCACGGGATGATGAGAATCACGATCCATTTTGTTAATAAATGTTATAATCGGCATGTTTCTTAACCGACAAACTTCCATTAACTTAATGGTACGTGGCTCCACTCCTTTTGCTGCATCAATTACCATTAATACCGAATCTACCGCTGTCAAAGTTCGATAAGTATCTTCTGTAAAATCCGCATGACCTGGCGTATCTAATAAATTGATCAAATAATTCTTATAAGGAAATTGCATGACGGAAGTGGTAACGGAAATTCCTCGCTCTTTTTCTAACTCCATCCAATCGGATACAGCATGACGAGCTGATTTACGACTCTTAATTGTTCCAGCTAATTGAATAGCACCACCAAAAAGTAATAACTTTTCTGTTAGAGTGGTTTTTCCTGCGTCCGGATGCGAAATAATTGCGAAAGTCCGACGTTTGGTGATTTCTTTTTCTAAAGACATTTTGACTAATTCACATGATTATCTTTAATATTCTATCGCCGTGAATAACGGAGCAGAATAACACAAGCAACGGCAAATAACATAGTGGGCATTAATGCTGCTAACACTGGAGGTAACTGATAAACCACAGCAAAGGGTCCAAAAAACTGGTTTAGCATATAAAAAGCAAAACCAACAATAACGCCGGTCAGAATTCTAAGTCCTATGCTAGCCTGACGCAATGAACTAAAAATAAATGGCACCCCTAAACAAATCATTACTAAAGTAGTAAAAGGCTGAATAATTCTCTGCCAAAAGGCAAAAACAAACGAATTAGTTTGAAGTCCTGATTGAACACAATATTGAATCTTATGGTAAAGGCTAACAATTGATTGTTCCTCAACCGTCTTTTGACTTTGCTGCAGTTGCTGAGGATCAAACACAATCTGCAGCGGCAAATGACTTATTTTAATTTTTTTTATTCGAGTGGGTGTAAAGAGAGATTGTTTAACATGATAAAGTACCCAATTTCCTCTTGAATAGGAACCTTCTGGAGCAAAAGCAGCTGACAATAATTGATGTTGATTAAATTGAAAACGACTTACATTCCTAATTTTATTTTTTGAATCGATAGAACCAATATGGATGAATGAGTACTTATCCCGTAGCCACACCCCACCTAAGGCTTGATAACCGATAGCCTTTGAGAGCGTAAGAGATTTTATTAACGCCCCTTTTGATTCTAATCGAGGAGAAACAAATTCACCAATAAACGTCACTACTATAATCATAAGTGATGCTGCTTTTAAAACTGATCCTGTTACACGAGCAATAGAAACTCCTGCTGCTTGTATTACAATTAACTGACTACTAGAGGCTAATCTACCTAAGCCAATCAAACAACCCAAAAATCCAGCCATTGGAAATAATTGATATAAATTGAGAGGTAATTGAGTCAAGACATAAAAAAAAGCTTGTTCCAAACCATAATTGGTTGAGTCAATTTTGGATAACTGGCCAATAAATTCCATAAAAATTTCAATACCCATTAGGATAAGAACAACTAACCCAGTCGCACTAATAACAGCCTCACGGATATAACGATTTAGCAACCTCATGAGAAATCTTTCCGGCTCGAATGAAGCCGGTGCCAGAAATGTGATTGAAAAAAGAATAAAGTACACGCTAGAAACAAAAGAGATCCATTTATCCATTCTAATCCGATTATTGGGCTAACTACTCCTTTTTCAATCCAGACTCGACCTAAGAACATTAAATTAACATAAACAATGTAAATCAGAATAGCTGGCAATATTTGAGCAAATTTACCCTTTCGAGGATTAATTTCACTTAGAGGTACAAGTAATAAAGCAAAAATCCAAACAGAAACAGGTATCATCAACCGCCACTGAAATTCAGCGGCCGCCTTTAAATCCATTTTACTTAATCTCCATAGTGCAGTTGTAGACATAGCTTGTACTTTCTCAGTAATGTCTATTTTTGGCGATTCAAGCCGAATTCCATACCGGCCAAATTTAATAACATCGAATTTTAAATCTCCCGGTATCCCTATATAGCGAAATCCGTTTTTTAAAAAAACAAAGTTATGATTAAATCTCTTATATTCACAAGCCTCTGCAGCTGATATAATACTCCATAGCTCTTTTTTTCTTACAGTTTGCTCACTTTCTGCTAAAAAAACATTAGTCATTATCTTATAATGATTATTGACATTACCAGCATAAAAAACCTTTCTGCCATTACCTAGAAGTTGAAACCGACGCGGGATAATCTTTTCTAGAGAAGCCGTTGCCAAAGCCTCGTTAAGAACTTTAGTGCGATACCACTCTATTCGCGGTTCAACCGACAACATTAACCAACCTTCTATCAGAGTAATAGAGGTGGCTAATACCATAATCATGATCACAATTTGAGAACGACTTACTCCGCAAGCAGTTAAAATGATCACTTCGTGATCCATACTCATCCGTCCTAAAACTAACAAACCACTAAGGAACAAGCTTAAAGGCAGCAAATAACTTAATAACAAAGGTATTTGCAATAACATAATCTCCATTACTGCTTTAACAGTGATCTTACCAGCAGCAGCATCATTAAGATAATGGATAAATTGATTAGTGATAAAAATAATTAATAAGATTAACATCGTCGTTAACAAAGTGCTGAGAATCTCTCTACTCAAATAACGAAAGATAATCACTGACAAATCAAACCTTTTATGGTTGAATACAATACTTCCCATTAATAATTACTTGCATTTTACCAAAGCACAATACAACATGGAAAAAACTTACGATCCCACACTCATTGAAAAAAAATGGATAGATTATTGGGAAAAACATCAATTAAATCGCCCTGTTGGCTCAGGAACTCCCTATTGCATCATGTTACCTCCGCCTAATATAACAGGCACACTTCATATGGGTCACGGTTTTCAGCAAACTCTCATGGATATTTTAACTCGTTACCACCGGATGCAGGGTTATCAAACCCTGTGGCAGGGGGGAACGGATCATGCAGGAATTGCTACCCAAATGGTGGTTAAGCAACAACTTATTCAACAAGGACTTACTTGGCATGACTTAGGACGGGAATCTTTTATTAATCGAGTATGGGAGTGGCGTGATCGTTCTGGAAATAACATTACTCGCCAGATGCGTCGTTTGGGTGTCTCAATCGATTGGTCACGAGAACGCTTCAGTATGGACAAAGGCCTTTCTCAAGCTACCACTGAAGCTTTTATCCGTCTTTACCACGAAAGCTTGATATATCGAGGAAAACGACTCGTCAATTGGGATCCTATCTTAAACACTGCCATATCCGACCTCGAAGTAACCGCCAAAAAAGTTTATGGATCGCTGTGGTATATTCGCTATCCTTTAACTGATGGAACCGGGCATCTTACAGTTGCCACCACTCGACCTGAAACATTATTAGGTGACGTAGCAATCGCTGTTCATCCCCATGATGAAAATTATCAACGCTATATTGGAAAAGAAGTTCATTTGCCTTTGACTGACCGTACTATTCCTATCATTGCAGATATTGCTGTAAATCGGGAATTTGGTACAGGTAGCGTAAAGGTTACGCCTGCACATGATTTTAATGACTATGAAATAGGTCAACGTCATCGATTGCCTTTAATTAATGTCTTCACTCCTGAAGGACGGTTAAATAAAAATGTGCCTCATTCTTATCAAGGTTTAGACCGTTTTGATGCTCGAAAAAAAATAGTAGCCCATCTTGAAGAAAACCACTTGATCGAGAAAATAGAATCTCATCGTGTTCTTGTCTCTCGAGGCGAACGCTCTGGAACTATTATTGAACCTTTTTTAACTGATCAATGGTTCTTAAAAATGGAGTCGCTTGCAGAGCCAGCCATGGCTGTCGTCCAATCAGGAGAATTAAAGTTAATTCCAGCTACTTGGAAAAAAACTTATTTACAATGGTTAACCAATATTCAAGATTGGTGTATCAGTCGACAATTATGGTGGGGGCATCGTTTACCTGTCTGGTACGACGAAGAAAAGAATTACTACGTTGGATTCTCACAAGAAGAAATTCAAAAAAAATATCATTTAGGAACCAAAACAAAATTAAAGCAAGAAACTGATGTTCTCGATACTTGGTTTTCGGCCAGTTTGTGGCCATTTGCTACTCTAGGTTGGCCTGAAAAAACCAAAGCCTATACAACTTTTTATCCTACTCAAGTTTTAGTCACCGGCTTTGATATTATTTTCTTTTGGGTTGCTCGAATGGTAATGATGGGATTAAAGCTCACTGGAAAAATTCCTTTTCACGAAGTTTATATTCACGGGCTAATTCTTGACAGCCAAGGAAGGAAAATGTCTAAATCAAAAGGTAATGTTATCGACCCAATCAATGTTATTGATGGAATTTCTTTAGAAGAGCTTATTAAAAAACGAACCCATGCTTTATTGCAACCTAAGATGACTAAAGCAATTGAAAAACTAACACGCAAGGAATTCCCACAAGGTATAGCCAGCTATGGCACAGACGCTTTACGGTTTACTTTTTGTGCCTTAGCAAGCACTGGACGTGATATTAACTTTGATATGCGTCGTATTAAAGGCTATCGCAATTTTTGCAATAAAATTTGGAATGCGGCTCGTTTTGTCATTATGAATACGAAAGGCAAAGATTTAAATCCTGAAAAACCTTTAACCTATAGTATTGCTGACCGTTGGATCCGAAGCCGTTTACAACGAACTGTGAAAGAAGCTAGAAAGGCTTTAGATCATTATCGTTTTGATTTGCTTGCTCAAATTTTGTATGAGTTCGTTTGGAACGAATATTGCGATTGGTATACAGAATTCGTTAAATGCGTTTTCTACAATAAGCATACCAAACCCTCTCAGCAACGTGGAACTCGGATAACCCTCCTTGAAATACTAGAAACCTTATTACGGTTGCTCCATCCTATTATGCCATTTATCACAGAGGAAATTTGGCATATGGTAGCACCGCTCGTAGAGAAAAACGGCAACAGTATTATGATCGAATCTTATCCCGAATTTAATAAGTTCGAGCTTGATAGTAAGGTAAATGCAGAAATTGAATGGCTTAAAAATATCATCACCGCCATTCGAACTTTACGAGCTGAGATAGATATTTCTCCCGCCAAAACTATCATAGTTATTTTTAGTAAAGGAAAAGAAAATGACAAAAAACGTCTGAGAGAAAATGAACGATATATAAAATCACTAGGAAAAATTGCCCAATGGCGATGGGCTGATGCTGATGAATTACTACCTCTCAGTGCCACAAATATTTTAGGAAACCTTGAAATTCATATTCCCTTATCAGGATTAATTCACAAAAAAACCGAACTTGCTCGACTAAAAAAGGAAATTAACAAGCTTGAAAGAAAAGAAGAAAACTCTCTAAAAAAATTGGATAATCCTAATTATATAGAAAAAGCTCCTAAAGAAATTGTAGAAAGAGAATGCCTGCTTTTAGAAGCAATACAAAAAACTCTAAGAAAATTACGACTACAATACTCGAAGATTGAAAATCTATAATACACAAAGTAATCTAAATTAATTCAGAGTTGTAGTACTTTCAGAGTTGTAGTACTTTTAGGTCTCTGATGTTTCCTGTATTACTTTAATAATTTCTGGAAAATAGGTACTACTAATGTGGGTTCGTGGAAATTAATAATCTTGCAACTTATATTGACGGATAAAGCAAAAGTGATATTTCTCTCTATAATGTGAGCTACCAACACACCGTATCCTAAATTATTACCAGCACTCCAGACAACATCACCCGATTGTCGAGACTTTGTTTTGTATATCCCAAGACCATAAAAGTCTTGATTTTCTCGAGAACTAGTTTTGATGTCTATTGGAACTCCATCAAATAATTGTTTCAAGGAACCATTTAAAATTCGCCCTTCTAACAACATTCGCATCCAACAAATAAGATCATTAGTGTTAGATAAACTAGCCGTACCAGCTAATCCATCAAAATTATAAGCACCTGTAACATCATAAACTTTTAATTTGCAATCATTGTTGTAAGTTACTAATTTTCGGTGACTAAAACTACTGGCATAAAGATGAGAAACTGGTAAATAACCATGTGCCAATTTAGGCAATAAGTCTTTTTCTAACACACCGTAAGGGCAATAATATGTTGATCTTAAACTTATCGAATTAAACAATTCCTGCATTTGCAGAGAAGATTTACGACCTGTTGAAGCCTCCAAAACCAAACCAGCAATAATGTAATTAGTTGCAGAATCACTGAAAACTCCTCGAACCGGTAATACATACCCTAAACGGTATCGTACATTAGAACCTGTAATTAAATCCAAATAGTCTTCAGCTTGCCAAACCCTCTGAGGCTTATCAGAAAATGCTTTTTGATAAGTTACAGTTCTATCATAAGATGGAAGACCTGAAGTATTATTTAGCAGAGCTCGCAAAGTTACTGGTTTTAAGCAAGGATAGAGGTCAACGATGAGCTTTAAGCGACCACCATCCAGGCGATGTTGATTGCTTAAAACAGCCAAAGGTGAATCTAAATCCAATACACCCTCCTCAACCCGTTTTAAAATAAGAGCTGCAGTAAACATTCGAGTGATTTCTCCACTCTGGAAAATATGTTCTGCGGACAAAGATTCACGAGTTTCTACATCGGCGTAACCTGCACAATAATGACGAATACAATTTTCCGTTTTACATATACTTAAGATCGCTCCAGGTAAATTATATTTCATGATATCGATTGATTTCATATAAGAACTATACTAGATTTAAAGAAAGATCTAAAGATACTGCTCTTAGCTATGAAATAAATATAGCTCTAAATAAAAGAATCGTTAAAGAATTAGTTCGTACTTACAGAGGAAATTAAGGATTTCTTAAATCTAACAAAATACAAATAAGTAATGGATACCACAATGAGAGAAAAAAAAGTGCCAAATAATAAGCCCTCTATGATCACCCAACCAATTTGATGGCGACTAATAGAGCCTGATCCTGTAGATAAGACTAAAGGAAGTGCACCAAATACCATAGCCATTGTTGTCATTAAGATAGGCCTCAATCGAATCATTGCTCCTCTAATAATAGCATCTTGCGTAGATATACTTTTTTTGCGTAAGTCATTTATAAATTGCGTAATTAGAATTCCATATTTAGTAATCATGCTAATTAATGTAACTAACCCAATCTGCGAATAAATATTTAAAGTCCCTCCGGATAATTTTAAGGAAAATAAACCGCCAATAATACTCAAAGGAACAGTTAATAAGATAATCAATGGATCAATAAAACTACCAAATTGCACTGACAACAATAAATAAATGAAAATGAGTGACATAACAACGATACTAGCAATATTTTTTGATGATTCTAAAAATTGTGCTGCTTTTCCTGAAAAGACAGCATGTACGTTTGAGGTTAATACAGAGGGTAAATGAACTTTAATATAATTAATTATCTGGCTTTCGGAATACCCTGATGAAAGACGAGCAGAAATGGTTCCTGAACGAAAACGATCATAATGCGTGAAATTTCCCTGTCCTATGGCTGGAATCAAGTTAATTAAACTTGAGACAGGAATCATATTTTCTTTATTACGGGATGATGAAGAACGTGAATTGCTTCGTACATATAGCTTTTTAAGTGCATTAAAATTGGATAGATCATCCTTTCGCATTTGGACAATAACTTCATAAGTTTTATTACCTGCTTGAACATCTGTCCAATGATTTCCGCTCATCATTACACTTACCGTATCTGCGATATCTTGAATAGCTACACCCAGCACCGCTGCTAAATCACGTTTGATAGTAATAGCGTATTGCTGAGTATTATATTTCAAATGGTATGGACATCCGTTACTCCTGGGTACTGCTTTAAAATTTTAAGCATTTTATTAATCGGATCTAATAAATCTATATAATCTCCAGCTGTTATGAAATTTAAATTGATATCGTTTCCTTCTAATCCATAATTAATAATACTGGAATATAGGCTGTTGCATCGATTCCAGGTATGGCGGCTAATTTTGGGTTTAATTCAGTGATTACTTGTTTAGCCGTTTTTTTTCGCTCACCCCACGGTTTTAACGTAATGCGGATATTTACATTACTGGTAGATACCTGACTAATAACACTGGAAACAGCAGAATTCTGCTGAATAATATTTTCAATTTGTTTAGCATATTGATCAGTATAATTTAGACTAGCGCCTGAGGGTGCAGTCGCACTTACTTGAATTAAACCATATCTTCCTTTTGGTATTAATTCTGAAGGCAAACTCATAAAGAGCACAATAACCCAAGCCTGCAATAAATAACAAGGCAATGATCAAAAATCGACGTTTAATTAAAGCAAATTTTAAGAGACGTTGACAATAATTTTCCATTTTGGAAAACAATTGATCAATAATCTCAACTAATCGACTGTTGTGGGTACGTGCCTTAATATTCTTGAACACATCATTGGCAATAATGTTAATGCAACAAAAGATGAAATAATTACTGCAGCAGATAAGGTAAAAGCAAATTCTTTAAATAACTCCGTTGTAAAACTTGGATAAATCCAATTGGGGCATATACAGACAGCTACCAATGTAAGAGCCATCGTAATAACAGAAAAAGTAATTTCATAGCTTCCTCTAATTGCTGCTTGTACTGATGTCATTCCATCGTCGAGATGACGATGAATATTTTCTAACATCACGATAGCGTCATCAACTACTAAGCCAATAGCTAATACATTACCAAGTAATGACATGGTATTTATAGTAAAACCTAGTAGTGCAATAAAAGAAAATACTGCAATCAAACTCACTGGAATAATAGTAATTGGAATACTTGCTGCCCTTACTGAATCTAGAAATAAAAATACGATCAGAATAACTAAAATTACCGCTTCACCCATCGTATAAAATATTTCTTCTATGGAAGATTTTAAAAACGTAGAAGTATCGTAATTCACGCTGACATGCATACCCTATCGGTAAATCCTCCTGAATTTGAGATATAGCTTGTCTTATTTTATAAGCCACTGTAATTGGGTTAGCTTCTTGCAAAGGTTCAATTAAGATTTCAATACCATTTCGGCCATTAATACGCATGGGTGCTTGATATAAGCTGAGATAGTCTAACTTCACATGACTAATATCATCTAAGCGAACCATACTGTCATCGGTGTTTTTAATAATTATATTGCCAAAAGCTGCTGCATCTTTTAATTGAGTGTGCGACACAATACTAAAATTTCTTTTAGATTCTTGAATAGAGCCTGCAGGAAAATATATATTATTAGCGATCAACGCATTTTTGACATCCGTTACGGTCACTTGATGAGCAACCATCTTTAAGGCATCTAACCATATGCGCAGGCATAATCGCTCGCACCTAAAAATATCGACTTTACCTACACCAGGTCATTGCTGCAGAGTAGGTTGGACCGTACGTTTACATAATCTCGAATATCTGCAGATGATTTTTGAGGATCAGTAAACCCTATTCCTAAAACCGGGGTTTCTTTATTTCCTATCATGATGGTCGAAGGATTAGTATTTGGAGGTAATTTATCACGAATACTAAATATCTTATCTCTAATAACGCTTACTTCTTCTTCAAAATTTCCCCCAGACGAAATAAAACAGTCATATAGCTGCTACCTGAATAACTCACCGAATTAATAGCCGCCACGTGATCGATGCCTAATAGTGCATTTTCAATTTGAGTCATAACCTGATTTTCCATTAATTCAGCACTTGCGCCTTCATAGAAAGTAGCCACTGTCACTATTGGAAATTGTGACTTAGGAAAGAAACACAACTCAAGATGTTGAATGAAATAATTCCCAAAACAACTAAAATTAAGCTTAAAACAATAGCCAGGACTGGATGATGAATACAAATCTCAAACAACCTCATTTCAACCACTTACTATTCACATTCACTTTGATAAAACATTATGTTTCTTTTTTCACTACTTTCACGAAACTCCCATCGTCTAGTTTCTGCTGCCCCGCTACCCACACTATAGCGTCTCCAATTTTCAAACCGCTTAACACTTGTGCTTGATTGCCTAAGTGAGTACCGATTTTGATATAGATCTGACTTGCTTTACCGTCTGCCACTTTGTAAACGTAGTATCCTTTTATATCAGCTTGAATAGCTTCTTCTGGAATTACTACTGTATTTTTAGAAATCGAAATCTGATGAGCAACATGAACAAACATACCAGGTGACAACAATTTCATATCATTAGGGACTAGTGCTTGGATAGAGATCGAACGTGCATCGGGATTAATCGTTGGTGAAATAAAACTCACTGTGCCATAAAAAACTTTTTTAGGATAAGTGCTACTAGTGATAGTAATAAACTGGCCCAACTTTAATTTAGGTAAAAAACTTTCTGGCAATTGATAGTCTGCTCGTAATTGGGTTGTATTTATTTAAAGTAACCAAAGAATCTCCAGCTTTTACATAATCTCCCACTTGGACATGAAAAACCCCCAATACACCAGGAAACGGTGCAGTTATAACTTTTTGATTTAAATAAGATAACTTGCTTTTTACTGTCGCTTCCTTACCTTCCATATCTGCTTTCAAGGTAGCTAATTCTTGCTGAGAAACCGCTTGGTTTAACAACAATTTAGAACGTTCATATTTGGTTCGAGCTAACTTCATATTAGTTACCGCTGATTGATAATCAGCTTGTACTTGCGTATTTATCCAGTCCCACAATTGACATTCCTTGGTCCACCTCCTGACCGCGTTTAAAATGAATTTCTGCTATTCGCCCGTCTGATTCAGCACTAATTGTGACTACTTGTACTGCAGACAAACTGCCTAAGGCACTGACCATATTAGGGATATCAGCCATTTTGACTTGTGCTACATTTACTAAAATAGGCTGTAACTTTAACTCCAAAGACAAGGACTTAACGGCTTGAGCCTACATAGAGCTAAACAAGAAGTAAACACCTAAAATTTTCCAGTATTTATACATAAATAATACTCATTTTACTGTCACAACATAAAGTTGCTGAGTATAATTGGATTTCCATCTCTCTACTATTTTCTTTTCAGATGCTTCAAACATCCATTTTATAACTGAAATTCTTTAGAGCCTAATTAATATAGGCTCTAAAGAATTTATATATCCTCGTCACATCTTCAAATTTATTTAAAGATTATTCAAAATATATTGTCTTACAATCCTTTTTCACAGAAATGAACAGAAAATGAGTCATTTAGCTTTGTCCAAATTATCAACTGTCATCGAGTATGTTGAAAAAACAAGCAATTGATATAGACGCGTAAGACGGATATAGCAGGTAATAATTCTTGCAATATATATCGATTAACGTAGTAAAACTTCAGTCTCTTTTTAAAAATGATCAGACTAGCAAAAAACCCATGCAATTTGACACCATCTTGGTACTGAAATTTTTTCTTAGTGGGTAAAATCTATAGGCTGCGTGATAGTTATTTTTGTCTTTTTGTTATACAACATGTAAAACCAGTCATTTTTTTTCTTATTAAAAGAAATTTCCACCGACTGATTAAACCAGAACTTCTCGTTAATTGTCCGACATATTTCATATACATCAGAAATTATGTTAAAATGTTGATCAAATGACCCTTGCTGTTAAAGAATTTTTTAAGCTTCCGCTCTTCTTCCTCATTGAGGATTTTAATATCAGTTCAACTTTCCTCACTCAATAACTTGAATTAATCCTTAGACAAAAACTACTACACATTCTTTCTTTTTATAGTTTTTTAAAAATTTCTTCTCAAAGTAATTTTGCTTTCGTACGATGCAATCCCGAATAATCTGATATTCCACTTGTATGCATTCATAACATCGCTATGTCTAAGGAAAATGAAACCATCTTCACTAAAATCGAAATTACTAAATTTTATGTATTCCTTTTACTCTTCGCATTACTTAGTAAATTTAAATACTAGTTACTTTTACTCTTTATTTCTTTAACACTCCTTACCTATCTAACATAATTTCATTTCCCTTATTATTATAGGTAAATCTGTAATTTTGCAGAAATGAGGATATAAGTAATTTACTAAATTGTTTTCATTTAAATCATTTAAAATTGATTAAAAAGGTTATAAGATCTTCTTTTTTAACTATGTTAATACAAGATAGCCTATTGATACAAAATAATAATTTTCTGGATTCCAATCTTAGCAGTACCAATTTTTTACAAAAGTAACAGTTGCTTCAGATACCCGTACTTCATTTAGAAGTACGGGTATCTGAAAATGAATTCAAATCATGTGCTCATTCAAATAGTAATAGTCTTTAAATAAAAAATCATAAAAAATTCTTCTAGACCACAGAGATATGGTATGTTCATTTTACGATTTCAATGTGCAATATGTACCACTCAAGAAATAGATTTTCATTCTTGCATCAACTGCATAGCTGCTTTTAAGTCGTTCCATGTTTGAACTTTTAATGTTGTATTTTGTAATAAATCTGATGGAGAATAGCTTTTAATTATTTGAGATTGTTCTAGCGAGCTAATCAAACGGGTCACTTGAGAACCTAGCAAAATAACACATTTTCCTAATTCATTAGACTCTAAGAGGCCAGATCGAAGACTGCCTTTAAATTGCTTTTTCGTAGCTTTTGCAATTTTTTCCACTAATTGAGCCTCAGCTTTATTTTTCAATACCGCATCAGCTAATAAAGTTCCCACTTTCTGATTCTGGAAATTAAATAAGTCATAACGGTAGTATTCATATGAATTAGGTGTGCGAAAATGCCACACATCAACACCCATCAATTGCAAATATTTCACAATTAACCTCTACTTATTCTTTAAATAGATTCTAAATAGTATTAATTTAATTTTTGATATTAATTTAATTTCTTAATCTTGCCATAAGTAAATTTAATTCCACCTCTAACTAAAATCTTAGAACACCCTAACTAAAAAAATCTTCTTTCCATGGGAGAGTAATTTCACTTATCACAATAATCCTCCTCTTATGCTAAACTGGCTTAGTTTATGCTAAGATAATCTGGCATTATGATGAAGAAGATTATTAAAATTGTTCTGCCTCTTTCGGTTGCTGCCATGCTGTTTATTGGTGGTTACTTTTACTGGCGTCATGAAAAATATTATCCAAGTACCGATAATGCATATGTTCAAACAAATGTAATTAATATCGCTCCTCAAATTAATGGCACCGTTGTTAGAGTATACGTTCATAACCACCAGCACATCAAAAAGGGACAACCTCTCTTTGATATCGATCCGGCTTTATTTACTATCGAATTTATCGAAGCCAGCGCGCGACTCGATGAAACCAAACAAAAAATTCAAGCTGCTAACATGGCTGTGCAATCAGCTAAGGCTGTGATAGCTGAAAAGAAAGCTGAGCTTGTCCATGCTCGTCTTGTTACCTATCGCATGCTGTCTTTAATGAAAAGACAATTTGTTTCCCGTGCAGATGGTGACCTTGCCATCAAAAATTTAGATGTAGCTAAAGCCGCGTTAATTGCGGCTAAAAACCAACTACAAGAATTAATTGAAAAACGTGGACAAATTGATGATAAAAATGCGCAATTGCGATTAGCTGAAGCGGCCATAAAAAAATCACAACTTGATTTAGAATACACCCATGTTATTGCGCCAGCCAATGGATTCATAGCTAATTTTAGCCTGCGCCGAGGCGATAACGTTAACGCTTATCAAGTTTTATTCGCTTTAATCGAAGATAAAGTATGGTGGGTTATAGCTAATTTCAAAGAAACACAACTTGCAAATATCCGCCCAGGCCAACTGGCTACCATTAAAATTGATATGTACCCAAGTCAAGTCTTTCTTGGATATGTTGCGAGTATTAGCGAAGATAGTGGAACGAGTTTTTCCTTACTCCCACCAGAGAATGCTAGCGGCAATTGGGTTAAGGTGACTCAACGATTTCCTGTAAAAATTATTATTACAGATCGCAAACCTAATTATCCTTTTCGTTTAGGTGCAAGCAGTGCTGTTACTATTAACACAATTGCTGTTTCATAATTATGAAAGATATCATCCCACTAAATAACAATAATCTCTATTCCCGAAGGTGGCTTATTATTATCACTATTATGATGGTTGCTATCTTAGAAGTTCTAGATTCTACCATTGTTAATGTCGCTTTACCTCACATGATGCCTTCACTTGGAGCTAATCAAAATCAAATCACTTGGATATTAACTTCATATGTAGTTTCTTCAGCCATCATGTTACCTCTAACAGGATTTTTTAGTAGTCGCATTGGCCAAAAGCAATTACTTTTAATAAATATTACAGGTTTTATGATAGCATCCGTTTTATGCGGAATTGCACAATCTTTAACAGAAATCGTAATTTTTCGAGTTTTTCAAGGACTTTTTGGAGCATCTCTCATCCCCTTATCTCAATCAATTTTACGAGAAACTTTTCCTTTAGAAGAACAAAGTAAGGCGATGGCTATTTGGGGAATTGGAATTATGGCTGCACCAATATTTGGACCCACTTTAGGTGGTTTTATTACAGAACATATGAGTTGGCGATGGATTTTCTATATTAATCTTCCGATATGCTTATTGGGTTTATTATTGGCGCTATTTGTAATTTCTGAGACAGAACGCCGGTATCGAAGTATTGATTGGCTGGGATTAATTTTAATGATCATTGGCAGTAGTGCTTTGCAAGTTTTTCTCGATAAGGGTAACGAAAACGATTGGTTAAATTCCAATTCAATTTTGATACTCTTTGTGTCAGCTGTTTTTTGCACAATCTATTTTGTCATTCGAAGTCTAACCCATCTTTCTCCCGTAATTAAATTAAAAATTTTTAAAAATCGTAACTTCAGAATTTCATGCCTTGTGTTTGCTTTACTTTCAGGCTCTTTATTTGGCTTAATTACCCTAGAACCTATTTTATTAGAACGCTTATTTAATTATACAGCTTTAACTGCAGGATGGACCATGGCGCCTTTAGGAATTGCTAGTGCTGTTGCTATGATATTTGTGCCTCAATTAATGAAACACATTAATGTCAAAATTATTTTGACCACAGGTATGTTGTTTTGTATTTGCGGTGCACTTCGATTTGCAAACATAAACTTAAACCTACCAATACAGGAATTTTTAATGAATAACACTTTTCTTGGTTTTGGTATGGGGTTCTTAATGGTACCACTTTCTACTTATTCTTTAGCTACTTTACCTAAAAAGGACATTACAGAGGGTGCTGGTTTATATAGTTATTCACGAATGCTTGGAACGTCGATAGGAATTTCTCTCTTGAATACTCTCGTCAGTCGTACCATCCAAATTAATTGGAATTCCTTATCAAATCACATTACTATTTATAATCCTAATCTTCATCAGTGGATTAACTCGCGACAATTATCCTTGCTGAGCTCTCTGGAGATTAAACGCTTGGGGCTAATTGTGCAACAACAGGCAAGCTTAATCGGCTTTTTAGATGGTTTTAGAGCCATTACTATTGTCTTTATCTTGTTGATACCATTACTATTTACTTTAAAGACTATTAAATTATGCAGCGATGATACCACCGCTGTTTCAGATTAAGAAAAGGCAAAAAGATGGAGTGTATTTTTTGCGAAATTGCTAAAGGTAAACTTGGTGAGCTAATTTACGAAGATAACCAAACGGTAGCTTTTCACGATATTACACCTCAGGCTCCTATCCATATTCTTATTATTCCTCGTCGTCACATTGCTACAGTTAATGACGCATCTCATTTAGACGAGCAACTTTTAGGACACATGATAATAACGTCGACTCAACTGGCTCACCGTAATAACATTGCAGATACAGGTTATCGCCTCATACTTAATTGTAATCGGGGTGGAGGACAAGCCGTATATCATATCCATCTTCACCTACTCGGAGGTCAGCAAATGAAGTGGCCACCGGATTGACTTATTGATCAAACAGCATCTTTCAGCGCTATTTTAGCTCAACAAACCAATCGGAAATTAAAAAAGATGAGTGATACAGTCAAAAAACATATTGAAGCTATTCTAGTCTACCTAGGAGAAGATGTTCATCGAGAAGGTTTGAAGGAAACTCCGCATCGCTTCCAGAAAACCCTAGAATATCTTACATCTGGATACCAAGACAAATTACATGAGATTGTCAACGATGCTATTTTTCAGTCTGATATGGATGAGATGGTTATTGTTAAAAATATTGAACTTTATTCGCTATGCGAACATCATCTTCTACCTTTTATTGGAAAATGCCATGTGGCTTACTTACCTAATGGTAAGATCATTGGACTATCAAAAATTGCTCGTATTGTGGATATGTACACCAGACGTTTTCAAGTTCAAGAAAATCTTACTAAGCAAATCGCGGAATCTATCGCTAAAGTTACGGATGCTAAAGGAGTTGGCACTATTATTGAAGCAAAACATCTTTGTATGATGATGCGAGGGGTAGAAAAACAAAATTCTGACATGACAACCTCTACAATGTTAGGTACTTTCCGTAAAGATGAGCGGACTCGTATTGAATTTTTAAGTTTAATTAAGAATTAAGTTAATAACACAAATACACTAATCACTTCTTCTTAAGCCGAGGTGGCGGAATTGGTAGACGTGCCTGACTCAAAATCAGGTAGTGGTAACACTGTGAGGGTTCGAGTCCCTCCCTCGGCAAAAATAAATTAATAGGTTGAAGAATTTTTCAAATTTTATTCAAAAATTTTTATTTAGTAGAGATGGCTTTTTGTCATTTGTTCCAAAATTAAAGGAAGTGCTTCTATAACTGGTCACTAGAAAGGATGCTGAAGACGCTTTTCAAAACTGCTAGTAGTATCTTTATATTAAAATAATTATTTTGTTGGTAGGAATATTATATAAAAAGGCACAAAGTTTATCCTCGTTATAGTAACATATGATAGAATTTTTGGTTGATAAAATCAGTTATAGATATCACAATAGTGTTGCTTAGAAAATGGTATCAAATGTTTTTATCGAAAAATATCTAAATAATTATAGATCTTGAATACCAAGCTATTTTAATCTCATTAAATAGTGATTTTGCATTGGTTGTATTGATTAATAGAATTATTTTTCATATTAAAAATAGTAGTGATTATTTTTAGGAGGACGCAAATTCAACTGGTAAATGTGACCGTTCTTAACTGATACAAAGAAACTGAGTCATCGGATTCGGTGTACTGCTTCCTTAAAGATCATCTTTTTACTAAAAATGCAAAAAAATCTAACTAAGTCACAGTTTGCTTGAAGGAAGTTGTAGTTATTTAATTTTAAATTAAGTTTTTAAAAATGAATCAATTCCATAAAACATTTATCTTTGTCGGACTTATTTTAATCTCTATTGGTTTGCTATGGCCTATAATCTCTCGAATTGGATTAGGACACCTGCCTGGTGATATTATCATTCGAAAAAAAAATTTTAATTTTTACTTTCCAATCCTCACATCGGTTCTAATTAGTTTATTGATTAGTGTATTATCTTGGTTTTTTAGACAATAGTCTGGCATCGTCGAGGAGATATGTATTTGTGTTATCTTGCTCTATAAGCATAACATTACTATAATTTCAATTAAAATTTGTATACACAAACTTGTTTGCCATTTTATTTGATATTGTAGGATTTTTAATCCTCTGTCGAATTCTGATTAGAATCGAGCCTGTGCAGCCATTTTTCCAATTTATATAATATTTCTACCAAATGCTCTAAACAAAATTCAAAGGCATAAATGTTAATAATTTGATAAGCTTTTCCCGTAGACTTAAAGAGAAATCGTATTACTTCATCAATCACCTTGTGAATTTCTTCTTTAGAAGGCAAGGTATTGGTAGGTGTTTGTTTTGACGAAAGAGCATTTAAAAAGTCAAATAAATTTAATATTCCACGATGAAGCTCAGTAAACTCTTTATTTTGGGAGAAACATCGGATTTGTATCAACTCTGCTAGAATAGTTTGACGAAGCACATAGATACTTCTTAATAACTTTCTTTCGAGCAAGAAAATAGCTTGATAAATAAAACGTTTCTTTTTTACTCGAGGGTCTTCATTTATAGCCTCTTGCAATAAAGTATTCTGCTTCAGAATATCAATAATCATATTATTTTCAATTTTTTCTTGCTCTCTTAAAGAATTAGGAGTTAATTCTTTAGTAACAAAGAATTCGAAAAGTGCCTGGAATTGTTTTAAGGTATGAGTAATACTTGCACGAAGAAGTTTTTTAGCGTGTCGAGGAAAAACAAACCGGCTAACAATGATAGCAATCAAAACACCCAAGAAAATTTCTAAGGTTCGATCAATAGCTGTTTTTAATGTGGGCGCTCGCGCATCCAATATCATAACCATCGTTGTAGCACCAAGTAAACCAAATTGAGCTATATCCGTTGAGCTAGAAGCTAAATAAGCAAAAATTCCTATTAGCAAAATTAATAAGAGGTGAATTATGTCAAGATGATTTCCTATAAAAAATAAAGCTATAGCCGCTAAAAATGCGCCTATAATTGTTCCTAGAAGCTGAAAATACGATTTTCTTATCGTCCCGCCAATTCGAATATTCGTGGCCATAACTACAATTATAGTAATTAGAATCCATTGTGGCATTGCCAAATAGAATATTTCTCCGATAAGAATACCTATCAAACAGGCCAATGCAGTCTTAAAACTCGCAATGATACGCTCTCCGGATAAATTCTTAACCATGGCATTTAATTTATTGTAAAAAATCTTCGTCATACATGATTACATAATTACTAAATCAATTTTTGAGTGCTACAATTCGTAATGTTTGTAAACAAGCTAATTCAAAAACTCGAAGGTTAATTAAAATCAAAGAGCCTCTTGACTGTATCAAATAAATTTTTTCGTTATTGAGAGGATAAAAAATCTTAGTAAAATTGTTTAGAAGACATAAAATTAATACCATCTTGCTCACAGGTACATATCCCTATATCACAATTAAAAATGAGATATCAGACAGAAGTTGTACGACAAAAAGCGAGCAAAATAGGACGAGCATAATAACAGACTACGATACAATTGTTCCAATATTTTTATATGAGAAAATTAATAAAGCAAAATAATGGAAAGACAATTTGATAACTTAAAACCAAACCAATACCTCTAGCTCTAATTTTTTTTAGAGAATGCTTGCAGAGATATTAAAATATAATAGGCATAGAAAAAAACACAAGTGAGAATCCAACAATATCCCTAAAGTTAACATGAGGCTTTATATTGGTTAAGATAAAGTCCCCTGCCAAAAAAATCAACCTTTCATAGTTTCTTTCTAAGAAAACCAGTTTGCAATTAGTGCAAGAAGAAAGCACTATTACGCCACCACACTCACCACCCTATCCCTATACTCTTGAACTATTTTTAAGAATGCAAACTGGTTTTCTTAATCCATAAAGTCGGGAAAATACACATATCACTTTGAAAAGTTAAATATAAATTGTCTTATCATGATAAATGTCTTATTTCGATAATTGATACTAACAAAACCTTTGATAGGTAAAAAGTCTACTACCATAATACTAGATTAAAAAAATGGGCAACCTAAAAATGTAAATTGAGTAATATCCAGATTTACCATACAAATGATCTTTATCTTTTATTTAGAATTAGAGGTGGATTTTAATATTCTAATTCAACTTTTTCTTTACCATACAATTGGCTAAGTTGATTTAAAAGCTCTTGATTAGGTTTAATCCTCCAAGTTTTCCCTAACATTAATTCAGCTGATGCAGTTTCTCCACGGTAAGCAATGGCAATTGAGCATGGTCCTTTTAAATGTTTCTTAATTACAGTAGGCAGCTCGATCAGTAATCGATTAACATCTTCTTTTGCTGTGACTCGAATTAGTAGCCGTTTAGCCTGTTCTCGCACTTTATCCAGTGTGTAAATGAGATCTGCCACCATCTTTAATCCGCCCATAAAATCGTCTTTTCCTATCGTTCCACGAATAACTAACATGATGTTTTTATCCAAAATTCCTGCTACTTGCTGATAGAGATTACTAAACAAAGTAACCTCTATGATTCCGGTTCGATCTTCAATCTTAAGAATGGCCATTCGCTTGCCATTTCGAGTTACTAGATTGCGTATCGTTAACAAAATACCAGCAATCACCACTGAGTTTTTCTCTGAAGCAATTAACAACTGATTAATGGGAACAGCTCTTACTGTTTGCACTTCCTTTTCATAGGCTTGCAATGGGTGACCGCTTAAGTAAAGTCCGAGTGTTTGCTTTTCCCATCGTAACCGCTCGCTATCATTCCATTCCGACACTTGCTCATAATTCTCTTCCTGTTTCAAATCTGACCAATGACCAAATAAATCATTTTGTCCTAATTGAATATTACGATTTTTTTGCTCGGCTGAATGAAGCGCTTTATCTAAGGATTTTATTAAAGAAGCACACGAAATTCCAAAATCACTCATGGCACCTGACTTAATTAAAGGTTCTATTACACGTCGATTAACTTTTCGCAAATCCACTCGATGACAAAAGTCAAAAAGTCCTTTGAATTCGCTTTTTGTTTCGCGACAAGCAATAATATGTAAAACAGCAACTTCACCTACCCCTTTAATTGCACCTAAACCATATTCAATTTGGCCATTAGCATTGACTGCAAAATGATACCGTCCACGATTAATAGAAGGTGGCAATAATTCTAAACCCATATCTCGACACTCATTGATTAAACCAACAATTTTATCAGTATTATCCATATCCGAAGATAAAACTGCGGCCATAAATTCAGCAGGGTAATGAGCTTTTAACCAAGCTGTTTGGTAAGCAATCAAAGCATAAGCCGCTGAATGCGATTTATTAAATCCATAACCTGAAAATTTCTCCATTAAATCGAAAATTTGATTTGCCAAATCAGCCCTCAATCCACAAGCCATAGAACCTTTTATGAAAACTTCTCGTTGCTTGGCCATTTCCTCTAATTTTTTCTTTCCCATCGCATGACGCAAGACATCAGCAGCTCCTAACGAATAACCTGCCAATACCTGGGCAATTTGCATAACTTGCTCTTGATAGAGAATAACTCCATAAGTCGATTTCAAAATGGGTTCTAAAGCAGGATGAAGATAATAAACATTTTGTTTACCATGTTTACAAGCAATGAACGTATCTACCATCCCTGATTGTAAGGGTCCGGGACGAAATAAAGCAACTAACGCCATGATATCAGAAAAACTATCAGGTTGAAGTCGACGAATTAAATCCTTCATACCTCGTGACTCCAGTTGAAATACAGCGATAGTCGCGCAGCTTTTTAAAAGCCCATAGGTTTTTTTATCATCTAATGGAATAGAACCAATATCCAAAAAAGGTTCTTTTTGCATTTTTCGTTTCGTATTTACATTTTGTATTGCCCATTTAATAATCGTTAACGTACGCAATCCTAGAAAATCGAATTTTACAAGACCTGCCGCTTCTACATCGTCTTTATCAAATTGGGTAATTACATGATGGCTGTCAGGTTCCGAATACAGCGGAACAAAGTCTGTTAATTTAGTTGGTGCAATTACCACGCCCCCTGCGTGTTTTCCTGCATTACGCGCAAGTCCTTCTAATTTCATCGCAAGATCAATAAGGTTTTTAACTTCGTCATCTTCTGTATAACGTTTTAATAAAATTTCCTCTTGCTTTAAAGCTTTTTTTAATGTCATTCCAAATTCAAAAGGAACAAGTTTTGCGATTTTATCGACATATCCATAAGGTAATCCAAGCACACGACCTACATCACGTAACACCGCTCGTGCAGCCATGGTACCATAGGTAATAATTTGTGCCACAGCATCATGACCATAGCGTTCTGCTACATAATTGATAACGCGATCTCGCCCTTCCATACAAAAATCAATATCAAAATCGGGCATAGAGATGCGCTCTAAATTCAAAAATCGCTCGAATAATAATTCATGTTCTAAAGGATCTAGTTCCGTGATTCCTAATGAATAGGCCACTAAGGATCCAGCTCCTGAACCACGCCCAGGACCTACAGGAATATCATCTTTTTTTGCCCACGCGACGAAATCAGCAACGATTAAAAAATAGCTTGAAAATCCAATTTTTATAATAACATCGATCTCCATCTTTAATCGTTCTTTGTAGGCTCTATTTATTTTAGATTTATCTAAACGCTGTTCTAAACCTTTTTGTGCTTGTTCACGAAAAAAATCTTCTTCAGTTCGATTAATTGGGACAGGAAATTTAGGTAAAAAAACTTTACCTAAAGAGACTTGAACATTACAGCGTTTAGCAATTTCCAGTGTATTCTCTAATGCTTCGGGGATGTCGGAAAAAAGTGTTTTCATTTCGTCAGTGCTTTTTAAATATTGCTGATTACTATAACAGCGAGACCGATTAGGATCATTTAATAAACACCTTTGTTGAATACACACTCGAGCTTCATGCGCTTCAAAATCTTCTTGATATAAAAAACGGACATCATTCGTCGACACAACAGGAACGTTGTAATCCAAAGCTAATTTAACAGCAGAATGAATATATTCCTCTTCTTGGTCTCGTTGGGTTCGATGTAATTCCAGATAAAATCGATTAGGAAAATATTTTAACCATCGTGTTAATCGTTCTTCTGCTAAAGCATATCGATCCTGCAATAATGCTTGTCCAATATCACCTTGCCGTCCCCCCGATAAAATAATCAATCCTTCTTTTAACTCTATTAACCACTCCCATTGAATGAGAGCTTGTGCACGTTGATATCTTTCAATATAAGATCGAGATAACAATTGAATAAGATGATGAAAACCAACTTGGTTTTTGCAAAGCACTGATAAACGAAATAGTTCTTTCTTTTCAGCTAATATTAATTCAGATCCAATAATAGGTTTTATTCCTTTATTTAGAGCCCCGCGATAAAATTTAATAAGTGCAAAAAGGTTATTTTCATCAGTTAAAGCCACAGCAGGCATCTTTAAATCTACGACGCGTTGTAAAAGCTGATCAACGCGTACTACGCTATCAACCATCGAATATTCACTATGAACTTTTAAATGAATAAATGAACTCACTAATTAATACTCAGCTATTCTCCAATACTTGACTTTAATCTTAAGCGATCACTAGAACTCTTCATTGTCCCTATCACTATTTATTCAATTTGATAACGATGGATTAATTTTTTCTGATCTTTATGACGCTCCAACGCCAATTCAATTAATCGATCTAATAATGCAGAACAAGATAAACCTGTTGCTTCCCACATTTTTGGGTACATACTAATGTTAGTAAATCCTGGAATTGTGTTTATTTCATTCACCATAATTTGGTTCTGAGGAGTCACAAAAAAATCCACCCGTGCCATTCCAGAACAACGGGCAGCTTTGAAAGCATCAATAGCTATTTGTTGGATCTTCTCAATTATTTCTTTCGGAAGATTTACATTGGTTGTCGTAGTTGCGCCATTGGGATCAATATACTTTGCTTCATAGGAATAAAAATCGTAATTGGATATGATTTCACCAAGCAAAGAAGCTTTTGGATGTCTATTGCCCAATACAGCGCATTCAATTTCCCGTCCACGGATTCGGGGTTCAACGATCAGTCGATCATTATAAAAACAAATATTCTCAGCTCCTTTTTGAAATTCTTTTGAATCTCTGACAGGGAAAGTAGCTATAGAAGAACCCAAGCTTGCAGCTTTCATGAAAAACTCAGTGGTTTTCCATTGATTAACAAGGCTTGCATAAATTTCGTCCAGTCGATCATAAGACCACAATGTATACCAATCCGATACTGGTACTTTTGCTGTTCTTAATACGCTTTTCATAACATCTTTTTCAATACAAACGGCAGAACTTTGAACATCGGAGCCCACGTAAGGTAAATTCAAAAGTTCCAAAAGTCCTTGGAGAGAACCATCTTCGCCTTGAGTTCCATGAATCATAGGAAAAACACAATCGACTTTATAAGAGTTCTTTTCCCCATTAAGCGCTTGCCAGGGTCTCATTTTCTCTCCCAATACAACGGTAATAGGAATAGCTTTTTGAGCAGCAACTAAAGCCTGAGGTGTCTGAGTTAAAAAATGGTATTTATCATCAATAAGATACCATCTATCATCCTGATCAATAAATACTATAGAAACTTTATATTTATCGGTGTTCAAGGTTGCCACAACGTTTCTGGTTGATTGAACAGAAATCTCATGTTCAGTAGAGCGACCACCACAAAGTACTGAAACAGATGTTCTTTTTTTCATAGATTCTTTGAATCTCAATAGTCAATTGTAAAGATAATAGGAAATTGATTGGCAATTTGCAAAATTGTTGTCAGTTAAAAATTTTATTGAATAAAATACACTATTTCTAAATAACATTGGTAATATTCTTCTGTCATTATAATGAGTCAGAAAGTAAGATTTCAGATGGCTATGGAACCAGTAATTTTTTATTATCATAATTCCTTAAAATTTTTTGCAAGCTTTTTTATCCGTATTTATGAGAAAAGTCTTTCAGCCTCTGATGTGGAACATTGCACCACCGCAAACTTGTTACCAAAATAGTTCAATTTAGGAGTAAATAAACACTCCAATCCATTACTAACACAGGTAAAAATTTAATCGATTTTTACCTGTCACTTCATTAGCTAACAAACTTATTTTAAAATATTCAAGCAATTAATTTTACTAATATCAATACTTGCGATAACATAAGCCCTTATAATTTGAGATTATAAGGGCTTATGATTTCTTTCTGATTTCTTCGTTTAATTTTTTTAGATCGATAATCCCTAAGGATTTTTTAGGATCGAAAACAACCTCTTATTTCCCTCTTTAACGTTTTCAACGTTAATTTGTTTATACATACCTTTAATCAACCTTTTTAAATAAAAAATAATTATAAAGACCTAGGATAATCTAAAAGACTTCTTCCTGTTCTTTCATTCCCATTCAATCGTCGCGGGTGGCTTACTAGTGATATCATAAACCACACGCGAAATTTCTTTAATTTCATTTATAATACGCTGGCTAACTCTCGCTAAAAATTCATGAGGTAATTCTGCCCATTGTGCCGTCATAAAATCCACAGTTCTTACAGCTCGCAACGCTATTACGTAACCATAATGACGTGCATCTCCTTTAACTCCAACCGATTTTATTGGCATAAAAACAGTAAAGGCCTGACTCACTGATTCGTAGTAATCGTGTTTTTTTAATTCTTCAATAAAAATTGAATCAGCACGTTGTAATATATCAACATATTCAGCTTTAATTTCTCCTACAATACGAATAGCCAATCCAGGCCCTGGAAAAGGATGACGATACACTAAGTTATAAGGTAAACCTAATGCTACACCCAGTTTCCAAACCTCATCTTTAAACAATTCTCGCAATGGCTCAATAAGTTGTAAATCCATTTGAAGCGGTAATCCTCCTACATTATGATGCGTTTTAATCACACAGCCTTTTCCAGTTTTTGTTTTTGCAGATTCAATTACATCAGGATAAATTGTCCCTTGACCCAACCAATTGACATCTAATTTTTTAGCCTCTGCTTCAAAAACTCGAATAAAATGTTCACCTGTAATTTTACGTTTTTCTTCAGGATCTGATACACCTTTTAAAGCTCTCATAAAACGTTCCTTCGCATTAATGCAAATAACTTTTATACCCATGTGCTTTTTGAATACACGTAGTACTTCAACAGCTTCATTTAAACGAAGTAAACCAGTATCTACTAGCACACATACTAATTGATCACCAATCGCTCTGTGTACAATAGCTGCTGTCACAGCGGAATCTATGCCACCGGACAATCCTACAATTACCCTTCCCTTGCCTACTCTATTGCGAATTTCACAAATGTTGTCTTCAATAATATCTTTCGTCGTCCACGTAGCTTGACATTGACAAATACCTTTAACAAATTGCATTAAGATACTATTTCCCTGAAGTGTGTGAGTAACTTCAGGATGAAATTGTAAGCCAAAAAACAGTCGATTAAAGTCAGCCATTGCTGCGTAAGGAGAATTATCGGTACTGGCAATTGCTTCAAATCCCTGAGGTAATTCTGTAACAATATCACCGTGACTCATCCAAACGTCTAATAAGTGCATACCTTCAGCGGAGATATGATCATCGATATTCTCAAACTCAAACAGTAATTCAGGCTTTAATACTCGCAATTCCGCATAACCAAATTCAGCCTTAGTGGTCATTCCCACTTTTCCACCTAATTGATAGGCCATCGTTTGCATACCGTAACAAATTCCTAGTACTGGACAACCAATTCCAAAAACGATGGCAGGAGCGCGTAAAGTGTGATTTAATGTGACCGTTTCTGGTCCTCCTGAGAGGATGATACCGTGGGGATTGAAATTACGAATAGTTTGCTCATCTACTTCACACGACATTAATTCACAATATACTCCAATCTCACGTATCCGACGGGCG
Source organism: Coxiella endosymbiont of Dermacentor marginatus (assembly GCF_907164955.1). Lineage (GTDB taxonomy): Bacteria > Pseudomonadota > Gammaproteobacteria > Coxiellales > Coxiellaceae > Coxiella. The sequence goes on along the minus strand of NZ_OU015521.1, from coordinate 646,497 downwards.
ATTAATTGCGTATATTGTGAACCAAAATCAAGGATCAAAATTTGATGACGACGGATATTTTTTGACATATTCTTATTGTATTTATTATTCTCCTTCCTTCAGGAAAAACAGAGAAATAATTTGTTCTTTTTTTACTTTTCTAATGAATAATTAGGTGATTCCTTTGTTACAATTACATCGTGGACATGACTCTCTCGAACCCCTGCACTTGTTACCCGAACAAACTGAGTGTTTGTTCGCATTTCTTCAATTGTCTTACAACCAGTATAGCCCATTCCGGAACGCAAACCACCGATCAATTGATGAATAACTCCTCGTAAAGGACCTTTATAAGGGACACGACCTTCAATGCCTTCGGGTATGCATTTCTCTTGCTTCTCTTGTGTTTCTTGAAAATACCGATCAGATGAATTATAAGCTCCAAACATAGCCCCTGTAGAACCCATCCCTCGATAAGATTTATAGGAACGACCTTGATATAACACTTCTTCACCTGGTGCTTCTTCAGTACCTGCAAATAGTCCACCAATCATCACAGTATGTGCACCGGCTGCAATGGCTTTACAAATATCACCAGAAAATCGGATTCCACCATCCGCAATAATATAAATATCATCATTTTTTAATTCGGAAGCCACTTGCGCAATGGCAGTAATTTGTGGAACGCCTATACCCGCTACAATACGAGTAATACAAATTGACCCGGGCCCCATTCCTACCTTAACTGCATCAACACCCGCATCAGCTAATGCTCTTGCTGCCGAGGCAGTGGCTATATTACCAGCAATAACAGGTACGTCTGGATAATGTTTCTTAATCCATTTTACTTGCTTAATAACTCTCTCCGAATGACCATGCGCGGTATCCACTACTAAAATATCAACATCTTCCGCTACCAAAGCGGCTATCCGATTAGAAGTCTCGCCCTCTGTACCAACGGCTGCACCCACTCGTAATTGTCCTGAGACAGTTTTACAAGCATTTGGATTTTGTTCTGAGCGCAGAATATCTTTTACTGTAATTAATCCACACAATTCAAAATGATCATTGATAACAAGTAGTTTTTCTACGCGGTATTGACGGAAAAGATTAATAATTTCTTTACGTGTAGCACCTTCTTTAATGGTAATAAGGTGTTTTTTCAGAGTCATTAAATTAGCGACTTTTTGATCCATATTTGATTCAAAACGAATATCACGATTAGTTATAATGCCAACAAGCTGTTCACCTTCTACAACAGGAAGCCCTGAAATATTATATTCACTCGTTATTTTTTTAAGTTCCCCAATAGTGCTAGCTGGAGAAACAGTTATAGGATCAAACACGACACCGCTTTCAAACTTTTTTACTTTTCGGATTTCGTTCGCTTGACATTCCAAGCTCATATTTTTATGTAAAATCCCGATACCGCCCGCTTCAGCTAATGCAATAGCTAATTGTGCTTCGGTCACGGTATCCATAGCAGCAGATAAAATAGGAATATTAAGAGTTATATTGCGAGTCAGACGAGTAGTGAGCGAGACATTTCTTGGCAAAACTTCTGAGTAGCCAGGTAATAACAAGACGTCATCAAAGGTCATAGCTTCCTCGTTAATCCTCATCATAATTGTACTCCTTCAATAAGCCTGGGAGTGTAGACGCTTCTTAGCAATTTGTCGAGCAGAAGCCGATTTAATGAATTTAGCTTCTTCAGAATGAGGATATGGATCTAGACGTCATCCAGAAAATAATCTATTTTCAAACCAATAGAACAGGAAGGGATAAACAGCTTGGCTTTTATTCTATCAAAAATTCTATTAAAACAGTTCAGTGTGAGAACCGATATAGATTAAATAGAACTAAAACTTTTTCTTGCTAATTTTATGTATTAACAGCTATTGACATAAAGTGGAATTCTCTGTAGTCCCGGTAATTTTCACTTGAACTATAATCCCAAAATTTTCAAGTATTGATTTTCCTTAAAGTTTCTTTCAATATCATTTATAACATCTTTAAAAATCTGAAAAGACTCCCCATTATAGGACTCTAACTACTCATAACTGATTGGATTTTTTTATTGAGAGTTTTAATGTAACGAGAATCTACCTAACATATCTTGTAAAGTACAAGATAAATCGCAGATGGTCTTAAAATAAACAAATTATTACTTCTATGACAATATCAGAAGCATCTAATATGAGTGATAAGCATTAAAAATATATCAAACACTTAGCATTTCATCTATCAAACTGATTTTTTTCTCTGTAAAGTAATAGAGATTAATAAAGATCTGTAAATACAATAATAATAAAGCGTAATGAACACCACTCGTGGATAAGCTGTTTACAAATTATTTATGTTTGCAGAAAATGATTATATAAGAAAAGATCATATAAAGGTAAAAAATAAAATTAATGAGTCACTAAGCAAGACTATTACCAGCAAATTTCGTATATTATCCGCAGAAAACCCATCCTGCGATTAACCACTGATAAACTAAAATATACCGAATGTTCGCTGACTCTACTGCATAAACTCATTAACTTAGTAAATCCGAACCTTCATTAGAACTTTTTATTTGCAAGCAAGTGCTAAAATGACGGTTAATCTATTAAACTTGATGTATTTAGCACCTGCACAAGACATTATTTATACAATATGTATATGATAGGAGCTCTCAAAAGAGAAGTAAAAATATTTTGAACTTTAAGCATAAAATATTCATTTCATCCAGTTTTATGTAAAGTAATTGATTGCTTTACTACCATTACTAACATTTCAGCTGTCTTTCTTATAATTTCTTCATCATGCCCTTCTACCATCACTCGTACTACAGGTTCTGTCCCAGAAGGACGTAATAACACGCGACCCTTACCATTTAATCGTTTTCCTGCTTCTAACAATGCTTTTTTAATAGTCAGATGTTGCATATTAAACACACCGTTAATGGGAACATTAATTAGTATTTGTGGATATTTAATCATTACTTTTTTAAGCTCTGCTAGAGGTTTATTTGTTTGTTGTCTGATTCTTAGTATCTGTAAAGCGGTGATAATACCATCCCCTGTAGTGGTAAAACCAAGATCAACAATATGGCCGGAAGATTCACCTCCTAATAGCCAACCTTTCTGTTGCATTAATTCTAAAACGTAACGATCACCCACTGGCGAACGTTCAAACGCAATATGATGATGCTTTAATGTCTGCTCTAATCCTAAATTGCTCATCACAGTACCCACCACCCCTAAAGAACAACTTTCTTTGAAATGGAAACGATCGATAGCTATAACACATAATAATTCGTCTCCATCTACTCTAATACCATGATGATCTACCATAATTAGACGATCGCCATCACCATCGAAAGCTATACCAACATCAGCTTTGTGCTCAAGAACACTGTTTTGAAGCTTTTGAGTATCAGTAGCTCCATATTTATGATTAATATTAAATCCATCAGGCTCATCACCAATAGCGATCACATCCGCACCCAATTCATGAAAAATACTGGGGGCAACAGAATAAGTAGCACCATTAGCGCAATCGACTACAATCTTTAATTGTTTCAGAGACAAATTGGAGGGAAAGGTACTTTTACAAAATTCAATATACCGACCATGAGCTTCACTCATTCGTGCTGCTTTTCCTAAACAATTAGCTGACATAGTACGCATTGGTTTATTAATATGCTCTTCAATAGCTAACTCCAGTTCATCGGATAGTTTATAACCATCCTTATTAAAAAATTTTACCCCATTATCAAGGTAGCTGTTGTGTGAAGCACTAATTACGATTCCCGCATCGGCACGAACAGAATGGGTCAGATATGCAATGGCAGGAGTAGGCATAGGACCTGTTAATTTAATATTGACCCCGGCAGCAGATAACCCTGCTTGCAAAGCCGATTCAATCATATAACCTGAAATACGTGTATCCTTTCCAATTAAAGCAGTCGCCGGATGACTATTCGCTAAGACTTTCCCTACTGCCCAACCGAGCTTCAACATGAACTCAGCGTTAATCAGTGATTTTCCAACTTGTCCTCGAATTCCATCAGTTCCAAAATATTTTTTTTTCATTTCCTTATTTTTTCATTCTCATGTGATCAGATTAACCTTGCGAGCATAGGCAGCGATACGAACTGCTTCCTTACTGGCTTTAACATCGTGGGTACGAATAATAGAAGCACCTTGATAGACAGCTAACACATCAGCGGCAATACTTCCAAATAACCGGTCTTCTGGCAATTGGCTTAAGACATCACCGATCATCGATTTGCGCGACCACCCTGATAATATAGGTAACTTAAAAGATAAGAATTCAGAAAAGTGATTTAATAAATAAAAATTTTCATTCAAGTTTTTTCCGTAGTTACCTTGACCAAAACCAGGATCAATGATTATCTGATTTCGTGAAAGTCCTTGACTTTCACAACGTTCTATAGCGGATTGTAAATCCTGCTTTATAGTTTTTAAAAGATGAACACATGAAGTAGAATCCGGCTTTCGATTTGAATTAGGGAAATGCATTAAACATACTGGAGTTTTTAACTCCTTCACGACTGTCAATGCACCTTCAATCTGCAAGGCCCTTTGGTCGTTAATAATATCTGCTCCAAAATTTATTGCTTCTTTCATAACTTGAGGACGGCTAGTGTCAACAGAAATTAAAATATCAAAGCGTTTTTTTATTCCTTCGATGGCAGGAATCAATCGATTAAGCTCTACCTGAAGAGAAGGAGAATCTGTATCAACGTTTACTAAAGGATTTGTAGCCTCACCACCAATATCTAATATATCAGCCCCATCACGAACCATTTTTTCTGCTGTATAGAAAGTAGAATTTAAATCGAGATGCGGATTATAAAAAGAATTAGGAGAAACATTAATCACTCCCATAATGGCAGGACCAGAAAAGGTGACTGTTCGATTTTCTCTTAGATCCAGACGAAATTGCACTTCTAACATGAAGTACCCTCCTTAAATTGATGCCCTTTCATTAAAGGGGAAATATAAAAATTAATAACAGTTGACCATCTTTCAGCAGGACGAATTTTTTTGTATGTTCTGGGAAGAGAAAGCAATTTCATTGTCCTCTTTTCACCCAGGTGGTGGAGAAGGTTCTTTACCAGCTAAGATCTCCTTAATTTGAACTTCATTAATAGTTTCATATTTGATTAATGCATTAGCCATAAGGTGAAGCTGATCCATATATTCTTCAAGCGTTCTCTTCGCCTCGTCATAAGCCGCATCAATAATACGGCGCACTTCAGAGTCAATTTGTTTACTAGTTGCGTCAGAGATATCTTTACGCTGTGTTACAGAACGTCCGAGGAAAACTTCACCTTCTTCTTCTCGATAAGTCAATGGTCCCATTTTAGGCGACAATCCCCATTTTGTTACCATACTGCGCGCAATCTCAGTCGCTTTTTCAATATCATTGGATGCACCTGTAGTTACTCGTTTCTCACCGAAAATAAGCTCTTCAGCAACTCGTCCACCAAACAGTCCAGCTAATTGGCATTCTAAACGATACTTACTCATACTATAGCGATCTTGTTCTGGTAAGAACATTGTCACCCCTAACGCTCGACCTCTTGGAATAATCGTGACTTTATAAACAGGATCGTGCTCAGGCATATGCAATCCTACAATAGCGTGACCTGCTTCGTGATAAGCTGTCAATTTTTTTTCTTCATCACTCATTACCATTGAGCGCCGTTCGGCTCCCATCATGATTTTATCTTTTGCATGTTCAAACTCAGCTATTCCAACGTCTTTCTTGTTTTCACGTGCCGCAAATAAAGCAGCTTCATTAACGATATTGGCTAAATCTGCCCCAGAAAATCCCGGAGTACCTCGAGCAATAACAGAAGCTTTGACGTCAGATGCCAAAGGCAATTTACTCATGTGCACTTGAAGAATACGTTCACGTCCCTTAATATCTGGCAGTGGCACCACTACTTGACGATCAAAGCGGCCGGGACGCAATAAAGCAGGATCGAGTACATCAGGCCGGTTAGTTGCCGCCATTACAATAATACCTTCTTTTCCTTCAAAACCATCCATTTCCACTAGGAGCTGATTGAGGGTTTGTTCTCGCTCATCGTGCCCACCACCTAAACCTGCACCACGGTGACGACCTACAGCATCAATTTCATCAATAAAGATAATGCATGGTGCTTGCTTCTTTGCCTGATCGAACATGTCGCGAACACGAGAAGCACCAACACCCACAAACATTTCCACAAAGTCAGAACCAGATATAGTAAAGAACGGGACTTTGGCTTCTCCAGCAACAGCTCTAGCCAATAGGGTTTTACCTGTCCCAGGAGGGCCAACAAGCAGTACACCACAGGGCATTTTTCCACCTAAGCGCTGAAATTTACCTGGATCGCGCAGGAAGTCGACTAATTCTTTAACTTCTTCTTTTGCTTCTTCTACACCAGCTACATCATCAAAAGTTACTTTAACTTGATCTTGATTAAGCAGACGAGCTTTACTACGGCCAAACGACATGGGACCACCACCACGACCCCCACCTTGCATCTGGCGCATAAATAAAATCCACACAAAAATCAAAATAAGGAAAGGCAACCAGCTGATAAGTACGTGCAAAAACATACTTTGCTGTTTTGGTGGTTCACCTTTCACATTCACACTCTTAGCTATTAATTGATTAAGTAAAGCTTGATTTTCTATAGGTAAATATGTAGTAAAATGTTTGTTATCTTTAGTTAGACCTTTAATCTCATGACCCTGGATCACGACGCTGCTGATTTTGTCAGCATTAACTGCTTGGATAAATTGTGAATAGCTGTAAGGCTGAACATCGAGTTGTCGTGTACCAAAATTACTAAAGACCATTATAAGAACTACTGCAATGACTAACCAAATCAATAAATTTTTGATCATACTATTCAAGGTGTTACCTCATTTTTACTCATACCTGCTGATTACAGCCCAGAAGCGTAGTTGGCGGGGGTACAACATAACTCACTCGATCTAGCTCGTGAGGCAATCGGTTTAATAGAGTCTGACATGCTTAAAATATGGACGCAACCCGTCGACAAATACCAAACTGTAGACTCGGAAAACTTTAGTCAAGAATTTCCTCTGTTATAAAAAATCTTTAAATACAATTCCACTACAATTTAACCAAATGCATGACTTCAGTTGATCAAAACTCTTCATACCTGAAATATTGGGACCATATTGGAAATAACAAGGTCTATTTGTCCTGTAAAAATTTCTACTTTGCTAAAATCTTTCTGAATAGAACCACCGTTTGAAATTTGAAATCGGATGCACAACTATATAAAGATTCATAGCAAGAATTATGCGTCAATAGGATCACTGAGATTAATAATCTCAGTGATCCTATTGACTGCAACTAATTTCCAGATTAAAAATTTAAATTTATATTTTTCTAATCTCCAAAAATTAAAAGCTGCTCGCTCGAAGCTAGAATTTACTTTTTATTATTATCAATCTAGCTAATTACTAATAAAAGATCCCTAATTGTAATTTAGCAACATCAGACATCATTTCTCTGTCCCAAGGTGGGTCAAAGACAATTTCCACTTTTGCATCATTTACCTCGGGAATGGCTAAAATTTTACGTTTAACATCTTCTACCAATATCAACCCCATTCCACAACCAGGCGCTGTTAAAGTCATTTCAATGACCACACAAAAAATATCATTTGCTAATCTTTCAATATCACAAGTGTATATCAACCCTAATTCTACAATATTGATAGGAATTTCCGGATCAAATACAGTACTAAGTTGAGCCCATACTTTATCTTTCACAGTAGCATCAGATGATAAATATTCCAGAGGATTTTTAGCTGATTTTCCTAAAGAATCAGCATCCCTCGCTTCAATTCTAGCCAGATTTCCAAAAACGTTTACCGTAAACGTGTCGCCTAAACTTTGCACAATAGTTACCTCGGTTCCTTGAGGAACTCTAATAGGCGTCCCAAATGGTATCAGCATCGCTGTCGTATCACGATTTAATACAACAATCTCTTTTTCATTTTTACTATTTATTACCATCAGTGTCTTTATCTTCTCTTAAATAAAAACTTTCTCCGCATCCACAAGAACTAATTGCATTTGGATTATTAAAATGCAACTGATATTGTCCAAAATCTTTTTTTATATAATCTACTAGAGTGCCTTTAATAAGAGGCACACATTGAGAATCAATTAGGATAATCAATCCTAACGTTGTTTTAAGAAGAATGTCACCCTCTTTTGGTATTTCTACAACCTCAGGTTGATACATGTAGCCAGAACAACCTGTTTTTTTTACCGACAACCGAAATTGCGATTTTTTACCACGTTTTTTTGTTAACGACTGAAGATGTTTATAAGCTGTATCTGTCAGCTCGATAATTTTTACCTCATGCATTATCAATCCTCATGGATAGGAGTCTAAATTAGTCTGAACACGCAGAGCTGAAAGCATAGTATGCCAACATAAAGTAGCGCATTTCACTCGCATAGGAAACTCAGCCACACCTGACAAGACAGCCAATTTCCCCAATTCTTCTACATTAGAACTTTTTCCTGTCATTAAGTCATGAAATTGAGAAAATAAAGCTTCACTTTGCTTAATGGTTTTGCCTTTTAAGGTTTCCATCATTAGTGAAGCTGAAGCAATAGATATAGCACAACCACTGCCTTCAAAAGTTGCTTCTTTTACTACACCTTCTTCTTCTCGAAAATATATAGTTAATCGGTCCCCGCACAATGGATTATAGCCATCATGTACATGCGTTGGATTCGCTAATTGACCAAAATGTCGAGGTTTCCGACCATGATCAATAATTATTTCTTGATATAAATCACGTAAATCATTCATTTCTTAATCTGCTAAAAAGCGTTCATTAAATATTTGATTCACTTGAATTAAACCATCAATCAATCTATCGATATCGTTGAACGTATTATAAACACCCAACGTAATTCGCGCTGTTGCAGGTAAATTAAATCGTTTCATTAAAGGCATCGCACAATGATGACCTGCTCGAATAGCAATACCTTTGCTATCTAAAATAGTAGCAATATCATGAGGATGAGCCTGCTTCATAATAAAAGAAATTACACCAATTTTATGCGGAGAGTTACCTATAATTTTTAACCCAGAAATCTTCTGTAATTTTTCCGTCGCATAATTTAATAAGGCTTTTTCATGAATATTAATTTTTTCAAAACCAATTGCCATGAGATAATCAATGGCTGCTCCAAGACCAACAACGCCTGCTATATTAGGCGTACCTGCTTCAAATTTATGAGGTAACGAATTATATTCTGTTTTTTCAAAAGTGACTTGGCGAATCATATTCCCACCCCCTTGATATGGGGGCATTTTTTCTAACCATGTAGTCTTTCCGTAAAGGACACCGATCCCAGTAGGGCCATACAATTTGTGTCCGGAAAAAACATAAAAATCGCAATCTAACTCTTGAACATCTATTGCCATATGAGGAATCGCTTGCGCGCCGTCTAATAAAACTGGAATATTTTTTTGATGCGCCAAATGAATCATTTTTTTAACCGCGTTAACTGTGCCCAATACATTAGAAACATGAATTAATCCTACAATTTTAGTATGTGTAGTTAAAAGACTTTGATATTCATCTAAATTTAAAGTCCCATCATCATGCACCGGAATTATTTTTAACTTTGCCCCAACTCGCTCACATAATAGTTGCCATGGCACAATATTGGAATGATGCTCCATTGCTGAAATTAAAACTTCGTTACCCAACTGAACTTGCAGTGTTCCAAAACTCGCAGCAACTAAATTAATTGACTCTGTAGCCCCCCGCGTAAAAATAATTTCGTGTAAGTGAGCAGCGTTGATAAATGCTTTAACTTTTTTGCGAGTATTTTCATAAGCGGTTGTTGCACGCTCACTGATAGTATAAATCCCTCGATGTACATTAGCATTGTCATGGCAATAATAACGACTTACAGCATCAATCACCGCTTGCGGTTTTTGTGCTGTCGTCCCGGAATCCAAATACACTAATGATTCTCCCCAAACCCTCTCTTTTAAGAGAGGAAAATCATCACGCAAAGAACTGAGTGAATTAGTCATAATAAGTTCTCTAGGTAATTCAACAGCGCTAGGCGTTTTTTAATTCGTTGATACATCCGATTAGCAATAACCTTATGAGGTAATTTTTTTACAATTTCACTAGCAAATGCATAGGCAAGTAAATATTCAGCCTTAGATCTACCAATGCCGCGACTACGTAGATAAAATAGAACTTCATCATCTAACTGACCTACTGTAGCGCCGTGAGTGCACTTTACATCGTTGTTATAAATTTCAAGCTCCGGTTTAGTGTTAACTTCAGCTTTATCTGAAAACATTAAATTTTTATTGATCTGATGTGCAACTGTTTTCTCAGCCTTTGGATGCACGAGAATTTTCCCATTAAATACAGCCCTAGATTTATCACTAATAATTCCCTTATAAATTTGTTGGCTTGTACATCTAGAAACGTTATGATCAACACGAGTGTGATTATCAATGTGCTGCCCACCTTTCAGATGATAAAATCCTAGCAATTGACATGAAGCTTCATGACCTTCTAACGCATAATTCAAATCTTCACGCCCAATAGCTCCTCCTAACGAAAAACAACAGGAAGTCACTTTGCTGCCTCGTGCTTGACTAATTTGAGTATTTGCAATATGAAAAGAAGAGTCATTTTCTTCCTGCAATTTATAAAACACTAAATTAGCAGAAGCTCCAACATTTATTTGAGTTACAATGTTGTTGAAATAAGTTGTAGGACAGATTCCTTGATACTCTTCTAAAAGAGTAATGTTAGAATTCTCTTCAAGGAAAATTAAATGACGCGTTTGGGTCATTTTGAACGGAAAATTTGATTTCATCAAGTAAAGGAGATGAATAGGTTTTTTAAGCTGACAATTTTTCGAGACACGAAGGAAAATACCGTCTTGGAAAAGACCATCATTCAGCAATGAAAAAGGAGTTTGATAGCTCGTAATATTATTCATAATCTCCTGTTCATTTTCTTTTAGTTCTGTTGCCATTAGTGACGTTAATTGAACCTCCGGCGGCAGGTGTATTAAGTTCGATAAAGTTTGTGAAAAATGCCCGTTTATAAAAACTATACGATGGGTATCCTCCATAACAAAACTGGCTATATCGCAATCAGTTATTTCTTCAAACGAAAAAGTGCGAGATGCAATTGGAGTAATATCCGTATATCTCCAATTTTCTAATTTATAACTAGGAAATCCTGTCAACAAAAACATCTTTAATCGCTCACGCTGCCACGTTTTTAAAGAAGTACTGTTTCGATTTTTCAATCTCTTTGAAAAAAATTCAGACCAGCCTTTACTAAGCACTTTCATAGCCAACTATATCCTTTCTTTTCAAGCTCACAAGCTAACGATGGGCCACCCGATACAATAATGCGTCCGTCAACTAAGACATGAACAAAATCTGGGCTAATGTAATCCAAAAGACGCTGATAATGGGTAATCAATAAAATAGCTCGTTTAGAGCTACGTAAACTATTAACTCCTCTAGCAACCATTTTTAGAGCATCTATGTCTAGACCTGAATCAGTTTCATCTAAAATGGCAAGTGAGGGTTCAAGCATTAACATTTGCAAAATTTCATTACGTTTTTTTTCACCTCCTGAAAATCCTTCATTAATTGATCTTTTCAAAAACTTATCATCCATATCAGTCAAGGCTAATTTTTCTTTAACTAAAGCCATTATGTCCAATGCATCTAATTCTGGTTCGCCACGTTTTTTTCGAATGCCATTAACAGCTGTTTTTAAAAAATAAAAGTTATTTACACCGGGAATTTCTACAGGATATTGGAACGCCAAAAATAAACCTGCCTTAGCACGATCCTCAGGTAATAGTTCTAGTAAATTCTGATTAAAGTATGTCACTTCACCAGCTGTAACGGAATAATTATTTCGGCCAGCTAATACAGATGCCAACGTACTTTTACCAGAACCATTAGGACCCATAATGGCATGCACTTCGCCAGCATTAATGGTTAGATTCACTCCACGGAGAATTTCATTATTATTTATGTTTGTGTGTAAGTTTTTTATTATTAGCATAGATATTTTTTTGATCATTAATCAGCGCTGTTATCCAACAGATCCCTCTAAACTAACTTCCATCAGTTTTTGTGCTTCAACAGCAAATTCCATTGGTAATTTTTGAAAAACTTGTTTACAAAATCCATTCACAATCATCGATACAGCATCTTCTTCGGCAATACCACGTTGACGACAATAAAACAACTGATCATCCCCAATTTTTGAGGCTGTAGCTTCATGTTCAATATGCGCCGTGGGATTTTTTACTTCAATATAAGGGAAGGTGTGAGCACCGCAATTACTTCCCAATAATAAAGAATCGCATTGGCTATAATTACGGGCATTGTTAGCAGTTGATCCAACACGCACTAAACCGCGGTAACTATTTTGCCCATGTCCAGCAGAAATTCCTTTAGAAATAATCGTGCTTTTAGTATTGTTACCTAGATGTACCATTTTTGTACCAGTATCAGCCTGTTGAAAATTATTCGTTAAGGCTACGGAATAAAATTCACCAACGGAATTATCACCTCTTAAAATAACACTTGGGTACTTCCAGGTAATTGCAGATCCCGTTTCAATTTGGGTCCAAGAGATTTTAGAATTATTTCCGTGACACATACCTCGTTTTGTCACAAAATTATAAACTCCACCCTGTCCATTTTCATCTCCAGGATACCAGTTTTGCACGGTAGAATACCTTATTTCAGCATTAGCTAGAGCTACTAATTCGACCACAGCAGCATGTAATTGGTTTTCGTCTCTCTGTGGAGCTGTACAACCCTCTAAGTAACTCACATAGCTTCCTTCGTCAACGATAATTAATGTTCGCTCAAATTGTCCAGTATTAGCCGCATTAATTCGAAAATAAGTAGATAATTCCATAGGGCAACGAACCCCTTTTGGCACATATACAAAAGAACCGTCACTAAAAACAGCAGAGTTTAATGTTGCGAAAAAATTATCACGGTAAGGAACAACGCTACCTAAATATTTTTTAACTAAATTGGGGTACTTTTTTACTGCCTCTGAAAAAGAACAAAAGATAACTCCTGAAGCAGCTAGTTTTTTTTTAAATGTTGTTGCTACTGAGATACTATCAAAAATAGCATCCACAGCGACACCTGCTAATCGATGCTGCTCATATAAAGGGATACCCAATTTACTGTAAGTCTCGAGTAATTTAGGATCAACTTCTTTTAAACTTTTAGGTTTGTTCTTCGATTTTGGTGCCGCGTAATAACTAATAGCTTGATAATCAATAGGTTCGATATGAAAGGGGGCCCATTTCGGGAATTCCATAGTTATCCAATGACGATAGGCTTGGAGTCGCCACTCTAGCATGAAACTAGGTTCATTTTTCTTCTCTGAAATAAGCCTAATAACATCTTCATTTAATCCTGGCGCAACAACATCCATTTCAATGTCCGTAATAAACCCATGTTCGTAGGTTTTATTAACAACTTTCTGTAAATAACTTTCATTAGTCACTATTTTTCCAAATTTTAATAGCACTACAGGAGGTTTCTGATTAAGAATCTACTGAAAACCACTGTATCGAAAGATCGCATATCGCATTAGTAGTAGTAGTATTCACCTTGCAACTCATTAAGGATTTTCATATCTACGAGATTCAGGAGCTATTTAACATTTCAAGTGTCAATCCATTGATGATGGATTGACACTTCTCACACAATTCTACAAAAAACGATGTCTGTTCGCATCAATTTACATTCCGTCATCGCAAGCCTATCGTCAATGGGAGTGAAAATGTCGGTTATGCTTGTTTTCCAGTGCGGCATCAGTCGATAGTTGCTACTACCAGTACCGAACCTAGAGTTGACTAACTTAATGTCATTCAAAAATTTCAAGACCTCATAATTAATAACCATTGAAAACAGAGGTCTAGGCGATTTGCGCTGTACTGAGCCGCTTTTATCAGGAAGTCAAACATAGTGTTTCATTACTGTTATAATATAATTAACTAGTCGACTATTTCCAACATCTTATTCTCTATCCTTCTTTATACCATAAAGAATCTCCCTAGTCTCCCAGCATAAATTGGGAAGCAGTGAGCTCATGACTCTTAAATTATAGTCTTCGTTTAATTAATCCCGTTACTCTTTCCTTTGCTTTAAAGATTGGCAATATAATACCACGCTTGTTTTATTTCGCAACGAACAAACCAGAACTGTTGCTGTGATCTTGGCAAAAAAAATCTTTTACCTCTCGACGTTCTGTTCCACTTTGTATAGGTACTATCAAAATACCTCACTTGCTTTTATGTAAATTCAGACCGAGGTGCATTATACACTATTCTCTCAGGCCTTATCGTCAGTGGAATTTATTTTAACGGCCCTCTTATCGAAAAGCCTGTAATCACGATCGGGCGTTATCTGGGAACAAACTTCAGATAAGGAACCTTCCCTTTTTTTAAATTAGATACTGGTTACGTCCATCCGTGCTTAAAATCATTAGGGAAATTATTATTTCCATCATCCTTATTTCGTTACTCTGAGAATCGCCTTTGATTTTGTAACATTTCATTTATAATGTTACATAATTATGCTGATTTCCATTTAAAAAGCGAAAAATTAGTTCTAACCTGTTATTTAACAACTGGCAACACATCTACTCTATTGTTTTTTTGATTGTTTTTATAAGTATAATTTGTAGTATTCGTATTTTAGTGTAATTGATGTTCTTGCCATCCATTCACCAATTATAAGCTTGTTTACATGAAAACAATATATTTTCAAAAGACATATTAATAAGATTGCACATTAAATCATCTTGATTATCAGTGTAATAGATGGTATCTCCTCTGTATTTTTAGTGTTATAGTACATATTAATTTAGAAAATGATATTACTTTTTAAATTACAGTCTTCAATATTTATCTATTTTCAAAGGCATTTCTTGTTTATTAAAAGCTCATTGGGAAAATTTTTTAAGTTTTAAAGAAAACTGATGGCAATCACCCTACTACTACACTGTCTAGACAGCAAAGTTTTTGTTAAAGTCTATCTTGCCATTAGCAGCATAAGTAACTAAAGAAAACATGGGAAAATACCTAATACCCATTAATTTAAAATCAGTTCGGATGATTGGATCTTTTTCAACTGCTACTTTATATTACTTACTAAAAACAGATATTTCAAAAAACTGAATATTTTTAGATTAGCTAAACTCCCTATTAAAAATTAGGAAATTCATCCGTAAAATGGATCAACTGTTAAAAAGAAAGGCTCATAACGCCATATATAGTCATTTATTCAAAAAATTAATAATACGAGAGGGAATTTTGTAATATGTTGTCAGATATTTTAATGAGAAAATAGGAAATTATCGGTTAGCTCAAGATCAATTACCAGCGGTAATTAAAAGCAAATTTTATAACTATCAAGAATAATTTTTTTAAGAGTTTTTTTAAGAGTGCTTTGTTCAATATTTTCTTATCTTCATCTTTAGTAATTAAATAAAGCTTAAAAAAACATTATAAAATGAAAGCTATAAGTTGTCATTTCGATCGATAAGAATTATCAACTACCAAAGAATATCCAAAGGAAAAACGATTCTAGAAATCACTTATATCATCCAAAAGCTCGGTGAAATTCAATCAATTGTGCTATTATTTGCCTTTGGACACTACCTTCATCACATTTGTCATCCAATCGATTCTTTCCAGCTAGCAAACAAAAATAAACAGTGATTAAACAGCGACTAAGTAGATAACCTCATCTTTTCATAATCCTGTGATTATCAATAAAAATTTATTTATCTTAAAAAGTTCTAAATTTAAGATCACAATTAAGCATTATTTAGAATCTCTTACATAATTTGATTATCAATGAAAAATCTGATTCACTTGAAACGACGCTACAAAAGAGATTGATTTTTTAAAAAAAAATTTAGACGAAGAACAACAAGAATCTATTAATAAATTAAACAATTATTTATTCTTTATTCAAAATCCTTTATCCTTGATAAAAAAAGCGTATTGTCATTCTGAAAAATTCATCTTCTCCATCCTACATGGAACTTAAAATCTCTTTCTTTGAGAAGAGGGATAGGTCACTTCTTCACGAATATACGTGGGCTCCGCTTTTTTAGGTAACAGAATATTGCCTTTCTTAAATTTCTGCTGAGCAATCAATGCTACCGAAGTGGCGTCAGGATAAATATTCTCCTTTGTGAACTGGAAATCTGATGGCAGAGAGGATCGATATACGGACCATGCATTTCCAACACCTATCATTCTTGCTCCTTTCGGAAATTGAATATTCCTTGGATGGTCCATATGATCACCAATAATCTCTTGCATAATTCTTTTTTTATCTGCTTGGTAAACACCCCAGTAAATAGCATCCATTCGTGCATCCCAACCAGCAATCACTTGCTCACTATTTATCTGTTGATAAGCTGCCTGGGCTAACGCTTGTAAAGTTGAAACGGGGATAACTGGAAGATCAATTCCATAAGCGATTCCTTGTGCGACCCCTGTAGCAATACGAACACCCATAAAACTTCCTGGCCCAGACCCAAAAGCAATTGCATCGAGGTTTTTCAGGTTTATTTGGGCGTTACTCAGTAATTCATCAACTAAATTTAGAAGAATATCTGAATGTCTCCGCGGAGCAATTTCGAATCTTTGAGTAATTTCTCCATTTAGCCATAGGGCAACTGAACAAGCAGCCGTGGCTGTTTCAAACGCTAGTAGTTTAGCCATCTTCAATCAACACCTTATTTAGAAATTGTTTTTCTCAAAAGATTTTATAAGTAAAACGTGCTTCTATGAAAAGGATTATAAAGTTAACAGCGAAATTCCCATTGGTCTTTACAAGATAATAATCATCGTAAAGACTACATTCATCGTAACAAATTACAAGAGCTTGATAGAATCCAGATTGCCCCAGTTCGTTAATTAGATGCCGATTTCAGAGGTAATTTTAAATTTAGCTAATTTAAAATAATAGACTTAAAAAAAGATGATATTGCACATAACAGCTGCCTCTCAAAAAGAGAGACTTGCATTTTAAGGCTTTGATAAATTATTTTTAATTGCAGAGTATTTTGATCTAATTAGGTAGTTTGCCCGTAACTGATTGTGTTCTGCGAGATGCATCTTTTGCCGTTGATTAAAGAAACCTTCACAACTTTAAAAGTGAGTTCACTAAAGTGCACTGAAAACTGTTTAATTCAATATTTAACTCTAAAATTTTAGATACTATCGTAAATATACATCGTAAATATACAGTGAATTTGCAAGTTTAGTATGTCTCAAAAAAGATTTCATCTCACTTTTTATAGAGAACTTAATGAGAATCCCTACTCAATAAAATATTCATAAGCTCACTTTTGATTATTTTATCAATCATTTCTTCATATTAAGAACATTAAAAGTGTTATTGCATTCCTAGATATGTCTCATATCAAAATTAATCTCATTCCTGAGAATAACCAATTTGTAAATTCTAATTATTTTCTTCAAGAAAAAAAGCGGTTTATCCTTTATTTAAGTCCATTAATATAAAACTGTTTATCTGTCTTCGATCTAAGTACTATCGCGGAAATAAAATTCTCCTTACTATAGAAGAATATAGAAGCTGTCTATTTTAGATACCTATTTATTGAAATTAGATGGTTAGGGAGTCAACTCGGTAATCTCTTTAATCGTTAAAATATATTTTTACGAACCTCGTTTTTATTATTAATCTCTTGATTTGCATTGGCGCAGAAACGCACCACTGTGATCATCGGTCGTATTTCTACAAGGATTAGATGCTCTGTTCCTATTACTCTAATGATCATAGCCATAGCTAAATAGCTCTTTTATGGATCTGAAAAGATTTAGCTGTCATCTTTTGGACTGATTGCAGTTTCGGACTTTGTTTCTGATCGAGTTATTACACCTAACCGATATCTTCTCTGGGCTTAATGTAACCTATAATTACTATCATGATTGTAACTCATTTATTTATAGAAAAAGATGTGAAAAAGAAAATACTCATAGTCTTATTTTATTAGCTTTTATACTGATCATATTAACTGTAGGATTAATCGGAGGAAATTTATAGGAATAAAATTCCCTAAAAACACTTAACTTTATTGATCATAGGTGTTATTTCCAATGATAATTTTTTTTGGTCTGTAAAAAATAAAGTCAAAAACCTTCCTAGTTATTTTTATTATTTTCATAAACGTTTATTTATTACATGTTAATTAGTTATTACAGCAAGTATATCCATAATTATGGACGCACTTTGTTTTTTATAAATTCATTTAATATCTTTATTTATCTAAATTATTTACTCATTTAGTAGAAATTACTACTTTATCTATTAGCGTTACGTTGATTGATTTTAGATACATATTTATTTTATTAGACCCTATCTCACATCACTTATCATTTTCTCTGATTATCATTGTTTAATAAGACTTTAGTCTTAGTTTCACCTTTCTTAACAAAACCCACCCTATGCTGAGCGTTCAGGTGTTGCCTAAAGAAAAATTAAGTGAAGAACTGGTATTATTTAAAATTAATTATTTATTTGAGTATTCTTTAAATATTGTTAATTAATACTTTATGCTTTGTAATGATCTCTCTTTTGCTAAATTGATTCAAATATTCAAAAAAGCTCTAATTCACGTACTCTACAAAAATAGTAATCTTTGAAAGTTTTATAGCGATTAGGCTAATGTACCTCAATCGTGTAGAAAATTGGCAGGGACTTTTTTTACATAAAATGCAAAACCTAGACGTTAGGTAGTACTTCCTCATAAGGATTAGGATCGGTTTTTAATTTGATGTGAATTGGAACCCCGATAAAATTAAATGTTTTTCTGAAATAATTAGCAAGATAGCGAGAATACGATTGAGAAAGGGATTGAGTTTTTTTACCATGAATAACAATGGTTAGCGGACGGCGACTGCCAAGATGCGCATACCGCAAACGCACTCGCTGCCCTTTTACTAATGGTGATTTATGTTCTGAAACTGCTTTTTCCAAAGTTTTTGTCAATTGGTTCGTGGTTAATTTCTGATGAGTCGATTGGTATGACTCCTCAATTGCTTGAAATAATTTTCCCATCCCTTTGCCTTTTAACGCGGAAATAAAATAAAAGCAAGCAAAATCTATAAAAGACATTCGTCGGTTAATATCTTGCCTTACTTGTTTGCGCTTGTTGTTCTCTAAACAATCCCATTTATTAATAGCTATCACTAATGGTGCACCTGTCTCAATTATTAAATTTGATAATCGTAAATCCTGTGCTCTTATACCTTCATGAGCATTTAAAACAAAAATAATAACATCAGCAACATACATAGCTTGCATTGATTTAATAATTGAAAATTTTTCTACTTGTCCGTGAATTCTCGCTCGTTTGCGAATACCCGCCGTATCAATTAACGTGTATTTATTATTTCCTTGAATAAAAGGAATATAAATGTTTTCTCGGGTCGTTCCTGGTTGATCATAGACAATGACACGTTCTTCACCTAACAGTCTATTAACAATAGTAGATTTTCCTACATTCGGCCGGCCAATTAACGCAATTTTAATTCCTAATTCTTTTTCAACTTCTTTTCCCGCAATTTTTTTTTCTAACATCAACTTACCGAGAATATTCGTCATTAACCGATTGATTCCATAACCTTTTTTTGCTGAAATCAAATAAAGTTCACTAAAACCTAATCGATAGAATTCACTTCGAGTCGTTTCTGCTTCAGTTCTATCTACTTTATTAATTACAAGAAAGATTCTTTTATTTTTTTTGCGCAACCGATTAGCTATAATTTCATCGATAGAAGTAAGACTTACTGCTGCATCTACCAAAAATAAAACACAGTCTGATTCTTCAATTGCTTGATTCACTTGAGTTTCTGCAAGAACTGCTATAGCGGATTCTTCTGAATCTGCTAGCCCTCCTGTATCCACTATCAAGATACGTTGAGATCCGATTGTTACTCTCCCGTACTGACGATCCCGCGTGACTCCAGGAATATCAGCCACTAATGCTACTTTGCTTTTTGTTAAGTAGTTAAATAATGTCGATTTACCAACGTTAGGTCGACCAACGATGGCAATAACTGGAAGCATGTTTATATTCCTTACCCCACGTGGAAAGATCTCTTCATGAAGAGATACACTTGATTTCTTTAGCTGGATATTCTTAATTTATAAATAAGAACCCTCAATTTCAATAGATTAGATCTATTGTGATGCTTATAAAATTTTCGGTATCTGCTTTATTTATTACTGCATAAATACTTATCTTTAATATTTTCACTAATTAAGCTAACATAAAATCATTAATCGCTTTCAAACTTGCTGCCAATAAAGAAAGACAATCCAGAACGAACACCGCATTCTTGACGTTTAGTTCAAGAAAGAAATAGCTAAAAAAGTGGTTCTTGGATAATTTTAATAATCTGATTTATTAATTGATTTGTTTTAGCTTGTCAGTATTTGATAATCGCATGTTTTTCAAAAATATGAAGCTTTTTTATGGATCCATCTTTGCTAATGATGATGCCGACACACCTGTTAATACAAACCAATTAAAATTCTAACAGCGCGATAGAAACAGAAACCGGGATGATTATGTCATCATTGTTTAATAATTTCAATTTGTTCTTTATTGGAAGATATTCCATAATTTAATTATCTAACTGTTCGAACAGTTAGATTGTTTATTCACATAAATTTTTTCATGTAAATAAGCTATTAATTCATTTTCACTAAGTTGTTGTTGTGGTAAAGTCTTACGTAGAGGTTTAATGGTTATTTTATTCGTTTTTATCTCTTCTTTACCAATAACTAGTGCCCATTTTGCACCACTCTTATCAGCACGTTTAAATTGACTTTTAAAACTACCACCGCTGAGATGGGTTTCTATAATCAAATTAGGTAAAGCATCATGAAGGCGTTCTGCGACTATTAATCCCCGCTCTACTGCTTGCTTTCCGTCTGCTAAGAGATAAATATCAGAATGAAGGGCACATTCACGTGTTGCTTGCAGTAATAATATTATTCGTTCCAAACCGGCAGCAAACCCAACTGCTGGCATTGGATGATCTCCAATTTGTTCAACTAGGTCATCATAACGTCCTCCTGCACAAACAGTACCCTGAGTACCTAATTGACTAGTCACCCATTCAAAAACAGTATGGGTATAGTAGTCAAGACCCCTAACTAGGTTAGGATTTACAATATAAGAAAACTTTGCTTGATCTAAGAAAGATTTTAATTGATCCCAATGACGACGAGATTCATCATCCAAATAATCTAGAAGCTTTGGTGCTCCTTCAATAATAGATTTCATAGCAGGGTTCTTACTATCTAGAATTCGCAAAGGATTAATAATCAGACGCCGTTGACTGTCTTCATCCAATTCTGTCTTTCGTGACTTCAAATAATGAATTAGTCTTTCTTGATAGTGTAAACGACAGTGCTGTGTTCCTAACGTATTCAATTCTAATGTAATGTATTTTTCTAAACCAAGTAATTTCCATAGGCGACGACCTATTAAAATTAACTCAGCATCAATAGCGGGATTTGCTATTCCATAAGTTTCTATACCTATTTGGTAAAATTGACGGCGGCGGCCTTTTTGAGGCTTTTCATAACGAAACATAGGCCCTATATACCACAATCTTTGGATTTTGTTGTAAAAAAGACTATTTTGAATACCTGCTCGAACGCAACTGGCGGTTCCTTCCGGGCGTAATGTGAAACTTTCTCCATTTTGGCCTAAGAAAGTGTACATTTCTTTTTCTACAATATCTGTAGCTTCACCAATAGTACGCTTAAATAAAGCAGTTTGCTCTACTATGGGTAAGCGGATTTCACGATAACCGTAAGAAGTAATAAGTTTGCGAAACTTTTTCTCAAGGAAAGACCAATAAGGTATTTCGTCAGGGAGAATATCTTTCATCCCTCGAATAGCTTTAATCGTTCCTGTCAATGATCCATCCTTGAAAAAATAATTTTATTTTTTATTGTTGACGTCACAGGTGGTGTTGATTCATGAATCATTTCTTTCAAAGGTAACCCCTGTCGGTGCCACAACAAATTGTATCTGTTCCATCGAACGTTTTTTTTCTTGCCACCAAATACCAACTGATACAATTAAGATAGCTAAAATTAGAAAAGTAATCCAACGAGTCATCTTTCGGCTAATCATCCGACTTGAGTGCGAAATTACGGGAACTGATTGATGTTTTACTGATTTTTCTTCCTGAACTTTAATTTGTTCAAATTCTTCATTTAAAGCTAAGGCATCAAATGCGGTCATAATCTTTTCAGATCTAAGTCCAACACAGCGAGCATAGGCACGTAAATAGCCTCTTACATAAATTAAAGCAGGAGCTTGGGAATAGTCATCCTTTTCTAGATTTTCTACCCACTGAACACTTAAATGCATTTGTCTCGCTATATTGTCGTGCTTGAAGTTCTTATTTTGGTGGGCCTCACACAATAAAGTTCCTGATGTTTTAATAATTAGTTAGATAATTTGGTATTAATCTCTGTGTCTTCAATTACGGTTTCCTTCTATAGACCAGCATTCCTAGGTAATACTTAATCCGCATTATACCTGAGTTAATGACTATCTAGAAACATATTATCCTTGAAAAAAGGATTTATGTATTTTATAAGTTTTAAAGATGCTAGCTCTATTCTAAGCTACTTTATTCTTCGCTTTAATCAGAGATTTTTATTCTTCAGAAAAGATAAATCTAAGTTTTAAGCCAGCGTTGATAACGTCCCGTGAGATCTTGAAATTGGCCTATCAATTGACCACAAGCGCCTGCAATCTCGTTTCCCCGCGTTTGTCGAACTCGCGTATTAAATCCTGATTTTATCAACTTTTTTTGAAAAGTAGTAATAGTTATTTCAGTGGAACAGCGATAATGAGTTCCCTCAAATGAATTAAAAGGTATTAAGTTTATTTTACAAGGTACATTCGACAATAATTGAATCAGCTGTTGTGCTTCCTCGAGTCTATCATTAACTCCCTTAATCATTACATATTCGAAGGTTACGCAACGCTTACTTTCACGAGGATAATAATCCCGACAAAGAGGAATTAATTTCTGCAAGGGATATTTTTTATTAAGCGGAACAAGAATATCTCGCAATTCTTTATTTGGAGCATGAAGAGAAACAGCTAGAGAAACTGGGCTTTCTCGGCACAGACGTTGCATCGCAGGAATGACTCCGGACGTACTGAGAGTTACCCGATACTTAGATAAGCCATATGCATGATCAAGCATCATCAAATGCATGGCTGCCAATACAGAATCGTAATTTAATAACGGTTCACCCATTCCCATCATAACTACATTGGTAATCTTGTAGAAAGGTTTCATTTTTAAAATCCGGGTAGCTAACCAAACCTGCCCAATAATTTCATCTAATGTAAGGTTGCGATTAAATCCTTCTTTTCCTGTAGCACAAAAGCTGCAATTTAAAGCACATCCCACCTGGGAGGAAACACATAAAGTTCCTCGATTATGGCCAGGGATAAACACAGTTTCTATTTTATTATTATCATCTAAACGAAATAACCATTTATGGGTACCATCTTGGGATATACGCTCCAATGCCAATTCTGGTAGATTCACTACAGCTTTCTTAGTTAATTGGAGTTGGAATGCCTTACTAAAATTCGTCATCAAGGAAAAATCAATTACCATCTTCTGATGGATCCATTGTAAGAGCTGAGTTGCACGATAAGCTGGCTGACTACAGGAGATTACAAACTTTCTAAGTGCGTCCTCGTTTAAATTTAAAAGATTAATCTTTTCTATCATTTTTAAATATTTAATAAAGTCTTAAACAAATAGAATATAGAATATAGAGAGATTATGTATCCGAATTTGTTCTACTATATCTTAAGTTTTAAGCTACATAATATATATAATCAACGATTAACTATATTTGAGTGGGATGTTTTTGTACCTTTTATTACGAATCAACACCTAATTACCTAGTTTTCACTGTATGCAATCATAATTCTGGATAACAATTCTAACTAATTAAATGTGAAGCACTCAAATTGATTTTAATTTCAAAGTAATTAAGTTTAGGACATGGAAATAACATATCAAATTAACTGTCTCATTTACTACGTGAGTATTTTCATCGCTCATATCATTTTTAATTTATTATTCGTTTTCTTAATGGAAAACCAGTTTGTCATTAAATCTTATAAAAACTAGATCAAAAAATCCTTAAATGAATTAAAAATTAAAAAATGCTACTGATATTAATAATCTTTTTATCAACAAAATTTACCTTTCTCGATGAGAATTGTTGACTGCTTTCAGAAGATAGAACAATTCAGTAAATGATAAGAGTATGCGGAAATTTCCTAAAGAAAAACCAGATGGTGAAGTAATCTCTGCGTTTAAGATGATTAATGAATTCATACTTTTCATAGATGGAAGAACTTAAATAAAGCACTACCTTCGAGAAATAGAAACAGCATTTAAAACACTACTGTACACATTCTTAAATTCCAAATTGGAAAAAAGTCGTGGTTCTAGATAGAGAATATTGCATTTTAAGAACAAAACTAGATAATACTCACACACAGGCAGTTATCGTCATACATCGAATTTGATAAGAAGAAAATTAGAGAATTGTATCAAGTGATTATTATTATTGCTACTATTTTTCTACTAATCTAATCTAGTTTAAGTAAACTAAAAGCTTCATAGTGGACAGTATAACTTCCCTCCAAAAGTATTCTGTCCTCAAACCTTTGAATTCATAATATTGTGCAAGATTATATAAGTTCATTTTGAGAGCTACTTTAAAGATGTAGATGTATGTATTAGGTGTAATAAAATGATCGATAGATTCCTAATTTGTGACTGACTTCCCGATTTTTATTTTTTAGAAAAGATCATCTTGAAACTTCAAATGGAACTATCTTATATGAGTATTTTCACCCTAAATGAAAAATAAATCTGTTTTTTAAAGGGTAAAATATCAAAAAAAGAAAATAATGAAACCACTAATGCATAAAAAAAGTAGATTTTTTGGAAGAACATTACACGAACTGAAGGATTAACTCGAGAAGCACTTTAATGACTACCCGTACCCTTAGATAAACCTATCATAGATAAACAACCTAATGAATAAACCTAAAAATTGATTTAAGAACTTTGAGAGGAAATTCGTCGTAAGGAATTAATTATTAAATTAATAAAAGTGACATCTCCATCTAAATTAGCTATTAATTGCTCTGCTTTTTTAAATAAAAAAGCAATATTTTCACTAATAAAATTTTGTGTTTTTGCCTCCAATTGAACTTGATCAGCTAAATTATCTTGCCATTGAAAAATTAACCCAACAGTTGTACCTAATTCACGCAATTGCTGAATTAGTTTTCCATCTGAACATTTTGCGCAAAGCGCACTTAATTCGACAGCTGCGCGAAATAAAGCACCGGTTTTTAATTGATGAACATTTTCATCATTTTTTCCAGCTAAATCGAGTTGTTGGCCACCAGCCATACCCAAAGAACCGGAAGCGTGCGCTAAAGTAGCTATTAAACGAGAATTATTTTCTCTGGCTAATATTTCAAAAGCCAATGACTGCAAAGCATCTCCGACTAATATAGCTGTTGCTTCATCAAAAGCTTTATGACAACTGAGTCTACCTCGACGGTAATTATCGTTATCCATTGCCGGTAAATCATCATGAACTAATGAATAACAATGAATGAGTTCGATAGCACAAGCCACATTATCCATTTTCATGGGCTCAACTTCAAGCCAAAGTCCCGTTGCATATGTTAGCAACGGACGTAATCGTTTTCCTTTAGACATAACAGTATAATGCATTGCTTGATGTAAACGTTCAGGCGATTGTGTGCGAGCCGGTAGTAAATTTTCCAGTTGATGATTAATACGATTTCGATATGTTGAGATAAAGTCAAGCATTTAAATACTCAAAACTTGAAAAAATTTCCTCTGGCTTGAAAAAAAAAGAAATTTCTTCTTTTGCTGTCTCTTGGCTATCAGAACCATGCACAGCATTGGCATCGATAGAATCCGCAAAGTCAGCTCGAATAGTCCCAGGTGCTGCTTTTTTAGGGTCAGTGGCTCCCATGAGCTCACGATTTTTAGCAATCGCATTCTCACCTTCAAGCACTTGAATCATAATTGGACCCCGGATCATAAACTTAACTAATTCTCTGTAAAATGGACGTTCTTTATGAACGACGTAGAATGCTTTTGCTTGTTTTTCACTCAAATGTTGCATTTTTGCTGCAACAATTTTAAGGTGATATTGTTTAAAACGTGTGTAAATTTCGCCGACTACATTCTTAGAAACCGCATCCGGCTTAATAATTGATAAAGTTTGTTCAATAGCCATAATTAATCCTCATACTATTTTAAAGAATCGATAATTTTATGATTTTAGTCAACCAAGTTTTATCGGAACTTAAAGCTAAGTTGAAATTAACTAAAGAACTTTGGATAATGCTTTTCTAAGAATATTATTATATAACCGCATTCGAGATAATACCTACTTAAATACTTTCTCGGTAGTTGTCATCGATTATGTTATCGGATCTATTTTCAGAAATTCCTAATTCCACATGGGTTATCCTAAGCAATTACTTTATTTACTCTAAACTGTCTTACGATTCTTGGGTTTTAACTACAGTTTGGTTTAGTTCGTTTTCTCTTCTTCAATAAAGAGAAAACAAAACGGAAATAAAACTTTCCTGGAAATGTAAGAAATTATTTACACCAGCCAGTTACGTATTTTAAAGCAACTTAATGAGGCTGAATGTAGCACATATTAAGGTGAATCATAAACTAAAACACTTTCATAGCAAAAAATTAAATTGTGAGCACGGTCGACTACACGATATGTAATCTAATTCTTTATAAAATAAAGTCTCAATTTCGATAATTTGAATTTACTTCTTAATAAATACATAACATACTGGTTCTAAATAGAAACTTTAGAATTTCTCTATATAAAAGATCTCTCTTAATAAAAAAATTAACATTAAATAAAATTCTGAAAAATTCCAAAGCGTATTGACACATCTGTAGCTTATTTATTAGAATTATGTCCCTGATGGATCTCGTTAAGGAAATGTTGTATCGTTTCCTTTCCTTTGGTGTTTTATGCCTGACGGATCTTCGTTTAATCCAGCACTGGTTCTGGATGGGTGTTCATGTTACGAATTAAGTAAAAAATAAGTAAAAAAGAGGAATAATTTTTATGTTGAAAAAAATTGCAATCGGCGCGACAGCTGTTGCCACTTTTGGTCTTTGCACTGGTGCTTTAGCTGATTCGATGGATTCATCGGGTTCCAATAGCACTGGCTTTTATGTTCGTGGCGAGGGGGGCTACAGTTGGGCTGACCCTAAAGATAATAGAGTTATTGGTTTTCCAGCTGGAATTATAGCCCCACTCGGTGTTCGGCCTACACTGAGCGGCGACGATAAAAAAAGTTCTGGATTTAAAGGTCATATTATTGCCGGATATGACGTCAACCAATATTTTAGTATTGAAACTGGTCTTAGTGGGTATCATCCAATTTACCGAACTTTGACTTTCCAACCTTTGACCAAAGATAATCCTTTAAGCCAAAGTCGTTCTACAGAAACGACTAAGACTTCCTTATATGCTTTCGACTTGATGGGCAAAGCGAATATCCCTTTCAATAATTTCTATGCTTTTGTAGAAGGTGGGGTTGCTTACGTTCACGAAAACAATAGTGCTTTAAAGGCAAAATTTGGTAATCATCCAATAACCTTCTGGAAAGCAAGTTCTAGGGATCTTGTTCGACCTAAAGTAGGTACTGGTATTGGTTATAACCTCACTCCTAGCCTAGCTGTTGATGTTTCCTATTCCCGTATTTTTGGAAAAGACCCCATTAGCAGTCCTAATTACCTACCCAATTTGAATTCAACTATAGTAGGTCTGACTTATAGATTCTAAACTTAAATTAGATTCTAAGGAGAAAAACGTTCACTTATAAAAAAGGGGCTTTATGTCCCTTTTTTATAAGTGTAAAATGCGATAGGATTTCAAAATCCAATAAAACTACCTGCTTGAGGAAACCTGACATGAAGTTTTTGTCTTCACGTATAAGAGTTATTTTTTTTTATGTAATCGGCTTATCTATTACTTTTGGAATGATTACTGTTTTATCAGCTAACCTAAATAGTATCACCACTCAAAAAAAATTAAATTTATCAAAAAACGCTACGAACTCAACACCAGAAACACTACATTCCTTAACACCTATTTTGCCCAATTTAAACATGAAAGGTTACGTATTAATGGATGTCAATTCCGGAGCTGTTATTGCTGAAAAAAATATGAATCAGCGCTTACAGCCTGCAAGTTTAACCAAATTAATGACACTTTATTTAACCTTTCAGGCACTTAAGAACAAACAAATACATTTAGATGATAAAGTAGCAGTTAGTGTTAATGCATGGAAAACAGGCGGTTCTCGTATGTTTTTAAAAGAAGGCTCATACGTACCAGTTAATTCTCTCATTAAGGGAATTATTGTTGCTTCCGGAAATGATGCCTGCGTGACAGTAGCCCAATATATTGCAGGAACAGAACAGACCTTTGTTCAAATGATGAACCAAGTGGCACAGCGCATTGGAATGAAAAATTCGCATTATGTGGATTCGACAGGATTACCCAACGCTCATCATTACTCTACTGCTTATGACATGGCTCTTTTAACCCGCGCTCTTATCAAAGAATTTCCCGAATATTATCATTTCTTTTCTGAAAAATGGTTAACTTATAATAATATTAAGCAACCAAGTCGCAATCGTTTACTATGGCGTGATAATTCTGTAGACGGTTTAAAAACGGGGTATACCGAAAAATCAGGCTATTGTTTAATCGCATCCGCGCAGCGCAGAAGGATGCGATTAATTTCTGTAGTGTTAGGTGCACCCACCGATAGTGATCGTATGGATAATTCCGAAGTTTTGTTGAATTACGGATTTCGTTTTTATCAAACGCAACGACTATTCGATGCCTATGCACCAATTACTCAAAAACGAATTTGGTTTGGTAAAAAGAAACGTGTTGCTTTTGGTTTAGCAAATTCTTTATATGTTACCTTTCCTACAAGTGATAAAAAAAATTTAAAAGCCACTATACAATTTTTAGAATCTTATTTACAAGCTCCATTAAAAAAAGGCCAATCTTACGGCGTGATTAATATTACATTCAATGAAAAACCAATTATCACCGCATCTTTAATTGCATTGCAAAAAGATCCTATAGCAAGCCCATTATCTCGAATATGGGACCATATTGCATTATTCTTTAAGTGGATCTTTAACAAAACATTATAAAGGAGCATTAAAACTCTTTTTTTACTAACAGAACCTTGGAAATTATATTAAAACCTAATCTTAAATAAATCGGAAATGATTTTTCCAAAGGAAGACGTTACCACTGGGACACGACACTAATTGAAAGACCTCTTGATTCAATTAAACTATCCGAGTGGTTTATCTAAAAAAATTTTCACCTTTGTTTATTATAGTACTAAAGAGGCTGCCAACCAAACCAGAGAGGTACACGTGGTAGAAACATACATATTTTCGACTAATGGAAAGATTATTATGTTCCTACAAATAGTAATATTCAGATACAATAAATAGTCAGGGTAGTAGCCCTGAGATGTAGTTCGGATCGGATACCAGAAATAGCATTTACGTTAAACGCTCGTTGCTAATACGACTGAAGTAAGTCCATCTATCAATTTGTCAAATCTTGACTTTTTAAATACACGTGATTGGCCAGAATTTAAGAAGGAAGTTATTAGGAAGGTAAAAGATAGTTAGCTTCATAACTGATATCCAAAGTAGAAAATCCACATATATTTTAGTTGTAGTAAAGAGGAAACATTACTATACACTATTGTTTTTAATTACAGGACCCTGTTGAAAGTATGTTACAACCGGTTGATGATTTTTAACACCCTGAGGGGGCTCATTTTCTCAATTCTACTGTTAAATTGGGCTCGGATAATCTATTGGACTGAAAAATTTTAAACTCATTGTAGGCTGAGAGTTTAAGGAAAAAATAGCGCAATAGAAATTGCTTTGCTATTCGCTGAGATTTTTTATTTTCATTATTATTTGATTCTCGCTTCATTGAAGTCATTATGGACTTCAAAAGTTTCTTTTTTGTCAGATATTGTATTGTCATTACTCTTTTGACTTTGTAGTTGAATTCTTCCTTGTGCATGAGAGTGCTATTATCATTGGTATTTTTGTACTGAGATTAACGCGAGCTTATTGATTTCTTTTTTATTTAATTAATATCATCACTGGTTGTTCCAAATTACCAGATTGTATGTGTGATCCAGTGTATCTACTTTTTCTTCAAAAATTTTCTCTCTTCTATATTATCTTACTAATTATTTAGATTAATTATTTGAGTTTTGGTGTTTTTTCTCTAAGGTCATTCTATTTACTATTATATAGTTAAGGATTACAAGATATAATCAAAAGTGTTTAGTTGCGTTATGGCTCTGATTTTTAAAATATTGTTAATTACTTATGTTTCCGCTCTAAAAATATTCTGAGTATTTTCTCAGAATATTTTTAGAGCGGAAAAGTTATTCTTTATCTGTCTCATCTTTTCTTTGAAAGCACCTGTTCTCTTTATGATCTAGTCTTTATATTTTATCCTGAGTAAAATACTGCTGTGGATGTTATTATTCGCCAGTTTAATCAATTAATGCTTTATCTACCTGTTTGGAAAGCCATGCAGGTATTTACTTCTCAAAGAGACTCTAATACCAAAGACGAAGTTTGGATGCTAGAACATTTTCCTGTTTTTACACAAGGACTAGCTGGTAAACCAGAACATGTGTTGAATACTCATGAGATTCCTCTTATCCAATGTGATCGAGGTGGCCAAGTTACCTACCATGGACCAGGACAGCTTATGATATATCTGTTGTTTGACCTTAATCGTCTCAAACTTAAGACTCGATCTTTTGTACGTGCTATTGAAAATACCATTATTGACTCTTTAAAACAATTTGGCATCAATGCTAAAGGAAAGGAATCAGCTCCTGGAGTATATATTGAAGAAGAAAAGATATGCTCCATTGGTCTTCGCGTACGCAAAGGATATAGCTATCATGGACTAGCATTTAACGTAGTGATGGATTTAACTCCATTTACTTATATTAATCCTTGTGGATTTAAGGGATTAACTATGACACAGGTATGTAATTACGTGAATGATATTAATTTATCTTCAGTTCGTCAGGCAATTATTTTACCTCTTCTAAAGAATTTTGGATATAATCAGCCTCTCATCAAAATAGAAAATACGTTGGAGTCCTTTATCAATGTCAAAATATGATCCAACTCAGAAAGCTTGCGGAAAAGAGAAACTATCACGCATTCCTATTAAAATCGAAGCTACTGATAATCCGCTTCGCAAACCCAGTTGGATTCGAATTCGTTTATCTACTGATAATAAACAAAAACAACTGAAAAAATTACTTCGAGATAATCAACTGGTGACAGTCTGTGAAGAGGCTTCTTGTCCTAATTTAAATGAGTGCTTTAGTCATAATACTGCTACTTTCATGATTATGGGTGATAAATGTACACGCCGCTGTAGTTTTTGTAATGTAGGACATGGACGCCCTAACCCTCTTGATCCTAAGGAACCTATTAGTTTGGCAAATACCATAAATCTCATAGCTTTAAAATATGTGGTTATTACATCAGTGAATCGAGATGATCTACGAGATGGAGGGGCTTCACATTATGTCCAATGTATTAAGGCTGTGCGTGAAAAAAATCCGGATATTAAAATTGAGATTTTAGTTCCTGATTTTCGTGGACGAATGGAAAAAGCCTTAGATATTCTTGTTGGAGGTTTGCCGGACGTTTTTAACCACAATATTGAAACAGTTCCTCGATTATATAAGCAAGCTCGACCAGGCGCGGACTACCAATGTTCGTTAACCTTATTACAGAAATTTAAAAAGCGCTTTCCTGGAATTCCTACTAAATCTGGTATGATGTTAGGCCTTGGGGAAAGGCGTGAAGAAGTAGAAACTGTGATGCAAGATTTACGTAAACATGATGTTGATATGATAACACTTGGTCAATACCTGCAGCCTACTCGTTATCACATGCGCGTCGATCACTATGTAAAACCTCAAGAGTTTCTTGAATTAGGCAAACTTGCAAAAAATTTAGGATTTACTAATGTCGCCAGTGGCCCATTAGTCCGTTCTTCGTATCATGCTGATTTACAGATGAAAGGGGATATCTTCTTATAAGATATATTCTTATAAATTTTCTCATCTTTTTTTGGATAGCAAAATAAAAATAATCGATGATTGAGCATTATCTCACGCAAATTAGTCATTATCTACAAGCTCACGTCTATATGGGTATATTGTTTGCTTTTCTTATATCGTTCACTGAATCCTTGCCCTTAATTGGGACTATTATCCCTGGTTCTATTACTATGTCGATCATTGGTATTTTGGTAGGTCGCGGAATGATTTCGTTAAATGCTACTTTATCTTGGGCTGCAGCAGGCGCATTATTTGGGGATACTGTCGGTTTTTTTATAGGAAAATATTATAATGAACACCTTCGGCTGATCTGGCCTTTTAAACGATATCCTCAGTGGTTAAGAGTGGGAGAGACTTTATTCGAAAAACATGGAGGAAAAAGTATCTTAATTGGTCGTTTTGTCGGACCTGTAAGAAGTTCCGTTCCGTTAATTGCAGGTCTTTTGAAAATGGGTTGGCTTCGCTTTCTCTTTGCAGCTATTCCTTCAGCAATATTTTGGGCAACTGCTTATTTGCTACCAGGAGTGCTTATCGGTACGGTGTCCTTACGATTACCCCATCACGTAACCACTACATTTATATTAACAGGATTAGCTATTATCGTTTTAGTTTGGCTGCTTTTTTGGGCCATCCAGCATTTTTTTAGTTTTTTAGTATCCATGATCAATAATATCGTCAATTATTTGTGGCGGTGGTTATATTATCACCATTCTTCGCGCTTTTTATTACAATTTATTACTAACCGTAAAATTCCGACAGATCATCATCAATTAACTACGGTACTGTTAGCATTTTTAAGCCTTTGTTGTTTTTTCTTGTTAGCTATTGTTGTTGCGATATCAGGACCTGCAACTGGCTTTAACGAGCCTTTATTTTATTTCTTACAAAGTCTACGTTTTCCAAACTTTGATAAGTTTTTCACTATTATTACAGTACTAGGCGATACCCAGGTAATAATTAGTATTGTTTTAATCCTTATATCCGCTCTTATTGTTAAAAAACTTTTTCGTCCCGCCGTACACTTAACAGCCGTTACCCTGATAACAGGGTTTTTTATTTTTTTTACTAAACAGTTAATTTATTCTTCGCGACCCACAGGCTTTCTAATTTTAGATTACTCTTCTTCTTTTCCCAGCGGTCATATTGGACTTAGCCTTCCTATCTTCGGTTTTATTGCCTTTTTAACAGCTCAACAGATATCTGAAAAATGGCGCTGGATCCCTTATATCTTAGTAACTATTTTAATTATTTTAATAAGCTATTCCCGTTTGTATTTAGGTGCACACTGGCTAGAAGATGTTTTAGGTAGTCTTTTCTTTGGGTTTGCGATTTTGTTAAGTATTATTGTTTCGTATCGACGCTATACCCCTCCAAAAGCTTTTGGAAATTTAAAATGGTTAATATTTTTAATTTTTGCTATTACCATTCCGTGGGCTGGTCTTAGCAAATTAAAATACCACATTCTAATTCATCGTTATATACCTATTTGGCCCATTCAAGAAACTACTATTGAGGATTGGTGGAAAAATCCATTACGATATGTGCCTATTTTCCGAATTAATCGATTCGGCCATCCTGCTCAACCTCTCAACATTCAATGGATAGATGAGCTAAGCACTATCGAACAAACATTAGAACAGAAAGGATGGCAAACTATCCGTAACAAAACAGACGTCCAAACTACTTTAGGACGGTTTACAAGCTATAAACCGGAATGTCATCTCCCCTTATTTCCATGGCTTTATCGAGGTAAACCACCCGTTTTATTCATGATCAAACATCTCCCACACGAAACTACTATTATCGAGCTTCGGTTATGGAAACCTGGCTTACGGTTCGAAAACTCTCACTTACCCTTATGGATAGGCTCAATTAATTACCATCTGGCACCCAAGCATTTAATGACTTTATTATACCGTCCTCACGAAATTACTTGGTTGGATAGTAAAGGTATCGATAAATTTATTCCTAGCTTGTCTGGTTATCAATGGAGAAGATTAAAAATCGTTACTTCTTCACAAGAATCCAAAAAGAAACATTACTTTTCTGAATGGGATGGAACTTTACTTCTTATTCGATCTCAGCAAGAAAAGATATAATTATATTGAAAAATAGTAAAAATTCATTTACAAAAGGAAAGATTCCTGATAAGAGTCAAAGAAATTGTGCATAATCAGGGATATTACGTGATTGTAGCTTCAGTTTAAGGAATTCATCATCAGAATGGACGATTTATTACAGAATTGGGATCCCAGGATGCTCTTGATCATGAGCAACTAGGAGGTGTTGCGCCTATTTTATCTAGACTTATTAAAAAACACCCCGGATTTAAATATTATTGGGCAGTAGCTAATTATTTACGACGTGCCGGTATATTGCTTCATAAATAGATCTTGATCAAACTGTGTACTAGAAAAAACTGCCGTTGAAAATGCTTATTATTCAGTATGAGGAAAGTCATGATTATCAATGGCAGGGCGTTTTCATCTATCTAAAGTCGCTAATGTGGAACATAAAATGTCACGAAATTTCATTACTCAGGTTAAGTTACAAAAAAGCAAAATTCTATAAAAATATTTCCAGGTATCTTCAGTTTTCGAAGGAATCAAATGGTCCTCTAAATAATTATATATCCTATCTCCTAATCTACAAATACCTTTTATCCGTATAGATTCTTAAAGTCACGAAATTGCGTCTCTGAGAATATATAAAAACTTTTGCGTCGGTGATTTTCGTTAATTAAGTGTATTCTATAAAATAGAATACTTTTCAATTCACGCCCCTATTTTACTAGAACTGATACATAGGCAGCCCAAAATAACAATATCATGCAAATCTGAAAGACGAAAAAAATATTCCAACAGTATGTAAATAAAAAGAATTTTGACTTCCAGAGGTTAGAAAACTTTCATCTTCTTTAATTTTACTTTTTTCATAGTTAGCGTCTAACATATATTTATCTGATTCATGAGCACACCTTCTTTGCTTAAAATTGTATTTTAGACCACCTTTCATATCATAATAAAAGCTAACAAATCTGCTTAATCCAATTGAGAGCATTAATAGAACTAACCCTAACTACTTCATAAAAATAGTACTTTGTTTCTACATTTTTAAGAATTAAAAAATAGAGGAGTTTGTATATTAAAAAAATCCAATCGTAATATCCTGGCATTGGCATTTGAAATATTGTTGCGTAATGACTTTCCTGGTATGACTAATAAGAATACCAAGATAAAAAAAATGGTTTGATCTAAGATTATCTCTATAAGTGCTGTATTTTTTTAATATCAGAATTAAAAGTTACAATCAAAGTAAGTTACTTTATCTTTCCCTAGTTGTGTTGCTATGGTTTAGTCTATACTTTATCTCATCTCTATATGTTCATAGACTTCACGACCTTCTCTTTGCTATGCGCCTTCCCTCTTACGATCTCAGTTTTAACAACAGTTCGATCTATTTTAACAACAGTTCGATCTATTTTAACAACAGTTCGATCTATCACTACAACTACTTTATCTTTAAAAACAGTATACAATCTTTTTAGAAGCAAAATTTTGGATTTTTTAAATATAAACGAGCTTTACTCTGGTGACAAAAAGGATATTGTAATCTGATAAAAATCAAAACTAAATGTTAAGTGACTAGTGGCGTCAATAAATATTCTTAACCATTTTCCTGTTATTTCTTCCTTTTAATCGTATAAGCAAATGATTATAGCCACCAAAAAAGAAAACATTCCCAATCTATCTAAATATTGCCACTCTTCTGATCTATTACTTGTTATTCAAACATCATTTTTTTTGTAAAAATTTTAATAGAGGTCTGAAAAAATTACGCATTTTTATGGATATTTTCCTTTTCATGCTATTTGCCTCTACTGGAAAAATTAATCCAAATAGTATGGTGGAGCACCTCTCATTTAAGATATTATGTGCATTAACGATTCATGGTTAATTCCGTAAGGTCTTATTTAAAGATCAACATAATGGAAATTAATCTTGGAAATAGCGAAATAAAAAATAAGGAGAAAAAAATGACCTTAACTTCTTCAAAGATAATCCCTTTGGGAACGAAAGCGCCAAGTTTTAACTTGACTGATGTTATCAGCAGTGAAAAAAAGTCATTGAGCCAGCTAAAATCCGACGTCGCAACAGTTGTTATGTTTATCTGTAATCACTGCCCTTTTGTTCAGCACATTCAAAAAAAACTGGTTGAAATAGCAAAAAAATATCAAGCTAAAAGCATTCAATTTGTTGCTATTAATTCTAATGACATCAAAAATTACCCAGAGGATTCTCCTGAAAATATGAAAGCTATAGCTAAAAATTTTGATTATTCCTTTCCCTATCTTTTTGATGAAACTCAAGAAGTCGCTCAAGCTTATCAGGCAGAATGCACCCCTGATTTCTATATATTTAATCACAACCTTATTTGTATTTACCACGGCCGTTTCGATGACTCAAGCCCTGGGAGAGATATTCCTGTTACGGGGAAAGATCTTAGTAAAGCACTAGATAACATACTTTCTGGGAAACCTGTTAGTCGCAAACAACAACCAAGCCAAGGGTGTAATATTAAATGGAAATCATAAGCTCAGATCGAGATTGACATTAAGTAAATTTTCAAGAGTTAGTAAGAATCACATTAGGTCTTGCTTTGTTATTTTTGTGCTTCATTAGTAAGCCACGAATGATTTTTACTAGAAAATTGATTAAAGATATTCGACATTCAAAATTTCATATTCTGTTGTGCCCTCTGGAGTTTTAACTTCTACAACATCCTCAATATATTTTCCAATCAAAGCCCGTGCTAAAGGAGCAGATATCGAAATTTTACTTTCTCTCAAGTTAATTTCATCTACACCTACAATTTGATAGACAACTTCAGTTTGAGTTTTTAAATTTAACAGAGTAACCGTAGCTCCGAAAATTACTTTCCCCTCGTTAGGAATGTGTGAGATATCGATTATCTGACAGTGAGCTAATTTCGATTCAATTTCTAAAATACGTCCCTCTATAAACGATTGACGTTCCCGTGCAGCATGATATTCGGCATTTTCTTTTAAATCACCGTGAGCACGCGCTTCTGCGATAGCTGTAATGATCTTAGGCCGTTCGACCGTTTTCAAAAATTCTAACTCTGATCGTAAATTAGCAATACCTTTTACAGTTATAGGAACAATCGCTCGCATCATCGTACCACCTCAAACAATATAAAACGTCCAGTATAGCACTGCTGTAGCACCACACACACATGCTTGCTTTGCCATTCAAGCTCATTCATACGGTCGCTATAAATACTATAATATCAATATTGATAATATAGAAAGTAGATTCTAGTATGCATCCAGAAGCAATAAATTTAATTTATATTCAACAACGGTATTTTAGCCTCCTAGCTAGCTTAGTCTTCAGAACTCTTCTTAAAATTTAGATATGACTCACAATCAAACTACCGAATAGACCTAAATCTACTCTGTATATTAAAAGCTTACTCAAGATTCAGTATCAGAAAGGCTTCAGATAGGAAAGCATCATATATTAACAGCGGATAGCGGATAGCCAATAAGAAAGTATCTGATCATCTTTGACGATGAATATCTTGCAGAGGCTGAAGATGATTTGAATCACTTGTCTGCAGAGCCAAAATAGTGGCTTCCCCACCCGCTAATGTCGTTGTATAACACACTTTGTGTTGGACTGCGCTAATTCGGATAATATTTGAATCTTCAATGGCCTGTTCACCTTCCGTAGTATTGATAATAAAATTTATCTGTTCATTTTCAATCATGTCGACAATATGAGGGTGACCTTCAGTGACTTTATTAACCACCGTACACAAAATTCCCGCGTTTTTTAATACCTTGGCAGTCCCTCGAGTAGAAACAATCTCAAATCCCAAATTTGCTAAAGCACTGGTCACTTTTACTGCGCGTTCTTTATCTGCATCGCGAACACTAACAAAAGCACGCCCACCGCGCGGGATAACATCCCCACCACCTAACTGGCCTTTTGCAAAGGCTTGACCAAAATTCTCACCTACTCCCATGGCTTCTCCGGTAGAACGCATTTCAGGTCCCAAGATAGGATCGACACCTGCAAATTTATTGAATGGGAAAACCGGTTTTTTCACAAAGAAAAAATTAGGAATGTATTCCTGCACAGCCTGTGCTTCCAAAGAAACATTAACCATACAGCGAGCCGCAATTTTAGTTAGGGATAGACCTGTAGCTTTTGCAAGAAAAGGGACTGTCCGAGAAGCACGGGGATTAACTTCAAGCACATAGATTTCATCTCCCTGAATTGCAAATTGAGTATTAATTAAACCTATCACATTGAGTTCTTTCGCTATTAGACAGACTTGTTCTCGTAGTTGATCTTGTATTTTTGTGCTTAAACTATGAGGTGGAAAAGTGCAAGAGGAATCACCGGAATGAACGCCAGCTTGCTCGATATGCTCCAAAATCCCACCAATCAAAACATTTTTACCGTCACATACTGCATCAATGTCTACTTCTATAGCATCATCCAAAAACCTATCTAAAAGTAAAGGCTTATTTTCCGAAACAATGACATCTTTAGTCATATAACGAGTCAACTCTTTCTCGCTATAAATAATTTTCATGGCCCGTCCACCCAATACATAAGAAAGACGAACAATTAATGGATAGGAAAATACTTTTGCTAAACGTAAACCTTCTTTCACACTGCGCACTGTCCCATTGGGTGGCTGTTGTAAATTTAATTCTCGAATCAGCATTTGAAAGCGCTCACGATCTTCAGCTCGATCAATAGCATCAGGTTGTGTTCCTAAAATAGGAACTTTTGCCTTTGCTAATGCTCTAGATAGTTTCAAAGGTGTTTGTCCTCCAAATTGGACAATGACACCTTTAGGTTTTTCAATGGCTACAATTTCCAAAACATCTTCTAATGTAAGCGGTTCGAAATAAAGTCGATCAGAAATATCAAAATCTGTTGAAACAGTTTCGGGGTTACAATTGACCATAATGCTTTCATAACTCATTTCACGCATAGCTAACGCCGCATGCACACAGCAATAGTCAAATTCGATACCTTGACCAATTCGATTTGG
Organism: Coxiella endosymbiont of Dermacentor marginatus; assembly: GCF_907164955.1. GTDB lineage: Bacteria > Pseudomonadota > Gammaproteobacteria > Coxiellales > Coxiellaceae > Coxiella. Next base: position 606,947 of record NZ_OU015521.1, on the reverse strand, counting down.
CCCGCTTCCTAACACCATTATTTTATTTCGATTTGTTGGAAAACATTCGTCTTCTTCTTCATAAGTTGAATAAAGATAAGCTGTATCCGTAACAAATTCGGCGGCACAAGTATCCACTCGCTTGTAAACGGGATGGATTTTTAATTTATGCCGATAATTGCGCACTTGTTCTTCAGTGGTTTTTGATAATTGAGCTAAACGCTTATCAGAAAATCCTTTACGTTTTAAATAAAATAACTCCTCACGAGACAATTTTTTTAGAGATGTGTTCTCTATTGCTTTTTCTAAACTAACAAGTTCTTCTATTTGTATTAAAAACCAACGATCGATTTGGCTATTCCTATAAACTTCTTCTAGACTAAAACCCATGCGAAAAGCGTCAGCGAGGTACCACAAACGCTCAGGACCAGCAAAGCGTAATTCTTTTCTAATCGCTTCACGAAGCGTCTCGTCAATGGTTTTCGAATCTCCAATTTTTACTTTAGGTTCTAACCCGTAAACGCCAATCTCTAATCCACGAATGGCTTTTTGTAAGGATTCTTGAAAAGTGCGACCAATAGCCATTACTTCACCTACCGATTTCATCTGAGTCGTCAGTCGAGGCTGTGCTTGGGGAAATTTTTCAAAATTGAATCGAGGAATTTTAATCACAACATAATCAATTGTGGGTTCAAATGAAGCGGGAACTTTACCACCTGTAATTTCATTCCGCAATTCATCTAAAGTAAATCCAATAGCTAATTTCGCTGCAACTTTTGCAATAGGAAAACCAGTAGCCTTTGAAGCAAGAGCAGAAGAACGAGATACGCGAGGATTCATTTCAATTACAATCATTCGCCCGTCGTTTGGATTAATCGCGAATTGTACATTAGAGCCACCAGTTTCCACCCCAATTTCTCGCAAAATTGCAATAGCGGCATCTCGCATGCGTTGATACTCTTTATCCGTCAATGTCTGTGCTGGAACGATAGTAATGGAATCGCCAGTATGGATACCTACGGGATCCATATTTTCGATGCTACAAACAATAATACAGTTATCTTTCTTATCTCGTACAACTTCTAATTCAAACTCTTTCCATCCGACAATAGATTCATCAATTAATACCTCATTAGTAGGAGATAGTGCGAGACCGCGGGTGCAAATTTCTAAAAATTCATCCCTATTGTATGCAATACCTCCACCACTCCCACCTAAAGTAAAGGAAGGGCGAATGATTGCCGGAAATCCAACTCTATCTAGAATTTTCCAAGCTTTTTCCATAGAATGAGTTAATCCAGAACGGGTTGTCTTTAAACCAATTTTAGCCATGGCCTTTTGAAATAAGGCCCGATCTTCAGCTTTATCAATGGCTTCTCGAGAAGCACCAATTAGCTGCACCTTATATTTTTCTAAAACCCCTTTACGTACTAAATCCAATGCACAATTTAAACCAGTTTGACCACCCATGGTTGGCAAGATTGCATCCGGCTTTTCTTTTTTGATAATTTTGGTAATTACTTCCCAACTGATAGGCTCAATATAAGTAGCATCTGCTACATCAGGATCTGTCATGATAGTGACAGGATTCGAATTCACCAAAATGACACGACATCCTTCCTCTCGGATGGCTCGACAAGCTTGGGTTCCAGAATAGTCAAATTCACACGCTTGCCCAATGACAATAGGACCAGCTCCAATAATTAATACACTTTTTATATCCGCTCTTTTTGGCATGTTATTTATCATAATGAGTGCACTGCTTTTCTCGTGCCCCCATTTTTCTCCCTTCCACTTCTTTCTTAAGGATTGTTAAAAGTGAGGAGATTTTTTTCTTATCAACTCAATAAACTCTTTAAATATTCCCCTCATATCCTGAGGTCCAGGACTTGCTTCCGGATGACCCTGAAAAGCAATCGCTGGCTTGATCGTATGTGCAATTCCTTGCAACGTACCATCAAATAAAGAACGATGTGTTACTTCCAAGGTATCCGGTAAATTTCTTTCATCCACCACAAAATTATGATTTTGACTGGTAATATAAACACGTCCGGTTACAATATTTTGAATGGGATGATTGACTCCATGATGTCCAAACTTCATTTTTTCTGTTCTACCGCCGCAAGCTAACACCAAAAGCTGAAAGCCTAAGCAAATTCCTAACAAAGGAATGCCCTTTTCTAAAATTTCTTGAATTGCCGAAATTGCATAATCACAAGCTCCAGGATCACCTGGCCCATTAGACAACACAATACCATTAGGATTCAAATCCAAAACTGCTTTTATGGGTGTTTGAGCAGGAACAACCGTTATAGAGCAACCATTATCTATCAACAAACGCAAAATTTGCCGTTTTAAACCATAATCGTAAACCACAATATGATAGTTGCCTTGCTGTTCAGTTTCTTGATTGTTATCTTCAAGAACTAAGGTTTTCTCGACCCAAGTTTGTATTCTTTTTCTGGAAGCAATTTTGGTTAAATCCCTCCCTTCCGAGCTCAGATAAGCATTGGCATATTTAAGAGCTTGATCGGCATCTGCATCTTTGCCAGCTATAATACACCCGTGCAACGCACCTTGCTTACGGATCAAGCGAACCAATCGCCGAGTATCAATTCCTGCAATGGCAACAATTCCCTCAGATTTTAAATAATCTTCAAGTGATTGCTCAGCGCGCCAATTACTGACAATAGAAGACAATTCACGGATAACTAATCCAGAAACCCAAATTCGATGTGATTCCTGATCGTTGATATTAACTCCTACATTACCAATGTGAGGGCAAGTCAAAGCAACAATTTGTTCCACATACGAAGGATCTGTCAAAATTTCCTGATAACCTGTCGATGACGTATTAAAAATAACCTCTCCAGCAGTTTGGCCATCTACTCCAATAGCATACCCAGAAAACAAGCTACCGTCAGCTAATGCCAAAATTGCTGGCTTTCGCCCGTTAAGCGGATTTAAATCGCTCATTTTTTGGCAGCAATACCTCTTTTAAAATCTGAAATAAACTTTGATCCGCCCAAGGATAAGCGATTCTGAATGCAATGGAAAGCCAATTTAGTAATTAATTATTTTTAGCATTTCTAGAAAATTCACCTTTACTTTGTCGTAAAAAATTCTTTTACACTATCAAACCAACTTCGTCTACGCGGACTATGATTTTTACCTTCTTTTTCCAATAGCCCAGCAAAACGCTTTAATGATTCTTTTTGTTCCGTATTTAATTTTATCGGTGTTTCTACCGTAACATGACAAATCAAATCTCCTACTTCACCACTTTGTAATGCTTTCACGCCTTTTCCTCGCAAACGAAATTGCTTTCCACTTTGTGTTTCTGAAGGAATCATCAAACGTACAGCACCATCTAGTGTTGGGATTTCGACTTCTCCTCCTAAAGCAGCTGTAACGAAATCAATAGGCACCTCCGAATGTAAGTCGTTACCTTCCCGCTGAAAGATGGGATGGGGTTTTACCTGAATTTGCACATAGAGATCCCCAGGCAACGCCCCAAAAAGACCTGCTTCTCCTTTACCAGAGAGACGAATACGATCACCAGTATCAATACCTTGGGGAATTTTAATAGATAAAGTTTTTGTTTGCTGACGACGACCTTGACCATAACAATCAGGACAAAAGTCTTTAATGACTTGTCCTGTCCCACGACATACCGAACATGTTTGTTGCACCTGCAGAAATCCATGATGCATACGCATCTTTCCGCTCCCACTGCAACGCTGGCAAGTAATCGGTCTGGTACCTTTCTTAGCGCCACTCCCATTACATGTGCCGCAATTCATCCAAGTTGGAACTTTAATTTTTTGAGTAATTCCGTGAACAACTTCTTCTAACGAAAGAATAAGATCATAGTTTAAATCAGCTCCTTGTTTTTCACGAGGTTTAGGCCGCCCGCCTCCAAAAATATCACCAAAAATATCACCAAAAATATCTCCTAAATCTCCAAAACCAAAACCCCCGCCCACTCCTTCTCCAAAAGAGTGCTCTACATTAGCATGACTAAACTGATCATAAGAAGCTCTTTTACGTGAATCAGAAAGTACTTCGTAAGCCTCTCGTGCTTCTTTAAATTTCATCTCTGCATCTTTATCACCAATATTCCGATCTGGATGATACTTCATTGCCAGACGACGGAAGGCTTTTTTAACTTCAGCCTCAGTCGCTGTCCGGCTGACGCCCAGAACTTCATAATAATCGCGCTTTGCCATGAGATATGCTTTTCCGATTCTTCTTTAGAGACAACATCCTCGCCAATGAAAGTGGAGATTTAGCGACTAGTGAAATTATGTGAGTCGGGATAACAAGAAGCTTTCAGCTATTACCTACTTCTTATCTTCATCCCCTTTCTTTTCGTCTTTAACCTCTTCGAACTCAGCATCAACGACATCCTCCTTCTTGACACTTTCATTCTGAGATTCTTTAGAACCTGTTGTACTACCCGAAGGATCTCCAGCAGAACCCTTCTTAGAAGCATAGAGGCGTTCTACCAATTTAGAAGAATACTCTGTCAATGCCTTAGTTTTTTTCTCAATCGCATCTCTATCATTCCCTTTAATCTCTTCTTTAAGAGTTCTAATTGCTTTTTCAATGATATCTTTTTCGTCAATCGTAACCTTGGCGGATTCTAAGTCTTTCATAGATTTTTCAACAGTATGAATCACCGTGTCAGCTTGGTTTCGCGCATCTACCAACTTATGGAACTTGAGATCTGTCTCTCGATGCGCTTCTGCATCTTTGACCATCTTTTTAACTTCTTCATCTGACAAACCGCTTGAGGCTTTAATTACAATTGATTGCTCCTTACCCGTTGCTTTATTTTTCGCCGACACATGAAGAATGCCGTTAGCATCAATATCAAAAGTTACTTCAATTTGCGGCATACCTCGTGGCGCTGGTGGGATATCCGTCAGATCAAAACGCCCCAATGATTTATTTGCTACAGCCATTTCTCGTTCACCTTGTAAAACATGAACTGTAACAGCGGTTTGATTATCTTCAGCAGTTGAAAATACTTGGTTAGCTTTTGTTGGAATCGTAGTATTTTTATCAATTAGTTTAGTCATAACTCCACCTAGAGTTTCAATTCCCAAGGAGAGTGGTGTAACATCAAGTAACAATACATCTTTGACTTCGCCAGACAATACTGCGCCTTGAATAGCTGCACCAATGGCTACTGCCTCATCTGGATTCACATCTTTACGCGCTTCCTTCCCGAAAAATTCTTTAACAGCTTCCTGAACTTTTGGCATACGAGTTTGACCACCAACTAAAATTACATCATCGATTTCAGAAACCTTGAGACCAGCGTCTTGAATCGCTGTCTTACAGGGTTCGATCGTTTTTTCAATTAAATCCTCTACTAGTGATTCCAATTTCGCCCGAGTAACACGAATATTTAAATGTTTAGGACCAGCAGCATCTGCAGTAATGTAAGGCAAATTGACATCAGTCTGATGGCTAGACGAGAGCTCAATTTTCGCTTTTTCAGCTGCTTCTTTTAAGCGCTGTAGTGCCAGAGGATCGTTATGTAAATCCACACCCACATCTTTCTTAAACTCGTTAGCCAAATAGTCAATTAACCGCAAGTCAAAGTCTTCACCTCCTAGGAAGGTGTCGCCATTCGTAGCTAGTACCTCAAATTGATGCTCACCATCCACTTCGGCAATTTCAATAATAGAAACATCAAACGTCCCACCACCTAAATCATAAACAGAGATTTTGCGGTCGCCTTTCTTCTTGTCCATCCCATAGGCTAATGCGGCAGCAGTAGGTTCATTGATGATACGTTTCACATTAAGACCCGCAATCTTGCCAGAATCCTTGGTCGCTTGACGTTGCGAATCGTTGAAGTAAGCCGGTACTGTTATCACAGCATCAGTTACTGGATGACCTAAGTAGTCTTCGGCTGTCTTCTTCATTTTCATTAGAACTTGAGCAGAAATTTGCGGTGGTGCTAAATTCTCTCGACGACCATCCCTGCCTGTTACTTCCACCCAAGCATCTCCGTTATCTGCCTTAATAATCTTGTATGGCACCATTTTGATATCTTTTTGAACAACACCGTCATCGAAGCGACGCCCAATCAAGCGCTTAATTGCGAAGAGAGTTCTATCTGGATTTGTGACAGCTTGTCGCTTCGCAGATGCACCCACTAATATTTCTTCATCTTTTGTGTAAGCGACAGTCGACGGCGTAGTACGTGAGCCCTCAGAATTTTCGATTACTCGTACTTTTCCACCCTCCATCACCGCAACACAAGAGTTGGTAGTACCTAAATCAATGCCAATAGTCTCAGCCATTCTTTTTCCTCTCTAAAAATATAGGATGCCTTTCTAGTTAGGTGGGGGCAGGGTTTAAGATTTCAAGGGAAATATATCAACGATTTAAAATTTGTGCTAAGTTAGAGAAACATAATCTCTAAATATTTTCACAATTATATTCTCCAATTCCTAACGAAAAAGTATAGGAAAGATTTCCTGAGAGGTTAAATTATCTCACTTGAATCTAATTTCCTTGCTTTCTTAAGTAGACAGAATATTCAAGTAGATAGAATCACACGAGATTTTATAAACTTACCTCCGGAATGCTGTCAAAAACTTCAGAGTTTGAGTAGATAATTTGTCTTGATTCATAAAGTCTATCTGAGAATGCTGACTAAATAGCAACAGCCCACTTCTTCCTGTAAGAAAGTGTAAAAGTTCTGTAATGTTAACTTAAAATATAATAACGATCTTCATCAGATGAATGATGTGTCGATTACTATTTTTTATTTCGAATACGTTTTCTAATTCATCTGTGATAAAATCATATTGAAATTTATGACAAATCATATTGAAATTCGACTGTTTATTAAATACCTTAAACTGCTCGGTTAACAAATTCTCCTATAATTTCCAGTTTTTTCCCACGTCGTTTTAATAATGATAGATGTCTCTCAAAACTCTATCCAGAAACATATAAAATCATGAGCACCATCAAAAATAATCGAATGATCGCCTCACACAATCTATAAAAGACACCTTATCTCCCGAACTTTTATCATCATATCTAAAAAAAGAGAAAATTTTCGTATGGTTATTTTAATCTTTAAAATTAGTTAACTATAACCTTGAAAATTTAAGCTGCTACAATGACCCATGCCGCTCGTAATACTCGACCGTTGAGCTGATAGCCTTTTTGCATCAGCTGTATAATCGTATCAGGTTTAGCATCCGGCACATTCTGAGTAGCCATAGCTTCATGAAAAGCGGGATTAAAAAGACTACCTGGTTTAGGATCAATAATCTCAACGCCGTGCTTTTCAAGTGTTTTTTGTAATAAATCTAATGTTAAACTCATTCCTTCTCGTAGACTTTTAACATGTGGATCGGTTGATTCGGGACTATCAAGACCGTGGATTAAACTATCAACCACTGGTAAAAGATCGATCATTAATTGTTCTACACCATATTTTATGGCATTTACGATATCTCGATCTGCCCGCTTACGTAAATTATCCATTTCTGCCTGTGAACGAATGTATTGATTTTTATATTCATCTAATTTTCGCTCCAAGTTAATGAGCTGACTTTCTAGTTTCTCACGAGCGGGAAATTCGAGTCCTTCTCGATATTGCTCTACCTCCTGAGAGATGTCTTTTTCTACTTTTATTTTCTCTTCTTCGTCTTTTACTACTTTTTCCTTTTTATTCTTAGGATTAAGTTCAGATTCAGACTTTTCTTTTTCGCTCATTTTGAATCTCCTCGTCATAATTAAGATCAAATACTAAATAAATACTAAATAAAATATGAAGCTCTGTAAAATCTCTAAGCTCAATTTCATTAGCTAGGAAACTATCATAACCTAATAACCTGTGGCTTTCTTATTTTAAAAAAGTTATTCTCAACTCTTATGAAAAAACCACTGTTCCATCGAATTGCACTAATGGGACGCGAAAGAATCGATGGAGTTCCAGAAACCTTGCGAGCTCTTAAAGAATATCTTTTATCTTTGAATAAAACTGTTTTTGTTGAAGAACGTGGCGCGTATATTTTAGAAGATCGTAATTTAATCGCGTCACCAGATCATCAATTGAAAGAAACAGTAGACTTATTAATAGTAGTAGGTGGAGATGGAAGCTTACTCAAAGCTGCGCATGTTGCTGTTTCTCAGAAAATTCCTGTTCTAGGAATTAATCGAGGACGTTTAGGTTTTCTTACAGATATTTCTCCCAATGAGTTCCTAAAAATCAATTCCATTTTAGAAGGGAATTACAAAGAAGAGACACGCTTTCTTTTAGAAATGACCGCTGAATGTAAAGGAAAAATTATTACTCAAGGGATCGCACTTAATGATGTTGTATTACTTCCAGGAGATGCTGCAAAAATGATTGAATTTGATATTTCAATTAACGACGATTTTGTATGCAGTCAACGCGCCGATGGATTAATTGTAACTACTCCAACAGGATCAACCGCTTATGCCTTATCAGGTGGAGGACCTATTTTACATCCACAATTAGATGTTATTGCTTTAGTTCCAATGTTTCCTCACACTTTAAGCAGCCGGCCTATAGTCGTCCAAGCTCATAGTCAAGTAAAGATAAATATTTCTTCTCAAAATGGTGTATCACCTTCTGTAAGTAATGATGGGCAATATCGGGTGGCATTAACAGCGGATGGGAGTATCTGTATTCATAAGTATAAGCATTTATTGCATCTCATTCATCCAAATGATTACAATTATTACGACGTATTACGTCGTAAACTGAACTGGGAAAGACATACGCCAAAGGTATAAGATATTCCGTTCCATATTAAAAATTTTAGAATTATTTAAGTTGTTTCTCATTTAAAAGAACGCTCTTCGCAGAACTGACAAATACCGTAAATTGTCAAATTGTGATTGGTCATTCTAAACTTGGATTTTCTAGCAATTAATTCCTGACGATTTTCAATAACTTCATCGATAAACTCTTCTACTTTACCGCAATTGATACAAACTAAATGATCGTGATGCTCTCCTTGATTCATTTCAAAAACAGAATGCCCACTCCCACTTTCAAAGTTATGCCGCTTTATCAACCCCGCTGCTTCAAATTGTGTGAGCACGCGGTATACCGTAGCGAGTCCCACATCTTTTCCCATTTCTACTAGTTTGCGATAAACATTTTCGGCACTCATATGATGAGGATCAGCGCTTTCTAATATTTTTAGTATTTTAAGACGTGGGAGCGTTACCTTAAGCCCGACTTTACGCAGTGCTCGATCTTTCAATAAAAAATCCTATTATTTAGAATAATCAAAACTATTCTAACATAGCTTTTTTTTACAGTTAACTCTCTTTCTTTTTCAGTTAATTCCCTTTTATGCTTTCTAAAAATTAATTGTGGCTTTACTTGAATATCCTTTAATAGCTGCATACTTCGGAGAAAATACGTTATAATCGCATCTCATTTTTAAAATATGGAAAATAAGGAGCTTCCATTATGAGGCGTGCAACATTGATCTTTCTAGTCTACTTAATTATAACATTAGAGGGTTGCGTTTATCATCCACCTATTCAACAAGGAAACATCTTTTCGGATAAGGATCTGAGCACCTTGTATAAGGGAATGACTAAAGATCAGGTACGAGCAATATTGGCTGATCCGGTGCTTGTTAATATTTTTTCTGATAATCGGATGGTGTATGTTTATACGTTCCAACATGGGAGGCGTCAACGAATGCAACTGACTCATTTAATTATTTGCTTACACAATAATCACGTCACTGACTTTTGGATAGAAAAAACAAACCATTAACTAGATAGAATCTACTCAGCCTTTATAATGTTTGTTTCTTTTGATAATTAGTTGGAAACCAAACGTTGAGCTCTTAATAGCCGCGCTTGTTTCGGATCGATAAGTAGAGAACGGTAGATTTCGATTCGGTCACCATCCTGTACGCTAGTACTGAGAGTAACACGTCTACCATAAATCCCTACGTAAGCTTTGGTCAAATTAATTTCAGGAAACTGCTGCAAAATATCTGATCGCCTGATTACCATAACCACAGTACTATTTTTTTCCACTTTTAATGAGATTTCCAGTTGTTTTTTAGGTGTGGCACAACAAATACTAACGGTAATCAAGAATTTTTCCCATAAACAATATCAGCACGTTTGCAGAAGGTATCTACTAACATAGTAGCTACTTGATTGAATAATGGGCCAAACATTACTGAAAGCCACTGTGAAGAAAACTCAAATTCTAAATCTAACGATACTCGACAACATCCTCCTTCTAAGACTTCAAACTGCCAAAAACCTTCCAGTTGTCTGAAGGGACCATTTACTAAACGTATTTTCACCATCTTATAGGGTTGGAGGCGATTTAAGGTAGTGAAGGATTTACTTAGACACCCTTTTGAAAATGACAACGTCGCTAGTATTTCATCGATTGTTCGGCTATTGATTTGACTATTTCTGCAAAATGGAACAAATTGGGAATAAGATTCGATATCATTTATTAGGCCGTACATTTCTTTTTGCTCATATGGCACTATCTTACTTTTATTGATGTCAGGCATATTTTTCCAATAGTATAATCAACATCATGAACAAGCAAATCACAAAAAAACCTGAAACTCGCATTATTGCTTTAAACAAAAAGATATTCTACGATTATTATGTAAAGCAGAGATTAGAAGCAGGATTAGTATTGGAAGGTTGGGAAGTTAAAAGCATTCGAGCTGGATGTATTCACCTGAGAGACAGCTATATCATTTTCCAAGGTGGAGAGGCTTGGTTAACCGGAGCTCATTTTTCACCCCTTCCTAATGTGGCTAACTATACGAAACCTGACCCTCAACGATTTCGTAAATTGCTTTTAAGTAAGCGTGAAATTGATAAGCTATTTGATGCAGTTCAAAATGAGGGTTTTACCGTTGTATCTTTGGATCTTCATTGGCATAAAAATCGCGTTAAGACTGAAGTTGCTCTAGTTAAAGGTAAAAAAATGTATGATAAACGAGAAACGATTAAACGTCGAGAGTGGGAACACGAAAAACATAGAGTTCTTAAGAAAGTATTGGCTAGACGATTTTAGAAGACTTCTTTCTCGCAGCAATATGCTTGCTCTTTTAGAAATAGTTGTTCCATAAGCTTTATTAAAATAGATTTTTGCTGTAGTATTTTAAAGAGGGATAAATTTGGGACAAAAAACTTTTTAGAGGGGGTGACAGGCTTCGACGTAAACCCTGAAATCTGAGACGCATGTCGAGCCGGCAACATAGGCTCGTAAATCAATCAGTTGCAATTGTATATCTGCAAACGATACGCAATACGCTTTAGCTGCCTAAATAATGCGGCTTCCCATTTCCAGGATTGGCTTGTAAATCCTGTTTAGTGGTCATATTTTACAAGATCGCTTTCAAGAACACGGCCCATGACTTGAAGGCTAACTCAAATAGGGCTCGTAGTTAATTGCTCCTGCACGTCGGGCATTAGCTACTAAAAAGTAGACGATGCTAAGCATGTAGTGTCAAAGATAGATGATTTGCGGACGCGGGTTCAATTCCCGCCGCCTCCACCATATTGAGAAGATTCTGTTTCTTAAATTCTGTGTAGGAAGAAGACCCCTCAAAGGGGCTCATTTGTAGACGACCACAAAACACTTTGACATGCATCCTTTTTTAATCTTCTTTAAGTAAAATATTGTCCACTGATACTTGAATAAGAGAATCGTTTTGCTTTTCATGTATCAATCAAATCAAGGCAGTAGAGTGTATGTTTAGTAATTGATTCTATTAAAGATTGATTTGAGAGTGAAAAATTAACTTTAAGACAGCCTTCCTATTCTGATATGACAGTCAAAGCTTTTTTTCTGCTATGTTATAATTAGATCTATCCAGCATGTATTATTTATAGAGGTCTTAAGGGATCTTATTGGTATGAGCATTTAACATCGATATTTCCAAGATCTATTGAACTAATTTTTGAGATACGTTAGCTAATAATAGCAAAATAAAGAAATTTCATTACACTGAGTTTTTTTTACTACATCATATCAGTTTAAGTTAACGAGTTAATAGGAATTTAGTTATCTCTATCTAGTTTTCCTTACGTTAGTTAGAATTTTGTAAGTACTTCTCTTTAGAGTAATTGAACTTAGTATAGTAATGTAAAATGATTTCCGATAAAGAATTTTTCTTCATTTTAAATACATCCGAACATTAAATAAATTATATTTTATATTTGATTATTATTCTTTTTCAAATAGCTACAGAAGATTTTTATTTAGAGACTGTATTTTCTTTCATCGTTATTCACTTATCTCTTTCTATTTGCGCAGTGATGATGTCTATTATCTTTTAATTTACTTAAAGCGGATAAAAAAGGCAGATAAAAAGGTGTAAAAACCCTAATTTTCAAATTATTTGATAATCGGAATTTATAAATAAAACGAATCATGTTAAGGTCAACGGTAATTAATTTCCATATGGAATTAAAGAGGTTTCCTACACGAACGTCTGGGTTTTTTCGCCTTTCACGAGCTTCGTAATATTTTTCTTGATGCTTAGCCTCTATTTTACTGGCGTTCTTTCTTTTAATGTAGCCGTTTCTTGTTTCTTTACTATTTTTTTACTTGCTTTTCTCGTTCTTGCTAATTCTTTTTTAACTTTCGCTTCAGAGCAGTTGATTTTGTCGATTTTTGCATTCCTTCTCCTTTATTCTACCATTTCTTTCAATCGCTTGAGCGGACGAATTTTAATAATATTTCGTGCTGGCTTAGCTTTAAAAGTCATAGATTCTCCGGTAAATGGATTAATGCCTATACGAGCTTTTGTCGCTGCTTTTCGCCTAACAATACATTTAGCTAAGCCTGGAATAACAAATTCTCCAACTCCACCTTTTCTAAGATGGGCTTGTGCTAAATCAGCTAATGCCTCAAATACGTAAGTCACTTGTCTTTTTGTAAGATCTGTTATTTCCGCTAGGTGAGAAAATACTTGTGTTTTTGTCATCCGATTTTTGATAGTGGATATTCTTGTTACTCCGGATTTTCCAGATTTCCTTACAGTCAATTTTCGAGAAGTTTGTTTTTTTGTTACCATGATTTTTCCTTCTATTATAGAGTGGGAACGACAAATTGTAAGTAAATTTTTTTAAAAAAGGAAGTATATTTTCATTAAATATAGACCTATATAACATTATAATTACAATAATGTTATATAGGTCTATTTCTTATTAAATTACTGAACATCACGCTTGAAATTTGAATGATGTTATTTTTAGAAAAATCTTCATTGGTAAAAAGATAATTTAAGAAATACAAAGCATTAAAGATCCTCTTTTAGTGCTTGGATTCTAAGGACAGCTCTGTTTTAATTAACGTTAAACTTCTCTTAAAGTAAAGCATCCTTATCACACAATAATCTATTTTCTATAAATTAGAAATAAAGCTGCACTATACTTTGGCGTTAAGAATGATTATTAAATCTGAAGAAAGCTATATGTTCAAGACAAGACCTTATTCATAAATCATAAGTAACGGTATGAATAAAAGAAGTACTCATATTTCAAAAAGGATACGTATTTTAGCTCTGAAAACTCTGGGTCAATACTTGTAACCGATTGAAGCTATAAAGTAAGGAAATCTTTCTTTGAAAAAATCTCCAGAAAAATTTGAAACTAGAGTCAATCTAATTTGTAATTGAAAAAGAGTATTTGCAGAATGAGCATTATAAATAGTGATAAATCAGCTATGTCTGTATATTCTGATAAAAACATCCAGTTCTTCTTCTAGGGAATGAACTTTGAGTTTTGTAAAACTCAAAGTTCATTCCCTACGTCGAACTCATTCTTCGAATCAAATAATTTATATACATCAGTACAATATCCACATCAGTGCAATATTCTCTTCATTGAATTTGATTATATTTTCTGATACTTAAACGGTTAGTTACACTATATTAGTCTCCGTTTAATACGATTAAACGGAATTAAAATCTCTTGCTCTTGCTTTCTTTGAGAAGAAGTAACTTCGGCTCTAAAAGCGTGGCCATAAATAACTTCGATTGTTGCGGGAATAGCATGATTTTCGTCTCGCCATTTTTCATAGGCCTTTAGCATTTTTTGCCATTGACTTTTCCCCATTAATCCTCGAGATCGATCCTGAGCAGCATTATGTGCACCTATAGATTTCAAATCTGCTATTAGTTGAAGAACGGAAGGATAAAGTACAGTTAAGCGTTCTACATCCATAACAGGATCAACAAAATTCAAATGGGTGAGTATATCACCAATATCATGCATGTCGTAAAAAGGATGGACGTGTCGTTTCTTGTCAGAAAAGCTTGTTCGCAATTCTTGTAATGTATCTGGCCCAACGGTACTAAATAACAAAAATCCTCCTGGCTGCAAAATTCGATTGCATTCTTGCAGTGTTTTCTGAAGATTTAAAGACCACTGGAATGCTAAATTGGAAAAAATCAAATCGACTGATTGATCTGCAAAGGGTAGGAGAGTGTATTCTGCCGATAACATTTTCGGAGAGTTTCTCTGAATGCTATCTCTAGCACGATTCAACAAAGAAACGGAAAAATCGAGGCTAATAATATCAGTTTTCTTATAGTGCTCTAATAAAGCTTTTGTTGTATACCCCATGCGGACACCGAAATCTACTATCCTCAAAGGATTGAGACGAATAAAGTTCAACCGTTCTAAAAGCCGATCGGCAATAACATGAAAAATTTCTGCTTCTTCTCTGTATTTTTCGGAAACTACCTCAAGAGCTTTTGCTACTGCTTGGTTATCAATAATAAAGGGTTCTTTTACCATGTCCCTATTTTAAGATTTTTATTCTAGACTAGTACGCATACATAAAAGAAAAGATTTTTGATATTCTATCAAAGTTATTTTATTTGAAATTTACCTCACTAAACATACTCTCAACTAAGAGTCTAACAGATACACAAACTTTTTAATATAAATTTAATTTGAGGTACTGTACGTACTAGCTTATCGATTAGCTTTTATTCTTAAACAACGCCTTTTATTATAATTACCTTTTTTATCCGATTATTTTATTGGAAAAAAAAGACTGTCGCAGTAAGAAAGTTTTCTAAAATTGTGATCCCCTTATCTTTGCATAGCAGAAGCCTGAAAGAAAAAGAATTAAATTAATTCTTAAAAATTTCGACCTATTACCAAACGCTCGAGAATTCTGATCGATTTTCAGGATGATAACTCCTTTTTCTTTAAAGGAATTAAATCTGTGATAGTTCCCTTAAATATTTCGCATGCCATCATTATGGTTTCTGATAAGGTCGGATGAGGATGAATCGTAAGTGCAATATCTTCTGCATCGTGACCTATTTCAATCGCTAACGCTATTTCAGAAATTAAATCACCTGCGTTTACTCCAACGACACCACCTCCAATCACTGTGCCATGTTCATTGAAGAGCAATTTGGTAAAACCTTCACTTCGGTTAAATGACAAAGCGCGACCACTAGCCGTCCAAGGAAATATGCTTTTGTTATACTTAATTTTTTCCTTTTTCGCCTCTTTTTCCGTCAACCCAACCCAGGCAACTTCTGGATCCGTGTAGGCTACGACCGGAATGCAACGAGCATCGTTGTAATACTTCTTATCAGCTATAATTTCAGCCACTAATCGCCCCTCATAAATTGCCTTATGTGCCAACATAGGTTGACCAACAACATCACCAATAGCATAAATATGCGAAACGTTCGTCCGCATCTGGTTATCTACTGCAATAAATCCTTTATTATCAACGTTGATACCCGCTTTTTCTGCATCAATTAATTTACCATTAGAACAACGGCCAACAGCCAATAAAATACGATCATATTTTTGTGGTTGCTTAGGCACATTTTCACCCTCAAAAGTTACATATAACCCATCTTCTTCAGTTTCTACTTTTTTAATATTGGTTTTCAACAAAATTTCTTTATAACGTTTCTGAATGTGTTGATAGAGGGGTCTTACTAAATCTACATCTGCTCTGGGAATAATTTGATCCATACGTTCTACCACGCTAATCTTTCCACCCAAGGCATGATAGACTGTAGCCATTTCTAAACCAATAACGCTACCTCCTACTACTAATAAATGACCTTGCACACTTTCTAGTTCTAATGCATTTGTAGAATCCATCACTCGCGAATCTTCAGGAATAAAGGGAAGTTTTATCGGTTGCGATCCTACGGCAATAATTGCTTGTTCAAAACGAATAATGCTTTTTTCTTTTTTATAATCATTATTGAGAGATAGTTCATTAGAGGAAGTAAATTTTCCATAACCCGTAGCAATTTCCACTTTACGCTGCTTTGCCATCATTTCTAGGCCACTTGTTAATTTTTTAATAATACTTTCTTTCCATTCAAGAATTTTCTCTATATCTAAATTGGGTTTTCCAAAATCCGCACCAAAAGAGGCCATATTATAGGCATCATCAATGACTCTAGCTATATGTAATAAAGCTTTCGAAGGAATACATCCGACATTTAAGCACACTCCACCGAGTGTCTCATATTGTTCTACCAGAACAACTTTTTTCCCTAAATCAGCAGCCCGAAATGCTGCTGTATACCCACCAGGCCCGCTTCCTAAAACCACAACTTCAGTTTTAATTTCTTTTACCATCTTTCTCTCTCATTTTTTCAACTAGCAAAAAGCATCCTGCCTCACCTCAACTTTCCTCTTATCAATTTATGAGATATATTAGTCACAATAATAGTGTTCTAATATCCGATAAGCGTTCAGCTAAATAAACAATGAATCTCGCTCCGTCTGCACCATCTATAACACGGTGATCATAAGACAAGCTTAACGGTAGCATAAGTCGGATCTTACAATTATCACTACTTTTAAAACAGACGGGTTTCCATTGCATTTGTGAAATTCCTAGAATTGCTACCTCAGGTACATTGATAATCGGTGTAAAAGCTGTACCCCCAATCCCCCCTAAACTGGAAATACTAAAACATCCTCCTTGCATGTCGTTTAAACTTAAGCTATTGGTACGAGCTCTTTTGCTGATTGCACCAAGTTCTTTGGCTAATTCGAATAATCCTTTTCTATCTGCATCCCGAATAATAGGAACCATTAATCCTTCAGGTGTATCGACCGCCACACCGATATGAAAATATTTTTTAAAAATCAAATAATCCCCAGAAGGATCTAACGATGCATTAAAATAGGGAAACCTTTTAAGCGCGCTAACTACTACTTTGATAATGAATACTAATGGAGTTAATCGAATCTTATTTTTTTCTGCATCAACTTTTTGACTTTGACGAAATGCTTCAAGCTCAGTGACATCTGCTTCTCCAAACTGAGTGACGTGAGGGATAGTCGTCCAATTACGAGTGAGATTTGCACCCGTAGCTTTTTTAATTTTAGATAAAGATTTTTTTTCAATGGGACCAAATTTGGAAAAATCAATGTTAGGTACAGAAAAGAAAGATAGACCTTCGCTTCCTTTTATTTCGGTAATTTTTAGTTGCTGTTTTATGTATTGTTGAACATCCTCTTTAAGAATACGATCCTTTTGGCCAGTTCCTTTGATTTCCGTTAAATTAACACCATATTTCCGCGCAATCCGACGAGCACCTGGTCCCGCATAAACAGCAGCAGTATTAAAACTTTCATCTTCAAGAATCTCTTTTATTTGCGCTTTTTCTTTTGACTCTCTCTTTTCCGATTCTTTTCCTTTAGTGATATATTTTTTTTCCTCTTTTTCACCCTTCACTTCAACAGTTAAGATTTCATCTCCTTCTTTAACTTCGTCTCCTTCCTTAACTTTGATATCTTTAACCGTACCTGCTAAAGGTGAAGGAATATCTATCGAGGCCTTATCACCTTCTAAAGTGATTAAACTATCTTCTTTTGCTATTCGATCACCCGGTTCTACCAATATTTCGATAACGTTAACTTTTGACACTCCATCAAGTTCTGGCACAGAAATTTTTTCTATTGAATTTGCCACCATTTCCCCCTTTTTTATCTTGTCCATGGATCAGGTCGATTTGGATCAATACCTAGTGTTTGTATGGCTTTTATGAGCTGATCTTTTTCAAATTCATCTTGATCTGCTAAAGCCTTTAATGCTGTGTACGCGATCATTTTAGCATCTACTTCAAAAAAATCTCGCAAAACAGATCGTGTATCACTACGACCAAACCCATCAGTTCCTAATACATAATAAGGTTTTTTAATTGCCTGGCGAATTTGATTTGCTTGTAATTTCATATAATCTGTGGTGGCAATCACTGGGCCTTTTCGATCACCAAGACATTCTTCTACATAACTCTTTTTAGGAGCATCTTCAGGATGTAAACGATTATAGCGATCTACAGATTCGATATCATGACGCAATAAATTAAATCCAGGAACACTCCAAATATCTGCACCTATATTAAATTGCCGTTCTAAAATTTCAGCAGCTGCAATAACTTCTTGTAAAATAGCCCCAGATCCCAATAATTGAACATATCTGGATGATGTTTTATTGCTTTCTCTAAATAAAGACATGCCCTTAATAATCCCTTTTTCAACTCCTTTAGGCATCGGCGGATGCGGATAATTCTCATTCATGAGGGTGATGTAATAGAACACATTTTCTTTGTCTTGATACATCCGACGTAAACCATCTTGAATAATTACAGCCAGCTCATAACTGAAAGCAGGATCATACGCTCGGCAAGTAGGCACCATACTGAACATCAATAAATTGTGGGAATCTTGGTGCTGTAATCCTTCGCCTGCCAGTGTTGTTCTCCCTGCTAATCCTCCTAAAATGAAACCTCGCGATTGCATATCCGCAGCAGCCCAAACTAAATCACCTACACGTTGATAACCAAATATTGCGTAATATACGTAAAAGGGAATTAGAAGATAATTATTATTAGCAAACGACGTTGCGGCAGCAATCCAACTAGACATAGCACCCGCTTCCGAAATGCCTTGTTGTAACATTTGCCCTGATTGATGTTCACGATAATAAACTAATTTTTTTTTATCTTCTGGAGTGTACTTTTGCCCCTCTACTGCATAAATACCTGTTTGTCGAAATAAACCCTCTAATCCGAGTGTTCGAGCTTCATCAGCTACGATCGGCACAATCCGTTCTTTGATATTTTTATCCCTTAATAACAATCCTATAATTCGAGAAAACGCTGCGCCAGTTGAAATCGAACGATTACCAGTGCCTTTTAAAAGAGGTTCGAATAAACTTAAATCTGGAATTTTCAAAGCCTCATAAGAACCATCACGCTTTGGCAACGGACCCCCTAATTTTTCACGCTGCTTATATAAATATTGTAACTCTGGCGTTTTTTCATCGAGTCTATAAAATGCTAGATCTTTTAATTGCTTATCCGACAAGGATAATTTGAATCGATCACGAAAGGTCTTTAAACCTTCTTCGCTAATTTCTTCTAAATTATGAGCAATATTTTGCGATTCTCCCTCTTGACCATAACCGTAACCCTTGATGCTACTTATCAATAAAACAGTTGGTTTTCCTGTTGCTTTTAATGCCTCCATATAAGCTGCGTAAACCTTTTGGGGATCATGACCTCCATCTGTTAATTGTTCTAGCTCATGATCACTCATATCAGAGACAAGCTTCTTCAGTTCATGATACCTACCAAATAAATGTTCGCGCAGATAAGCACCATTTTTTGCACGACATGCCTGATATTCTCCGTCTACCATCTCACTCAAGAATTTTACCAATAATCCGGATTTATCTTTTTGGAACAATCGTTCCCAACTACGGTTCCAAATGACTTTAATTACTCGCCACCCTGCTCCGTAAAAAATTCCTTCTAATTCTTGAATAATTTTTCCATTACCTGAAACAGGCCCATCAAGACGTTGCAAATTACAATTAATAATAAAAATAAGGTTATCAAGGCGTTCACGACTTGCCACTAATAACCCACCTAAAGTTTCAGGCTCACCTGTTTCACCATCGCCGCAGAAAACCCATACTTTCCGCTTCGTCGTATCAGATAATCCTCGATGATATAAATATTTTAATAACTGGGCTTGATAAATAGCCATTAAAGGTCCAAGACCCATGGAAACCGTTGGAAATTGCCAGAAATGGGGCATTAAATAGGGATGTGGATAGGAAGAAATTCCCTTAGTTAATGCTTCTTGACGAAAATGTACTAATTCACTTTCGCTTAGCCGTCCTTCAAGAAAAGCACGCGCGTAAATTCCTTCCGATGAATGACCTTGAAAAAAAACCAGATCATTTGCATGAAAGAAATAATTTAATCCCACTTCAACTAAAATTGCTATAGAAGCGTAACTAGAGAGATGTCCTCCCAACCCCATTTTTTTACGGCCTGCACGCATTACCATAGCAAGAGCGTTCCACCGCATATAATTTGTTAAACTCTGTAAAATTTTTACTTCATTCTTCGGTAATTTAGCTTCTGCGCTAGAAGAAATTGTATTCATATAAGGGGTATGAGTACCATCTGGAACGGACACACCAATTTTTCTGGCATGCAACCATAATTTTTGCAAAATAAATTGAGCACGCTCAATGCTTGCATATTTAACAACTGAATCAAGCGCTTCTTCCCATTCCTGGGATTCTACGGGATCGGTATCCTGAGAATTCATATTTTTCTCAGTCATCATCTCACCTTGCTAAACCAATTTTTATTTAATCGAAATCCTTGCTTGATAGATGATGACTTCTGCTTCATAATTTAAATAATCCAGCCCAACGTAAATAAAGCTATCATTACAAGCCATACTAACAATGCTCGGCTAATTAATTTATCAATAGCTACTAGTTCATCTGACAGTGGTGGATGATCTGCTTCGATTCCTAACGCGGTTAATCCATACTCTATAATCTGCTGACGTACAGCAGTGGTCTCAGTATGTACGTAGGAGAAATACCATCGTTTAAAGGTCGATGGGAACTGATGACTAAAAAGAGCGAATGTAATTCCGGTTAATCGCACAGGTATCCAGTCTAATATAGCTTCTATTCTACTTGCCGCCAAGAATAAACCACTGTCCCTTTTCAGAGAATGATTTTCTAAATGACGATTTAAACTTGCTACTAATGTATAAAGGACCACTCCTATTGATCCAAGAATTAACAACCAAAAAATTAATGCAAAGATATTTCGATAGGCATTAACCAGAATCTCACCAATCGTTGTATGAGCCACATTTTCTGAAGTAAGAAGACGAGCATCCATACAATACCACAAAACTATCACTGTTAAAAAATAATAACCAACCATCGTTAAGAGATAATGGACAAAAAGAGTAATTAGAATATAAATGATAAGCAGAGGAAAAATAACAATGCCAACACCGCTAATGCTGTGCCAAAAAAATGAATGCCCAAATTGCTCCTTCAGCCAACGAAAATAAGCATCAAACCAATGATATTGTCTGATATAGCTGTCAAAACGAAACCACCGCTGTATGATTAAACACAATAAAATAGCGATCAAAGCCATCATTACTATTCCTTATCTACTGACTTCCAAAATGGATCTTATTCTCGCTTATCTTGTTGTTTATAGCAATCGGTTTTCAGAATTTTAATAGATTCTCAATCTCTTCTCAGACGATCGGACATTGCTAAAGGTGTTGGATATTTAATGACAACCCAATACGAAGAAATGATAAAAGATAATATGGTAGAACTCTCAATTAAATAGGCTGCTTTGTCTAAAATAATATGGCTACTAAGGGCCATATAAGCGATAATCAAAGAGAATTCACTAACTTGACCTAAACGTATCCCTACTTCCCAGGCCACTTGCTTGGATTCCCCCATCCAACGTAACAAAAGCTGATAAATCAAAGGCTTTATCCCAATTAGTAAAGCAAGTAAAATTAATGCTGGAATGATAACAACGGATAAAAAATTAAGGTCGAAAGTAGCCCCTACGGAGAAGAAAAACAAAACCAAGAAGAAGTCTCGTATCGGCTTTAAACTTTCAGAAATGTAAACAGATACAGGTCTTGAAGCCAGGCTAACTCCAGCAATAAAAGCCCCTGCTTCCCCTGATAAACCCAATAATGAAGCTAATTGAGCCATACTGAGACACCAGCCAATTGCTAATAAAAAGAGATATTCCTTAATCCGATTAAATTTAGAAAATAAAGGAAATAAAACAAGTCGGTCAAATAAATAAGCAAAAATTAAAATAGCAGGAAATCCTAACACCACTAAGCCAATATCAACTAATACCTTCCCTTGACAAGAAGCTCCGTGTAATAAAAATAAAACTGCAATAGCAATTAAGTCCTGCAGTAGAAGAACACTTATCATTACCTCCCCGATATGTTTATGATGTAGAATTGTAGTAGGCAACAATTTAATACCAATAATAGTGCTGGAAAACATCATTGCACCACCAACAACTAAACATTCTACTGTCGAGTAACCAAAAAGATAAGAAACGAGATACCCTATGATTGCAAAGATGATTGAGCTGACTAAAGCTACCCACGTGATTTCTTTAAACATGGTTATCAATTTCTGAGGGGGTAAATTAAGGCCTAAAAGAAACAATAAGAAGATGATTCCAACATCACTGACCGTCCGAAGCATGTCAATATTAGCAATTAATTTTAATCCCCATGGACCAAATAAAATCCCTAACAACATGTAGGCAACCAACATCGATTGGTGGGTCATTAAAGCAAAAGTTGACAAGACGGCTGCACCAGCGAAAATAAGAAAAATTGAAAAGATTATATTATGCTCCACTTTTAATGTTCCATCTTCGATAAAATTGTGGTATTGCTTGCTCTAATTTTGCTCTCAACTGAAATTTGCTCCCTTTCTCCTTTCCCTCTTCTTTTAATTAAAGAACCCCTAAAACACTAAAATTCTACCACTTTCATCTGATTTTTCTATTAAAATCATAAAAATCTACTTACTTCTCAAAACCTATTGGTTTTTTATGTAAATATAATTATCTTTTTATTATCTAAATTAATAAAGTTTCACGAAAGAGTTCCTGAAAAAGGTATGAGAAGTTTCGTGCTACACAAAAGAAATTAACAAAAGCAAAGGCGTTTTTCGTAAAATCGCCAAACTTCGAAAGGATACAGCCTGAAAAAGCACAGCTACAGCTAAAAAATTACGCACCGAAACCAGAGATTGTAAAATTGAATAGGAAAGAGGATGAGAGTCATTCCTAGTGAAACAGTCTATAAAGTTAGTATGAATAAAGATAATATATAGTTTTTAAGAAAAATAAAACTTCGGTGATTGCAGTCAATTAACAACTATTTTAACCCCCCCCCTTCTAAGAGCGCGAGAGAGATGGGTCAACATCCTCATAAAACAGCAACCAGATTCTATTTAAAAACGATTTCCAGTCTGTTTTCTGATCAAAAATCAACTTCCAAACCAACTTCTTCCAATGAATTACTACCTCTATTGCAAAATTTTAAAAATGTAATACTTTGTAATTATCCTGAATAATACCCATGCGATTAGCGAATGCACAGCTATCTAACAACCCTAACACTTTAATTAACAACATCCCAATACTTTTAAAATTTGCTCTTGCACTTCCTCTATAGTTCCAAGACCAGATACACGATAATAATAAGGTGCTTGAGAATCGCCCGATTTTTCCCATGTTGAATAATATTGGCTAAGAGGACTAGTTTGTTGTTTATAAACGGCTAAGCGTTTTCGAACCGTTTCTTCACGATCATCAGTTCGTTGTATTAAGGGTTCTCCTGTTATATCATCTTTATCGAGTGTTTTTGGAGGATTGTATCGCCGGTGGTAAGTTCGCCCAGAAGCAAGATGGATCAATCGACCCGTCATACGTTCAATAACTTCTTTTTCTGGGACATCGATATCGACTACCAGATCAATTTTAACTTTTTGTGTGCGTAATGCTTCCGCTTGCTCTGTGTTACGTGGAAACCCATCTAATAAATAGCCTTCTCGACAATCAGGTAGATTTATACATTCTTTTATCAACGCAATCATAATTTCATCTGAAACTAGTTCCCCTTCTTTCATTGCTTTTTTTACTGCAAGTCCTAAGGGTGCTCTTGCTTTGATAGAAGCGCGTAACGTATCTCCTGTCGATATTTTAAATATACCCAATTTTTTGGCAATAAATTCTGCTTGTGTTCCCTTACCCGCTCCAGGAAGACCTAACAAAATAACTCGCATCATGAATTTTTAAACCTTACTAAATTTTCGATAAGCACACACTTTAGCATGTTTAGATAAAAAATTGCTTCACTTGATTAAAAAGCTCACAATAGTTTAAGTCCGAAAAATTAGACAAAATAAAAGTATCTTATTATCTAAAAAAGAGTAAACTTAGGATAGTAATAAATAATAAGCTTTAAGCTATCTCCATTATTAGCTGGTACCAGAATGGATGTTTATCATCTATCAATGGATTGTTGGTATTTAATTCTTAGATGATTTACAATTAATTCCAAGGATCGTTTGCAACTTATAAAAATATCGTTTGGTCTTATTTGTGTAGAAGTGTTCAGCGTTTAAGAAACAGGTTAAAATAACTAATAATAAATAAAGTAATTTAATAATCGATAGTTGGTGTTCCCTAAGTAAGAGGGATCAAAGACAATAAAAATTTAATAAAATCTATGACGTTTAGGACGTCAGTAGCTCTAAATAAAATCATTTATTCAACTAGCTGACCATGCTCTAAATCAAGCAGGATAGCATTCCGATTTATTTTAACAACTTCTATACGATACTGGAGTAAACTACAAGCAACTCTCAACAGAAGGGATGTTTTTTAAACACTCGATAAAAAATAAGACCGCTTAATTTTTTTGATCATGCTATGAATAAATTTTACCGTATGAGGCAATTTAAATTGCACGTATTAGTCGCCCATCTGTTTAAACTTTCGCTTTTCACTTAATAAATTAATTATTAAGGATCAATAGATAGGACTAGCGATTAGCATCAATTAAATAAAAATTTTTTTATAATTTCTTTTAAAATACCTATTATTTTATTTTTTCGGAAATTAAATAATTGGTGACTAATAATAAGTAATGGAATAAAACAAACCTCTATCTTTATACTCACCAATTTGTCTTAAGTCAGCTAATTCTGAAAAATAAGGCGCGTATTAACAGACATATGTTTAACATTTCAATGACATCATTAATATTTTCTTCTAAATAAAGAGATAAAGAATTATAAAGTAAAAATTTTAAGAGGTAATGCAATAGGAAAAGTAGAAAGAGAATAACAAACTAATAAGGGATAAGATAAGTAGATAATTTTGGATTTAGCTTCTGCAAATATTAAAATTAATGAAAGTTAAAATTACTATCTTAAGTAATGATAATGCCCAAATTTCCCAAAAGTAAATAGTGATAATGATGGTAATCATCAAAGCTAAAATATTCCTAAATAAAGCATTGTTAAAATAATGCTAATTAATCGGATGTAGCTGTTATAAAACTTGCGCACTCAATCTATTCGATAACTTTATATACTCAAATAATTCAAAAGAGAACGACTAATAATAAAGTTATCACTAGTCGTTCTAAGCTAAAAAAGCTGTTATTGAAAATTAATTCAAGATAGAGAATATACCAGATATTAAATATCTATAAGTAAGTTAAAATATTTGACCATGTTCACAAAGTTCTCTAGAAAAATCAAGAGAGTTATATTCTTTATATATAGTTTTAATGCCCTGAATTGTTGAGAACCTGAAATCTCTCAAGAAAGTCACTGAATGCAATTAATTGGCTACTAAAAGTAATACATCCATATCCAATC
The DNA here is from genome assembly GCF_907164955.1 of Coxiella endosymbiont of Dermacentor marginatus. Classification (GTDB taxonomy): domain Bacteria; phylum Pseudomonadota; class Gammaproteobacteria; order Coxiellales; family Coxiellaceae; genus Coxiella. Next base: position 581,158 of record NZ_OU015521.1, on the reverse strand, counting down.
AAAAGAACGGGAAAAAATGACTAGTATAGATATATTAAGATGGTTTCCACTATAAAAAATGCTATACTAAAACTCGTAGTAAAAGAAATAAATACTGGAAACTAAATAAAATGCTCAAAAGAAAAAATTCCACTTTATGTAGTATAAAAAAATCTTTTTTGTAGTGCCCTAAAAAATTTCTCGAGCTTGAAAACCAAGGAGATTATCCATACATCTGAAATTATAACTGAGATACTGTGGGATCTAATGCATAAAGATTTAATGCTGCCTTAGAAGCTGAACGACAGAGAAACATAATTAAAATAAACACTAATTTAAAGTAAACATGCAGACAATCAAAATGGAATAATACATTACTTAATGCGCAGAATTGAACATGTTGTAATAGTATACTCGTTTTATGTTTAATATTTTAAGTGATCGTTTAACAACAACTATTAATAAACTACGAGGATTGGGTCGTCTTACGGAAGAAAATATCCAATCTACGCTCAAAGAAATTCGTGCTGCTTTATTAGAAGCAGATGTTGCTTTGCCCGTCTTTAATGACTTTATTAATCACATACGCAAAAAAGCGCTCGGTCAGGAAGTAGTTGGTAATGTACGGCCGGGCGATGCACTTATCAAAGTTGTCCAAGATGAATTAATTTATATTCTTGGTAATGAAAAAGCAGAAATTAATCTTAATGCTAAACCCCCGATTGTTATTGTTGTGGCTGGCCCTCAGGGTTCCGGTAAAACTACCACTGTCATTAAATTGGCACGATGGCTACAAGAGATAGAAGAAAAATCCGTAATGGTTACCTCAGCTGACATTTATCGTCCCGCAGCAATAACACAATTGGAAATATTAGCAGGACAAATTAATGTCCATTTTTTCCCATCATGGACTAATCAGAAACCCATTGATATTGCTGAAAGAGCTTTGATTCACGCTAATAAGCAATTTGTAGATGTTTTACTTATCGATACAGCAGGTTGTCTCCATTTAGATAATGAATTGATGGAAGAGATGCGGGCTATTAACAATACAGTCAATCCTACGGAACTTTTGCTCGTTGTTGACAGTATGATAGGTCAAGATGCAGTGAATGTAGCAAAGTCATTTAATGCAGAATTACCATTAACAGGCATAATTTTAACAAAGATTGACGGTGATGCTCGGGGCGGTGCTGCACTCTCTATGCGGATGATCACTCAACAACCAATTAAATTCATAGGCGTAGGAGAAAAAATTGAAGCCTTAGAGCCTTTCCACCCTGATCGAATGGCTTCTCGTATTTTAGGTATGGGTGATATTATTAGCCTGGTCGAAGAAGCGAAGCGCAAAGTTAACCAAAAACATGTTGAAAAAATTTCTAGAAAGCTTAAAAAAGGCAAACCTTTTGATTTTGAAGATTTTTTAATGCAACTGCATCAGATAAAAAAAATGGGTGGTATGCAATCTTTATTTAGAAAGCTGCCGGGAATGGGGAAATTATCTAAAGAAGCAGCGGCTTTCATGGATGACAAATTATTAATTAAAATGCAAGCTATCATTCAGTCGATGACACGGAATGAACGACGTTTTCCTACTTTAATTAATGGCTCTCGCAAACGACGTATTTCAGGAGGTTCGGGAACTACCCTGCAAGACGTTAACAAGCTACTCAAACAGTTCACTCAAATGCAGAAAGTGGTGAAACGTATGAAGGGCGATAAGATGATAAGATATATCCAAACAAATATAAGGCCAATTATCAGATAATATACCCAGTTTATTACCAAGCTGGAGTGATAAGAGCACTTTCTGGATTTTTAATTTCTCAAAATAACCACGCGATTTATCCAGTCTTAATTATAATTTTGGGAAGATTGAGGTAAAAAACTTAATTAACCGAGCTAAGTTTCTCTTAGTACTTGCATTCTGCTATCAATTCGCATAGAATATTTAACCTTCAGTGAACACAGGCAATTGCATGGTAGTTATTCGTCTTGCCCGTAGAGGCAGTAAAAAAAACCCATTCTATCACATCGTGGTAGCTGATGGGCGTATGCCGCGTGATGGTCGATTTATCGAAAAAGTGGGCTATTATAATCCTATGGCTCGAGGGTATGATGTACGATTACGGATTGTAAAAGACCGTGTTTTCTATTGGCTAAGACAGGGTGCTTCAACATCCTTACGAGTAAAGTATCTTATCAAACAACTTGAAAAATTACCGGAAGAAGTTAAAAGGTAGTCCACGTTAAAGGCGAGCTTAACAGGGTTTCATCGAGCAGAGTAATTAGCACGAAATTCTAAATTTAAATTCTATAATGAATTCGATGTTGTTGAATAAGAGTGATTTACTCACTAAAAGCAACTTCCCACCGAAAATTAAAATTACTTTATTAAACTTAGTAAACCTTTTGGTCTCTTTATCTGGTATAGATTAAATGAGATTTTGAATTACTACAGGTTGAATTAGGAGCAATGGAATTCTTGCTTAAAACAGAATCTAAATGATATCCTACCGGGATTCAACCGAGAACATCAAAATCACGATTAATTCTTCAATATCTCTTATGTAATTAAGCGTGTAGTTAAATCAGTTAATGTATAAAAATTATGGTTGTAGATTGAAATGCCAACCCTTAACAAGCAATTAATCATCGGTATTATTACTCTCTTCCCAAAAATGTTCGAAGCGCTTAAGTACGGTGTAATTGGGCGCGCTCTTAGACACAAACTTTTGACACTGAATTTTTGGAATCCACGCGATTATACTGCCGATATTCATTGCAGCGTGGACGATCGACCTTATGGTGGAGGTCCTGGTATGGTTATGAAATTTGAACCTCTAACTGCTGCTATAAAGGCAGCTAAAGAAAAATTAGGAAAAAATACTAAAGTCATCTATCTTTCTCCACAAGGTAAATTATTGACTCAGAAAGTTATAAAGAAAAAAGTGCAGGATTTAAGGCCTATTATCCTTCTAGTAGGTCGTTACGAAGGAGTTGACGAACGCTTAATTGAGGCCGAAGTAGATGAAGAATGGTCCATTGGAGATTATATTGTTAGCGGTGGAGAATTACCAGCTATGATTCTGATTGATGCTTTGACCCGACTTCTGCCAGGAGTTTTAGGACATGTAAATTCTGCTGCCCAGGATTCATTTACCTCCGGATTATTAAATTTCCCTCAATATACGCGCCCAGAAAAGATAGCTAATCGTTCGGTTCCTGAGATACTGCTCAGTGGTGATCATTCAGCAATAGCTTGTTGGCGACTTGAACAAGCACTCGGTAGGACTTGGCAAAGGCGTCAAGATCTGATAAAAAGACGTAATCTAAGTGAAAATGAGCAACGATTGCTCGAAAAATTTATTGAGGAGTCACTGTGAATGCGATTATCCAAACTCTGGAACAAGAACAAGTTCAAGGTAAAAAAATTCCTGATTTTCGCGCTGGAGACAGCGTAATTGTGCAAGTTAAAGTAAAAGAAGGTAATCGGGAACGGCTTCAAGCTTTTGAAGGAGTAGTGATTGCTCGTCGCAGTCGTGGTTTAAACTCATCCTTCACCGTCCGTAAAGTTTCTCATGGTGAAGGCGTCGAACGCGTTTTCCAACTTTATAGTCCGCTAATCGTTTTCATCAATGTAAAACGCCGAGGTAATGTACGACGCGCAAAGCTTTATTATTTGCGCAATTTACACGGTCGTAAAGCAAGAATTAAAGAGAAAATATAATTTCTATGGTAGGCGATTTAGTCTGTTCAGGCTACTACTTCAGGAAATAATATTGTAAGTGTTACGAAAAATCCCTGTAGGGAAGAAAAATCCAAAGTTATGTAGAATTAGCTTAAATTAGGAATAAAACCTTATCCAGTAGGAATCGGGTTTTCATAACACGATTCCTACTGTCATCCAGTTGCTAGGGGGGGGAGTGAAGAATTGTGGATGATTTACAATAGTGCTATCAAAGGCCCTCTTTGGTTCTCTGCTGGCTTTTTCAGAATCAGGGTGTGCACATCTTCCTCACAAAGAAATTTTTTATTACTTTATTATTACCTTTATTCATTTTAGAGAGGTTTGCTCTTTTCCTCTAACTGGCATCCATTTTGTTAAAATTCCTGCGATTAAAATCAAAAGCGGCATTAAAGTTAATGCTTCTTGATAATTATGTATAGAATAATATTCTCTAACATTTGTTACAGAATGAGCTGTAAGATGCAAAACAAAACCAATAATTGGTTGTAATAAAGGAGCAGCTCCTACAGATAGTGCATTAACAAAACCTAAACTCGTTCCACGCATATGAGACGGTACAATTTCGTTAGCAATACCAAACGTAAGTACATATCCGCTAGCAAAAATCCCCAATAACATCATGAGACTCATTACCGTGGGCAATGATAATTGAGGCATGTAAATAATAACTGTTATTAACCCTGCTGAAACTAAAGAACAGACCAAGAGAAGCCATCGACGATCCGTAATACGACCATCCAACCAACCTACTACAGGACCAGCCAAACCTACTCCAATAAAAACCAAGTTGCATACAATACTGGCCATAACTAGACTCAAGTGATGGGCTAATTGCATATAGGGAATGGCCCATAGAGCAACAAACACTGTAATAATAGAAAACATCAACCCTGAATAGAGACCATTTAACCAAATTTTGGATTTTTTGATGAGAAAATAGAAATCTTGCCCAACTCTGTGATACTTCTTCTTAGAAGAAGCTAAAATCAAACCTGGAGGCGCATCCCGAACAATAATCCAAACAAGCCCGCCGATAACAACTGCAATAGCTGCAGCTCCAATCATCGAGTAACGCCAACCCATGCGTTGAACAAAATTTGCAAGAAAAAAGCCGCCTAAAAGAGTCCCACCCATACCTATCGTTTCGGCAACTGCTGCCATTAACGCGAATTGTTTAGGAGGAAACCATCTTGCGATAACATTCAAAGATCCAATAAAAGCGAAAGCAGCACCCAAACCCATTAAGAGACGACCAATTATCGCCCAGATTAAGAGATGAGCAGAACCAAATAATAAACAGCCTAGTGCACAAACCCAAGATCCTAAAGAAAGTAATCTTCGTGGCCCAAAACGATCAATTAATAATCCTGCAGGTGTTTGCAGAGCTACGTAAATATAATAGTAAGTGCTAGCCAATACTCCACCGCCTAAAGCGCTCAAAGAAAAACTTTTCATTAAACCACCAACAATCTCACCTGAGGACAATTGTAAAAAGAACTGAAATAATACAAACAAAGCTGTCGCGGCCCACATAAACCATGCAAGAGCAATACGAGGTTCGCCTTGCACAGGTTGCCAACAAGTAGATGGATTGACTGAAGTTTTCATGATGGGTTACCTTTGCCCAGCAGTGAGCTGGCATAATAATGATTTCGGATTAAAATGCAAGAGATGTTATAATTTTTTGACATTATGCTAACTTACACTATTCCACTAAATTACTTCGCAGCTATAACCATTGGTAGCGTGAATTCCACCACTTTTTTACAAGGTCAAATCACCTGTGACGTATATAAGATCACGGGGACTCAAGGATCACTGAGTGCGTGCTGTGATCACAAGGGCCGAACGATTGCGAATTTTTACATTTTCCGACAAGAAAGCAATTATTATTTTTTGCTCCCAAAATCGATGGTTCCGTCTACTCTTAATCATTTAAAAAAGTATGCTGTTTTTTCTAAAGTAGAATTAGCAGCTGTCACTGATTTAATGTCAATTAAACCTCCGCATGATATCAACATGACCGAAATTAAGGAAAATGCTTGGCGTACTCTAAATATCGATATTGGTTTAGTATGGATTTATCCTCAAACTACAGCTAGCTTAATTCCTCAAATGATAAATTTGCAACAATGGGGAGCTATAAGCTTTACCAAAGGATGTTATATTGGTCAAGAGATTATTGCACGTACGCACTACCTTGGAAAATTAAAACGTCATCTTTATCGCGCCAATGTTATTTGCCAAATTTTACCAGCACCTGGAGATAAATTAAAAAACCAAAATAATCAAAATGTAGGGGTTATTGTTGAAGTAGCTTCAAAAGAAAATAAAGAATACAAATTATTAATTGTCATTCAGGATACTGCTGCTGATAACAACATTCTTTTTAATCAAGTTACATTGACAAATATTACCGTCGTCTCGGAAAAATTAGAAAGTTAAAAATCTCAAGAAGTTTATATTTATCTCAGATTTTTAATAATTAAGCTCTATTTTCATTTTTAATCCGTAATAGAGGAAATAGAATTACATCTCGGATGGAAGAACTATCTGTAAAAAACATTACCAGACGATCAATACCGATACCTTCGCCCCCAGTAGGCGGGAGACCGTATTCCAGTGCCGTAATATAATCTTTGTCAAAGTTCATTGCTTCCGAATTTCCCGCATCGCGAGCTTTTAACTGTTCACGAAAACGAGCTGCTTGATCTTCCGGGTCATTTAATTCAGAAAATCCGTTCGCAATTTCTCGGCCTCCGATATAAAATTCAAAACGATCTGTAACAAAATTATTAACCTCATTGCTTCTGGATAACGGTGATACTTCTTTAGGGAAATGAGTAATAAAAATAGGTTGTTGTAACTTTGCTTCGACGAGCTTTTCAAATAACTCCGTTTGAATTTTTCCTAAACCATAATGTTTAGGAATAGCAATTTCATATTGATTAGCTAAGGCACATGCTTTGTTAAAATCATCAATCTGATCGCTTTTTATTTCAGAATTAAATTTTAGGATTGCTTCACGTAAAGACAAACGAGGGAACGGTTTACTCAAATCAATCTCAACGTTTTGATAAATCATCTGAAATCGGCCAAAAATTTTTTCGGCTAAATATCGGATCATCTCTTCAGTAAGCAGCATCATTTCTTCATACGTTGTATAGGCTTGATAAAACTCCAACATGGTAAATTCCGGATTATGCCGGGTCGAAATTCCTTCATTTCGGAAATTTCGGTTAATTTCATAAACCTTTTCAAAACCACCAATCACTAACCGTTTTAAATACAATTCGGGAGCGATACGCAAATATAGATCAATATTCATCGCATTGTGGTGAGTTTCAAAAGGGCATGCAACTGCACCTCCTGCTAAAGGATGCATCATAGGCGTTTCGACTTCTATAAAACCGCGATCATCTAAAAAACGACGAATTTGTACCATAATATGCGAACGCATTTGAAATAAACGATGAGACGTTTCATTAACGATTAAATCGAGATAGCGCTGGCGAAAACGCTGTTTTTGATCGTGAAGTCCATGAAATTTATCTGGCATAGGACGTAATGCTTTAGTTAACAATCGAATTTCTTTAACTTTAACAGATAATTCTCTAGTTTTTGTTTTAAAAAGTTCGCCTTCAACACCAATAATATCACCAAGGTCCCAATTTTTAAATTCAGAGTAAACACCTTCTGGCAAATTGTCTTGAGTAATGTAAATTTGCATGCGCCCTGTCATATCTTGAATATGGGCAAAACTGGCTTTTCCCATAAGACGGCGAGTCATCATACGTCCTGCCATTTTAACAAACACAGCCTTTTGCGCTAAAATTTCTTCTGTATATTGATTATAAACGGCATGTAAATCAGACGCTAAACTGTCTCGCTTAAAATCATTGGGATAAGCCTGACCTAATTTACGCAATCTAGCAAGTTTCAACTTACGTTGCATAATTTGTTCATTTTCTTCTTTGATTTGATCTTTTAATTTCATCTTATTGCCCATTAAACAAGCAAAAATTACGAGCGTATTTGAAAAGGATTAGGAATCCAATGAATTATTCTTCTTCTTTAAACATGCTTCAATAAACAAATCGATATCTCCATCTAAAACAGCCTGAACATTACTCGTTTCAATCCCTGTTCGCAAATCTTTTATTCGAGATGCATCTAGAACATAAGAACGAATTTGACTTCCCCAACTAATTTCTGATTTAGAAGCTTCAAGAGCAGCTTGTTTCTCACGTTGTTTAGTTATTTCCAATTCATAGAGCTTTGCTCGAAGTTGTTTCATTGCCTGAGCTTTATTTTTGTGTTGCGATCGGTCATTCTGACATTGAACAACAATACCAGTTGATATATGGGTAATACGCACAGCCGAGTCCGTTCGATTCACATGCTGACCACCAGCACCGCTGGCACGATAGGTATCAATTCGCAACTCAGCAGGATTAATTTCGATATCAATACCTTCTTCTATTTCTGGGGAAATAAATACAGAAGTAAAGGACGTATGTCGACGATTACCAGAATCAAAAGGTGATTTACGCACTAGCCGATGAACACCTGTTTCGGTGCGTAACCATCCATAAACGTACTCTCCTTTAAACTCTACAGTAGCGCTTTTAATTCCAACCGCCTCACCTGGAGAAACTTCTGTTAAAGTAGTAGTGAATCCATGTTTATCCCCCCAACGCAAATACATGCGCAAAAGCATTTCCGCCCAATCCTGAGCCTCCATTCCGCCTGAGCCCGCTTGAATATCTAAATAAGCATTTCGAGAATCCATTTTTTCGGAAAACATTCGTTGAAATTCCACCTTCCTAATTTTATTTTCAATGCATTCAATTTCATTATTTAATTCTTTTTTCAAATCAACATCTTGTTCTTCTTTCAAAAGAGAAATTAATTCAACGGTATTGTTGATTCTTTGTTCAACCTCATCGCATTGACGAACAAGAATTTCTAATTCAGATCGTTTACGATTTAAGGATCGTGCCTCTTCGGGATTTTCCCAAAGAGCCGGGTTCATTAATTCATTTTGAATCTCTAATAATCGTGTTCTTTTAGTATCAAGGTCAAAGATAATCTCGCAATGCCTGACTACGGCTCTTGAGATCATCAAGGTTTTCAATTAACGTATTTATTTCTAACATCTTTCTTTCCTTAAAAAAGTAGGATATCACTGTAACATGATTCCAATTTTTGAATAATTTTTTGTAGTTCTTCACAATTAACACAAGTCCTTTCAGAGAGCTTAAGCTTTCTATTCCTTAATAAAATAATTTTTTTCCGATTCTTGAGCTAAACGAAGATTAATCGCAATCTTTTCTTCATCAGACAAAAAGTTCCATCGACAAACTTCCTTAAAAGTACGTCTACAACCAATACAAATTTCATCCCCTAAGGCTGCTGCACTGCAAATACCAACACAAGGAGAATCTGTAAGATTGCGATCACCTGCTATATTCACATCATTTTCCTTCTCATTTTTTACTGAACTCTGACAAAGATAAGCTTTGTTTATTATATGATTTTCTTAGTTATCCTGCAAAAAAGATATGTAATAAAGTAGGAAACAAAGCACGCGCCCAACACACAGTCTCATAGCATGACGATAATTTATAACTTAACATATTTAAGTTATACAGATTAGTTGGATTACTTAATCACTAATTAAAGTTGGAGCAATTTTGTAATAGTAAATTTTCCGAACCCATTCCCATCCTCGACGATCAATATATACCCCACGTAGAACTTTTCGATCTACTTTAACATGATTGCCACATTATTTAATGGTATCGTTAAACGATTGCGATAGATGAATTACATTTATATGTATCAGTTTTATCATGGCATCTCAAATGATCAAAACAACATCCTAAGTACGATACCATCCTTCTTTATACTTATCGACTTCATTGGAACGTTTCATAATTCTTTCCTAACCGAAGTGAAGGAACTCATGTATGGGAATGTTTGTTCTTTTTCTGGTATGGACTGTGCTTTATTAGAGTTTAGATTGTTTTCCATATTTGTAACCTACACGACTCTGTATCTTCCCAGATCAGATTGTTGATTTGCATAGAATTTCTTCATGAGACTTTTTTATTTTTTTCAAAGATCCAAGGACATGATCTCTTTTAAGAAATCGAGTAATTATCTAATGTAGGCGACTAGCATCATACATTAATATTTTATTCAGTATCATTGTTAAGATCCGTCAGTATAAAGTAAAAAAATTATTTCGTTCGGTTGTTTGAAATTTGGTTATTATGCTTTTCACTGCTAAGTGACTTCGATTTCGAAGATGCAGTTTAAATCCATCTTAAATACTTAGGAACAAGATTTTACTAAAGTCTCCAACTATTCGCTGTGGATTAGCTTTTTGCTACACTGGTTTTTTCTGACCAATCTCTACTTCTATCCTAATTTAGTTACTGTAGAATCGTTAAGCCATAAACTGATCTAAAAAACTGTTCTGAGGTTTACCAAATCATCTTGCCTTTTCTTCTGTTTAAGTTTATCCTCTTTCAAATTTAAAAAAGGACTTAATTTTATGCGACAGTTCTGTGCGGAATTATTTGCTCGACTCAATCTTTTCCCATCATTGCATTATTTTTAACTTTCGATAATACCTATGAATATTTATGATTTTCAATTTATGAAAGAAAATAATAAAAAGATTAGCATGGTAACCTGCTATGATTATTGGTCTGCTTATATTATCTCACAAAGTCAAGTGGATTGTATTTTAATAGGTGACAGTCTTTCTATGATCATGTATGGTCATTTAACCACTCTTCCAGCAACTGTAACCATAATGACACAGCATATCCAAGCGGTAGCAAAAGGTGCTCCTAATAAATTTCTCATTGGCGACATGCCTTTTTGCTCTTATCGGAAAGATTTAACTGCTAGTATGACAGCCGTTGAAAAGATAATGCAATCAGGAGCCAACGCTATCAAATTAGAAGGCGCTGATGGAAATTTAAAATTAATTCACCATATTGTAAAATCGGGAATTCCCGTTGTGGGGCATCTTGGGTTAACTCCTCAATCTATCTATGCTATCGGTGGTTTTAAAGTTCAGGGTAAAAATCAATCAGTAGCCGATAAATTAAAAAAGGATGCTGAAGCACTAACAGATGCAGGATGTTTTGCCCTCGTATTAGAATGTATACCCAACATTTTAGCCAAAGAAGTAACAAATTTTATCACTATTCCCACCATCGGTATTGGAGCAGGCCCTCATACTTCAGGGCAGGTTCTCGTATTACAAGATCTTTTAGGTATGAATATTCAATTCAAGCCTAAGTATTTAAAAAAATTTTTAAATGGCTTTGAACTTATTAAAAATGCATTAGATGATTTCAATCAAGAAGTAAAAACGTCAACTTTTCCTAGTATTGAAAAACACTGCTATTAAATAAATATGCCTGAAATAATTAACACAGTATCTGATTGGTTATCAATCAAAAAAACTTTACCAAAAGAAATTACTACGGGTTTTGTACCTACTATGGGTAGCTTGCATGTTGGACATGCAAGCTTATTACAACGGTCAAAAAAAGAAAATGAGTTAACCATTTTAAGCTTGTTTATTAATCCTACTCAATTCAATGACCGTAATGATTTTAAAAATTACCCTCGCTCGGAAGACCAAGATATTACATTGGCTAAAAACTGCGGCGTTGATTATATTTTGATACCCTCCTACGAGGAGCTTTATCCTGACAATTTCACCTATAAAATAATTAACACTACATCACAATATCAAGAAACAATGTTTCGCCCAGGGCATTTCGATGGGGTTTTAACAATTGTAATGAAATTATTACTTTTGATAAGGCCAACTCGCAGTTATTTTGGTGAAAAGGACTATCAACAACTTCAACTCATAAAAGGTTTAGCTGAGGCCTTCTTCTTGGAGACTCAAATTGTAGAGTGTAAGACTGTCCGAAACGAATTTGGCTTGCCTTTAAGTTCACGGAATAATCGTTTGACAAAAGAGCAATTTCAATTAGCGAAATACTTTTCTGAGATTTTTCACTCATCCATTTCCTGTGATAAAATCAAAAGTGCATTAATTCAAAAGGGAATAGATGTTGATTATATTGAAGATTATAAAGGACGGCGATTCGCAGCAATTCACATCGGCAACATCCGATTGATTGATAATTTTCCACTTCAAAAGAGAAAGTAGAGAAAACGAGAGAAATTGAAACCTTAAAATCTTGAGATCCCTACGGCCATAATCACTCAAAAAGAATGGACATCTGTGTTCACTTATACGAAAGATAACTATCTTCTCTAGTTATTGATTCTGATTATATCATCATCTCTATTCCAACTTTATTTTATATAATTCAAAAATTGTTGATTACTTGTTAGAGTACCCTATACAAGCAAAAAGTACCCAGAAATAGAAAAAGAAAAATTCATACCTCCAAAATGGACTTTTTCGGGGTGGTGGACTGTATAGGAGGGGTAGTGGGCCGTATAGGATTTGAACCTATGACCAACGGATTAAAAGTCCGCTGCTCTACCATCTGAGCTAACGGCCCATGAATGTCCTAGGATCAGAGATGATAACGATTTTTAATAAAATAACAAGTCATTAAAGCATTTACTTAAAGCATTTACTTAGAGGATATGTATTGCAGATGAAATTTCCCTCCATATGATTAGTGCACAAAGTGTAATAAGCAAGCTTATTACACTTTGTCGTTTCCATGATTATCTTGATTATCTTAATGATTTTAAATGGTTAAGTCTTTCTCACTCATCTTCCTTTTATTACTCTACCATTATTTTTGGCTTGCTCACCTGATAAAAAAACTATAAGGGAAAAAATAAATACTCCTTAGTAGCTTTCGATTAGATAAGACAAGTCTCCTATAAATCGAGATGTAATAAAGATGGCTTGTTAGCAAAAGCTATTTAGAACAGTCATACTACAACATTAGCACAACACTATCAATAAAAAGACTCCCATACAAATGGCACTGTCAGCAATGTTGAAGGTGGCATAGTGCCAATTCTTAATATGAAAATCCACAAAATCAATCACACATCCTAAGCGAACCCGATCAATAAAATTACCTAATGCTCCCCCAACAATCAATGAAAACCCAATAGCTCTCCACTTATCGGAACGTTGTGTTCTACTTAACCATACTATAAGGAATATAACAACTATTAACGAAATTAGGGAAAAAAAATAGACTTGCCAACCACTTTCAGTACTTAAAAAACTAAATGCAGCGCCAGTATTATAATTTAGTGTCAAATTTAACCAAGAAAAATTCTTAACGGTGCTGCCAAATGTCAAATAATGAAACACTAGATATTTTGTTAATTGATCTATCGTAATAATAAAAACACTCAACCATAACCAAAGTAACGCTGTTTTCCCCGAAGTTGTTTTCACTTTTTAATCCACTACTTTTCAGCTAGAAATTTTTACATTATGAGCGAAGTAAGTATTTATTTTAAGCAAATCGACGCTCTTCTCCATTTCCAAAAGCATTATTCACACAGCGTTCACACAAATCGGGATGCCCCTCAATTTGACCCACACTGCTTTGACATTGCCAGCAACGAGCACACTTTTTGAATTTCAAAATGCGAATTTCTAAAAATAATCCAGGAAGACTCGTACTAAAAGCCGCTTTAGTTTTTTCTTTGATGGGGAAAACTTTCGCTGCAGAGGTAATTAATACAAAACGTAATTCATCACCTAACTTTGCTAGAGCCGAATATAAATTTTTATCAGCATACAATAAAACTTCAGCAGTCAATGCAGAACCAATCTTATCCTCTTTACGGCAGTGTTCTAACACTTTATTAACCTCATCGCGAATTTGCAACAAAACCCGCCATGCTTGATCCTCTTCTTCACATAGTTTAATTACTGGAAAATCTGAAAACCATTGGGTTAAAAATACAGATGCTTCACGATCGCCTGGAATAAATTTCCAAATTTCATCCACAGTGAAACTGATGATAGGAGCTATCCAACGCACGAAAGCTTCCGTAATGTAGTACAATGCTGTTTGTGCTGAACGGCGAGCTAGACCTGTTTTTTTACTCGTATATAGCCGATCTTTCAAAATATCTAAATAAAAACTGCCCATATTTACCGTGCAAAAATTGTGGATTGCTTGATAAATTGTAGAAAACCGATACTGATCGTAAGCAGCTATAATTTTATCTTGTAATCGCTGAGTTATGACGATAGCCCATCGATCTAATGTAACTAATTGCTCTGCTGCCACAATATCTTTTCTAGGATTAAAGTCATATAAATTTGATAATAAAAATCGCGCGGTATTACGGATTCGTCGATAAGCATCTGAGGTGCGCTTTAAAATTTCAGAGGATACATTCACTTCGACAGTATAATCCATGGAAGCGGCCCATAATCGCAGCACATCAGCACCTAAATTTTTCACCACATCAGCCGATAAAATAACGTTTCCTAAAGACTTGGACATCTTTCGTCCCCGACTATCAACCACAAAACCGTATGTCAATACGGTTTTGTAAGGTGCTTTATTTCGAATTGCCAAAGCAGTTAATAAAGACGATTGAAACCATCCCCGGTGCTGGTCTGAACCTTCTAGGTAAAGTTCAGCAGGTACATGCAATTCTAATTGCTTTTCTAAAACACCAAAATGAGTTACACCGGAATCAAACCATATATCTAACACATCTGTTATTTTCTCATAGCGCTCAGCTTCGTCGCCTAATAATGTTTTTTTCTCTAAATTAAACCAAGCATCAACACTGTTTTTTTCGATTAATTGTGCTACTTTCTCCATTAAGTCTGGAGTGTTTGGATGCAAATTACCAGATTGTTTATCTACAAACAAGGGAATCGGAATTCCCCACAAACGTTGTCGTGAAATACACCAATCCGGACGGTCAGCAATCATTTTTCTAATGCGTACCTGTCCCCAAGCAGGAATCCATCTTACTTTTTCAATTTCTGTTAATGCTTGATTACGCAACCCTTTTTTGTCCATACTAATAAACCATTGCGGCGTCGCACGAAAGATTAATGGAGTTTTATGACGCCAACAATGAGGATAACTATGTTGAATCGTTTCAGTATGTAATAAATGTTTGCTATCCGCTAACAAGGCAATGATAAGCTCATTAGCTTTAAAGACGGATTGACCAGCAACTAAAAACGTTCCTTCAACAAAAAGACCTCGTGCATCGATGAGATTATTAATCGGCAAATTATATTTTTCTGCAACAAGATAATCTTCCAATCCATGTGCAGGTGCTGTATGGACATTTCCTGTTCCTGACTTGATAGTGACGTGTTCACCTAAAATAATCGGAACAGTTCGATGAAGAAATGGATGTTGTAACTGTAAACCCTCCAGCTTCTCACCTTTTAAACTACTGCGTATTTCGTAATTGTTAATACGATAGCGTTGCATAATACTGTCAACCAAATCTTTAGCCAATATTAGATAAGTGAGCTGATCATGAAGTTCACTCTTTATTAAGGCATAATGTAAGTCGGAATTGACACTAACCGCTTCATTAACTGGTAATGTCCAAGGCGTTGTCGTCCAAATCGGCACTATTACACGTATCTTTTCATTTTTAACATCGAAGCGTCGGCTTATCTCTTCAAGATCAACTACGTCAAAAGCCACATCAACAGAGGGTGAAGCTTTATCACGATATTCCACTTCTGCTTCGGCCAATGCAGAACCGCAAGTTATACACCAATGAACCGGTTTTTTCCCACGCACTAAATGTCCGTTTGCTACAATTTTAGCTAATGCATGAACGACATTGGCTTCATAACGAAATTCCATAGTTAAATAAGGATTTTTCCAATCTCCAATTATCCCTAATCGTTTGAAATCTTCTAGTTGAAGCTCTATTTGTGAAACTGCGTAATTACGACAAGCCTGGCGAAACTCATTTGCAGATAAATTTTCTTTACCCACATTTTTTTCAACATTGAGTTCAATTGGCAAACCATGGCAATCCCAACCTGGTATAAAAGGTGCATCAAAACCACTCAACGTTTTTGATTTCACAATAATGTCTTTGAGTATTTTATTGAAAGCGGTTCCTAAATGTGCACGACCGTTAGCATAAGGAGGTCCGTCGTGTAAAATAAATTTGGGTCGCCCATTGCACGTCTCCCGGATTTTTCGGTAAAGATCTAATTCTTGCCAACGGGTTAATATTTCCAGCTCCCGCTGAGGTAAATTAGCTCGCATAGGAAAGTCGGTTTGTGGAAGATTTAAAATATCTTTGTAATTAGCTATTCTCAAAGGTGTCTTTTCACTCCTATCAGTTTCTAACGAAAATATCATACTGGATTGTTTAACTTTCGTCATTTATCAAAATGAGATCAGAGATTCTGGACAAATGTTCTAACTCGGGCAATAGCAATCTTCGGTTAAAAAATAATTTTTTGCTTCTAATACGTCCTGATGCATCTGCTTCACTAAATCGCCTACCGAGACGAAACATTTTTCAGATCGTAATTTATATAAAAACTCAACTCGTAAATAACAGCCATAAATATTGCGAGAGAAATTAAAAAGATACACTTCTAATAATATTCTAGTGCCTCCAAAAGTAGGACGTACTCCTAAACTAGCTACCCCTTGAAAAACTTCGTTCTCTAAATAAGCGCGGATTACAAAAATACCAGTTAATGATACTTTATTTCTATGCAAATTAATATTAGCTGTCGGAAAACCTAATTTGCGCCCAAGTTTTTCACCAGTAAGAACCTTGCCACAGAGCCAATAAGGACGACCTAATAAACTACGCACCAAATTCAAATTTCCCTTTTCCAAAGCACGGCGTATCCGAGTGCTACTAATTCTTTGGTATTTATAGAGAACTGGAGCCATTTCTATAGCTTTGAAACAATAACGTTTTCCTAATTTTTTAAGTAACTGATAATTACCTGCGCGTTTGGCTCCAAATCGACAGTCATCTCCCACGACAATACCTTCTATTCCAAGTTGATCGACTAAAATTTCTTTAACAAAATTTTCAGGAGGTAAATTTGCTAATGCTTGATTAAAGCGAAGACATATAAGGAAGTCGACTTCCCATGCTTGAAATGAGTCCCATTTTTCGCGAAAGCACATTAATCGCGAACCTGGTTGATTCTCTGAAAAAAATTCTTTAGGTTGAGGTTCAAACACGATAATTACTGTGGGTAGATTTAGTTCTTGCCCTAAGGATTTTAATTTTTTAAAGAGAGATTGATGACCTAAATGCATGCCATCAAAGTTCCCTAAAGTGGCAACGCAATAACTACCTAATTTTTTTTTTATAGGGTATCTACCGCGTATTAATTTCATGATGTTAATCAATTGTAATCGAAGGCCGCAGATCAGAAAGTCTCAATCCTAAAATCCACAACGCTGCTAAATAAGTAAAAAATCCCAATAAAATTACAGCTAACAAATGCCAAATTCGTTCTCTCGCAGACCAGGCCAGCCATCGTCCCATATCTCCTGAAAACCGAACAACGACAAAACCCATCATAAAATTAGCTACTGCTGATTGAAAAATTAATTTTGACCAGTTTGAGGATAGCCTACAAATCGAACGTCGCAATAAAACATATAAAAGAAGTCCTGCGTTAAAAGTGGAGGCCAACGAAGTGGCCAAAGCAAGCCCTATATAGGCGAATGGATGAATCAGGAGCACGTTTAAAACAAGATTAGCTCCAACCGCCACTATCGCGATTTTCACTGGGGTTTTTATATTCTGACTGGAATAAAAAGCAGATGCTAAAATTTTAACAAGCATAAAACCTGGCAAACCTACTGAAAATGCCCACAGACTTCTTTGAGTCATAAGAACATCGTGTGCCATAAAAGCACCGTGATAAATCAAAGTTGCTAACAAAGGACCTGCTAGGATAAACAAAGCTACAGCAGAAGGAATACCAATTAGTACTGTCATTCTTAAAGCCCAATCAAGTGTAGCCGAATAAGCACTTGTAGACTTTAAGCTATGATATCGTGATAAACTAGGTAACACTACGGTCGCTAACGTAGCACCAATAACACCTAAAGGTAAATATGTTAATCGATCAGAATAATACAACCACGAAATACTGCCAGCTGCTAAAAAGGAAGCAAAAAAATTATCAATTAATAAACTAATTTGTGCAATAGAAACACCAAATAATGCCGGTATCATTAATTTTAAAACCCGAACTACTCCAGGATCGCGCCATTTCCATTTGGGAATAGGTAGAAATCCTAAATGATATAAAAAAGGAAGTTGAGTTACCAATTGCAAAAAACCACCGATTAGTACACTCCAAGCTAAAACATAAATAGGAATTGAGACATAAGGTGCTAAAAACCACACTACCGCGATCATAGCAGCATTTAATAATGCTGGAGTAAAGGCTGGTATGGCGAATCGATTAAAAGTATTCAATGTAGCTCCCGAAAAGGCAGTTAAAGCAATTAATAATAAATAGGGAGAGGTGATTCGCAGCATATGAATAGCATAAGTTAAACGGACA
Source organism: Coxiella endosymbiont of Dermacentor marginatus (assembly GCF_907164955.1). Taxonomy (GTDB): domain Bacteria; phylum Pseudomonadota; class Gammaproteobacteria; order Coxiellales; family Coxiellaceae; genus Coxiella. The sequence goes on along the minus strand of NZ_OU015521.1, from coordinate 562,880 downwards.
GGATCACGTACGAACCCGGGTGTAAACACCATAATGATCAAAGGAGCAATAATTTCAGTAAGAGCAACAATAACTATCAAAATCACACTCACACTTCCAGCAAGTGCATTGATAAACTGATGGACTTCTTTTTGCGAACGATGAGCCTGATATTCCGTTAATACGGGTACAAAAGCTTGGGTAAAAGCCCCTTCGCCAAACAATCGACGTATGAAATTAGGGATTTTGAATGCAACTAAAAAGGCATCAAAAGAAGGACTCGCACCAAAAAACGCAGCAAGTATTATGTCTCGCATGAACCCCAAAAAACGAGAAATAAGCGTCATACTGGAAACAATTAATGTAGATTTAAGTAACTTATGACTCATAGAGCTCTTCTGTTTTTGAGAGCAAGGTGGGTAAGGATATCGCAGGCTTATCCTATTGACAAACATCTTTTAACGTAGTACGTTGAAAGGGTTAATCTAGCAGGGTTAATTCGTTAATTATTGAAAAATTTTGTTAGAGGGTAATCGTGGCTAACTCCCCGCAAGCAAAAAAACGTGCACGACAAAATCAAAAACGGCAACTGCAAAATGCAAGTTATCGTGCGTCTGTACGGACTATTGTAAAAAAAACGTTAAAAATCCTTCAATCTAATGATCACTCGACTATTCAAGGCATCTTTCAAAAGGCTATCCGATTGCTTGATAAGGCTGCTGGTAAGCAGGTTGTTCATCCTAAAAAAGCAGCTCGCTTAAAAAGCCGCTTAAGTCAGAGAGTAAAAGCGTTAAAATCATAACAGAGGATGATCAACAGTAAAAGTAAAAACCTGGATTTGTTCTTCACCGTGCACGGGTTGTCTTTTCAATAAATTGCATCAGATCATAGCATAGCTTCTGCGTTCTTTTATGCTCAATAGCTGAAATTTTATAAACTGGGCCATGATGCCAGTTAAGCTTTTTAATAATCTCTTTACACCGCTTCTTAATCTCCTTGGGAGACAATAAATCTGTTTTATTAAATACTAACCATTTTGGTTTTTCTAAAAGTTTGTTGCCGAATTCATTGAGCTCGTCTGAAACTGCTTGGACATCTTGAATCACTGAATCTAAGTGTCCTATAGGAGCTATATCGACGATATACAATAGGATTTGAGTTCGCTCGAGATGTCTTAAAAATTGAATGCCAAGCCCTGTTCCCATGCTAGACCCTTTAATGATACCTGGCATATCTACAATGATGAAACTTCGATATTCTCCAATACGTACCACCCCAAGGTGCGGATAAAGAGTAGTGAACGGATAATCGGCGATTTTCGGAGTAGCTTTTGAAACTGCACGCATGAAGGTAGATTTTCCTGCATTAGGTAGGCCCAATAAACCAACGTCGGCTAATAATTTCAACTCTAATTTTAATTCACGTTTTTCGCCTTCTTCTCCGGAAGTTATTTTTCTAGGAACTTGATTGATACTGCTTTTAAAATGAACATTCCCTAAACCGTGCCGTCCTCCTCTAGCTACACAGAGTCTCTGACCTTTTTCAATTAAATCTCCAATTAGCTCCCCTGTTTCTTTGTTGTAAACCGCAGTTCCTAATGGAACAGACACTACTAAATCTTCCCCCTTTTTTCCACTACGAAGCTTACCCATGCCCGGTTGACCATTTTGTGCTCGCAGCAACTGTTGATAACGAAATTCTACTAATGTGTTTATAGATTTATCTGAAATAAAATAGACACTTCCACCATCCCCACCATTACCACCATCTGGGCCACCTTGTGGAATAAACTTCTCTTGACGAAAACTTAAGCAGCCATGTCCACCGTCTCCACCTTCTGCTCGCACTGATATTTCATCTACGAATTTCATGATTATAATTATCTCTCACTCCCTTTCTTCGCAAGAAAAAATCTACTCTACATCCATCGATAGAGAGAAGAAAAAGTGGAGTAAAGGACTTTAAAAAGGCTAAACTCCTCTAACAGATTCGATAGAAACGTAGTTACGTTTCTTGATTCCTTTTCGCGTAAATTTAACCTTACCATCAATTAAGGCATATAGAGTATGATCCCGACCTATTCCCACATTTTCTCCTGGGCGACAATGGGTACCTCGTTGCCGAATAATTATATTTCCAGATACCACTCGCTCGCCTCCAAATCGCTTTATACCCAACATTTTGGGATTAGAATCACGACCATTTCGTGTACTACCACCCGCTTTCTTATGAGCCATTATTTGTACCTTCTTTCTTTATTATCGAGGTTGATGTCTATGATTTTTACTGTCGTAAAATCTTGTCGATGTCCCATGCGCTTCATATAATGTTTACGCCGTTTAAACTTGATAATATCAATTTTAGCAGCTCGCCCATGGTCAACAATTTCCGCTATTACTTTTGCGCCTGTTACTTGAGGAGATCCAATGTATAAATCATTGTCTTCCCCAATCAACAATATGTCGTTAAACTCTACAGAAGCACCAATTTTTTGAGCCAATTTTTCTATTTTTAAGATTTTACCTTTAGTGACTCGATATTGTTTACCACCGGTTTTAACAATTGCATACATCGTAAATTCCAATTAAATAGTAAAGAGGACGAATTTTACGGAATCTTTCATTACCTGACAAGCTATAAATACAAACATCGGGTCATTTACCTAATGATTAGGAAATCCTCTCGATAAAAGCAGATACTTGACACAGCCACTGTCACTTTCCTAGCATGAAAACGACATGAAAACCACTGAAATTATTTCAAATATATCTCCCTTTATGAAATCACTTCAATTTCCTGTAAAACGGGATTTAGAAGCTGTCGATGCTCTTATGCTTAAAGAGCTTTCTTCCGATATACCTCTAATGCAAAAAATTGCCCATTATATTATTCAAAGTGGAGGTAAACGTTTACGACCGTTGATAGTACTTCTAGCTGCTCATGCCTGTGGCTGTGGTTATGATCAAAACACAGAACATCATGAATTAGCCGTAGTCATTGAATTTATCCATACTGCTACTTTGCTGCATGACGATGTTATTGATAAATCCAATCAGCGTCGCGGTCAGCAAACGGCTAATGCAATATGGGGAAATTCTGCGAGCGTACTGGTAGGCGACTTTTTATATTCTCGCGCCTTTCAGATTTTAGCTAAACGTAACAATATCCCCATCATGAAAGTGTTAGCTAACACTGCCAACGAAATTGCAGAAGGAGAAGTTTGGCAACTTATGAATCAAAACGATCCTAATGTTGAAGAATCAACTTATTATGAAGTTATTCGCCGTAAAACGGCTCAATTGTTTTCCGCCGCCGCTGAAATTGGTGCAATTATCGGAACGAAAAATGAGGCTGTACGAAAGGCAATGGCTTCCTTTGGTTTATACATAGGAATGGCATATCAAATTATCGATGATCTTCTTGACTATAGCGAAGATCCTTTTAAGTTAGATAAAAATATTGGCGATGATTTGGCAGGAGGGAAAGTAACACTGCCTTTAATTTATGCCAAACAACAAACTACTCTTCGAAAAGCTGAGCTTATTCATAAAGCTATTAAAAAAGGGGGATTGGGGAATCTGCACTCCATTATGCAAATTATTTCTGATACTAAGGCTCGAGAATATACTCAGAAACGTGCTAATCAAGAAATTGAAAAAGCACAAATTCAATTACAGCAATTACCTCTTTCTCCTTTTCGCCACAACTTAGAAGCATTAGCAAAATTTATCGTAAGCCGTCAACGTTAAGAATTGCGATAGGCCTTTGCCCATCTGGTATACTCTTCTGTAAAAGTCATGATCTTAAATTTCGTTCTAAGTGATTTTAAAGGATAATTAGATAAGACAGAAAAGAATGTCCAGAAAGAATATCTGGAAATTACAGGTATAGCTTAGCTGACAGAGCAACTGCCTTCAGGGGATAAGAGGCCAGAGGTTCAAATTTTCTCATCCCGATTGATTTTTCTGTAGAATTAAATTGCCATGAATATTTTAAAAGGAATATTCGTTTTTAGAAATAAACAAAAATAAAAACAACTTTCACGTAGCATTTGGTGTTCACTATAAAGTGTTCGAGTGAAAACACGTTGTGCATGTGTAAAAACATAGTGATCTTCTGGGATCTTGATTTTAAGCCGTGATTGGCACCATTAGGATGAGAAGAAGGTAGTGGTTTCATCTGATTGCTACCGACATGAAAATTTCTAAAAACAGATTCACTGCTATAACTTCTAAAATTTAGAATTTGACTTAATACAATCCTTTGGCTTATTTAAAAATTGATAGTAAGGATTGTATTATCTCTTTCATCCAAATAATACTTCTGCTATCAATATTACTTAATTAATTATATAATAAATTATCAAAAATACTACACCGTCTGTATTACAGCTTGCAATCGAACAGCTTAGTCTAGGAAATAACAATTTTTAGTCTTTAAATTAAATGCATATAAGTCTTACCACGTGAACTGCCAAAATAAAATTTGCCATCTGTTACTATTATAATCCTTTATTAAATGATGATGATCATGTTTTATTCTGGAGAATCGGAGCTTCCGAGTTCTTCTTTTTTTTATCTCTTTGAATAATTAGCTATCTAAAATTTTGTCCGGTTTATTAAATTGGTCTCGTTATAATTAATAGACTTATTTTATCATGCAAAGACGAAAGAAGAATTCCAATAAGCAATTCCTTGAAAAGATCTCAAAGTCCGTAAACATAGATCAAAGACTACTGGATAAGGTGATGTGTCGACTAGCACTGTGTTGTCTTTCATCTTTAGAGAATATTTAGGCAAGAGGATTAAGGATCTTGTGGGCTAATTCCCTCCGATGTATAAATTTCTACCACGATCAAATTTAATTCGTCTGCTGTCTTGGTTTAATTTCTAGCACTTTCTTTGATGCAACTATGAAATTATTAATTTGTTAGTTATCAGTTAGTAACGTACGGTACGAGCTTATTGTAAAATTTACAGTAAGTAGTGTGGTGACAATTTTTTGTTATAATGAACAATCAAGTGAAACTATAACTCTTCCCTTTTGTTATTTAAGGAGTACCTGTTCGACAATAGTCCTAAGCTTCAGGATACTTCGAAATTCATTAGCCGGCACCAATACCTCAAAGTCTGGTCAGTAGAATTTCTTCTCTATTTATGAGGATACTATCAACATAAACACCACTGAAAGATAATTTTACCTAGGTGCCTAAAAATCCATTATACATTATACTGAGTATCTTGATAGTAAGTAGTAAAATCTTTTAATTAAAAATAAAAATAAAAATAAAAACGAATAAAATAACTTTGCTCATTATTGAAGACAAAGCAGTCATTCGTGATATATTATGCTTTTTCTTTCTAATAAATTCTATTGTAGATAATAGTATCGAAAATCGGCAAAAGCGAAAAAACGGATCATAAATTAACTAGTTGATCCTATTCTACTCGATTTGGTGTTGCCTGAAAAAAGTGTTATCAATTTTATTACATGGATTAAAAACAATAATTTTCAAGGTACGCCTATTATTAATTGGGCTTGTCGCTTAAAGTTAAAAATAAAGAATAAAACTAAAGAATGAATAAAAAGAATTAATAGTTTTAAGAATAAAAACGGTTCTACACCAAGAATCTTTACTTTCTCTATTTTCATAAAATTAAACATTAAGAAATTTTCATTAATACTACTAAGCATCAAATTACTATAACAAAAACTTCTGATTCTTTCGCCTATCGAATATGACTGCTTTATTTTTTTATGAAGTATTCCAAAAAAACCTATACTCGAGACTATCTTATCACTTATATTGGTGTTGGAAATATTTGTATTGATAATCATACAATAGATATTCCGTCTTCTAAATAAATTAAAAAACATAACCGTCATTATTTGATTAAAACAATTAGAGGCACTAAATATCAGTTAGCAAGTAACGATGAAACAAAGTAATAAATTAAATTTAAAGCCATTACCTATGTTAGTAAAAGAACATGTTAATCAATTAGAACGAATCCAGCGTTATTTTGTTGTCAATTTCTCACACAAACGTAGAGTATCCTTAACCATCATTCGAAGTTATTTGAAAACTTTTCTTAAGAAAAAGCATCCAGGAATTAAGCCATATCAAAAAATTTTTAGCCGAACGTATCAATATAGCGCTCACATAGAAGTGACTATTTATAATCTTTTATCATCTTATTGTCTTGAGGGTGATTCTTATCTTCCTGAAGAAAAGGTTAACGTTTTTGGTTCCAAGATTTTAAAGATATTTTGCTCTGATACTAAAAAAATTAGCGGTGAAAAACAGCATAGTATTAAACTCAAAACAGATACTAATGTATACATCAGCAAATCAGAGAAAGAATTTAAAAGTCTATTTTCGAGTATTATCATGAATGCTGTTGAATATACACTGACAAAGGGGTGTATACATATAAAATGGTGTTTGGATAATGATTATAGCATCTTTATGATTTCTAATACTGTCATTGGTATTACTAAAGAACATATTTTACGTATCACCAAGCGGTTCTATCGCCTAAACAAATTGTGTTCTCATGAGAGTAACGGAATTGGATTTGGATTGGCAATTGTCAAACATGTTTTAATACGCTATCAAGGCGATGCGTGCATTAGAAATAAGCCAGGTAAAGGAAGTATATTCACCTGCTGCTTCTCTCATAAGAACAGAATACTGTCTTCCCTAATTGATCCTGAAACTAAAAAATGGTCATCAAATCGTCATAATCACTCGCTGTTATGGTCCCTTTTAAAATCACAATGAGGTATGAATGAATATTGATCAAGCTGAAAACCTCGCACTTAAATTAGATGAACAAGAACTTAATCACCTTCATTGGCGGATGGTTATTACTGCAGGTATGGGGTTTTTTACAGATGCTTACGATCTGTTTGTCATCGGAGTGGTCACTGCTCTGTTAATGCCTTTATGGCATCTCACTGATAGTCAAATTGCTTTACTTAATGGTGCTTCCTTAGCTTCAGCAGCGTTCGGTGCTGTGGTTTTTGGCTGGTTCGCTGACAAATTGGGTCGCAAAAAAATGTATGGTGTTGAAGTATTTATTTTATTTATTGGTGCATTGCTTTCTGCTTTCTCATCTTCTTATACTTGGCTTTTAATCTCACGAGTTTTGGTTGGTATTGGAATTGGGGGTGATTACCCAACCAGTGCTGTGGTAGCTAGCGAATATGCTAATCGGAAAAACCGGGGCTTTTTAGTTCTGCTTGTTTTTGCTATGCAAGCTGTTGGGTTAATTGTAGGTCCTCTTTTCGCTTCTCTACTAATGGTTTGTCATATTCCTCACCCTTATATCTGGCGTATATTACTAGCTTTTGGTGCACTTCCAGCGGCTTCTGTATTTTATTTAAGAAGAAAAATAGCAGAAACTCCTCAATTTTTACTCAGTAAGCAATATCCTCTTGAAGTAAGTCGAGTCGTTAGCGATTTAGCAGGACATAAAGACGAAATTATGGTTGCTATTGCTTGCGTACCTGAAAAATTATTTTCTTTTAAATGGCTTAAATGCTTACTTGGAACAGCTGGTGCGTGGTTTCTATTGGACGTAGCACTTTATGGAAATGGTGTATCCTCTGTTCTTATTATGAATGCCATTAGCCCACATGCATCGCTTTTAAAACATACCCTATTGTCGTCCTTCATTTTCTTATGTTTCGCTGTTCCAGGATATTTTTTTGCAGCTACTTGCGTGGATAAAATCGGCCGAAAATTTTTACAAATAATGGGTTTTTCAGTCATGGCCTTGTGTTACTTATTAATTGCTAGTGTTCCTAGTATCCAGAAAATTTTGCCTATATTTGTTGGATTATTTGGTATTAGTTTCTTTTTCATTAACTTTGGACCTAATGCAACTACGTTCTTAATTCCCTCAGAAATATACCCCACCCATATACGTGCTAGAGCTCATGGTTTCTCTGCTGCCATTGGCAAGGCTGGTGCTTTTATTGGAGCTTTCTTTTTGCCCCTAATTTTAAAAAGCATGGGATTATCCTTCACAATGGTTTTTGTAGCTATTGCCTCTTTACTTGGTATCTTTGCTACCTACCTAGTGCCTGAAATGAAAGGGATTTCTCTCCAATCTCGGCCTTCTAAATAGTACTTTGCTGTATTCTATATTATTAAAAAGGGATTATTTTTTTATCATGAAAAGAGATGATAGAACATCGAATCGTTATCGTTAGAAGTGTAATTAAAGTTAGAGAATGACTTTGATGAAGTTCCTTTCTTTTGTTGCTCCGGTAAAAAAGAAACAGAAGAGCAAGTATTTCATTTTTCAACTAGTTCAATAAGTACTTATTGAACTAGTTGAAAACATGGTTCAGTTGTCCAAGAGTATCAGTATAATGATATTATATTCGGTAGAAATCCAAGAATAATTTTATTGATAGACAACGAAATTAAAAAATAAGATGTTAAATATAGAATGTCGTTTAAATAACAGCGCGGAGAAATTCCTTATATCTTTGAGGGAAACGACTTGGAATAATGGAATTAGATTATCATAAAATTTTCATTTACGATTAGCTTTTTAAAGATTCTGTAACATGCATTTAAAAAAATTCTGTCGAATAACTCACATTTTATTTAGTCTCTATTTATTCGATCTCTATAAATCCCTCGATATTTTGACATTTATTTACTACCAATATTTAATAATCAATTAGGTATTAATCGAATCATTTGTATTATTTGTTCATTTATTAAAAATAGCTAGTGTAGTAGTGGTAGCAAGGCAAGCAAGTTTCTCTCAGTTTTAAAATATTTTAAGGAGAATAATCATAAAATTTAGGAAATTTTATGATTATTTGATATCTTTCTCATAAATCTATTTTAGATTTTCTATCCTATCATTCAATCACCACATGCAATAATAAAGGTGTAGAGTTCTGAGAATCGTATAAACCTTTAAATGTTTTAATTTTATTAAACACACTTACGGATCATTTTGGAAGTATCTTTATCTACTCTCATTTTGCTTTTACTCATTTTACGAAAGCAACTTCTTATCTAAAAATCTAGTTTCATTAGATTAAAATATACAATATGGGGGGGGGATAAAAACAATCTTTTTGCGAAAAACAACAGCCAGTGATAGAATGCAGAGATGGAATTTCTTGGTAACTACGGTTTATTTTTGGCTAAATTGGTTAGCATTGTAGCTTTTGTTTTGATTATCCTATTTTCCATTCTCAATACGTTTAAATATTCGAAAGAAAAATCTAAGGTTAAGTTAGACATTCGAAAGCTCAATGATAAGTATGAAGAATATAATCGAATTCTTTCACATGCTATTGATAACAAACATGAGCTTAAGTTGAGATTAAAATTTCAAAAAAAAGATCAAAAACGAAAAATAAAATTAAAAGAATCGAAAAAACGAATTTTTGTTCTTGATTTTAATGGGGACATCCACGCTTCTTCTGTGGAAAAGTTACGTGAAGAAGTAACTGCTTTACTAACTATAGCTAATAAAGAGGATGAGGTTCTTATCCGTCTTGAAAGTAGTGGTGGAGTGGTCCACAGTTATGGATTAGCAGCCTCCCAATTACAAAGAATCAAAGAAGCTAATATAAAATTACTAGTAGCTATTGATAAAATGGCAGCAAGTGGTGGTTACTTAATGGCTTGTGTGGCTGATTGGATTATTGCTGCCCCTTTTGCTATTGTGGGTTCTATCGGTGTACTGGCTCAACTGCCTAATTTTCACCGCTATTTACAAAAAAAATCTATCGACTTTGAACAAATTACAGCCGGTGAACACAAACGTACACTTACGCTTTTTGGTGAAAATACTGAAGAGGGACGAGCTAAAATGCGCCAAGAAGTTGAGGAAATCCACGCCCTTTTTAAAAATTTTATTAAAGAGCATCGCAAGGTAGTGGACATCGAACAAGTCGCTACAGGAAAGCATTGGTGTGCTTCTCAAGCCATACATTTAAAACTTGTCGATGAATTAAAAACAAGTGATGCTTATCTCTTAAAAGCCAGACAAAAATGCGATCTCTACGAAATTTACTATAGAGTGAAACACCCCCTGAGTAAGCGCTTTATTTATGGTCTTAACCAAGTTTATTATCAATTTCTTAGAATCTATTAATCTATTAAGGTCCTTTCAGATCGCCCACTTTCCATCCAAATCTGTAGAAGGAGAATGAGTTGGGAGCGTGGTGTTTTGTGGGTATTATGAGTAATTAGAAAAACGTGTAAAATACGTTACAGTATGCGTCATAATCATCGTTATTCTCATAGCGAAGCACCTCATCGAACTCTGGTCTTGGTAATCCTCCTCACAGTAGGTTTTGCCTTTATTGAGGTAGTGGGTGGTTACTTCGCTCATTCTTTATCTCTCTTAGGAGATGCAGGTCATATGACTTCTGACGCCATTGCATTAGGAATTACAGCATTTGCTTCCTGGATTGCTTCACATCCTCCTTCTCCTCGCCATAGTTATGGTTTAGGCCGAGCAGAAGTGATTGCGGCTTGGGTTTCCAGTTTATTAATGTTCGTTGTTTCATTAATTGTTATAGTTCAGGCGGTTAAACGCATCCATCATCCTTTGCCTGTCCAAACTTTTCCCATAATAATTATTGCTATAGCTGGAATTCTTCTTAATCTTTTATTTGCTAAGCTTTTATCAAGCAATAAAAAATCTTTAAATATCCACGCTGCTTTGTTGCATGTACTAAGTGACCTCATTGGTACTGGAGCTACACTCATTTCAGGTATTGTCATTTCCTTTACTCATTGGACATTGATTGACCCTCTACTTTCCATTTTCATTAGTGTTTTAATCATGGTTTCTAGTGCTCAACTGTTACATAAATCTATGATGGTTCTCATGGAAAGTGTGCCTCATCATTTAAACATTTTCCAAGTATCGCAAACTATTGATCGATTTGACGGTGTAAAATCTGTACACGATATCCATATTTGGACGCTTTCCTCAGGAACAACAGCGCTTTCTGCTCACGTAAATATTAAAAACTTGACAGTTTGGGATGATTTGTTGCTAGGTTTAAAGGCGATTTTAAAACAAAAATATCATATCGATCATATTACTCTACAACCGGAAGTAAATATTAAAGACTGTAATCCGTGCTACAAAATTTAAATTTCTTTTTTAAAGAAGGGAGTTATTAAAATAGCAAATAAACACATTATATACCACTTGGGATTAGTTAACCTCTGAAATTAATTGGGTTTTGTGCTGTTCAAGGGGAATGCATGACAATAACTGATAGCGAAAAAAAGAATATCAATCCTGAAGAAGTTATTAAATTTTCTAAGCTAGCTGAAGAATGGTGGGATCCAGAAGGTCACATGAAACCACTACATTTAATTAATCCTATACGAGTAAGATATATTCAACAGCATGCGATTTTAAAGGACAAGCAAATTCTTGATGTAGGCTGCGGGGGTGGGCTATTAAGCGAAGCTTTGGCTAAACAAAATGCTCAAGTTACCGCTATTGATATAAGTGATGTTTTAATCACCGTTGCTAAGAACCATGCTCAACAACAACAATTAAATATCGATTATCGATGTCAAGACGTAGAAATTTTGGAAAAAACCAATAAAAAATTCGATATTGTAACTTGTATGGAATTGCTTGAACACACTCCTGATCCTCTACGAATGATAAAAGTATGTGCCTTGCTTACGAAACCCGGGGGTAAAATTTTTTTCTCAACCATCAACCGCACCCTTAAAGCGTATCTCATTACCATTGTTGGTGCAGAATATCTTTTAAATTGGCTACCGAAGGGTAGTCATGACTATGCTCAATTTATTCACCCTTCAGAATTAACTCGATGGGCTGAGAGTGCTCAGTTGCAATTAGTGGATATAAGCGGTCTTAGCTATCATATTTTTAAAAAGGAATTTAATTTAAGTCGAGATGTATCAGTCAATTATCTCATTTGCTTTTTGAAAAATTATGATTAAAAACTTGATTTCAGCTGTTTTTTTGATCTGGATGGAACTTTTCTGGATTCAGCACCTGACTTAGCATATGCCTTAAATTAATTGCTAATTAAATATAAACGGCCGCCTCTTCCCTTAGAAATTGTTCGTCCTACCTTAGCACTAGGAACAATTGGTATGTTGAATAATGGTTTTAAAATGACGTCACTCATTCACGTTTCTTAGGATTACGAAATGAATTTCTATCAATCTATCATGATTGCATGATGAAGAAAACTACTTACTTTGATGGTATAACAGAAGTATTAAATTATTTAGAAGATCATAAAATTTCGTGGGTATTCAAATAAACCTGATTGGTTAGCGAAACCTTTACTAGATCATTTTAGACTAGCACATCAATACTACTTGTCTTGTATCAGGTGTGATCAATTAACAAGACGTAAACCTAACTCTGAACCATGCTTTATGCTTGTAAAATCACATTGGATTAAGGTGTTATCAATCGTCGTTAATAAAATTAACCACACATCTTTTCCTTTTTAAAGAAAAGTTGTTTCATTATCATTACTTTTATTACTGTATCTGCCAGAATTTTTTTAGCTATGAAATGAATTATTTCTGAAATAGTTTTATTCATTAATATGCAATATCATTTTCTCTTCGAATGAGAGTCTTTGAGGAAAACACTGTTTTAATTAGTGCATTTAATAATTTAATAGTTGGTGACTATTTAGCGACTGTATCAGGCAAAATTGACAGATTTGATTTTCATTTTCGGTTTTTTCTAGATTACTATAGACACCGTAGTTTGGTAAACTAGTGGCAATCGTATTATTTTGGACATCGAGTGTAAGAATTTCTTTATCTATGAGTTTGCTTATTTTAAGTTAGGCTTTAAAGCTTTTATAGATACTAAAGATATTAAAATTTCGAAACGCTTTTTGGAATTTATTAATCTATATTGCGAGTTTTTGCCATCAGTCTCAGTGCTATTACGATGATTAAGTTTTTAACTTTAATTTAATATCTGTCACTTTTATCATCAGAATCTTAAAATAAATTAAAAAAATCTTTATTCAGGAAAAACAATGCGTTATATAGAGAAATAACTTATATTTTATGAATTAACCGAATATTCTCTAAAACTAATAGGGAAATCCGTGAATGCCGCAAAAAAACTACTTGTCCTTACCTCTGGCGGTGATGCACCAGGTATGAATGCAGCAATTCGAGCCGTGGTACGGAGTGCACTGCACTATGAAATGGAAGTTTTTGGTGCGCAAATGGGTTTTGCAGGGCTAGTTAAACAACAAGTTGTTTCTCTGAATTCAAGATCAGTAGCTAATTGCATTCAACGAGGTGGCACTATTTTAAGGACAGGTCGTTTCAAAGATTTTCATTCCGAAAATATTCGCAATAAAGCACATGAATGTTTAAAAAAATTAAAAATTGATGCAATGGTAATTCTTGGCGGTAATGGAAGTTTTGCAGGTATATTAAAACTTTATCGCGAAGATGGACCTAAAATGATTGGTATTCCATGCACAATCGACAATGACATTCAGGGCACAGACTATTGCGTTGGATTTGATACAGCCTGTAATACAGCGCTTAAAGCTATCGATAAAATTCGCGATACAGCCTTTAGTCTTGAAAGAAATTTTTTAATTGAAGTTATGGGTCGTTCTTCGGGCTTCATTGCTGTTAGTGTTGGAATTACTGGTGGTGCTGAGATTATTGCTATTCCTGAATTTCCTATTGATATCGATACCTTAACACAAAAAATTAAGAAACAACAAAGAAAAAAATTGGCATCTATTATTGTGGTTGCCGAAGCAGATGCACCTGGTCATAGTTTTAAGCTTGCTGAACAAATTAAGGAAAAAACTAACATTGACTATCGAGTTTGTATTTTAGGTCACACCCAACGTGGTGGAACTCCTACTGTCAAAGATCGTCTAATTGCTTCACTTATGGGTGCAAAAGCTGTTGAGGCTCTAAGGAAGGGACTTACCAAAAAAATGGTTGCTTATAAATACGATCAAGTAGTTCTAGTGCCACTTCCTCATCCTGAAAGTGGCACGCGGTACTTTACAGACAAAGCATTACTAGGTGTGAATGATATGATCTGTGCAGTATAAGTGCTATATGCTGTCTTACAGAATTATTCTAAACTCTTTATAACAATTTCATAAACATCTGATGATAATCGTTGAGCTTTCGCAATCCGATGAAGTTCTGCTTTCATCAATTCTTGGCGTTTTTCATCCATAATTTGCCAACGTGACAGGGGTTGCAATACTCGCGCAGCTATCTGAGAATTCATCGGATCAATTTTAAGCACATAATCGGCAATTAAACGATAACCTTCTCCATCTTTATCATGGAAACAAACGACATTCATTCCAAAGGTCACTAATAGTGCATAAACATTATTAGGATTTTTAATATCGAATGCAGGATTCTGAGTCAATTTTTTTACATTCCCTATAGTAGAAGACAGTTGCGATGATGCTTGTAATGCCAACCACTTATTAATTACCAGAGGCTGATGTTTCCATTGCTTATAAAATTCATCTAATGTACGATGACGTTCCTTGCACTCATGGTTAATTAAAGCAGACAAAGCAGCCATAGTATCTGTCATATTATCGCTATTTTTAAACTGTTGGTAAGCCAATATGTATTGATCATCCTCTTCGTTTTCAGTTAAATAGCTCAAACAACGATTTTTTAGTGCACGTTTACCAATATCAGTCCAATTATATTTATAGATAGGTAATTGGCAATTTTCATAGGCCATTGTTAACTCTGATATCAAGGTTTTTGTTAATTCTTTTTTCACAAATTGATGAACGGTATGTAATACTTCGATATCCAAATTTTTCATTAACTGCAATAAATACGTCTCCGTAGGCAAAATTAGGAGAGCAGCTGAATATCCATGATCTTTGTGTGGTCCTTGAATAATTTTTCGAAAACTTTCTACGAATCGATTGTCTAGTTTTAACAATTTTTTTTGTTGATAATCTTCAACTAGATTAAATATCAAACGCTGCGCAAACATTTGACCTGCTTCCCAGCGAGCAAAAGGATCGTTATCGTATTGAAAGAGCCATAAGAGTTCCTCATCACTATAGGGATAATTTAAGCGCACTGGCGCGGAAAAATCCCGTAGCAGCGATAACGTCGGTTTATGTTTTACGTTGATAAACGTAAATATTTCCTTTGGTTTTGTAATCTCTAAAATACGCGTGCCTTGAATGACTTCATTTTCTCCGGATAATTGGGTCGGCATATCTTGGCATTCCAAACCTACAAAACCTATTGCCAATGGAATATGTAATGGTAGATTTTTCTGTGTAAGAGGATTAGATTGTGTCACTTTCAAATGCAGAGTTTCTTCATTTTCATTATATTCACTTTTTACATCGAGTACTGGAGTACCAGCTTGATTATACCACCGTTTAAATTGATCGAAATTTTTGCCCGAGGCATCTACCATCGCTTGAATAAAATCTTCGTTAGTTACTGCTTTCCCATCATAACGCCAAAAATAAAGGTCCATTGCCCTGTGAAAAACTTTATACCCTAACAGAGTTTGGATCATACGGATGACTTCTGCACCTTTGTTATACACTGTACTTGTATAAAAATTATTAACTTCAATATACGAACATGGTTGTATAGGATGGGCCATTGGACTTGCATCTTCTGAAAACTGCACATTGCGCAAGTAGTTCACGCTTTCGATACGAGAGACACCTTTCGATATCATATCTTCAATAAAAGATTGATCTCGAAAGACAGTTAACCCTTCTTTTAAAGTAATTTGAAACCAATCCCTGCACGTCACACGATTACCTGACCAATTATGGAAATATTCATGTCCGATTACATTTTCAATACGGATGTAATCTTCGTCAGTAGCTGTTTTTGGAGTGGCTAAAATATTTTTTGTATTAAAAATATTAAGTCCTTTATTTTCCATTGCACCCATATTAAAATCACTTACCGCAACAATCATGTAGATATCGAGATCGTATTCACGACCGAACTTTTTTTCATCCCATTTCATTGCTTTCTTTAAAGCCTGTAAAGCAAAAAGCCCTTGATCTTTAAAGCCTTTTTCTAAGTAAAGGCGTAATACTACTTCTCTACCTGATTGAGTAATAAAAATATCTTCTAATACATCGAAATCTCCGGCTACTAAGGCAAATAAATAGGAGGATTTTTTCGAAGGATCTTCCCAATGTACCCACTGCCGATTACCATCTAATCTTTTCGTTTCAATCAAATTTCCATTTGATAATAAAAAAGGGTATTTATTTTTATCAGCTGTAATTGTTGTAGCATATCGTGCTAACACGTCAGGACGATCTAGAAAATAAGTGATTCGACGAAATCCATCTGGCTCGCATTGAGTACAAAAATTACCTCGCGATTTATAAAGGCCACTTAATTGAATATTTTCCTGCGGTTTAATTATTACTTCAGTCTCTAAAGTAAATTTATCTGGAACGTTAGGAATCGTTAATGAAGAATCATTCACTTCATATTCAGTAGATAACAATATTTTCTCATTGAGTGCTATTCGCTTTAATATCATTGCTTCACCATTAAGTATTAATGGTTCTGATGTCTTTATTTTCAAGTTACGTTGTAAATCTAAAACAGTCTTAACGTTTGTTTCTTCTTCATAAAGATCTATGTGTATATGTACTGTATCAATCAAGAATGAAGGAGGACGATAATCTTTGAGATATATAGTGCGCGGTTTTTTATCATTCATTATTAACTCTCATATTCCTCATGTTACTTATCTTTGTATTCTAACCCTGATAAGTAAAACACATCAATAGTTTAATACTTCCAAATAAATCTTTAAAAACTACTTAAAAATAATAGTTAAAAATACGATAACCTGTACATTCTAGTTAAATTTCACTATTGAGCTTATAAATTTTGATGTTATGACGAACAGTTTTTAAGTTATTTAAACGGAAAAATATTTCTTTAATTCAATACGTAAGCAATAAACAATTAGAAGGAATTGTAACCATGCAACCTGATGTTCTAGTTCAAGAATCTGAATTGAATTCCGTTAAAATTGGATACTCACTTCATTGAGTGTCTAACAATCATTATAAAATTACTTTTCGCAACTTAATAATCAGAATCCTGCTAATCTCTACAGCGTGGTTTTATCTGAAATAGAAGTCTCATTGCCGAGAGCGATCATACTTTATACTAATGGTAATCAAAACAAGGCAGTTAGAATTTTAGGCATTAGTCGAGGAACTTTACATAAAAAACTTGCTATTTATCAGATTAATAAATCGCATCCTTCTATGCATTTGGAAAATCGATGAACAGATAATGAATGCATCGGAATATTAGTCAAAAAAATTTTGAATACCTTTCTTCCTATAATAAATAATGAGGAAATTGAAGTTAATCTAGCGCAAGAGTCTGACATTCTTTCTTCCCTTACTTCGCTGCTTGTAAATTTTAAAAATGGTAAAAAGGATTTCGTTATGGTGAAGATCCATATTGAGCTGTGGCGCTTTTCCTAATTAAGTTGATATTTTGCCGAAGTTTAATAAGTTGCAAAAGGAGTATAGCCATTTCGTTTAATAATTTACTGGCTGGCGATTATATTTAAGGTATAGGAAGGACAATAAGTAACATCCATCGCGTTTATAGTCAAACACGTCACCTTATTACGTGGACTTACATGGTTACTTAAGAAGAAAACCAATTTAACAGCTTATTGGGTTTATACTATCATCATTTTTCTAATTTTGGTGGATCATTGCTTAAATTCCGTCTTATGAGGATAAAACTACAAGAAAATTTTAGAAAAATATTATTGATGAGTCTTGATTGAAAAAAAACAAATTTAGCTTTATTAAAAGCTAAATCTTTATGAGATTAGAAAAACCTTGTTTTTTTCTATTCAATTTAGGAGGTTTCAGAAAATAAAAACAACTGAAATTGACCTCGAAACCTTCACAGATACTAAGCCAAAGCTCTAATCTTCAAAAAAAAAGAGCTTAAGGTTTTTTCCATTTAACGAATGAAGTATGTGAAATCTAAAAAGATAGATCTGGTCCTAAGTTAGATTATTAAGTCGAACACTTTGCTGCTCTCCCTTCAAATAAGATCACTCTTTTTAATCACGCATGTTTTAATATTTGTCATAGCCCTTTTCCGAAATTGCTTTTTCGGAATCATACACATTTCTAAAATTATTTTGCTCTATTCTCGTTCCACTAAAATCTAAGATTTAAATATCCGAATAAAATGTCGTTTCATCAATATTCAATACAATATCGAATTTTTGGATGTGGCATTTTCTGATTATCTTAGATTCATATGGCTAAATAACTTTCGCATTTCTAGTTGTCTTATTTTTATTAAAATCTTTGCATATCTTTGTTATAAGAACCTGATTTGTGATAAAAAATCATGTCTTTTTTAATAATCCTAAATTTTCAGAGAGAGATGCCAAAAAAGAATAATCATCAATTCATCACTCCAATAATTATTTTGTCGATTTTTACCCAATTTTTTTTAAATAACTTTGATTATTTTTTATCATCTATTACATCTATATATATTAATCTAAAGAAAACTTGACTTAAGATTGATCTAGACTATCATCTGCTTAAATAGATTTCACAGATTTCTTCAGTTTTTTCCTCAATATAAGCCATTGGAAAAGCTGTAAAATATTAGGTCGTTAAGCCTATGATTGATTTTATTTATTTTTTGGTATTCAATACATCCTAGATAAGGTTTATTTTTATCACCCTTACAACACAGCTTATTGTTTTTACATTTCAGAAAATTCACTTGCAAGATTAGCGTATCTGGTAAATGCTTTCGCAAAACAAGCTATCCGTGAGTGAAAAGTGGAAACTACTTTTTCAGGTTCGTTGGCGTCCATTACTGCCGAAATGACTGCTACATTTGTCACCCCAGTCCTTAAAACAGCTTCTAAACATTTTAAGTTAATACCCCCGATTGCTACAACTGGATATGGTGAAATTTCACGACAATAGCGTAGTGTTGATAATCCCTGCGGGGGGTAATTTATAACCTTAGTAGTTGTCTTATAAATAGGCCCAAACGCGATATAAGAAGGCAGAATAGCATGAGCACATGATAATTCGTAAAGTGAATGAGTACTAATGCCTAAATACAAGTTAGCGGCATGAATAGCGGCAATATCGGCGGTTTTCAAATCATCTTGTCCTAGATGAACACCATAGGCACCAGCTTCGATAGCCAGCTTCCAATAATCATTAACGAAGAGTTTTGCTTGATAATAGCGAGCTAAACCTACACTTTCAATTATAGCTTTTTTAATAATCGATAATTTTTGATTTTTAATTCGTAACTGTATCGTGCGAACACCCCAAGTTAATAATTTTCGCACCCATTTAACATTATCAACGATAGGATAAAAACCTAAATTACCACAACTTAGAAAAGGAAGGGATGAAGTATTAATTCGTTTTGTTGCTACAGGTAAATCGATCGAGCATCGTGGAAAACCACGTCGCCCTAATAGTATATTGTTTCTAATTTCAAAGTTGCTACGAATTCCTTGTTGGATGTACATTTTTCCTAAAACAAGAGAATCTTCCAATGCATATCTTCGAGCCAAAGCAGAACTAATTGCTGAGCTTAAACTACAACCCGTTCCGCGAATATGGATCTTCTTAATTCTAGAATTAATTAACCAAAATTCCTTTTCACCATTTGTAAAAAAATCGCAGGCATTTTCAGAATTTAAATGACCACCCTTTAGCAATACCGATTTTACTCCTAACTTTAAGAAATCTCGTGCTGCTATCACCATATCTTCCTGAAAGTGAATTTTTTTCTGAAGTAAAACTTCAGCTTCAGGAATGTTAGGAGTTAATAAATCTACATAAGGGAAAATACACTGTTTTAAAGAATAGGGTTCTGTAAAAGAAAAACCCGAAGTTGATTTTAGCACTGGATCACAAACGACAAAACCCTTATAATGTTTCAGATAGGAACTGATCGTAATCAAAATCGATTTTTTGTTTAAAAGTCCCAATTTAATGACAGACGGCAAAAATGCTTTTTCTAGACTGGCAATTTGCATTTGAATAAGATGAGAATCGCAAGAATAGATTTCTAACACCTCTTGTGCATTCTGTGCTGTAATGGCAGTGATAATGGTAGCTGCGTGAACATCAAAATCACGACATGTAAGTAAATCCGCCTGACAGCCCGCGCCTCCTGAGCAATCAGAACCACCAACCGTCCAAACAATTGGTTTTTTCATTTAGGAAAACTCATTAAAAATGGTTTATTGATCAAAGGTGTTGTAACTTTAGCAATGTTTCTTTTTTCAATCATACCGGCTTTATAGCCCAGTCGGCCAGCTTTTATCGCGTAAGCAAATGCCTGAGCCATAGAAACGGGATCATTGGATACTGCCACCGCTGAATTTAATAAAACAGCATCAAAACCTATTTCCATAACTTGCACTGCATGTGATGGCTTTCCAATTCCCGCATCGATAATTAATGTAGTATTGGGGAATCTTTCTCGCAAGAGACGCAATGCATAAGGATTCATCAATCCTAACCCGCTTCCAATTGGTGAGGCCCAAGGCATTAAAATACGACAACCGACGTCGATTAAACGCTGACATAAAACCAGGTCTTCCGTACAATATGGCAGTACTTCAAACCCTTTTTTAATTAATATTTCAGCAGCGTCTATGAGAGCGAAAGCATTGGGTTGTAAAGTGTATTCATCGCCAACGATCTCTAATTTAATCCAATTGGTGTTAAATAACTCTCTGGCTAGTTGCGCTGTTGCTACAGCTTCCTTAACAATATGGCATCCCGCTGTGTTTGGTAGGATATGGCAAGGCAGTGATCGCATTAACTCCCAAAGATAATTCCTTTTTTCTCCTGGTAACTGTCGACGTAATGATACAGTAATGATCTCAGTTTTAGATGAATTAATTGCTTTGTAAAGGATTTGTGGAGATGGATATTGTGCAGTACCTAATAATAATCGTGAATTAATTTGAGTATTAGAGATAGACCACATAACTAACCCCCACACATTGCAGTTATTACTTCGACACGATCTCCAGGGTGAATGATAGTTGTTTCATAATTAACACAGTTAATTATTGCTTCGTTAATTGCCACAGCGAATATTCCTGAAAAATCTTTATTAATCAATAAGTTTTTTAGTGTAGTTTGCGAATAGATACTTATAGGCTCGCCATTTAAATAAATATTGATCATTTTTACCTCTTACTATATACCTTTTTTCAGGAGAGAGAAGAAATTTTTCTCTCAAAAACGTGGTATTTCTGGAGATGGAAACAGTCTGATTATAATTTTTCCATAATTTCATTGATCAATGATGGTGCTAATAAAAACCCATTCCGATATAACCCATTAATAGAAATTAAACCACGTTGCCAATTGATGCGAGGCAAATTATCGGATAAAGCAGGTCGTAAAGCTACCACTGTTTCTATAATTCGTGCCTCAGCGAAGCCTCGATGAACACTATAAGCTGCTGACAATAATTCTAAACAAGTTCGCACAGAAATTGGAGAGATGTCTTTTGATTCAATTTCACTTGCACCAATGAGATAAATCTGATTAGGTCGTGGAACAATATAAACTCTATAACGAGGGTGAAGCAATCGAATAGGGCGACTTAAATGTACATCTGGTGCGTGTAAATAAATTAATTCCCCTCGCACCGCTCGTAAATCGCTAAATTGATCGCCTCCGCCAATCCCTCGACAATCAAATACATAATCAAAAGAATATGATTTTTCTTTTATAAAGACATAGTGAGGCATTATTTTTTCCACTAACTTATTTTCATACCAACTAATAGTCAATTTTTTTGCTAACGCCCCTAAAACTGCTCGTGAATCAATATGTGCTTCTTGAGGTAAAAAATAACCTTCTCGGAAATTTAACTCCGGCTCTAATTTTTTAATCTCAGATAGAGATACCTGCTGAATGTATAATTCCTTAATTTTATGTTGTATTTTTTTTATCCAACGTTCTTTTTCTGCTTTATCTTCCGGGTGTACAATTACAAGTGTTCCTTTTTGTTGAAAAAGGACCGATCCCGAAAATTCGGTCGACCATAGTTCCCATTTTTTTAATGAATACAAACCCCGATCGAAAATTATTCGATTTGATGTTTCGCATTCAGCTATTGGTGATAACATTCCTGCTGCAGCATAAGAGGCACTTTTTCGACCCAATTTATTATCTTTATCAAATAAAGTCACTTGCCATCCCGCTAAAGTCAGTCGCCAAGCTAACAAACGACCCATTAAACCAGCACCTACAACCCCAGCTTTCATTTTTAGAGCACTTTTTCTTTCTCTAAGGCACGCACTTCGTGGCTTATCTTATAAGCACAAAATCTAGGTCCACATAATGAACAAAAATGTGCGTGTTTTGCTGATTCTTTTGGTAGTCCTTCATCGTGAAACGCGCAGGCTGTTTTCGGATCTAACGCTAAATTAAATTGATCGTGCCACCGAAACTCAAACCTTGCCTGTGATAATAAATCATCGCGCTGTCGCGCAGCTGGATGTCCTTTAGCTAAATCCGCTGCATGAGCTGCAATTTTGTAGGCAATTAATCCTTCTTTAACGTCTTTTTTATTGGGCAATCCTAAGTGCTCTTTTGGCGTAATATAACATAAAAGCGCACATCCTTGCCATGCAATCAACGCTGCACCAATACTGCTTGCAATATGATCATAACCAGGAGCGATGTCAGTAACTAGTGGGCCAAGTGTATAGAAAGGTGCTTCTTGACAATACGTTAATTGCCTTGTCATATTTTCTTGAATCAAGTGTAGTGGAATGTGACCTGGTCCTTCATTCATTACTTGCACATCATTTTTCCACGCAATACGATTTAATTCACCTTGAATTTTTAATTCGGCAAATTGTGCTTCGTCATTGGCATCTGCGATAGAACCTGGGCGTAATCCATCACCTAATGAAAAACTGACATCATAGGTACGCATAATTTCACATATTTCTTCAAAGTGCGTATAAAGAAAATTTTCTTTTCGATGTAATGTACACCATTTCGCCATAATTGAACCACCACGAGAAACAATTCCAGTCATACGTTTTTCTGTGAGAGGAATAAATCGTCGCAAGACACCGGCATGAATTGTAAAATAATCAACGCCCTGTTTAGCTTGAGAAATTAATACGTGACGAAAAATATCCCAATTAAGTTCTGCAATATTTCCATGTATCTTATCTAAGGCTTCATAAATTGGAACCGTTCCAACAGGAACTGGAGAATGACGTAAAATCATTTCACGAATTTCTTTAATTCGCTTCCCTGTTGATAAATCCATTACGGTATCAGCCCCCTCTGACAAAGCCCAGATTAATTTTTCTACTTCTTTATCCATGGATGGACAAACCTCTGAGTTGCCAATATTCGCATTTACTTTAACTAAAAAATTCCGTCCAATAATCATTGGTTCACATTCTGGATGATTTATGTTTGCAGGCAAAATAGCACGTCCTTTGGCAATTTCATCCCTTACAAATTCGGGAGTAATGTGTTGAGGAATTTGAGCTCCTAAGGAATTCCCGTGTAAACGCCGTTCGCGCTCTTGATTAACTGCGCATGGAATTTTCTGTTTTTGATTTTCTCGAATAGAAACGTATTCCATTTCCGGAGTAATAATCCCTTGTTTTGCAAAAGCTAATTGCGTCATGAGCTGACGTTTTTTAACCCATTTTTCACGCAATTTAGGCAACCCTTTAGAAACTTGAACGATAATATGCTTATCTGTATAGGGACCTGAGGTATCATAAAGGATTAACGTATCCCCATTCGTCAATTGAACTTCACGCATACCTACGCGAATGATAGGGAAAAGTTTTCCGTAATGATAAACTTTTTCTGAAGCAGGGTAAGAAATCATCACGCTCTCCTTCAAGCATACCTAAAAAACAGGTTCAACAAATGTAAAAATCACTCACTCTTTAAAAGAGGCAATAAAAGCATATCGAATTAATAGATCAAATAGCAAGTGGAATGGAGTAAAATTACTTTACCCTTCTCTCTTAAGTTTAGGTAAAAATTTCTTCTTTTAATTAAAAGCTTAGATGTTTTGTTCTAACGACAACCAGGAAATTTCTAGTTCTATCAAAATAAAGTATAATAGGTAAAATAATTGATTCCGATAAAGATAGACTCTCGAACGCTGTGGAACAACAAAAACCATCCTATAAACTAAAGATGAGAATTCTACTACTTCAAACTTGAAGGTTAGAAGAATTGCTCAGATCATATCGCTTATCGAGTAAGATTATGAAAAATCAAACTTTTAAGTATAACTGTCCAAATTCAGAAATATAGGAGTATTTTTTTATCATTTTTCATGCATATTATCTCATTCTATAATCTAATCTTATGAGGTTTAGTTTTGCTTTTAAAATTAGTGTATTTAAAATACATATTGAGTACAAGTAGTTGATACATACTAATTTTAGATATGATACGACTCGCAACAAGCAGAGTAAACTTATCTCAAAAAATTTTGATAGGGTGTAGCGAATGCGTACTGTATAAAGTTAAGAAGCTCCGCCATGAACTTATGTGGTGATTCTCTCTATCCAATGGTAAATTCGTATACCGTGCTTTCTCGCCAAGGTCCAAGTACTAAGTTCTAATTTTCAATTGAAAATAGGAAAGACATACTATTTAAGATCTCTTGTTATGAGATACTGCTCATTATAATGAGTTCTACAATTACATCTAATCATATTAATGTTCTATTTGCTATCACTAAAAAATGCTACCATGCTATCCTATGGATATTCTTATTGTTGGTGGTGGAGGCAGGGAACATGCTTTAGCATGGAAAGCGGCACAATCGACTCAGGTTAAAAAAATTTGGGTTGCCCCTGGAAATGTTGGAACTGCACTTGAAAATAAAGTTCAAAATGTTACCATTGACATTTCTAACATTCACACATTAGTTGATTTTGCACAAAAAAATAAAATAGACCTCACCATAGTTGGCCCTGAGGTACCAATAGCAAATGGAATTGTCGATCGATTTCATAAAGAAAATTTAATTATTTTTGGACCAACGCAAGCAGCTGCACAATTAGAAACCTCGAAAAGTTTTTGCAAAGCGTTTTTAAACCGACACAATATCCCGACCGCAAAATTTGTAACTTTTAAAAAACAAAATGATGCTTTAGCTTATCTCTCCAAGCAATCTTTCCCTATCGTTATCAAGGCCAGTGGACTTTCAGCCGGAAAGGGAGTTTTTATCGCACAATCGTTAACGGAAGCAAAAAATGCTGTTATTTCAATGATGGAAGAAAAAAAATTCAGTACAGCAGGACAAGAAATCGTAGTTGAAGAATTTTTATATGGTAAGGAGTTAAGCTTTATCACAATGGTCGATGGTAAACACATTTTACCATTAGCTGGTTTACAAGATTATAAACGGCTTTTCAATGGGGGTCAAGGACCAAATACAGGTGGTATGGGTGCTTATTCACCTGTCCCCTGGTTATCGAACATCTTACAAGAGAGAACGATGACTAAAATCATGTACCCTGCTATTTCAGGCCTAAAAGCAGAAGGTATCACTTATTTGGGATTTTTATACGCAGGTTTAATGATAACAAAAGACAATGAACCAAAAGTATTGGAATTTAATGTGCGTTTAGGTGATCCTGAAACCCAATCACTCATGATGCGGTTGCGTTCAGATCTAATTGAATTAATTTTAAATGCTCTGTCCGGTAAATTAAATCAAGCAAACAGTATTTTAGACCAGAGAGTTGCTGTGACCGTTGTCATGACTTCTAAAAACTATCCTGAGAATTATAAAACAGGAGACGTTATTGAAGGATTAGATCATCCTTTAACTTCCGACGTCAAAATTTTTCATGCAGGTACGCGAAAAAATAACAACACCATTGTTACTGAAGGCGGACGCGTTCTTTCTATCACTGCTTTAGGTAATAATTTGCGGAATGCACGAAAAAAAGCTTATAAAGTTGTCAATCAAATCAGCTGGCCAAATTGTCATTACCGAGATGACATCGGTTATCAAGATACTTACTTAACTTAAATTTATAGAAGTATTATCAAAGTAATTTCTTTAACAAGTGGTTGATTTTGCTTTTAAACTGTCTACCGCGTCATTTATCTTTTCGATAGTAATAAGGTTACATGCTGTAAGCTATCACGCTGCTAAAAATATAAAATACTTTTTTCTTGCAATCGCAGAAGAAAGTACTTTATATTTTCTCTTTATTCATAGGATAACGGTTTGTTTCTAAAATAAAGCTTCACTATGATCTAAGATTCTTATATCGTCTTAGCAAAGTGCTATTTTTATCTGTGTACTAATCAATAAAATTATGCTTTAGATAAACTAGGAAAAAGATAGCAAATGACAAAACATAGTCTTATGAAAGACTTTCCAATGAGAAGCCAATAGGATAGAATGTTTCTTTATTATTCTTTAAGAAAAGCACTAAAGATCTAACTCTTCCTGTAAACCTTATCAAATTTAGTCTATAGATTATATCTATATCTCTATTTTAATCTTTAAAATATAAGCAGAATATCGTGAAAAACTAAATAATCAATAGAAACTAATACAATTCATCGATAAGCTTTATTTTATTTGCTCCTAATGAATATTAGGAATTTCTAAAGTCTTTATAGGTTACTTTTTTATTTAAACTCAAACAAAAAAATACAAAAAAATGCATAGGATTTATTTTTTCTTTTTTCTCCTTTTTACTTTAGTACAGCAGCACTGCTCTCCTAAAATTTAGGAGATGAATCCAAAGATGCAAGACCGATAAAATCTTATGAATTTCTTTTAAGACGTGATGGCTGTCAACATTTTTATCCTATTGTGTAATCTAATTGTACAATCTATTAATCCATTGTAAAAAAATAAAACCCCTTATTTAGCAGATCGGAAAAGATGTTTTCTCTTTCTTATTTCGTTAAAACAAGATAAATATAGATATTTATTATTTATTCCAAAAGACGATAGCAAATTATCCTATTATTTTATTCTGAATTTGAATTAATTTTTCCTTATCAAGGATTTTTACAAATTATTAAAAATATTCAATCTATTACATGACGGATTCACTAAAGTGCTACCTTTGATTAATATCCTAGAAAATTTGGGAAATTCTTGTCGAAGACGACTAAAGTATTATAATATCACAACTATAATCCGTGTTTGAATTAGAGCTATCTATCCCTATTGTTATGATTACTTAATGATATCAATACAGAACCTTTTTACGAACCTTTACTATTTCATCAGTAATTAGTACAAACAATTCTTCCATAAATATTCAATCTAAGCTATTATTAAATTGTTTACGCTGGCTGATTTTTTCTCATCTAAAACATTATTCTTTATAATCTTATCTTTTTTGAGGAATATTTAATAATTGATTTGGGATCAGAGCATTGCTTGTCGTTGCCTATCCACTTCGTTGGCGACAACTTATCATTATTCCAAGCTGTCTAAATGAGCTTTTGAAATTACCTTACACAAAAGACATTAACTATTTCATTAGGTTATGGAAATTTATTTAAGAAATTATCTCATAGAAAGACTTTTAAAAATATTTAGGTGTTGGATAATATTGTTGATTTAAGCTAAAAATCTCAAATCAAAATAATCGGTGATTTTTAAACACTACAACACTATAAAACGATACAACACTAGATAAATAAAAAGGTAAACACTCCGCGCGCTATCAATCCTAATAATAATTCGAGAATTTTCTCACTCATTCATATTTCCACTCGTATTTTTTTGTTTTTGTAACTTACAATATCTACTCTACCCTCTAATTAAGTATCTAAATATTTTTGATATTTATTTAAGAAGTACCATAAATTGGCCAATTTTTCTGATTTAAGGAATTAAATTATAAGATAACTACTCATACTCATACCTATTTTCATAATGTCTTCTTACCCACTAAGGACGTGTACCCAACTAATGACTAAGAAGATGACTTTGATATATTACTTGCAAGCTATTCCGTTAAATCTTAACGACGAAGAAATAGCTGGGATGATTTTGTTGATAGTAAAATGTGTCTTTCAGACAGATAATTTTAATCAAGTCTTATTAATAAAGTTGAGTAAGCAGTTACAGACGGATAGATTTCACATTTCTCGCAAGAACAACAAATCATGTCTACAAACTTAGAAATTAAAATAAGTCGTATTGCTACTATGTTAGGCTAAATCAATGGCTCTCGATATCACAGGGTTCAGACCATAGACAAACTCCTGTTCTCTTTAATAACTCTAAGAAAGCCTTATGTGCTACTTTTTCTTCCTTATTTGCTGCTATAACAGGTAAAGATTTTCGGTTCCTATCTAGTCGCCACATTTGAGATGACTGCATGATAATGATAGAATCTTGATGTTCAAATAACTTAGTTTGGCCACCGGTCATTAACAAATAAACTTGGGCTAGAAGTTTAGCATCCAATAACGCTCCATGATATTCTCGATTGGAACTATCGATATGGTATCGTCGACAAAGAGCATCTAAATTATTACGCTGCCCAGGATGTTTTCGTCGAGCAATTGATAAAGTATCAAAAATTTGACAATAATCTGGGATCAATTTGAAAGATTTTCCGGTAAGCTTTAATTCGTGATTTAAAAAAGCCACGTCGAATTGGGCATTATGAATGATTAGTTCAGATCCCTTGAGAAAAGTAATGAGTTCATCTGAAATATCTTTAAATGAAGGCTTATCAGATAAAAAACTTTCTGTAATACCGTGCACCATAATAGCATCGTGTTCGATAGAACGGCCTGGATTAACATAAAAATGGAGATGTCGGCCTGTTAAATGTCTATCAATCATCTCTAAACAACCAATTTCAATAATCCGATGTCCCTCTTCTAGCTCGAGACCGGTCGTTTCTGTATCCAAGACAATTTGCCGCATAAAAATTCCGCTTAATTCTAAAAATTACTAAAATCAAAATTATTAAAATCACACAAAATCATACATAAAAATTCGTGATATCGATACAAAAATTTTTGTTGCTAAATTTTAATTTGATAATAATTCATCAATACCTTGATTAGCTAAGTAGTCTGCAATCTCATTTTCTGAGTGACCACTATGACCCTTTACCCATTTCCAACAAATCGTATGACTTCTAATTTCACTTTCTAAGGATTCCCACAACACCTTATTTTTAACTGGTTTTTTCTTGCTAGTTTTCCATTGTCGTTTTTTCCATACAGGGAGCCATTCAGTTACTCCACGACGTAAATATTGAGAATCTGTAGTAGCAATAACATAACAAGGATGCTTTAATGCTTTAAATGCTTTAATGGCAGCTATTAATTCCATTTGATTGTTGGTCGTATTGACAACATTACCATAAAGCTGACGTTCATAGCCGTTATAACGTAGTAAAACCCCCCATCCACCAGGGCCTGGATTTCCGCGACAAGCACCATCGCAATATAGATAAACAATATTTTGTTTCTTTTTCATAATTTCATAGATGGGAGTTGGTTTAATGACGCTTGGGGAATCATCAGCTCTTTTTTCCATAAAATTCTACGATGGAGTGGTGCGTAAACTGCTTTCCTAGCTACTAACAAATAAATACCACCTGCTGTAGGAAAACAAGCCTGCCCGATTAGTTCATTAATTAAATGCACTCGCTGATTTAGTTTATTTTTACACGATAAACCATAACAAAAAGTTTTGCTAAAAGAAATGGAATATTTAAAATTAATCAACCATCGCTTTACTTGTTCGCGGGACCAAAATTTTCCATTCCAGGGAACTCCTCGCTTAATAGAAAATAATTTCTCAAGCCCCCATAAACTCCAAGGATTAAAACCGAAAATGAATAATCTGCCCTCTGGTTTCAATACTTGGAAAATTTCTTGAATTAATTTAACAGGATAATCAATAAATTCTAATACATGTACCAACATAAAAATATCGATACTTTCTGGTAATAAAGGTAGTTCCTGCCAATCCGTTCGTATAGATAATAAATTATCAGTAAGTCCTGAAGTTAATTGAATATGGTAGAGAATAGGGCTTCCTGCTGAATGTGCAAGGGCAGTCTCTCCACCCATCTGAATTAAATATTTTCCACGAATAGTTTTTAAGAATCGTGTCGCTTCTTCACTTTCCAAAGACAACACCAATGATCCTGGAGGATGTTGATACCAATCCTGCATGATCTCTAACGACTGCTCCATATTCGCAAATGCTGAATTCATATTTTATACTGTTCAAAGTATTTAATTGTTTTCTATAAGGGCAACACTCTTTCCTAATGTCTCATATAATTCTTTCCATTCCAGCTCTTAATGATAACTATATTTGGGCTATCGTGCATCCAAAGAAAAAAAATGCCGTAGTAATCGATCCTGGGGAAACAAAACCAATTCTTGATGTGTTGGAACAACAAGATTTAACACTAACAGCTATATTACTTACTCACCATCACTGGGATCATACGCATGGTATCTCAGGTCTTTTAGAAAAATATCTCGTGCCTGTTTACGGGCCAGATGAAGCTATGATCCCTTGCTGCGACCACCTTATTAAAGGTGGTGATCACCTTACTTTATCCTCACTGGATCTTACTTTTAATATTTTATCTATACCAGGACACACCTTAAGTCACATTGCTTATTATGGTCATCAGTTGGTTTTTACTGGTGATACATTATTTTCTGGAGGCTGTGGCCGGATTTTAGAAGGTTCACCGGACCAACTTTATCGTTCATTACTCAAATTAGCAGCTCTCCCTTTTGATACCCGAGTTTATTGTGGGCATGAATATACTAAGAAAAACCTCGAATTCGCTAAAATTGTTGATCCTAATAATCTTAAACTTAAGAAGCGAATTGTAGAAACTCAGAAAAAAATTAGCCAAAATCTCCCTATACTGCCTCCGACTCTTCAGCTTGAACTTGATACTAATCCTTTCCTCCGGTGTCATAAAAAGAGTATTCAGAGAAGTGTAATAGAATATCATGGTCATTCTTTTACTGATGAAATTGCTGTTTTTGCAGCTTTACGTCGATGGAAAGATAAATTTTGATTAAGTAAAAATTTTTAAGGTTTTTCTATATATTTTTAATTTATCTTTTTTAGATATGATTCCTAATCATTTATTTTATTTACTATTCATCTCATCAGGACACATTTAAAGATATCTTTTCTTATTGTTAGAGAACTTATAATATGGAAATCAGTCTTTGCTAACTTAAAATGAAAGACTTTATCTATCTACTCTTAAACTAAAATAAGAAAGTTTGCATGATAGCAAAAGTTGTTCTTTTTCGACGGTTAAGAGATTAACTACAGTTTTTATATTCTAAATATATAAAGCCACTAGTCTTTGACAATGAATGCCAGAAAAATCTCACAAATTTTAGCTTAATTATTAAGTTGTGGTATAGTAAGCTATTTTAAATTACTTGTATAAGTATCCCCAATGATTATTTCCATAGCTAGCTTTATCTATAAGATATGTTGTAGGAAAAATGTATTGCAGTCTCTATTCAATACAATCAGACCCTCGTTCCCCGTTATCGCTCACTGATTTTGGTTCCTATCATTACTACTATGAAATTCGCGAGAGTATGTACCGAAATTATTTGTATTCTTTCTGATTTAATTAACAGTTACAATGCGGTTCACATCTTTAGAATGATAAATATCACTAAATTTAGAAGAACTAGCTACTAAAAAAAGTCAATCCTTCAAAAGGTTAAGTGCTTACATATCTAAATACTATATCGTTAAACGTAGAGTACTGCTTTCACTATTGCTCATCGATAACCACTGTAGTTAAACTACGTTGCATCAACCACATCATTGGAACAAGGTTCTATTGGATTGGTTTGGTTGTATAGGAAGAATTTCTGAGGACTGTTTTTTATGCAGCCTTATAATTTACGTTAGAGAAAGAACTGTATGACCCCACAAATTTTAGACGGACGTGCGTGTGCAGCAAAGGTCAAAATACGCGTCAAAGAAGCTATTTTTGCACGGAAAAAGAAAGGTCTTTTAGCTCCTAGCTTATCTGTTATTTTAGTGGGAGATGATCCTGCTTCCGCTACTTATGTTCGTCAAAAAGAATTAGCTTGTCAGGCAGTTGGTATTCGCTCAATGGTCTACAGAATGGATAACACCATACCAGAAAAAGAATTAGCAACAAAAATTGATCAATGCAATGCTGATTCCAACATTCACGGTATTCTTCTCCAACTTCCTTTACCTGTGCATATGAACACTTCCTATTTAATCGAACGCATTCATCCAAGTAAAGATGTTGATGGCTTCCACCCGTATAATCTTGGTCGTCTCATACAGCGTCATCCAGCATTACGTCCTTGCACTCCTGCTGGAATTGTAACGCTCTTAAGAGAAACTAATGAAAACCTCACCGGAAAGCACGCTGTTGTTGTTGGTGCTTCAAATATTGTAGGCCGTCCTATGGCCCTAGAATTATTATTAGCTAAATGCACTACCACTGTGTGTCACCGTTTTACTCAAAATTTATCAAAACACGTTAATGCAGCAGATCTATTAATCGTCGCTATTGGAAAACCAGGAATTATTCAAAGCAAATGGATTAAATCAGGTGCTATTGTGGTTGATGTTGGATTTAGTAGGTTAAATCAAAATAAAATTGTTGGTGATATCGATTTTGAAACTGCTAAAGAAAAAGCTGCTTGGATAACTCCAGTTCCAGGTGGTGTGGGGCCAATGACTGTTGCTACTCTTCTCGAAAATACACTACAAGCTGCTAATAATTTAAAGTAGCTTTAAAATAGCCCACACGTTCTCTCTCTATTCCCTATTTTAGAACGGAGAGCAAGAAATTACTCTACATAGCACAATACATAAATTACTTAAAATATTTTATTTATAAAAAACCCTCATAGAAAACAGGCTTTAAAGCAAAATCATCACCTTACGGTATGATGGGCCGGCTGGGGTACACCTCTTCTAAATAACCATACTGCAACTATTCACCTTCTAATAGTAATTCATCCTAATAGTAATTCATCTACTACTTTCACAAATCCTGCAGGATTGTTAAGTTGTTTCCCTTCTGCTAAAAGTGCTTGATTGAGCAACAATTCTGCCCAACGATTTAAGCACTTGTTTTTTAGTTCATTTTTCACGCGTAAAATTAAAGGATGAGTGGGATTAATTTCTAAAATTGGTTTTGTTTGAATAATTTCTTGACCTGTTTGTAAAAATAACCTTTGCAAATGGCTACTCATTTCATTTTCATCAAAAACTACACAACTAGGTGAATCAGTTAATCGATTTGTAATACGAACCTCTTTCACTTTTTCGCCTAGAATTTCCTTGAATTTTTTTATTATGTCATCTAGTTCTTTTCCTGATTTTTTGGTTTCTACTGTTTCTTCTTTTTCTAATTTACCTAAGTCTAAAGTATCTATAGCTACTGATTGTAAGGATTTTCCTTTAAATTCCGTTAGATGAGCAATCAGCCATTCATCCACGCGATCGTGCATCAACAAAACTTCTATTCCTTTTTTAAGGAAAACTTCAAGCAATGGACTGTTTTTTGCAGATAAATAAGTAGCTGCAACAATGTAATAGATTTTATCTTGTCCTGGTTTCATTCGACTGATATAATCTTCCAACGCGACATTTTCTTCTTCATCGTTGTTATGAGTCGAAGAAAAGCGTAATAAACTGGAAATCCGATTACAATTAGCAAAATCTTCCGCTGGACCTTCTTTTAACACCCGACCAAATGCTTTCCAAAATTTTATATATTTTTCTTTGTCATTAGTTAATTCTTCTAAAAGACTTAGCACGCGTTTGATACAACCTGCTTTTATTTTTTTAACAATCTTGTTCGATTGTAATAATTCGCGCGAAATGTTTAGCGGTAAATCGTTAGAATCTATAATCCCTTTAACAAAGCGAAGATACATTGGCATAAAATGCTCAGCATTGTCCATTATAAAAACGCGTTTGACATATAATTTAAGTCCACGTTGTCCTTCACGGCTCCAAAGATTAAAAGGTACTTTCGCTGGGATATATAATAGGGTGGTGTATTCTAATTTACCTTCAACTCTATTATGTATCCAAGCTAAAGGGTCTTCAAAATCGTGAGCAATATGTTTGTAAAATTCTTTATATTCTTCTTCTTTAATTTTATCTTTAGGCAGTGCCCATAAAGCATTTGCACGGTTAACAACTTCCTCTTCAGGCTTTTTCTCATCTTTATTCTCGTTCTCACTCTTAACAGTTATCCTTTTCATTATAATAGGACATAAAATATGATCAGAATATTTAGTGATAATCGAACGCAAGCGCATGGCATCTAAAAATTCTGCTTTCTCTTTTTTAATATGTAAAATGACTTCAGTTCCACGAGAAAACTTATTGATATTTTTAATGGTGTACTCACCTTTCCCATTTGACTCCCACTCAACACCCTGATTTGCTTTCAAACCTGCACGACGTGTACGCACTATGACGCGATCGGCTACAATGAAAGCTGAATAAAATCCAACACCAAACTGACCAATTGATTGAGATTCTTTTGCTTGTTTCCCTGTTAATAATTCACGAAACACACGTGTTCCTGATTTAGCAATGGTCCCTAAATTCTCAATTACTTCTTCACGATTCATTCCAATACCGTTATCACGAACAGTAATGGTATGATTATCTTTTTCAATATCAACCCAAATCTTTAATTCAACATCGTCTTCATATAAATCTGAGTTCGAAAGGGCTTGGTAATTCAACTTATCTTCTGCATCTGAACTGTTGGAAATTAATTCTCGTAAAAAAACTTCATCATTGCTGTAAAGAGAATGTGTCACTAATTGCAACAATTGCTTAACCTCAGCTTCGAACGACAAAGTTTCTATTTTAGGTTGAAAAGACATCGCGACTCTCCCAGAGTATTTTAAAACTCTACTTTTACTTTGTATAGGAACATAAACAAAAACAGAATAGCAAATCTCGAGTCAAAAATATAGACACACTCTATCGCGAGACTGGCTCTACCCCCCATTTTCTCTAATCCCTAGAGTCACGGCCGCACTAGCCGTTTAATTATGTCGTTTAATTACATTAAGAATTTATAACCAACGCCAATCGTAAATAGGTGTGCAACAGGTGCAACAAAGTCACTAAAGGAAGCGCTTCGATAACCTGGTACGAAAGCGTATTGTGCGTTTACAGTCCAATCTGGTCTGAGATAGTACTGAACGCCAGCTGCAAATAATGGATTCAAATAATTTGAACGGCTAGTAACATTATTGACATTAGTTAAGTTATTAACATTAGTTAAGTCTGAACTTTCTAAAGCAATGTGCCTAAACCGATTGTAGGTGTAAGAAACACCTACTTTACCAAACACATGAGTATTTTCATAAACAGGAGCCACAACCTTCAATGCTGCATAAGCAATACTACTCTTTATTGTAAACGTTTCTGGATAAATTGTGGTGAATTTTGCTTTAGGCAAATAGAACCAACCACCTTCAAGAGCAAAATACTGATTGAACTGATAACCTAAGTTATCACCGAATGTAAAACCACCGTTCCCTCGACAAGAGCTTGAAATAAGATCAAAATTTCTGAGTGTACCAGGTACAGTTGTTACATCACTTTGCCAAGGATGATAAGCATAGCCTATCATATTACCTTCAACATAAGCACCTGAACAGCTTGGAGTAAGCACGTAATCAGGACCTCCGGCTACTACAGCGGAAGTAACACCGACACTAGCGATACTCGCAGTAGCCAATGTTATTAATCTTTTTACCGACATTCAATTTCCCCTTTAATAAGTTAATATTACCGCAAAGAGCGGACCTATTTAATAGTAATTTCTCTCTTAATGCAACCTTTTAATATTAGTTAATTATTCATCAGGTAAAATAAAGACCCTAAAAATCTGACGGACTATCAGATAAACTAACAAGCTGTTTTGGTATCAATCGATGAAAAATAAGATACTAGAAAAAATAATGAAATTGTTCTGGGAATGAAACTTATTTTTTTTAATTTTCTGCAAGTCTAATTTAATTACTCAAGTAAAAATCTTTATCTACACTATTTTAAAATTTAAATAAGTCCAATATATAGTTAAAAGATTATAAAGGTTACTTATCAGGAGCCTATATAAGTTTCGGCATTTCTCAACCAACGTCTCAATAATCGAGTAGCATGAAGTGGGTATTGCTCCAGCATTTGCTTAGCAACTTGTTGTGCTTGAGGCAATAAATATTGATATTGGTTCCGATTCAAATCTGCAATACGAAACTGGAATAGTCCAGCTTGACGCGTTCCTAATAACTCTCCTGGTCCTCGCAATTCAAGATCCTTTTGAGCTACAGCAAACCCATCTTGAGAATCTCGAATTAAAATCAATCGGTTACGTGCATATTGCGATAACGGTTTTTGATAAAGTAAGATGCAGTAACTTTTATATTTTCCACGTCCTACTCGCCCTCGCAACTGATGAATTTGAGAAAGACCTAATCGTTCTGCATTTTCTATTATTATTAAACTTGCATTAGGAACATCCAACCCTACTTCAATTACCATTGTTGCAACTAGTACATCGATTTTTCCTGATTTAAAGTTCATCATTACAGTATCTTTTTCATTTCTATTTAATCTTCCATGAATCAAACCTACAGTCAAATGAGTTAGTAACTGCCGCAATTTTTTATAAGCGGCTTCCGCTGCTTCACATTGCAATATTTCAGAATCTTTAATCAAGGTACAAACCCAATAAGCTTGCTTACCTCGTTTGAAATTTTGTTTAATTCGTGTGATTACTTCACTACGCCTTCCATTAGAAATTAAAACAGTAGTAATGGATTTCCTTCCTGGTGGTAATTCATCAATTATAGAAACATCAAGATTCGCATAAGCTGTTAAAGCTAGAGTTCTTGGAATTGGTGTAGCTGTCATGATCAATTGATGCGGATAAATAGAATTATTACTTCTTTTCTCTTTCAAAGCTAATCGTTGATGAACACCAAAGCGGTGTTGTTCATCGATAACAGTCAAACCTAACTTATAGAAAACTACATTTTCTTGAAAAAGTGCGTGAGTTCCAACAATTACTTGATTCTCACCCTGACGTATTTTTTGTAATGCTTGTTCTCGGGTTGCATTATTTAAACTTCCGGTTAGCCACCCCACTTGAATTCCTAAAGGGCCTAACCATTTTTGAAAAGCAAGATAATGCTGTTCAGCTAATATTTCTGTCGGTGCCATTACGGCACATTGGTAATTATTTTCCACTACTTTAATAATTGCCATTGCTACTACAACAGTTTTACCAGAACCCACATCTCCCTGCACTAATCGTTGCATAGGATAAGATTGTTTTAAATCCTTATTAATTTCTGAAATAACGCACTCTTGAGCTGCTGTTAATTTAAATGGCAATGCTTGACGTAATTTATTCTGCCCTTTTGTTTCTAAATTTAGAATCGGTGCTAAACACGTTTTCGCGTATGAGCGCAAATTCAGAAGACCAATCTGTTGTGCCACTAATTCTTCAATAATTAAGCGTTGCTGCGTCAAATGCTTACCTAATTTTAGTAACTTAAAAGGAGCATCCGGAGGAGGACGATGCACATAGAATAGTGAAGATATTAAGGTTGGTAAATTAAAGTCTGTACGTAAAGATTCTGGAAATAATTCCTCAAGAACATCAGGTTTTTTTAAATAACTTAATGATTGAGACAGTAAATCACGTAATTTAGCTTGTGGTAATCCTTTCGTTGTTGAGTATACAGGAGTTAAATGCTCTTCAGTGGAAATAGGAATAGTTGCATTAATGATTTGAAATTCTGGATGAACCATTTCTAATCGACCTTGGTAATTCTGCCGAATCGTGCCAAAGCATCTTAATCGCAATCCTCGTTTCATTAACCGATGGTATTTTTGAGAATTAAAATAGTAGAATAAGAGGATGAGAGATCCTGTTGCATCTTCAATATAACAGGAGAGACTTCGCTTTCGGCCACGATTAATGTTTGTAAATTTAATAAATCCTTCAATAGTTGTTTGATCACCACATCGTAATGCACCTAACGGCGTCAATTGAGTCCGATCTTCATACCGTAATGGTAAATGAAATAAAAGATCTTGAAGGGTGTAAATATTTAGATTTTCTAAAAGTTCGTTCGTTTTTGGTCCTACGCCTCTAAGAGAGGTAACAGGAATTTCATTAAGCACTTTATCTCATCCTCTCATTAACATCATTGTTTTCCTTCTACTTAGCATATTTTAAGCGATCGCTTTTTTATAAAACAGGGATTCTTTTTAGCATTGTTCCATCATTTCGTTAACCATAGCGAAATTTTCTACATTTACCAAGTAAACAGTTAATTTTATAATTTAAGAAAGACTGCCTCACATCCCCTCTTAGCCTGCTTGCTTCATCAGAGATCGTAGTAATATTTAATGATGTTAAGTATTTCTTTATAATCTCCTTGAATCATTTTCATAATTTCAGAATTAAAAAGAATTTGATCTGAAAAAAGATAGCATTACTCTTGTTTAATCGCTTGAAAATAGGTATCAATTTCGCGTAGGGATACTTTGTTAGTTCCTAATTATCCCGTTTCACCGCTTTATTTAACTAAATCTGCGTATGATTTTAACTACTTGTTTAATTTGTCGCAATCTTCTTAAAATTTGCGCAAGATGTGCGCGATTTCGTACAGAAATACAAAACATGATAGTACAGTGCAAGCCCTCACGTTCTTCTATAGCAATATCTTCAATGTTAGCTTCGGAATTAGCTTCGGACTCCGAGAAGGCTAGAGCTAACGTAGCCAAAGTTCCCAGTTCGTTAACAACTTGGACGTGGATTACAGTTGGAAATACCCCTTTAGCTTTTTCCGACCATCGAAGAGGCGTACACCGATCTAAAAAATGTCGCACTTTTGAAATGGAAGGACAATGTTCCATGTGAACTAAAATTCCTTTGCCTACATTGATAACACCTACAATTGGGTCACCAGGAATGGGATAACAGCATTTTGCGAAATTAACAACTATTCCTTCCGTACCTTTGATTACTAAAGGCACGGAGGTGGAAAGCATTTCTATCTCTGTCGTCCCAGTTTCCTTAGCGACAGCTGCAAGACGTTGCACCACTAAGATAGCTACACGATTACCAAGACCAATTTCCTCTAATAAATCATCGAACGACTTTAATTGCATTTCTTTTAAAGTAAAGTCAATAGTTTGTTGCGATAGTTTTTTTAGAGAAAGTGAATGATTTATTAGAGCCTTTTTTAATAATTGTTTTCCTAAGGAAATAGACTCTGACCGTCTTTGCGTTTTTAGAAACTGACGAATACTACTACGTGCTTTACTAGTTACTACAAAATCTAACCATACAGGATTAGGGCGATTTGATTCTGATGTAATAACTTCCACCGTTTGTCCGTTGGTAAGTTGGGTTGACAAAGGGGCCATATGACGATCAATTTTTACTGCGACACAATTATTTCCAATATCAGTATGAACAGCATACGAAAAATCGATTGCTGTAGCTCCTGCTGGTAACTCCATAATATCTCCATGCGGAGTAAAGACACATACCTCATCTGGAAATAAATCCATTTTAATATTTTCCATAAATTCCAAAGGATTTAAGGCATCTCCCTGTAATTCCAATAAGTTATTTACCCATGCTTTGGCACGTATTTGAGACTCAGTAAGAGGGGTATCAGTCGTTTTATAAAGCCAATGCGCAGCAATACCTGTGGTTGCCATCCGATCCATTTCTGCAGTACGAATTTGAATCTCAATAGGCAAGCCATAAGGCCCAAAAAGCGTAGTATGTAGTGATTGATAATCATTAGCTTTTGGAATAGCGATATAATCTTTAAAACGCTCTGGGATTGGTTTAAACAATCTATGGATAATTCCCAACGCATGGTAACAGGAATCAATATCATCTACAATGATCCTAAAAGCATATACATCCATAATCTCGTTAAAAGGAATATGTTTAGTGTGCATTTTTCGATAAATACTATATAAGTGTTTTTCTCGACCAGTGATAGTATAAAAAGATAAATTACTTTGACTTAAGCCTTCATATAAAGTTTTTTCAATTAAGTCGATCATCTTTTTTTGATTACCCCGAGCTTTTTGAACAGCATCTTTTAAAACTCGATAGCGCATAGGATAAAGCGCTGTGAATCCCAGTTCTTCTAATTCGACTGACAATTCGCGAATTCCAAGCCGTTTAGCAATTGGGGCAAAAATACCCAAAGTTTCTCGTGCAATCCGTCTTCGTTTTTGCGAATGAAGCGAATGCAAAGTACGCATGTTATGTAAACGATCTGCTAATTTAACGATGATCACTCGGATATCGCGCGCCATAGCTAAAACCATTTTTCGAAGATTTTCTGCTTGAGTTTCAGCACGGCTGACAAATTCAATTTGGGTTAACTTGCTTACACCATCGACAAGTTCAGCAACTTCTTCACCGAACTTTTCAACAATTGTCTTTTTTTTAATGGGTGTGTCTTCGATAACATCGTGCAATAAGGCTGCCATAATAATGTGATAGTCCATTTTCATCTCGGCTAAAATGCAAGCTACGGCTACTGGATGACTAATATAGGGTTCGCCCGTTCGACGCTTTTGACCCAGATGAGCTTTTTGAGACATCAAATAAGCTCGATGAATATAATTGATTTGTTCATTACTCAAGTAATTAAGTTTCGTGCGTAACTTTTTGAAGAGATGCAAAGACTTTTCCTCCTTAAAAAATAGAAATATATTTTTCCTTATTCCTCTTCTACTAGCTGTGAATTACCTATAGGATTTGTAGTAGGTAAAGTAATATCAAGTTTTTCTATTTTTTCTTTTTCATCTTGAAACTCAATGTGTCGCGTAACATCGTATCCAGCAGCAATTTCCCGAAGCGCGATAACGGTGGGTTTATCATTGTCTCGTGGAACCATGAGATTAGTCTCCTCTAATTCTAATATATGGGCTCGCTTTGCTGCTTTTAAAACCAGATCAAAGCGATTTTCAACATACTTCAGGCAATCTTCAACGGTTACTCGTGCCATGGGGCTACCCTCTTTTCTTCAAAAAATTATTCAACTTTCCTCATCAATGAGCTATTTTACTGCTTTTTCAATAGTTCCGCTAGAAGCCCTGAAAGCTTTTCCTCCTGAACGTCTTGCTGCAATCGTTCAGCATTAATAATGTGGATTAAATTTTGTAATGCTTGATTAAAATCATCATTAACTAAAAGATAATCAAACTCTGTACAATGAGTTATTTCTTTACGAGCCATTGCTAATCGTTGGTTAATAACGGCAGTTGCATCTTGTCGTCGCTTAATCAGGCGTTCTTGTAAAGCTTGGACTGAAGGAGGGAGGATAAAAATAGTGAGTGCGGGTGAAAATAATTTTCGTATTTGACGAGCACCCTGCCAATCAATTTCCAGCAAGACATCATCTCCAGCTTTTAATCGCTCGAGAACCCATTCTCTAGCAGTTCCATAATGATAATTATAGATCGTAGCATACTCTAGAAAGGCACCTTTCTTTATCATTATCTGAAATCGATCTTCGTCGATAAAAAAATAATCCCGGCCTTCACGATCTCCAGATCGTGAAGGCCGGGTGGTATGAGAAACAGAAATTTTTATTTTATCTAATTCGTTAACTAACGCACGAACTAAACTGGTTTTCCCAGCTCCAGAAGGAGCTGATATGACAAAGAGATTTGCTTTATATAATTTATTCAATGTCTTGCATATGTTCATTTACAAAAATGACTGTCTGTGAAAAGTTGATATCCAGATTTACTTCCAGGTGTGTTTATTTCTCGATTCAATAATCTGTATCAAAAAATCTAAATGATATCTACTTACCTATGCCTCGTTAAAGTGTTCGTTTAACTCTCTATTTAATATATGTTCTTAAATATTGTAGCTCTTCACAAAGTTATTTTAGCTAATCATAACATTTGCTCTTAGTGTTCTTTATTCAAATCAATTGAGCAGTTCTCCTAAAAGTGATCGATCCATTATCACTCTTTCTTGTAAAACCTTTGGATGTTAGTAAAGTTGGATTTTAGTAAAGTAAGTATACATTTCTAGTGAATTTATTCAGAGTTCTTTTTAATGGTTTTTAAAAAAACTAACAACATAGTTCCACCCTTGTAACTCCTTCCTTTATTTTATATATAAAGTCTGATTAAGTCCAAACTGCAATAAGAGAAATCTCCTTAATGGGTTTGAAAATGTATGTTTGCTTCTATCTTGTTACGACAACTTAAAATAATCTTGAGCAATTTTTCATGATGATTATTTAAATCACGCAAAAAATCTGATAGACAAACAATGATTTCTAACAAATAACGGTGTGGGCTGACTTCCATATCAAAACCCTCTAGCTAACTTTAGTAAGAA
Organism: Coxiella endosymbiont of Dermacentor marginatus; assembly: GCF_907164955.1. Lineage (GTDB taxonomy): Bacteria > Pseudomonadota > Gammaproteobacteria > Coxiellales > Coxiellaceae > Coxiella. The sequence goes on along the minus strand of NZ_OU015521.1, from coordinate 520,356 downwards.
TATTGAGTAAAAGCAGTGATGCTTGTAATCATATAAAATTCTGCAAGAGTATTTTAGTGTGGAGAACATAATAACATAGAAATTATGTAGATGGGTGGCTCGAATTTTATAGGAATTTTTAGTAAATTCTAGCCGTATTTTTTTTACTTGTTATCTAATCAAACGATAGTGTGGTATATAAGATCTAAATAGACTCATCTAAAAATAATTTAAGAGGTAGTCTTATGCGTCTAGGCAAGAGAGCAACAAATGAGTTACGCCACCTTTCTTTCAATACTCAGTTTACCTCTTACGCTGAGGGTTCTGTTCTAGTTGAAATGGGGAAAACAAAAGTGATCTGCAATGCCAGTATCATTGAGGGTGTTCCACGTTTTCTTAAAAATAGAGATCAGGGGTGGTTAACTGCTGAATATGGAATGTTACCCCGCTCCACTCATAGCCGAATGGAACGCGAATCTGTACGGGGAAAGCAAGGGGGGCGAACTATGGAAATCCAGCGGTTAATCGGTCGCTCCTTGCGTGCTGCTCTTGATTTAAAGTTACTAAATCCTTATACAATCGTTCTAGACTGCGATGTCATTCAGGCAGATGGGGGCACTCGAACGGCAGCCATCAATGGCGGATGTGTCGCTATGATACAAGCGTTAAGGTATTTACAAAGAAAAAGTATTTTGCGAACAGATCCTCTTAAACATTTAGTCGCAGCTGTTTCCGTTGGAATTTATAAGGGTGTTCCTATTTTGGATCTCGATTATATTGAAGATTCTACTGTCCGTACGGATATGAATATTGTAATGACTAACAATGATGCTTTTATTGAAATTCAAGGTACCGCAGAAAGATATACTTTTAATCCAAAAGAATTAGATGCATTGATTGATCTTGCACGTCAAGGTATTAAAAATATTATTAAAAAGCAACAAGAAGCTTTAAAGGAAAGCTAAGATATTAAAAATATTATTTAAGTGGAAAAGCATATCGCAATAAATCAACTTCCCATCGGTGTCTTCGATTCAGGATTGGGCGGACTTACAATCTTACGAGAACTCGTTAATCATTTACCTAACGAATCGTATATTTATTTAGGCGATACGGCCCGATTATCTTATGGGACTAAGAGTCGTGAAACAGTCAAACGTTATGCCATTCAGATGACATCCCTTCTTGTAGCCCAAGGCATTAAATTATTAGTAGTAGCTTGCAATACTGCCTCTACAGTAGCGCTGCCTTTTCTTAAAATGCAATTTCCAAACATTCCTATTATCGGCGTCGTTGAGCCGGGAGCTCAAGCGACGGTTAGTACTACTAAGAATAATCGAGTAATCTTGCTTGCTACTGAAGCCACCATCCAATCCGGAGTTTACCAAAAAACCATTCTTACATTAAATCCTAAAATTAAAATTAGAAGCCAAACTTGTGGTTTATTCGTGGCGTTAGCGGAGGAAGGTTGTATTGACAATGAAATTGCGACCCTCGTTATAAAAAAATATTTGGATCCTATCATTAATGATCATCACCGATGTGATTCTATTATTTTAGGGTGTACTCATTTTCCAGTTTTTATTGATTCATTAACAATGATTTTAGGGAACGGTATCAATATTATTGATGCAGCAACAGAAACTGCAATGGCAGTAAAATCGATTACTCAAAAAATGAACCTAGAAAACACAAATCAAAGTTCTCAATTGACTTTTCTAGTTACTGACTCCCCCAAACGATTTACACGTATCGGTGAAATTTTCCTTGGGCAACGTATCGACTCTAGTCTCCTACATTTGATCGATGGAATAAAATTGAGTCAATGATTTTTTAATGAAAAATAAAAATATTAACGCAAGATAATGAGTCACTTTAACCGGAAAAAAGTTGTCTAAAGCAAAAGGGCATGATCAACGATCAACGTTATATATGATCGGAAATTCCTGCGCTTTATTAACCGCTAAATGCATTTCCGGGTTCTTATTGATAATATGAAAAATGTCCATTAATTTTCCTACCCTAATATTTTCCTACTTTAAAATCACATGCTTCATTTGTCCAGGCATACTCTTCGGAGCAGACAGAGACAGCCGGGATCTTTCTTTCTGATCATCTCCAAAATTCTTAATATCAACCTCTATTATGTACAACATTTTAATCTTCACAGAAGATGTTTTATGTAACACATATTTTTTAATCATTTCATATACTATCTTAAGTAAACAAATGCAATTTTTTTCGCTGCCTTCCTGTTTGTAACGGATGATATTTACAATGATACTATGCCTAAGATAAAGAAAAGAATCGAAATTTGCTTGAATATAGGATCATTCCTCTTTATTTAGGTTGTTCAACCTAGTTGTCTTGATACCTGCTTTGATTTCTCGCAACAAAATTCCTAAACTATATGTAACCACTTTTTTAGCATTATGACTATGGCAATTGTATCATTTAAAGTGAAATTAATCTCAGTTAATCTCTAATAATAACGATACATCTGCTTTTTTCTTAAAGACAAACTATATTGGTCTTTTAATCTTTGAGCCAATCGAAAAAATCCTTACGAATAGCAGAATGATAATGTTAATACTTTAAAAGTGATAACACACATATTTGTCATTTTCTCAATTTAATGTTTAAATAATATCATCATATTTGTTTTGCTCTTTTTCCTTAGTATTAAAAAGAAAAAAGATATTTTATGAAATACGCTACGGAAATAGCAAGAATACTACTTGATATCAAGGCTATTACTCTAAATCTGAAAGAACCTTATCACTATTCTTCTGGACTATTATCTCCTATCTACTGTGATAATCGCCTCATCATTTCTTACCCAGAAAAACGTAAGGTAGTTATTGATTCTTTATTGTACTTAATCGAAGAAAAAAACCTACAATTCGATGTTATAGCAGGAACTATGACAGCAGGAATTCCTTATGCAGCTTGGATTTCAGATCGACTAAACTTACCAATGGTATATATAAGGGACAAAGCAAAAACTTATGGAAAAAAAAATCAGATTGAAGGTAAATTAAAGTCAGAACAAAAGGTACTAGTGGTCGAAGATCTAATTAGTTTTGGAGAAAGCACCATCTCTGCTAGTTATGCACTTCGCCAATTTGCCATTGTCAAGGATTGTATTGCTATTTTTTCTTACCAATTGTCTAAAGCGCAGAAAAACTTTGCAAAAGCTAATCTCAATTATTACGTCCTTTCTAATTTTAAGACACTGATTAAAGTTGCGGTTTCTGAAGGCTACATCACTGAAAAAGAAAGACAAAAAGCGTTAGTTTGGAATAAAGACCCAGAAAATTGGAACTCTTAAAAAGGCAGCGTTAAGGTGTTATCCACTTTAAGCAATTGTGTTCTAAAAACATCTTGAATGCGTTTTAATTCGGATTCTGTATCTGCCTCAAAACGTAAAATTAAATACGGCGAGGTATTAGAAGGTCTGATCAATCCCCAACCGTGATTAAATTCTACTCTTAACCCATCTAAAGTAATCAATTTTATCTCACTAAAATCTGCTTGTTGCACTAATTTTTTCATAAAAATCGGTTTCTCTTCCTCATTCATAGGTAGTTTTAATTCAGGTGTATTTACACTATTAGGTAAACTCGAAAATACTTCACTCGTTGATTTTTTTTGTTGCGAAATAATACGCAATAGCCTTGCACCTACATAAATTCCATCATCAAAACCAAACCATTCATCTTTGAAAAAGATATGTCCACTCATTTCACCTGCTAAAGGTGCATTTATTTCGAATAACTTAGCTTTTAAAACTGAATGTCCTGTTCGCCACATAACTGGGTTTCCACCATATTTTTTAATAATTTTGGGTAATTGGCGAGAACATTTAACATCAAAAATAATATCTGAACCAGGTAATCGAGATAGTAAGTCCATTGAAAAAAGCATCATTTGTCGGTCAGGCCAAATAATTTCACCATTATTCGTTACGATTCCTAAACGATCAGCATCACCATCAAAAGCTAAACCTATATCTGCTGAGGTCCTTTTTACTGTATCGATTAAATCAATTAAATTTTCTGGGATCGTAGGATCCGGGTGATGGTTAGGAAATCGACCATCCACTTCGCAAAAGAGTTCAACTACCTCACAACCTAATTTCCGATATAAATCAGGAGCAATTTTTCCAGCTACTCCATTACCGCAATCAACTACTATTTTTAAACGGCGCTCTAATTGGATTCTTTTTAAAATAAAATCTTCATAATCCTGAATAATATTGATATTAACCTGCTTACCTCTACCTTTTGAAAAACGGCATTCTTGAATCTTAATACGTAGAGCAGAAATTCCCTGTGTCGTTAACGTTTTCCCATCTAATACAATCTTAAAACCATTATGATGTCCTGGGTTATGACTAGCAGTAACCATTACACCTGAATTTGTTTCTAACCAATTAGTAGCAAAATATACAAGGGGTGTAGGTACGATTCCGATATTTAGAACAGTAAGACCAACTCCACAAAGTCCACGCACCAAAGCTGCCGTTAACTCAGGACCTGATAATCGTCCATCACGGCCTACAACAATAGCTTTTTGTCCTTGCTCTCGCACTTTACTACCGATAGCTAAACCAATAGCATAAGCAAGATTGGCACTAAGACCTCCTACACTCACTGGACCTCGAATATCATACGCACGAAAAACATCTGCTGGGATGGACCCAAACAGATTAACTTCCGAATTAATGTTGACCGGAGCTTCCAAACCCACTTACACCTCGTTTACTGTTCTCAAACTCCTCAACTATTTTAAATTGCGCTTTTAAAATAGGAATAATGACTAATTGCGCAATGCGTTCTCCCGGTCGGATGGTGTAAGCAAATGTACCACGATTCCAGCAAGATACCATTAGTGGCCCTTGATAATCAGAATCAATTAAACCAACAAGATTACCTAACACAATTCCATGTTTGTGTCCTAATCCTGAACGGGGCAATATAGTGGCTGCAACATTGGGGTTACGAAGATGAATTGCTAATCCAGTGCTGATCAGGCAAGTTTCACCTGGATGAATTTCAAACGGTTCATTAATACAAGCTCGTAAATCAAGACCTGCTGAACCTGTTGTTGCATAGGTCGGTAATGATACTTGCTCTCCCAAACGTTTATCCAAAATTTTTAGTTGAATCAAATATGACATGACTTCTTTGTAAAAAGATAAAATGTACCGTTTATTTCTAAACTAGACAAGTCGTTCTAACTTTCTATCTCAATATTGTGTCTTCTTTTTCTCTAAATACACTCTATATCTATGTCAATTGTTAAATGATCTACCGCATGAAATAGACAGGAGAACAAGCTCCTTCAGTGAGGTGTTGAAATCATATCATCCTAAATAATGCTAAATTAATTAGTGTAATCATCTAAAAGAAGAGTATTCGTAGTTACATACCATCAAATTAGCATGAATAGCTCGTTCTTGTTACGAAAATGACCAATAGTAATTTTAAGCACCTTTCTGACCTAAAAAAGCATAAGGAAATTCTATAGTTACTATTTATTTCTGTTTGTACTGGTTTAAAATTTAATATAGAATTGATATTGTTGTTGATATTTCGGAGAACACTTTCATGACAAGAGTATGCCAAGTAACCAGTAAGCGACCTCAAACCGGAAATCATGTTTCCCATGCAAATAATAAAACAAGACGTCGTTTTTTACCTAATTTAAAAAAACATCGATTCTGGTCGCTAGAAAAAAAACGTTTTATAACTTTGAAGGTGTCTATGCACGGCATACGAATTATTGATAAGTTAGGTATTAAAACAGTTCTTAAAAAAATCCGTGAACGTGAAAAAATAAGTACATAAGGATTGTTCTATGGCTACTAGTCCTCGTGAAAAAATAATGCTTCGGTCCACTGGCAAAACTAAAGCTAGCAAACCAACTGGTACCTGTTATACAACTACAAAAAATAAAAGAAATACCGAAGGAAAATTAGGAATCAAAAAATTTGATCCCCGAGCTTGGAATTATGAAACGGGAAAATATGGTGTGCATGTGCTTTTCAAAGAAGAGAAAATACCAAAATGACTTTTATTCAATCCTTAGTTAAAAGTTATTACACTTCAACACATCTATTGTTTCTGTGCTTGTAATTTCTGGTACTTTTCCATTAGGACTTCTTGAGATTCCGTTATTCCCACAGGAATACAGTCGACAGGACACACTTGGCGACATTGAGGTTCATTGAAATGCCCGACACACTCGGTACATCGATTAGGATCAATTTCATAAATTAATTTACCTATAGAGATAGCATCATTTGGGCATTCAGGCTCGCAGACATCACAATTAATACACTCTTCTGTAATCTTCAATGCCATTATTTTCACTATCTATATCTTCTTTTTTTTTGCTAGCCATTGAGCAACAAGTGGAGGTACAAAGGGAGATATATCACCACCTAATTCAACAATTTCCCTTACCAAGGTTCCAGAAATATAACTATAACTTTCTCTAGCAGGTAAAAAAACGGTTTCGATTTCTGGTGATAAACACTGGCTTATGTGTGCCAACTGAAACTCGTAATTGAAGTCAGAAACAGCGCGAAGACCACGCAGTATGGTCTTCACATTACGTCGCTTTGCAAAATCAACCAACAACCCTTCAAGAGAGACTACCTCTATATTAACTGCATCGGTAAACACTTCTTTAATTAAATAAATTCGTTCATTTAAAGACAAATAAGGAGCTTTACGACTAGTCGGAGCGCAAGCTACAATAATTTTCTCAAACAAGAACAAAGCACGCTCAACAATGTCGATATGGCCCTTGGTTAAGGGATCAAATGTACCTGGATAAACGACTATTGGTTTCATTAAACCTGATTTATTTTTGGATGATACATCTTTTCTTTCTTTTCATAACATAACTTACAGAATAGCCATTGCAACCTCAATACGTATTACATATCTATACATTTTTTTGAAGAAGTTTTCAAACCTTCTTAAGTGTTCTCAGGCATTTTTAATTAACATTGAGAGTATTATTTGAAGTCTTCTATAAAATTCATAGAAATACGATCTATTAATTTCTTAATTCCTTTTTTAGGACATAGTGCCTTTAAAGCTAAGACAGAGTCGCCTGTCGGTAAAATCAAGTTAGGTGCAATTTCAAATAGGGGATAAAGAACAAATTCTCGAACTTTAAGGTGAGGATGTGGAATGGAAAGTGTCTCGGTTTGAATCACACTCTTACCATACAGCAAAATATCAAGATCTAGAGTTCGAGCTCTCCATCGTGTTCCGGAACGCTCACGCCCTTGATTTTCTTCCAAAGCCTGAAGCGCTTTTAAAAGCGCTTCAGGGGATAGTCTTGTTTCTAGAGTCACAACAGCATTTATATAATTCGGTTGATCCTGAGGACCTACAGGTCGACTTTGATAAAAACTAGAGTGATTTAAAATCATTGTTTTTGGTAATATCGCCAAATTAACGATTGCCGTTTTTACTTGTTTGATTGGAGAATTGAGATTGGAACCTATACCAATATAGACTACTACCATTTTTCATCCTTTTAATTTATCAATCAACTGATCACGCTGTTTAGTATTACCATCTCGAAAAATACGCCACCAACAGACAATTTCAGTTAAAGGCTCACCCGCACGTTCTCGCAATTCTAAAAAATCAAACGCTGCCCGAAAAAAACGCTGTTTGGAAATCCGATAAATACGATTACTGCGTCGTCGTTCTAAATGATATTGTAGTAACCAAACAGAACGTATCATCGTCGTCAAACGACGTGGAATGGCTAATGTTTGTATCTGTAAATAAAGAGTATGATTCACTCCGTAATAGAGTGAATGGAACAATCGTTTGTGCTTTTTAAAATGCTGCTCCATTAATTCTTGAACCACAGGCCATAAAAAAATAGCAAGCAGAAATCCTGGGTTTAGTGTTTGATTTTTATAATAACGTTCATCTGTCGCTTTTAAGGCAAGTTCAATCAAATTTCGGTAATATATATTCTGATTTTTTTCTATAAAAGTAATTACTTCTGGAAATAATGCTTTCATATAATTGGTGCGCATTAATAATTGATAAGACCGATGTGCATAGCCTTTGAAAAAAATTTTTAATAGTTCTGTGAACAAACGAGCTCCAGGTACATGGTGCAGTAGGTTATGTAATCGGAGAAGGGGTTTTTCTGTATCTGGATGAATTTTAAAATTAAGCTTTGCTGCTAATCGCACAGCTCTCAACAATCGCACAGGATCCTCATGATATCGTTGAGTAGGATCACCTATCATGCGAATTAAACCTTTTCGTAAATCTTTCATCCCATCTGCAAAGTCTACTACCGAAAAATTGGTGATGTTGTAATAGAGTGCATTTACTGTAAAGTCCCGCCGCCAAGCGTCTTCTTCTATGGTTCCATAAGTATTATCATTCGCCAACATAAACAGTTTTACTGCTTCGCTTTCTTTCATTTTATCTAATGATACTTCCTTTAAATATTCTTCTGCATTAGCACGAAAAGTGGATACCTCAATAATTTCATTAGAAAAAAAAACATGTATTAAACGAAATCGTCTTCCAACAAGACGACTGTTTCTGAAGAGTTTCTGAATTTCAAGAGGACGGGCATTGGTGACAATATCAAAATCTTTAGGATGAAGTCCTAATAACATATCTCTTACACCTCCGCCAACTAAAAAAGCCTCATAGCCAGCTTTACTTAACCGATAAAGTACTTTCAGAGCATTAGGACTAATATCATCATGTGAAATAGAATGATTCCTATGTTTAATGATGTACGGCCGATCTTTTTTTTTCATTACGAAATAAACGCCCAATACCTCTCCAATGGTTGATTTAAATATGAATCCCTGCCATTGATTACATTCTCTATTAGAGCCTATAATAGGGGAATTCATTTTATGTTACCCAGCTCCCTTCGTCTAGGGGCTTCAGGACGCCGCCCTCTCATGGCGGTAACACGGGTTCGAATCCCGTAGGGAGCAGTAGGTCTAATCAATGAGGGCATATTTTTGTAGGATTTTTAAATCTCTGTAAATTTTTGAGTAAGCTACGCTAGTTGCCTGCTATTTCTTATTTTAAACAATAACAAACTTTTTTATACTATTGATACTAATTTTATTGGAAACGAACTTAGATATTTTAAATAATGTGTTTTAGAATTTAAAAAAGTAAAGTGACACAAATAAGTGTGCTTAATATTAAAAGAACCATAGAAGAATTAAATTTAAACGTGTTGTTCAATTTAAACTTAGGATATTACTTTTACTCCCCAGCAGATTTCTCAACTCTTGTGAGATTTAATTAGTAAAAGGGTGTAATTTCACATCACCACCAACAATCTTCTTAGATTTATGGAAAAGTCTAGAAATTTACTGCGGCTGTAAATTTTCTTTTCTCCCTATCACTGAATAGATCTAATTTCTTAAAAATTAGATCTATTCAGTGATAGAAATCAAAAGAATTATTCATTTGTTTTTAATACAAATTTCAAATATCAACACTGCAAATTATAGCCTTTACACCTTATTTTTTATTATATTGCTACCAAAGGTAGCAATAACCTTCAATGTATGATTACATTTGTAGACCTTACTTTTATTAATAAGGATTCAAGAAGAAACTGAAGTTAGTGGCTTAAATAACTAATTAATTATTCACTGGTTATTTCGCGATATTGTAGTAGAATTAGCTATCTATCGAGGTATTGGTTTTATTTTAGATTATTCACCTGCTATTTGAATAAACATCAAATTTCTTTAGTCATACTTTATTTACCACTCACTTTAAGAATTTTGGAAGAGAATTACATTAATAAAGAATGGTGTAGATATTGCGTAATTCCGAACAAAAACATTTGTACAGCGACAGTTATTAATATCATTCCCATCAGCCGTTCGATTGCTATTACCCATTGATTTCCAAAAACTTTTATTAAAAAAGGTATAAACAACATGATTATAGTAAAAATTGTAGAGGCAATAAGTACACCTAAAAACACCAACCAAAGATGATGAGGAGCTTGAGTTACAAACAGCAATACCATCGCCATTGCGGACGGTCCAGCTGTCAATGGCACAGCGAGAGGAACAATTAAAGGCTCTTCAAAGCTTTCTTTAGATATTTTTTGTTCCGATGGAAAAATCATTCGAAGAGCAATAATAAAAAGAATAATACTCCCAGCTATGACTAGGGAGGGAGTAGTAATATGTAATCCATGCAAGATATAACGTCCGAGGAAAACAAACAATACTAAAATGAGAAAAGCAATTATGGATTCGCGTAGGATAATTCGTATTTGAGTTCGCGTATCATAGTTTCTTAAAATAGCTAAAAATAAAGGAATATTTCCCAGTGGGTCCATTACTAAGATTAATGTTATTGAAATCGTATAAAGAGTCATTTAAATTGTCTTCAACACCAAGCCCATTTTGATTTAGAAGTCTATCATTCCAAATAAGAGAAATTACAAGCGGATAATTACCCAGTTTCAAGAGACAGATGGTGATTTGCATAAGTAACATTCTCTCTTCTCTTTATTAACGTAATCACCTAATAAGAATTATCTGATTAAGACAAAATCTTTCAATTTACTTCCTTGTTCATAGAATACGCTTACATGTTTCTCCAAAATATTGTCATTCTTAATCCTCTATTCTTCGAATATAAAGAAATTAAAAAGGAAATTAAAGTGGCGAATGAGTCCAAGCGACAGCGTGCATTGTGAGATGATTATTGAAAATATAAGAAGACTATTTTTACTGAGTACTTGTTATTATTACTGATAAAATGATAAGATAAAAACTTGTGCGCATTTCTCATCAATCACTTTAAACACAATCGTCAGCTTTTAAGTGATGAGCCATTGTTATCCCCATTCACTATTTCATTAATTTCGTTTCATAATTGCTCCCGCTAACCTACATGAGAAACTGATCACAACTATCAAAAGGATTTTATCGACACAGAGACTGTATTTTCATTATTCACGTAGTTTGATGACTATATTATCAGTCGAATGATGACCATAGCCTCTGTATTTACTGCACTTCTAGTTACTGCTAGTTTACGCCCATACTAATATTTATCCAAAAACTGGAAAAACAGCTTCTCCAACACGGTCAGTGACTCTTTCTTAACTAGGATTTTTAAGATGCCACTAGGCAGAATTATTGAACTTAGCAACAGTTATGTCAAAATGACAGTCAGCATTATATAGCGTAAGCTATAAGCTGGCAGGCTGTCCCTTTCCCTATCATGATTGAAGATATAACATCGTATTCTGTAAAGTCAAGTGCGCAGTCTTTAAATAGAACTGCAAAAATAATAAGTTTTAGTAAATGATTTTTTCTCTACGAATCTGCATTATTTATCGAAAAGAATCAATAGTTTTTACCAGTATATAAGTAAGCATACATTTAAACTTACGATTGTAAGCCTATTTTCACTAACAAGTACTTTCAAGTAAACGCATCGTCTTTGATTGAATAATAAAATTATTGAATCTAAATTTCCTTTCTGTGACACTAGTTGTTCAACCCAATCCGTTTTTATAATTTTTCTAGTTGCTGTTTCGAGTTTGCGATAAAATTGTTCTCTATCATTTTTTACGATAAATAATTTAGTAAAAATTACCTAATACAGGTAAAGGTGTTAATAATCCACATCCTCGTAGATCAGATGTTATTTAAAGTATCAACACCGATTAAATTTGAGCGTTTAAACAAATTGTCAAAAAAATCAATTTTCTCAATCAGATATGAAGAGTTTAGGGTTTTGATATAAAATGTGCTCCCATAAAGGGGATATAAGAAACACCTATATCCCATCATGTCGTAATTTTCGAGAAAGAATTGGAGCCACATCAAAAAATGCATGCGACTTTTATACTGTCATTTTTTAAACGTTATAAACGACATAACTGTCTGAAAGAAAATACATGTCAACTTTAAAAAATACCTTCACCCGAGCAGATTGCCGCAAAGACCATCTCCTCACAACGCTAAAATATAATCCGCCTGACGAATAACCTAGCGTTCTGCTGTTCTTCCGTAAATAACTTCTGGGTTAGAAAAATTTGTACAAGTGTGCATTTAATCTCGCTGTGTTGCACTCTGTGGGGATCTGAATTAACCCCTACATACTATCTAAGATATTTGAATTCTTCAGATTCATTTTTCAGAATTTAACACACCGATTGTGTAAAGTCATAAAACCAATGAGAATATTCACACTCAGATTTTAAAGACTGGAATTGTGTTTTTCTTAGATAGATAATATTCTAGTTAGCGAATAAGGATTTTCTATAATACAGGGCCAGGAAAAATGCTTTATGTAATAAGCTCTCTTCATGGTAGTTGAAAAAAGAAACAAGAAAAGGATCATCTGAAAGAGCATCAGTAAAACTATCTTTTTGTTGTAGTTTATTTTCTCAAGATCAAAATATTGCTTAATATCTTTTGTCACAAGTGGAAACGCATCTAAATAAGAATTATTAAAAAGCCCAGTATGCTATCCTCAAATGTAACTATATCAGGTTAAGCATATAAGTGATGAAGAATGTGTTCCTCAACTTGGGGAAGTAATAGGAAGTAGCCACTCAAAAGCTATCTGAAAAAATATATAGCGATTTTGAACAATTCTACAAAGCATTATTGTACATCAGGACTAACTTTAATATTGTCAATTATTATTTTAATCGTGTGCCTTTTATACAAGCTTAAATAGTTCAATTAATTGATTTTTAATTTATAAATTAAAGCGTTTAAGTTTTAATCTTTCTCTTAATTACTGAATAGTTGCAGATTTAGCTTAGCTAATTGAGATTCATAGATTAGCTTATCAAGCTTATTTAGGATATAATGAGATTTCTGTTATAATTTACCTTTAGAAAATAATATGTGTGCGAAAAAACGAATTGCTATCACTTCCCTCGCCGTCATCATGGCCTTTCGGATGTTTGGGTTGTTTATGCTGCTTCCTGTGCTTGCTCTCTATACCAACCAAATACCTTTTGCGACACCAACCCTCATTGGGATAGCTCTTGGTATTTACGGTCTCTTACAAGCTTGTTTTCAAATTCCTTTCGGGATGATCTCCGATCGTATTGGCCGAAAGCCGGTCATCACAGCAGGATTAGTATTACTAAGTGTTGGAAGTGTTCTTGCAATTTTTTCACATTCTATTTACGGCATTATTATTGGACGAGCTTTTCAAGGTACAGGGGCAGTTGGGAGTACTATTCTTGCCATGATCACCGATTTGACTCGCGATGAAGAACGAAGTAAAGCCATGGTATTGGTTGGGATGGTAATTGGTTTTTCGTTTTCTATCGCTCTTATTATCGGACCAGTTATTAATGCATGGTTTCACCTCGAAGGCATTTTCTGGGTGACAGTAATTTTTGCAATATTAGGAATTATTCTTCTTCATACTGTCGTACCTACTTCCCCTCAAGCACTACTACCTCTCTATCCTAGAGAAGAATCCGAATCAAGAAGATACTTTAGAAATGTAATTTGCAGTAGCGCGCTTTTACGATTAGATTTTGGAATCTTTTCTCTGCACTGTATTTTAACAGCAATGTTTATTAACATTCCTATTATTCTAAGTCGAGTAATTAATCTCACCGAGCATGAGCAAATACTTTTTTATCTAATCATATTATTACTCGCTTTTATAACAGCAATACCTCTTATTATTTTTTCTGAAAAGAAATGCCAACTTAAGTTAAGTTTTGTCAGCGCTATCGCTTTCTTAATAGTTTGTCAATTTTTATTTATGGTTTTTTGTCACTCGATTATTGAAATTAGTGCTATCTTATTTTTTTTCTTCACTATTTTTACATTACTAGAAGCAATGCTTCCCTCATTAATCTCAAAAATTGCACCGATTTGTCAAAAAGGAATGGCTCTCGGAATTTATTCTTCCTCTCAATTTTTTGGTATTTTTTTTGGTGGTGTTGTGGGAGGATGGATTTTTAATCACTTTCAGGCAGTAGGAGTGTTCATTTTTTGTGCAATTATTGCATTTTTATGGCTAATGCTAGCCATAAAAATGCAGAATCCTTCTTATCTTGCTACCGTTACCCTAAAATTAGACGAATATTTGAAACAAAGTATTGCCTCTTTGAAAAAAAATCTCCATGACATTCCTGGTGTTTCTGAAATAGCAGTTTTGGCTCAGGAAAATTTAATTTATCTTAAAATTAATAAAAAAATAATTACCGAGGACGAATTGCGAAAACGGATTAGACAAAGTAATCTGGACGCAAGTGGAGACCATTGAAAATCAATATAACACTTGTTGAGACTTGAGAACTTAGGAGATTTTTATAATGGCTAGAGGTGTAAATAAAGTTATTTTAATTGGAAATTTAGGCCAAGACCCCGAAGTACGTTATACACCAAATGGAAACGCTATCGCGAATGTAACGTTGGCTACGAGTACAACCTGGCGTGATAGACAAACAGGTGAATTACAAGAGCGAACGGAATGGCATCGTATTGCATTCTTTAACCGTTTAGCTGAAATTGTAGGAGAGTATTTGCGTAAGGGGTCAAAAGTGTATATTGAAGGAAGTTTACGAACGCGTAAATGGCAAGATAAGAATGGTGCTGATCGTTACACCACAGAAATTATCGCAAGTGAAATGCACATGCTTGATAGCCGAAGTAGCAGTAGTAGCCATGAAAATCAAGAAGGCAGCTCTTCTTATAAACAAGTGAATCCGATAGGAAATCAAACAGCTATACCTAACGAAGATAGTCCCTGCTCTGAACTTGAAGATGATATTCCCTTCTAAAATACAATTTTTCTGATAACTTCATTCCAAGATGGTAATACAGATTCAGATTATGCCAATAAATATTTTTTTTGAACTGAATACCGAAAAAATATATAAATACATCAGAGCCCTATTTTTAATAGAGCCTTAGTATGGATTAAATCTTATAAAAGCAAGATATAGGTCTCTAACTACGTTCTTCATCTTTAATAGAAAGAATAGAAACATTGATACCTATATCCTGTTTATAATTGACATCACTTAAACCAAAACCAAATAGTTTGTAGAAATCTCTACGATAACCAGTAATATCAGATATTTGGTTAGCGTTCTCGCTATTGATGGATTTCCATAATTTTTTTACTTCAGCCTGAACATCATCGCGCATTTCTAAATTATCAATTCGGATACGACCTTTTTCATCCATGGGAAAATCACGATTACAATATAAGTGATCGTTAAATAACCGCCACATCTGCTCAATACAACCTTCATGCAGATTTTTTTCCTTCATGACTTTATAAAGCAATGAGATGTAAAGGGGAACAATAGGTATAGCAACGCTGGCTTGTGTTACTAATGCTTTATTCACAGAAACAATAGCTTGTCCTTTTAATTCCGATTTTAAAAGAGAGTCTAATTTTTTGGCTGTTTCTTCTAAATGCAATTTTGCTCTTCCAATGGTGCCATTACGGTAAATCGCGTGGGTTAGTTCAGAGCCAATATATGTAAAGGCAACTGTTTCAGTTTTTTTTGTCAAACAATTATTGTCCAACAAAGAAGTTATCCATAAAGCCCAATCATCGCCGCCCATAACTGCTTTTGTGTTCTGAATTTCTTTTTCAGTTGCAGAATTAATTGTCACCTCACTTACTTCACCTGTCATAATATTTACCGTCTTATTTCGATAAGATTGGCCAATAGGCTTTAATACGGAATTAAAAATTTTTCCAGTTTTAGGGTGAATACGACGCGGAGCAGCGATACTATAAATGACTAAATCAACTCCGCCTTGCCAATCTTGTTTAATTAATTCAATAGTTTTTTGTTTTATTTCATCTGAAAATGCATCACCATTAATGCTTTTAGCATACAACCCTGACTTGTAGGCAGCTTTTTCAAAGGCTGCTGTATTATACCATCCTGGAGAAGCGGTTCGTTTTTCACTAGCTGGCTTTTCAAAAAAAACACCTATCGTTTTAGCCCTTGCACCAAAAGCAGCTACAATGCGACTTGAAAGACCAAAACCAGTAGAGGCACCAATAATCAAAACTTTTTTAGGACCATAAGAAAGATGCGTCTGTTTTTTGACATAATCAATCCATTCTGTTACATGTTTTTCGCATCCATCCGGATGAGCCGTCGTACAAATAAAACCATGAATTTTTGGTACGACAATCATGAAGTTTCTCCTTTCATTTATTCAAAGATAATCTATGAAAAAAAGAAGCTAATATTTCAAAGAATCAGAAAGAGAAAATCATAGCTTCTTGAGTTAAACTGCTTCTTTCGCGCTGTCTTTTTGATCAACTAATTCAACAATTGCCATAGGTGCATTATCTCCGGCACGGAAACCGCATTTTAATACGCGACAATAACCACCGGATCGTTCTCTACATCGTGGTGCAATTTCCTTAAAAAGCTTCATTACAGCTTCATCGTTACGTAGACGATTGAAGGCCAGGCGACGATTAGCTACACTGTCTTCTTTTGCTAAAGTAATCAATGGTTCAACTATCCGTCGCAATTCTTTTGCTTTTGGTAGAGTAGTTTTGATTAGCTCATATTTAAGTAATGATACAGACATATTTTGTAGCATCGCTTTTCGATGTGCACTAGGACGATTGAAATGTCTGCCACTTTTACGATGATACATCGTCTACTTCTCCGAAAAATTTTCAGGAGACCATCCTTCAATATGCATACCAAGACTTAATCCTTTTTGTAAAAGTACGCTTTTAATTTCTAATAAAGACTTTCTACCCAAATTTGGCGTCTTTAACAAATCGTTTTCAGAACGCTGCACTAAATCACCAATATAATAAATACTTTCTGCTTTCAAGCAATTAGCAGCTCGCGCAGTCAATTCTAAATCGTCTACAGAGCGGAGCAATAAGGGATCTATTTTATCCTCTTTTCTACTAGAGGATCGGTATTC
Source organism: Coxiella endosymbiont of Dermacentor marginatus (assembly GCF_907164955.1). Lineage (GTDB taxonomy): Bacteria > Pseudomonadota > Gammaproteobacteria > Coxiellales > Coxiellaceae > Coxiella. The sequence continues at coordinate 503,408 of NZ_OU015521.1, read as the reverse complement.
CTCATGCTTTAAATCAACAAAAGTAGCTAATTGGTATTGTAAAATGGTTGCTGCGAATCGAATAGCACCTTCAGGATTGAGCGTACCATTAGTTTCAAGATCGATGATTAATTTATCTAAATCAATGCGCTTTTCTACTCGTGTATTTTCTACAGAATAAGAAACACGTCGTACCGGACTATAGGAAGCATCTATCAATAATACACCTAACGACCGACTTTCTTCTTTCTCTGCACGTATACTAGCAGGTTCATAACCTCGACCCATTTCTGCCTTTAACGTCATGTTAATTTCACCATCCTTAGTAAGATGTGCAATGACATGATCAGAGTTGATGATCTTAACACCATGATCTGTTTGTAAATCTCCTGCTATGACTATACCTGGACCTTTTTTATTTAGGGTTAAAGTAGCTTTACTACGTCCCTCTAACTTAACAGCAACTCCTTTTAGATTTAATATAATACCCACCACATCTTCGCGTACACCCTCAATAGAGGTGTATTCATGCAAAACACCTTTTATTTGCGCTTCGACAATAGCGGCTCCAGGCATAGAAGATAATAAAATTCTTCTCAGAGCATTTCCTAAGGTGTGTCCAAACCCACGCTCTAACGGCTCTAACACAATACGAAAGCGATGAGGTGACACAGAATGAACCTGAACGTTTTTCGGTGTTAAAAATGATTTAAGAAGATCTTGCATATTTAATTTCCCTTACTTCGAATAGAGTTCAACAACGAGGTTAATTTTAAATTCAGCAGGTAATTCTGCTACGTCTGGTTGATTCTTGAGTGTACCTAGCATTTTTTTTGTGTCCACTTCAATCCAAGAAACCGATTCGCGTTGTTGTGCTAGTTCTAATGCGCCTCTGATTCGGAATTGCCCCCTTGCTTGTCTATGAACTTTAATCAGATCCCCAGGTTTTACTTGATAAGAAGGAATATTAACTACTTTCTCGTTAACGAGGATCGCTTTATGACTTACAAGCTGCCTCGCTTCTGCTCTGGTAGCTGAAAATCCTATTCGATAAACCACATTATCCAATCGTCCTTCTAATAAGCTTAATAAATTTTCTCCAGTTGATCCTTTTAGTCTATCAGCTTTCCGATAATAATTACGAAATTGCTTTTCTAAAATGTCGTAATAACGTTTAACCATCTGTTTCATCCGCAATTGGACACCATAGTCCGTGGTTCGACCACGACGTTGCCAGTGCATACCAGAAACACGTTCAATATTGCACTTCGAATCAATGGTCCGAATACCACTTTTTAGTTGCAAATCAGTTTTTTCACGTCGTGATAATCGACATTTTGGGCCTAAATACCTTGCCATTGCTTAATCATCTCCTAAACTCGTCGTTTCTTACGTGGCCGACAGCCATTATGTGGCAATGCTGTGCGATCTTCTAGACTAATAATTTTTAAACCTGCGGCACGCAATCCACGAATAGCAGAATCACGTCCTGCACCTGGACCTTTAACACATACGGAAACAGCTTCCATACCAAAATCTTGAATGGCTCTTTCGCCCACTCCCTCAGCAGCTAATTGCGCACCATAGGGAGTGCCTTTACGAGAACCCTTAAACCCAGATCCACCAACTGACCGAAAACACAATACATTCCCATGAGGATCAGAAATACATATTTTTGTGTTATTAAATGTTGCATTGATGTGGGCAATACCCTCAGTAACCTTTCGAAAACGTTTTTTTGACATGAAACAACCTTTTTCTTTTTATCAAGTTCGTATAGACTTGCGTTTACCCTTGCGTGTACGAGCGTTAGTGCAGGTTCGTTGACCACGGACTGGAAGCCCGCGGCGGTGACGGATACCTTGATAAGTAGCTAAATCCATCTTCCGTTTGATATCTGTAGAACGTTCACGTCTTAAGTCCCCTTCTACTGTGAACTTGCTAACTTCATTTCGTAAAGCATCAAGCTCAACCTCTGACAAGTTCTGCATTTTAGAAGTAGGAGCAATTTTTGCTGCTTTGCAAATTTTTATTGCACGAGAATTACCTATACCGTAAATTGCTTGAAGCGCTACTCGTACGTGTTTTTGCATTGGAATATTAACGCCTGTGATGCGAGCTACCATTTGTATTTACTCCGACTTATCAATAATTCACCAAAAATTTACTGAAAACTACAACTATAATCCCCATCCCTCGATAAATCAAGGGATCATAGAAACAGTGCTAGCATGCCCTCTCACTAGAGATCTATCTAGCACTCCTAGCGATTTCCAACTTGTCACTTCACCATTTTTATTCTGATTGAATGGAACTACTAATATGTATCCTTACTTTCTACTTTTTTGTCTTTGCTTATGCCGAGCGTTACTGCAAATTACTCGTACAACACCTTCCCGTCTAACTATTTTACAATTTTGACAAATTCGTTTTACAGATGCTCTTACTTTCATCCCATTATCCTTCCTCATTACCGAATAAGCCCAAATTTTGAGCCTTTCATACTTGATTTTTTCATTAAAGATTCATATTGATAACTCATTAAATGAGCTTGCACTTGCGTCATGAAATCCATAACAACCACCACTACAATCAACAAAGAAGTGCCTCCAAAATAAAAAGGAACATTCCATGTTAAAATCAAAAATTGAGGTAGCAAAGCTACTAAAGTAAGATAAATAGAACCCACTAAAATTAATCTGGCCATTACCTTGTTAATATAATTCGCTGTTTGCTCGCCTGGGCGAATACCAGGAATAAATGCCCCAGATTTTTTTAAATTTTCAGCTGTTTCTTTAGGATTAAAAACTAAAGTTGTATAGAAAAAACTAAAAAAGATTACCGATATAGAAAAAACCACAATATAAGCCGGCTGACCATTTGAAAGCACTAAAGAAACATTATTCAGCCATTCTAATCCTCGAATCGAAGCCATAAATTTAGCTGCGGCTCCTGAAAATAAAATAATACTTTGAGCGAAAATTACTGGGATCACCCCAGCCATATTAATTTTTAATGGAAGATGACTGCTTTGAGCCACATATAACTTTCTTCCTTGCTGCCGTTTAGCATAACTAATAGTAATTCGACGTTGAGCTCGTTCAAATAAGACAACCACCAAAGTAATTGCAATTACTACTGTCATCAAAAGTAATAAAGTCAACACAGACATTTGGCCTTGATGTACTTGTGTAAATACTTGGCTGATTGCTGTAGGGAACCTTGAAGTAATACTAGCAAAAATAATTAAAGAAGTTCCATTACCAATACCTCGTTCCGTCATTTGTTCACCTAACCACATTAGAAAAATAGTACCTGTTACGAGCGTAATAACAGCTGTAAAATAGAAACTAAAATTTGGTCTAATTAAGGTAAGTACAGTGCCGCTGTTAGCAAGCCACTTGGCCATAAAAATTGATTGTGGTAAGGACAATATAACAGTTCCATACCGCGTATACTGATTGATCTTTCGACGACCTGCTTCCCCTTCTTTTCGAAGAGCCTGCATTTTAGAAGAAATTTGGCTGTACATTTGAATAATGATAGAAGAGGAAATATACGGTATTACCCCTAACGCAAAAATCGTCATCCGACTTAAAGCACCACCGGAGAACATATTAAACATTCCTAGAAAGCCTAATTCATGTTGGTGAAAAAGCGCTTCTAGACGAGCAGGATCGAGACCAGGGACAGGTATATAAGTTCCTAATCGGTATATCATAATGCCGATTAGGACGAACAATAAACGCCGTTTTAATTCACTAAGTCCACTACCTTGTAACAAGGGTGCACCGAACTTGGTTTTAGCCATTAAACCTTACCGCCTACTGCTTCTACAGCGGACTTGACGCTTTTAGTTACTTGCAGACCTAAAATTGTCACAGGTTTTTCTAATTTGCCTGAAGCAAATATTTTAACATACTTAATATGACAACCAATAATGTTAGCTGCTTTCAGAGTATCGATATTAACTACATCACCATCAGAAATCTTATTTAATTCGTGTAAGCGCACTTCTGCAGAAAATAACTTCTTTCTTGATGTGAAGCCAAATTTTGGGACCCGACGTTTTAGAGGCATTTGTCCACCTTCGAAGCCAACTTTATGATAGCCGCCTGAGCGAGAATGCTGTCCCTTATGTCCGCGGCCACAAGTTTTTCCTTTTCCACTGCCAATCCCACGACCTACTCGCGTTTTATTTTTTTTTGCCTTTTGATTAGGTTGTAGAACATTCAGCCTCATTTCAAACTTCCTCAATCTTTAGCAAATAAAAGACCTTATTAATCATCCCTCGATTAGCGGGTGTATCAATAACTTCAACCGTCTGATTAATTCGTCGTAATCCCAAGCCTTCTATAGACTCACGATGTCCGGGTTTGCGTCCATATTTACTTCCTATTAAGGTTACACGAACTTTTTTTAATTGTTTCATTAATTTTATCCCAAAATTTCTTTAATAGATTTTCCACGTTTTGCAGCCACAGAATCAGGTGTTTCCATGTTTTTAAGTGCTTTGAAGGTAGCTCGAACTACATTGATTGGATTAGAAGAGCCGATACACTTCGCTAAAATATTTTGAATACCCATAACTTCAAACACTGCTCGCATCGCATTTCCAGCAATCACTCCAGTTCCCTTTGAAGCAGGCAATATCAATACAGTTGAAGATGCATGAGTGGCTTTCACTGGATGACTTAATGTGTTTTTCCCATCTAAAGGCACAGAAATCATATTACGGCGCGCGTCTTCCGTAGCCTTTTTTATGGCAGCCGGGACTTCACGCGCTTTTCCTAAACCAAAACCTACCTTACCTTCACCATCTCCCGCAACGACCAATGCGGAAAAACCAAACACGCGTCCACCCTTTACAACTTTCGCTGTACGTCGAACATAAACCAGTTTATCCTGGTTACCATCGGTTTTCGTATCAGTACCCAATTCACGCATAAATGTACCTTATTAAAATTCAATTCCACCTTTACGTGCTGCTTCCGCTAATGCTTGTACACGTCCGTGGTATTTATAACCACTTCGATCAAAAGCTACTTTTATAACTCCTGATTTTTTCGCACGTTCCGCAATAAGCTCACCCACTACCTCAGCTGCCGAAATATTGCCCCCATGCCTTAATTGACTTCTTACCTCTTTTTCCAAAGTTGATGCGGTAGCTAATATTTTTGCATCAGAAGAAATTAGCTGAACATAAATATGATTGAGCGAGCGGTGAACACATAATCGTGTCATACCTAATGCCTTAATTTTTGATCGCGTTCGACGTACACGTCTAAGTTGTTTTTTTCGTTTATCCATCATTTCTTTTTAGCCTCTTTACGAACTACATTTTCATCATCATAACGAATACCTTTACCTTTATAAGGCTCAGGTGGCCGGGTTGCACGAATATTTGCTGCCACTTGGCAAACTAATTGCCGATCAGCACCCTTGACAATGATCTCAGTTGTACTAGGAGTTTCTACAGTAATACCCTCTGGAATTTCAATTTCCACTGGATGTGAAAATCCGATTGTTAAATTTAACGTTTTTCCTTGAGCCTTCGCACGATAACCAACTCCTACTATTACTAATTTTCGTTGAAATCCTTCATGAACACCACGCACCATGTTTTGAGTTACAGCATGAGTTGTTCCTACTAACGCATTTGACTCCGGCAAATCATTTTCTGACATTATTTGGAGTTTATTACCCTCTTGTGTAACTTTAACGACGTCATGCATTATTTGAGTAAGTTCACCGAATTTACCTTTCACCGTTACGAATCGACCATGGACTTTAACATCAACACCAGATGGGATCTTAATTGGATTTTTTACCACACGACTTATCATAATGTTTTCTTTCCTAGCTAACGTAGCAGATGATTTCCCCACCTTCACCATAATGTCGTGCCTGCCGACCAGACATTACACCCTTTGAAGTCGAAACAATGACAACACCTAAGCCATTATTTATTTTAGGTAGTTTATTCTTACCTTTGTATACACGCAAAGAAGGACCGCTAACACGTTTTAGAGTTGAAATAACAGGCCTTGCTTCATGATATTTCAAGATAATTACTAATTGATTTTTGGTTATGTTGTTTTCTTCACGATAATCAATAATATAACCTTCCTTCTTTAACACTTTTGTAATGCTTAATTTTAATTTTGATGAAGGTATAACAACTTCTTTTTTTGCCACTGCTTGCGCATTGCGAATACGCGTTAACATATCGGATATAGGATCTTGCATCATAAATTACCAACTCGCTTTTTTTAATCCGGGCACATCGCCCCTCATCGCAGCTTCCCGCAAGTGAATTCGACACAACCCAAATTTTTTAAGTGTGCCACAAGGACGACCACATGTTCGACATCGGTGTCTCACTCGAACTGTTGACTCATTTCGAGGACTTTTTTGTAATTTTAGTAGAGCTAACTCTTGATCTTCAGGAGTACCTTTTTTAAAGATTTGCTTTAATTCAAAACGTCTTTTTCGCGCCTTTTGAGATTGTTGAATACGTCTTTTATTTCGTTCGATGACACTTAATTTTGCCATAGCTCTTATTATAACCTCTTTTGGTTTTTATAAATCTTTTAATGGGAAACTAAAAGCTTTTAATAAAGCTTTTCCTTCTTCATTAGTTCTTGCTGTAGTGGTAATAGTAATATCCATCCCACGAATAGCATCGACTCTATCGTATTGAATTTCTGGAAAAACAATTTGTTCTTGAATTCCTAAACTAAAGTTACCTCGTCCGTCAAAAGATTTAGCGTTAAAACCTCGAAAATCCCGAATACGAGGTATTGCAATCGAAATTAATCGTTTCAAAAATTCATACATGCGTTTCCGGCGCAAGGTTACCTTACAGCCAATAGGCCACCCAGTACGAATTTTAAAACCAGCCTCCGATTTACGCACATAAGTAATAATGGGTTTCTGACCTGAAATTCTCATCATGTCGCCCATAGCATGTTCAATTACTTTTTTATCAGCTACGGCTTCACCGGTACCTATATTTAAAGTAATTTTCTCAATACGTGGAACGGCCATCATAGATTTAAAACCAAATTCTTTTTGCAAATTTGGGATAATCACTTTTTTGTAGAGTTCCTGTAGTTCTACCATATTTTTTCCTTATACATCAATCAGTTCGAAATTTGATGCAAATATTCGAACTTTCAATCCATTCTCAAGTACTTTAATTCTCACGCGATCCAGTTTTTTAGTGGTAGGATTATAAATAGCGACATTAGACACATGAATCCCTGATTCTCTTTCTAATATCCCTCCCTGTTCATTTTTATTGGGATTAGGCCTTACATGTTTTTTAACTAGATTAACGCCTTCAACCAATACCCGCCCATTAGATAAAACCTTTAGTACTTTACCTTGACGACCTTTATCTTTTCCTGTCATTACAACAACGGTATCATCTTTTTTAATTTTCTTCATTGTCATCATCTTGTCATCTATTATAAAACTTCTAAGGCTAAGGAAATAATTTTCATAAAATTGTCGGTCCGTAATTCGCGAGTCACCGGCCCAAAAATCCGTGTACCTATCGGTTGTAACTGATTGCTTAACAGCACCACTGCATTGCTATCAAATCGAATTACCGACCCATCATCCCGTCGAACACCCTTACATGTTCGCACTACCACAGCTTTCATTACATCACCCTTTTTTACTTTTCCCCGCGGAGTCGCTTCTTTAATACTCACTGTAATGACATCACCAATATTTGCGTAACGACGTTTAGAACCACCTAAAACTTTAATGCACATCACGCGTCTAGCTCCACTATTATCTGCCACATCAACAACTGACTGTGCCTGAATCATCATTAATTCCTCATATCTTTTCCGATTTTTTTCTAATTTTTACCAACATCCATCTTTTCGTTTTTGAAATAGGACGTGTTTCACAAATGGTTACGGTATCGCCTTCCTGACATTTATTCCCTTGATCGTGTGCACGCAGTTTTGTAGAACGTTTGATAAACTTCCCATATTTAGGGTGCTTTACTTGCTGTTCTACTAATACAACAACTGTGTCATTCATTTTGTTGCTAACCACGGTTCCTGTTAGGGCACGAACTACTTTCTCATTCCTACTCATAAAACATATTCCTCTCTCTTTCTTTCAAGATAGTCTTAACACGAGCAATATTGCGTCGTACCTGTTTATAGAAATGTGAGTGGGAAACTTCTCTCATACCTTTTTGCATACGTAAATTGAATTGCTCTTTCAAAAAAGCAATTAACTCTTTTTTAAGTTCAGCTTCTGTCTTATTACGGAATTCATTGGCTTTCATTATATTACCGTCCGTTTAACAAACACGCATTTCACAGGCAATTTAGCTGCTGTTCGATCTAAAGCTTCACGAGCCAGGACTTCATCAATCCCTTCAATTTCGAACAGCATTCGCCCAGGTTGTACAAGCGCTACCCAATATTCAACGCTCCCCTTACCCTTACCTTGACGCACCTCCAAAGGCTTTTTCGTAATTGGTTTATCTGGAAAGATACGGATGATAATCTTGCCACCGCGCTTTATATGTCGTGAAAGAGCACGTCTGGCGGCTTCTAGTTGACGCGCAGTGATTCGAGCGTAAGCTGTTGCTTTGAGACCAAACTCTCCAAAACTAACCCGATTGCCACGATGAGCTACTCTTCGATTTCGGCCTTTAAAATCTTTTCGGTACTTTCTGTTACTTGGTTGCAGCATTTAATCGTTTCCTATTTCACTTCCTCAACTACTTCAGTTGACGTTTTTGCTCTCATCGCATGGATTTCTCCTTTAAAAATCCACACCTTTACCCCTATTGTTCCATAAGTAGTTTTAGCTGTAGCTGTCGCATAATCAATATCAGCTCGAAACGTATGCAGAGGAACACGCCCCTCTCGATACCACTCAGTACGAGCGATCTCAGCTCCACCCAAGCGCCCACTCACGCTTATCTTAATTCCAAAGGCACCTTGACGCAGAGTATTTTGTACAGCGCGTTTCATAGCTCTTCGAAACATGACTCGGCGCTCTAATTGTTGGGCAACACTTTCTGCTACTAATTTTGCATCTAATTCAGGTTTTCGAATTTCTTCAATAGTGATGTGCACCGGCACTTTTATTACTTTCGATATTTCTACACGCAAGGCCTCAATTTCTCCACCTTTCTTTCCAATGATTACACCCGGACGTGCAGAGTAAATTGCAATTTTAGCATTTCGAGCTGGCCGTTCAATTTGGATTCGGCTAATAGCCGCACCTTTTAAGCGTTCTTCTAAAAATTGACGTACTTTTAAATCATCGTTTAAATGATCAGCAAAATCTTTTTTATCTGCATACCAGTTGGACGTCCAATCTCTTGTAATACCAAGCCGTATCCCAACGGGATTAACTTTTTGACCCATTAATCTCCTCCACTCGATAATCCGATACTTCAATAGTAACATGACAAGTACGCTTCAAAATTCGATCAGCGCGGCCACGAGCTCGAGTGCGAAATCTTCGCGCCATAGGACCTTCATCAATTGTTACTGACAATACTTTTAACTCATCCATATCAGCGCTCTTATTATGCTCGGCATTGGCAATAGCTGAATCTAAAACTTTTTTTATAATAACTGCAGCTTTTTTATTGCTAAAGCGCAACAAATCAACCGCTTTTTCAACCGGTAAACCTTTAACCTGATTAGCTACAAGTCTTACCTTTTGAGCTGAAATATGTGCATATTTCAATTTTGCACTAACTTTCATCATCAACTCTCTTTCTTTACTTTACGATCACCTGAATGAGCTTTAAAAGTACGAGTTATAACAAATTCCCCTAATTTATGTCCTACCATGTTTTCTGAAATGTAAATAGGCACGTGTTGACGCCCGTTATGGATAGCAATAGTCAGGCCTACCATTTCAGGAGTGATCATGGAGCGCCGCGACCAAGTTTTAATAGGTCGCTTGCTGCCTTCTTTTTGCGCTTGTTCCACCTTCTTTAAAAGATGATGATCTACAAATGGACCTTTATTTATTGATCTTGGCACTTTTTTAATACCTCTTCTTCTACTTTTTATGCCGACTACGAATGATCATATTAGTCGTACGTTTATTATGGCGTGTTTTATAACCTTTTGTTGGTTTACCCGTAGGAGAAACTGGATGACGACCTCCTGAAGTCTTACCTTCGCCTCCTCCATGAGGATGATCTACTGGATTCATAGCTACACCACGAACAGTAGGTCGCCGACCACGCCAGCGTTTAGCACCTGCTTTACCTAACGAACGTAAATTATGTTCCGGATTGGATACTTCTCCTACACAGGCACGGCAACTAATTAAAATTTTTCTCATCTCGCCTGAGCGCATTCGAACAATAGCGTAAATCCCATCTCTTGCCACTAATTGGGCGGAAGTACCCGCACTTCTGATAAGCTGTGCTCCTTTTCTTGGTTTTAATTCAAGGTTATGAATAGTAGTCCCTAGGGGAATATTCTGCAATAGTAAACAATTGCCGGGACTAATAGGCGCATCTTCTCCTGAAACTACGAATGAACCTTGATGGATCCCTTTGGGAGCTATAATATAGCGGCGTTCTCCATCTGGAAATAAGACTAAGGCAATATAAGAGCTACGATTTGGATCATATTCTAACCGTTCTACGATACCCTTACCTTTCTTATCACGCTTAAAGTCAATAATTCGATAATGGCGCTTGTGCCCACCGCCGCGATGGCGTACAGTAATACGTCCCTGGTTGTTACGACAATTAATAAGCTTTCTACTCTCTATTAATGGTGCATGTGGCTCGCCTTTGTGCAAATTTGGATGTACAACTTTGATAACGAAGCGTCGTCCCGGTGACGTAGGTTTTGTTTTTACTAAAGCCATTTCTTATTTACTCCAACTCTCATTTGCTAGCTACAATATCAATTTCATTACCTGATACTAACGTAACATACGCCTTTCTCCAATTTTTACGTTGACTTTGCACTTTTCTAAATCGCGTAGTTTTCCCTTTAACATTACAAACACGCACTGCCTTTACCGTGACATTAAATTGATTTCTTACAGATGCCTTAATTTCAGATTTCGTTGCATTAGGTAACACTTTAAATGTATGCTGACCTGTAAATAAAGCACTCTTTTCTGATACATAATGACCAATAAGAACTTTTAATAACCTTTCTTGATTCACGAAAGTCTCTCCCAAAGCTTTTTTAAAGCATCTATTGTAATCAATACATTTTCCGAAGTAACAAGGCTGACTGGGTCTACCGTTATAGAATTCAAAGTTATGACATTGATCATATTTCTTGAAGCTAGCTTTACATTTCGATCATCTCTATCAAGAATAATTAGAGCTTTTTCTATATTTAATCCTGCTAGTAAGTTTTTTAACTCACGAGTTTTAGGCTCTTTTAATTTTAGACTTTCTACCACAATAAAACGCTCTTGCCGAATTAATTCAGAGAGAATAGAAATCATGGCTTGGTGGTACATCTTTCGATTCACTTTTTGCGAGAAATTGCGAGGTCTTGCTGCAAAAATCACACCACCACTACGCCATAGAGGGCTTCGAATACTACCTATTCTGGCTCGTCCAGTTCCCTTTTGTCGCCAGGGCTTGGATCCACTACCACTGACTTCACTTCGTGTCTTTTGTGCTTTGGTACCTGCTCGTGCACCAGATAAATAAGCAGAAATGACTTGATGAACTAAACCTTCATTAAATTCCACCCCGAAGATAGCTTCAGTTACAACGATCTTACTCAGTTCTTTTTTTTCGAAGTAGCGTACCGCAAGCTCCATCAATTATCTCCTGAAATCAGCGAATTTACTTGTTCTAGTTGATTCCATAATAATCACTTTGTTACCAGGAGCACCTGGTAAAGCACCTTTAATTAAAAGGAGATGTCGTGCAACATCAATTCTAAAAATTTCTTGATTCTGGATAGTGCAATAAGTATTCCCCATGTGACCCGCCATTTTTTTGCCTTTCCACACACGTCCTGGTGTTTGACATTGTCCTATGGAGCCTGGCGCGCGATGAGATAACGAATTCCCATGGGTAGCATCCTGAGTGCGAAAATTATGGCGCTTTACCGTACCAGAAAAGCCCTTACCTCGAGTTAAACCGCGCACATCAACAGTTTGTCCTTCTTTAAAAATATTAACCTTGAATTCATCACCCACCTTAATTTTGGCTAATTCATCAGAAACAACACGAAATTCACGGATCACCTCCCCTGCTTCTACTCCACTTTTCGAATAATGCCCCAACATTGCCTTATTGACACGAACGAAAGACTTTTTTCCATAGGTTACTTGAACAGCATAATAGCCATCGACATCAACCGTTTTTATTTGAGTAACTCGATTAGGTGTTACTTCAACTACTGTAATAGGAACAACAATCCCCATCTCTGTAAATATGCGAGTCATACCACATTTTTGACCAATTAAACCAATAGGCATCACCTACTCTCCAGTTATCTATACTAACCACTTATAAAAATAAAAAGAGGCTATCCTGCAAAACATCCCCTACACCTACACCTACACCTACACCTACACCTACACCTACACCTACATATAACCCACTTTGTATTTTAAACGGATTCTGATTCAACACTTATTCGAATATCCACCCCAGCAGCTAAATCTAATTTCATTAATGCATCAACTGTTTTATCAGTAGGTTGCACAATATCTACTAATCGCTTATGAATTCGGATTTCATATTGATCCCGAGCGTCCTTATCTACATGAGGCGAAATTAAAACCGTATAGCGCTCAATTTTTGTAGGCAACGGAATAGGACCTTTAATAATTGCACCTGTTCGCCGTGCTGTCTCAACAATTTCTCGCGTAGATCGATCAATTAATCGATGATCAAATGCTTTTAATCGAATCCGAATACGTTGGTTGTTATTGCTATTATTAAAGACCGCCATAATTTAATTTCCAAAATTACTCAATAATTTTTGTTACGACACCAGCTCCAACGGTACGTCCACCTTCGCGAACCGCAAATCGTAACCCTTCGTTCATTGCTACCGGTGCTATTAATTTCACCGTTACCTTCACGTTATCTCCTGGCATCACCATTTCAACATCTTCAGGTAGACTCAATACCTCTCCCGTCACGTCCGTCGTACGAAAATAAAACTGTGGTCGATAGCCTTTTAAAAAGGGCGTATGCCGACCTCCTTCTTCCTTTGATAATACATAAATCTCTGCTTCAAACATTGTGTGCGGCGTAATTGTTCCAGGCTTCGCCAATACTTGTCCACGCTCAACCTCTTCTCGCTTTGTCCCTCTCAACAATACTCCAACATTATCTCCTTAGCTTATTTTTCTTTCTTAATTCCATTGTTTAACAACAATTTTTCAGTGATATTTTTTGGTGCTTCAGTGTACTTTAAAAACTCCATCACGTAAGTTGCACGTCCTTGACTTAGCGAACGAAGATCAGTTGCATAACCAAACATTTCCGCTAGTGGCACCTCAACATTAACAATTTTACCGGTTGGACTTTCATCTATACCTTGAATCATGCCCCGACGTCGATTAAGATCACCAACGATATCACCCATATATTCTTCTGGAGTAATAACTTCTACTTTCATAATGGGTTCCAATAATGCAGGATTGGCTTTAGCAGCTCCTTCCTTAAAGCAAATTGAACCAGCGATTTTAAATGCCATCTCACTGGAGTCAACATCGTGATAAGATCCGTTAAAAATAGCTACCCTAATATCCACTACAGGATAACCAGCGATAATTCCATTTTCCATCTGTTCACGCACACCTTTTTCTATAGCTGGAATATATTCTTTCGGTACCACACCACCTACAATTTCATTTACAAATTCAAAACCAGAGCCTGGTTCTTTAGGTTCGATTCGAAGCCACACATGTCCATATTGTCCTCGGCCACCCGTTTGACGAATATATTTTCCTTCTTGTTCTACTACTTTACGAATAGTCTCCCGATAAGCTACACGAGGCTTTCCAACATTAGCAGCAATATTAAATTCACGCTGCATCCGATCTACAATAATTTCCAAGTGTAATTCACCCATACCCTCAATAATAGTTTGTCCAGATTCTTCACCAGTACGAACACGAAATGACGGGTCTTCTTGAGCTAATTTGCCTAAAGCTGCCCCCATTTTCTCTTGATCTACCTTAGTCTTTGGCTCAATAGCTACAGAAATCACAGGTTCTGGAAATTCTATTTTTTCAAGAGTGATAACTTTCTGTTGATCACAAAGGGTGTCCCCAGTAGTAACATTTTTTAAGCCCACTGCAGCAGCAATATCACCTGCTCGAACCTCTTTAATCTCTTCACGGGAATTGGAATGCATTTGCAAGAGACGGCCAATACGCTCTTTTTTACGTTTAACGGGATTATAAACCGAATCTCCCGATTTTAATACGCCAGAATAAACTCGAAAGAAAGTTAAAGTCCCAACGAAAGGATCAGAGGCAATTTTAAAAGCTAAAGCTGAAAAAGATGAATCATCGGAAGCCACACGAGAGCCTTCTGAACCATCTTCTTCCTCACCTCGAATAGCAGGTACATCAGTAGGTGCTGGCAAGTAATTAATTACTGCATCTAACAGAACTTGTACTCCTTTATTCTTAAAGGCACTTCCACATAACATTGGGACAATTTCATTAGACAAAGTGCGCCGACGCAGGCCCTCCAGGATTTCTTTTTTGGAAAGATCCCTATTCTCTAAGTATTTTTCCATCAATTCTTCAGAGGATTCAGCTGCAGCTTCTACCATTTTTTCACGCCATTCTTGAGCTACTGCTTTTGTATCTTCAGGAAGGTCTGCCAATTCATAAGTACGACCCTTATCCTCCTCATTCCAATAGATAGCTTTCATTTGAATTAAATCAATAACACCTTGGAAATTGTCTTCTGAACCAACAGGCATTTGAACAGGCACTGGATTGGATTTCAGGCGCTCTTTTACTTGTCGTACTACTCGTAGAAAATTTGCCCCTGCCCGATCCATCTTGTTTACAAAGCCTAAACGTGGAACACCATAACGATCAGCTTGCCGCCAAACAGTTTCGCTTTGTGGTTCTACTCCTCCTACCGAGCAGAAAACAGCGATCGCTCCGTCCAGCACCCGCAAGGAACGCTCAACTTCAATTGTAAAGTCGACGTGTCCTGGTGTATCAATAATATTAATTCGATGTTTTGAATATTGCTGATCCATACCCATCCAAAAACAAGTAGTGGCTGCAGAGGTAATGGTAATGCCACGCTCCTGCTCCTGTTCCATCCAATCCATTATAGCACTGCCTTCATGAACTTCACCCATTTTGTGAGAAATACCTGTATAATAAAGGATTCGTTCAGTCGTCGTAGTTTTTCCTGCATCAATATGCGCCATAATACCTATATTACGAGTATGTTCTAATGGAATTTCTCTAGCCATTGTCATTATTTTCTCTTACCACCGATAATGTGCGAATGCTTGGTTTGCCTTGGCCATGCGATGAACGTCCTCTTTTTTCTTTACTGCTCCACCTCGATTCTCTACAGCATCCAGAATCTCATTTGCCAAACGTAAAATCATTGTCTTCTCATTTCTTTTATTCGCATACTCAGTTACCCATCGCATAGCCAAAGTCTGGCGTCGTACGGCTCGTATTTCCACAGGCACCTGATAGGTAGATCCACCTACTCGACGCGATTTCACTTCTACAATAGGTGTTACATTGCTTAAAGCCTCCTTAAACTTTTCTAAAGCTACAGAATGTGTTCTCTCATCGAGATGAGTATTTCCTTTCAGGCTTCTTCTGGTTTTACCACCACTTTCTCTGACGCTTTTTTCTCCCTCAGTATACTCTTTAATGTGAATACACGACCGCTTTGTCACTATATCAAGTGCCCCATAGACGATATTCTCTGCTACCGATTTCTTACCATTACGCATAACAGCATTTATAAACTTAGCTAAAAGCTTACTGCGAAAGAGCGGATCTGGTAAAATTTCCCTTTTAGGCGCTGCTTTTCTTCGTGCCATCTAAATTTCTCCAAATTTATTCTTTTGGTTTTTTCCCACCATATTTAGAGCGACCACGACGTCGTCCTGAAACACCTGCCGCATCCAAGCTTCCACGCACAATATGATAGCGTACACCTGGCAAGTCTTTCACACGGCCTCCTCGGATTAACACCACCGAGTGCTCTTGTAAATTGTGACCCTCACCACCGATATAAGCAGTGACCTCTGTACCGTTAGTGATCCGTACTCGCGCTACTTTCCGTAAAGCTGAATTAGGCTTTTTAGGAGTAGTGGTATATACTCTTGTACACACGCCTCGTTTTTGGGGACAGCTTTCCAATGCCGGAACATCGCTTTTCTTTATTTTTGCACGACGCGGCTTTCTGACTAACTGATTGATTCTGGCCATTGAAATTCTCTCTAAAGCAAAAAACATCTATATATTAATCTAAACACAGAGCGGGGATTCTAAATAAAGGTAACGATCCCTGTCAAGCTAAATCAACTCTCTTATTATTCTATTCACAAAATCGAGGCATGGAATAAGGCGATCACTATGGCATCTGAAGTTTATCTTTGTTCTACTTCGTTTCTTTAGATTTGAACGCTGCGCTCAAAGCTTGTTCGGCCTCACTGACAGTCACACCTTTTTCCTCTTTGATTCCTTTTTCTTTTCCCTTTTTATGCCGACGTTCTTGATGATAACTAAATCCCGTTCCAGCAGGAATTAGTCGTCCAACAATCACGTTCTCTTTGAGTCCTCGAAGATCATCGCGTTTACCACCTACAGAAGCAGCTGTCAATACGCGAGTCGTTTCTTGGAAAGATGCGGCTGAGACAAAAGATTCGGTAGCTAAAGAAGCCTTCGTGATTCCCAGCAAAATGGGTTCTACTCTTGCCACGCAGCCATCTTTTTGAACAATTTTTTCATTCTGCTCTCGTACACGTGGGCGTTCTACCTGTTCATCTTTCAGAAATTCTGTCTCACCAGGATCGACGATCTTAACTTTACGTAACATCTGGCGGATGATCACTTCGATATGTTTATCGTTAATTTTTACCCCTTGTAACCTATAGACTTCCTGTACTTCATTAACGATATAGTTCGCCATTGCATTTATTCCCAATAAGCGTAAGATGTCGTGTGGGTCCGGAGGACCGTCTGCGATTACTTCACCTTTTTCTACTGTTTCACCTTCAAAAACACTTACGTGACGCCATTTTGGAATAAGTTCTTCGCGAGTAGTACCATCTTGGGCGGTAATAATTAAACGACCTTTATCTTTAGTATCCTTACCAAAACTCACTACCCCAGAAATTTCAGCTAAAATAGCAGCATCTTTTGGCCGGCGAGCTTCGAAAAGATCAGCCACTCTTGGTAATCCTCCTGTAATATCTCGCGTTTTTGAAGTTTCTTGAGGAATACGTGCAAGTACATCACCAATTTGGACTGTAGAACCATCTTCTTTGGTAAGAATAGTCCCTTCCGGTAAGAAGTAATGCGCAGGGACTTTACCACTCGATAAAAAGAGATCGTTATTATTTTTATCTATAAGTTTAACCATTGGACGAAGCTCTTTACCCCCGATAGTGCGTTGTTTAGTGGAGGTTACTACGATACTGCTAAGACCTGTCAACTCGTCTGTCTGTCGATTCATGGTCACACCATCTACTAAATCAACAAAACATAAAGTACCTGCTACTTCAGTGATAATGGGATGGGTGTGAGGATCCCATTGAGCCACCATTTGTCCAAATTTCACAAAATCACCATTACGTACACTAATAGTTGCGCCATATGGAACCTTATAATGTTCACGCCCCCCGCCTTGAGGATTTTGTATCACTAATTCTCCTGAACGGGAGACCGCAACTAAATTACCGTTAGCTTGTTCAACTGTTTTTAAATTATGTAACTTAATTTTCCCAGCAGATTTTACTTCGATGCTATTAGCAGTAGTTGCTCGAGAAGCAGCACCACCCATGTGAAATGTTCGCATAGTTAATTGAGTTCCTGGTTCACCAATCGATTGGGCCGCTATCACGCCAATGGCTTCTCCCACATTTACTATATGTCCACGGGCAAGATCACGTCCATAGCACATTGAACAAATACCATAAGCTGTCTCACAGGTAATTGCTGAGCGTACCATGACTTGATCTACGCTGTGTTCTTCCAAGACGTCGACTAATTTTTCGTCTAGAAGAATACCTTCGGCTATTAACTCTTTTTTGGACTTAAAATCAATAACCGGTTTCGCCAAAACTCGTCCTAAAACGCGCTCTCGGAGAGGTTCTACCACATCACCTCCATCGATGTGTGGTATCATCTCGATGCCTTGATTGGTCTTACAATCATATTCGGTGACAACCAAGTCTTGAGCGACATCAACGAGCCGTCGAGTTAAATATCCTGAGTTTGCTGTCTTCAAAGCAGTATCGGCCAAACCCTTACGAGCACCATGAGTAGAAATAAAGTATTGTAAAACATTTAACCCCTCGCGAAAATTAGCTGTTATAGGTGTTTCGATAATGGTACCGTCAGGTCTTGCCATTAAACCTCGCATCCCAGCTAACTGACGGATTTGCGCTGCAGAACCACGCGCTCCAGAATCAGACATCATGTAGATGGAATTAAAAGAGCTTTGTATCACTTCTTTTCCTTGAGCGTCTTTTACTTTTTCCATAGCGATTTTTCCCAGCATTGCTTTAGCGACTTGATCATTAGTTCGTGACCAGATATCAATTACTTTATTGCGATGCTCACCATAAGTTACTAACCCAAAAGCATACTGTTTTTGAATTTCTTGCACTTCTTCTTCAGCTCGAGAAATAATAGCTTCTTTTTCATCAGGAATTACAAGATCGTTTATACCAATCGAAATACCTGAGCAAGTCGCATAACGGAAGCCTAAGTACATTAAATTATCTGCAAAAATGACGGTGGTTTTAAGACCTAAATTTCGATAGCAAATATCCAATAATTTTGTAACTGCTTTTTTAGTCATTGGTTGATTAATTAGCGCAAAAGGTAGCCCTTTAGGAACAATCTGCCATAACAAAACTCGTCCCACAGCGGTGGTAATTAGGCATTCACTCTCCCTTACATTGTCTACCTCGTCAAAAATGCTCTCTTTAATTCGAACATCTATACATGCATGTAAATCCACTTGCTCATTTTCGTAAGCACGAACCACTTCATCCGTGTCTGCAAATTTCATTCCCTCGCCTTTTGCATTCACACGATCTCGAGTAATATAGTAAAGGCCTAACACCACGTCATGAGTAGGAACAATAATCGGTTCGCCGTTCGCAGGGTGTAGAACATTGTTGGTAGACATCATTAATGAACGCGCCTCCAACTGTGATTCTAAAGTTAAAGGGATGTGTACAGCCATTTGGTCTCCGTCAAAGTCCGCGTTGTAAGCCGTACAAACGAGTGGATGTAATTGAATTGCTTTTCCTTCCACCAACACTGGCTCAAATGCTTGAATACCTAAGCGATGCAAAGTGGGTGCTCGATTCAACAAGATGGGATGCTCTCGAATAACTTCTTCAAGGATATCCCAGACTTCTGGAACCTCACTTTCCACCATCTTTTTAGATGCTTTAATGGTAGTCGCTAAACCTTGTCGCTGTAATTTACTAAAGATAAATGGTTTGAATAGTTCCAATGCCATTTTCTTTGGCAAACCAGCTTGATGGAGTTTCAGAGTCGGCCCTACTACGATAACAGAACGGCCTGAATAATCCACACGCTTACCAAGAAGATTTTGACGAAAACGCCCGGATTTTCCTTTGATCATATCCGCTAAAGACTTTAAAGGTCGTCGGTTGGACCCTAAAATAGATCGCCCATGGCGTCCGTTATCCAACAAAGCATCTACGGCTTCTTGAAGCATTCGTTTTTCATTACGAACAATAATATCAGGCGCATTGAGATCTAATAGACGTTTTAATCGATTATTTCGATTAATTACTCGACGATACAGGTCGTTTAAATCGGAAGTAGCAAAGCGCCCGCCATCTAATGGAACCAAGGGTCGTAAGTCTGGAGGTAAAACAGGCAATACGGTTAATATCATCCACTCAGGCTTATTTCCGGATTCTAAAAACGCGCTCAAGACTTTAAGCCGCTTAGTAAGCTTTTTCAGTTTCGTTTCGGAAGCAGTGGTTGATATTTCTGTACGTAATGCTTCAACCTCTACAGAAACATCAATACCCTGTAACAGTCGTTGAATTGCTTCTGCACCCATAAACGCCGTAAATTCATCACCGTATTCTTCTAATGCATCGAGGTAAGCTTCTTCCGAAAGTAATTGACCCATCTCTAATTCTGTCATTCCAGGATCTACCACTACGTATGCTTCAAAGTAAAGAATGCGTTCAATATCACGCAGAGTCATATCAAGCAGTAAACCAATACGGGAAGGTAATGATTTAAGATACCAAATATGAGCTACAGGTGAAGCTAGTTCGATGTGACCCATTCGATCTCGCCGTACTTTTGCCAAGGTCACTTCCACTCCACACTTTTCACAGATCACGCCACGATGCTTGAGGCGTTTATATTTTCCACATAAGCACTCATAGTCTTTAATAGGACCGAAAATTTTAGCGCAGAACAAACCATCGCGTTCAGGTTTGAAGGTTCGATAATTGATGGTTTCAGGTTTTTTCACTTCACTGTATGACCACGATCGAACCTCCTCTGGAGATGCCAGCCTGATGCGAAGTGCATCGAATTCAGCTATGTGTTTTTCACTTTTTAGCTGTTTTAATAGGTCTCTCAAGACAGTTCTCCTGATTAACGTTAATCATTTTCTAAATTAATATCAATAGCTAACGAACGGATTTCTTTTATCAGAACGTTGAAAGATTCTGGCATACCAGCATCCATTTGGTGATTACCATCGACAATATTTTTATACATACGAGTACGACCAGTGACATCATCAGATTTCACTGTCAACATTTCCTGCAGAGTATAAGCTGCTCCATAAGCTTCCAATGCCCAGACTTCCATTTCTCCAAACCGCTGTCCACCAAATTGAGCTTTACCACCTAAAGGTTGCTGGGTTACAAGACTATAAGAACCCGTAGAACGAGCGTGCATCTTATCGTCTACTAAATGGTTAAGCTTCAGCATATACATGTAACCTACAGTGACGGCTCGGTCGAATTTTTTCCCGGTTCGCCCATCGTATAGATAAGTTTGTCCAGAAGTGGGAAGGTTCGCCATTTCTAATAAATTTTTTATTTCTTCTTCCGTAGCTCCATCAAATACTGGCGATGCTATAGGCACGCCTTTTCTCAGATTCTCAGCTAAAATCGTTATTTCTTTATCGTTTAAAGCCTCTAGATTAAATTTCTGTGTCTTACTCAAGTCGTAAATGGACTTGAGAGTTTCGCGTAATTGTTTTACATTAGTACCTTGATCGATCAACTCACCAATTTTAATACCTAAGCTCTTGGCAGCCCACCCCAAGTGGGTTTCAAGTACTTGACCAATATTCATTCGGGAAGGAACCCCTAAAGGGTTTAGCACGATATCTACCGGCGTTCCATCTTCTAGATAAGGCATATCTTCTGCTGAAACAATGGTAGAGATAACCCCTTTATTTCCATGGCGTCCTGCCATTTTATCACCGGGTTGAATACGGCGCTTAACTGCTAAGTAAACCTTCACTATCTTAATGACACCGGGCGCTAAATCACCACCTTGAGTCAATTTCTGATGAAAATCTTTGAGCTTTTCGTTACGTGCTTTATGAAGTTCCTCATAGTGTTCATGCGCAGCCTCGAGGCGTTTCGCCACATCGTTATCATGCAATCGTATTTCAAACCACTTTTGTCTGGGTAACAACCCTACCAAATAATCTTTACTAATTTTTATGCTTTTTGCCAATTTAAGTGGTTCGTCAATCACTACTTGATCGATAAGAAGTTTTTCTAAGTTTCCAAATAAAGCATCTTCACGAACACGCAGCTGATCATTTAAATCTTTTTCCATTTTTATGAGTTCCGCTTTTTCAATTTCTAAAGCACGTTCATCTTTTTTCACCCCTTCACGAGTAAAAATACGAACATCAATAACGGTTCCGGTAATTCCAGGAGTAACTCGCAAGGAAGTGTCTTTTACGTCTGATGCTTTTTCGCCAAAAATTGCTCGCAGTAATTTTTCTTCCGGTGTAAGCTGGGTTTCACCTTTAGGAGTTACCTTACCCACTAGAATGTCACCTGGGCCTACTTCAGCTCCAATATGTACAATGCCAGATTCATCTAATTTTACTAATGCACCCTCTCCGATATTCGGAATATCTGCTGTAATTTCCTCTGGGCCTAATTTAGTATCTCGGGCAATGCAGGTAAATTCTTGGATATGGATTGTCGTGAATCGATCTTTTTCCACTAATCGCTCGGAAATCAGAATGGAATCCTCAAAGTTATAACCATTCCAAGGCATAAAAGCTACTAGTAAATTCTGCCCTAACGCTAGCTCACCAATGTCTGTGGAAGGACCATCGGCCAACACATCTCCTTTTTGTACACGATCTCCGATTTCCACAATAGGATATTGATTAATACAGGTGTTTTGATTGGAACGAGTGAATTTAGTCAAATTGTAAATATCAACACCAATATCATCTTCATCCGCCTTCTCTAAATCTACCCGAACTACGATGCGTGCAGCATCAACAGAATCCACAATACCGTTGCGTTTGGCAACTACAGTTACTCCAGAATCTACAGCTACAGTTCTCTCCATTCCAGTTCCCACTAGAGGCGTCTCTGGTCGAATTGTAGGTACTGCTTGACGTTGCATGTTGGAACCCATCAACGCTCGATTAGCATCATCATGCTCTAGGAAAGGAATTAAGGCAGCAGCTACAGAAACGATTTGTCGCGGTGAAACATCTACATAGTTTACCTTATCTGGTGTGGTTAAGGTAAATTCACCTTTATAACGACATGAAATTAATTCATCTATCATATGACCATTTTTATTAACATTGGTATTTGCTTGCGCGATATAATAATCGCCTTCTTCAATCGCTGATAAATATTCCGTTTCATCAGTAACTACTCCATCAACCACTTTTCGATATGGTGTTTCTAAAAAGCCATATTCATTTGCTCTAGCAAATACTGCTAATGAATTAATTAAACCAATATTTGGCCCTTCAGGGGTCTCAATAGGGCAGACTCGCCCATAATGAGTGGGATGCACATCCCGCACTTCAAAACCTGCTCGTTCACGCGTTAGTCCACCCGGACCTAAAGCAGATACCCTGCGCTTATGGGTTATTTCAGATAATGGATTATTTTGATCCATAAATTGCGACAATTGACTTGAACCAAAAAATTCTTTCATCGCTGCTGACACAGGTTTTGCATTTACTAGATCTTGGGGCATCAAGTTTTCAATATCTACCAAACTTAATCTATCCTTTACAGCCCTTTCAACACGAACTAACCCAATCCGAAATTGATTTTCGGCCATTTCACCTACACTACGTATGCGACGATTTCCTAAATGGTCAATATCATCTACTTCGCCTTTACCATCTCGAATGTCAACAAGAACGCGCAACGCATCTATAATATCTTCTTTAGATAGAATTCCTGATCCTGTCAATTCTCTCCGTCCGACTCGACGGTTGAATTTCATTCGACCTACAGAGGATAAATTATAACGCCCTGGCGAAAAAAACAAATTTTCGAATAAGCTTTCAGCAGCTTCTTTGGTTGGTGGTTCACCTGGACGCATAATGCGATAAATTTCTACTAAAGCTTCTAACTGATTATTAGTATTGTCTAACCTTAAAGTATCGGAAATATAAGGCCCACATTCAATTTCATTAATATACAACGTACGTAACGAAGAAATATTTTGAGCCCGTAATTTCCTTAATAAATCTGCTGTAATAATTTCATTAGCCTGAGCAATCACTTCCCCGTTTTCTTTATTAAAGATAGGCTCGCTAATGACTTTACCATATAAATATTCATCAGGCAGCTCAAGTTCGCTAATTCTAGCTTTTTCAATCAAACGAATATGTCGGGCTGAAATTCGACGATTGGCTTCAACAATTATTTTCCCTTTTTTATCTTTTATTGTCACTGCTGCTAATTCACCACGTAATCGCTGCGGCACTAATTCTAAAGTGATATTTTCTCCTCCTTTTTTGTTAAGACGAAAAGTATTCATCTTATAAAATATGCCGAGAATTTGTTCGGTACCATAACCTAAAGCTCTTAAAATCACCGTCGCTGGTAATTTACGACGTCGATCAATTCGCGCAAATAAGTAATCTTTGGGATCAAACTCAAAGTCTAACCATGAACCGCGATAAGGAATAATTCGGGCCGAATATAATAATTTTCTGGAAGAATGGGTCTTTCCTTTGTCGTGCTCAAAGAAAACTCCGGGAGATCGATGTAATTGAGAAACAACCACTCGTTCAGTCCCATTAATTATGAGACTCCCCGTCTCTGTCATTAATGGAATTTCACCCATGTAAACTTCTTGTTCTTTGATGTCCTTAATGGTTTTTTTATCTGCAGGCAAATTATCATTCTTATCGTAAATTAATAAGCGCATTCTCACCTTCAAAGGAGTAGCATAAGTTAATCCTCGTAACTTACATTCTCCTACGTCGAAGATAGGCTTTTCTTCTAAGCTATAACTGACGTATTCTAATTCCGCGTGACCGGAATAACTGGAAATAGGAAATACGGATTTGAATGCGGCATGCAAACCTGTATCTTTCCGATTTTTGGGAGCAATATCCTTTTGCAAAAAAGCACGATAAAATTCTATTTGTGTTTCCAATAAATAAGGCATTTTTAACACTTCAACTTCGCGTTTTCCTAAGTTGACACGCGCGCGCTTTTTCTCGGTATAAGAGATTGCATCCGAATTCCTTTTTCTAACATTCGCTTGCCCCATGAACACACCTCATTATTTTTAAATTAAGTAAATACGTCGCCTACCCGTTTTCTATGCAGCTCTTTCTTAAACAAGAATCCAAGTTTTTGAAACAAAAACATTCCAATTCTTCGGATCTTTTTTTTGTAAAAACGGGGGTTGGCAGGAATATCGGTTAGCTTTCCGTCAGATCATTACTCGAACTCAATTTTAGCACCTGCCGCTTCCAGTTCCTTTTTAATTTTTTCAGCTTCTTCTTTGTTAACACCTTCTTTAACAATATTTGGAACAGATTCAACAAGATCTTTAGCTTCCCTTAAACCAAGGCCAGTAATGCCACGAATTACTTTAATAACGCCAATTTTGCTATCACCAAAACTAATCATTTTTACATTAAATTCAGTTTTTTCTTCTGTCACAGCAGCTTCGCTGCCCCCACTTGGTATAGATCCTGTAAAAGCCGATACTGATTGAGCCGAAACACCAAATTTTTCTTCCATCATTTTTACTAAATCGACAACGTCCATCACAGTCATACTGGACACTGCTTCTAAAATATCTTCTTTTGTCATTTGAGTCATAATTATTTACTCCACAAAAAGTTAAATCAATTTTTTACGCCGCTTTCTTTTGATCTTGAATCGTAACTATTAAACGAATAACCTGAATTACCGGCTCATGAATCGTACGAGCAAATTTAGTCACCGGGGCTAGCAGAACAATTGCTAATTGACTTAAAGCTTCTTTACGCGAAGGGAGTTGAGAGAAAGCTTTTAATTTATTTGCCGGTAGTAACTTTCCCCCTAACGCTAATGCTTTTACTTTTAGTTGTTCGTGCTTCTTAATAAAGTTTGTAATTAAACGAGCAGCAGCGCCCGGTTCATCGCGTGAAAAGAACAGTATGGCAGGGCCTATCAAAACTTTATTAAGACAAGCATAGGGCGTCTTTTTAAATGCACGACGCGTAAGTGTGTTACGGTATACTCGCATGGTTACCTCACCAGCGCTACTACGAGCTGCTTTTCGCAATTCCGAAATTTCTGAGACGGTTAATCCACGATAATCCGCAACTACCACCGAAATTGCTTGACGAGTGATGTTTAATAATTCTGCGACAATTGCCTTTTTCTGTTCGAGATTTAAAACCACTATCTCTTCTCCAATTATTCTCTAAATATAATAAAAAACAGTTCTATGTTTAGGTAAATTTTGCTATTTTTACCTTTCAGTGACAACCTTTGAGAAGGCCACCGTCTGCTGCATGAGTAACTTTTTTTAATTAGTGCCTGAGTTTTTTAGGTATTAGCATCCAAAGTCCTCCGACGGTTGAATATCAAGAATGACACTCTACGAATCTTACTTTTCACTACATCTCCTTATTTAAAGAGGCTAGCTAACTAGGATGAAGTATTTATCCTATTGTGAAATCTGGCCGGCCCACCATAATGCCTGGCCCCATCGTGCTTGATATGGTTAATTTCTTTAAATACGTCCCTTTGACAAAGCTTGGTTTTTTTCTCTTAATATCAGACAACAAAACTAATAAATTTTCTTCTAGCGCTTTTTCTTCAAAATCAACTTTCCCAATAGCGCAGTGAATAATACCATTTTTGTCAGTACGGTAGCGAACTTGTCCAAGTTTAGCATTCTTAACTGCTGTTACCACATCGGCAGTCACAGTTCCGTCTTTAAGATTAGGCATTAAGCCACGTGGACCTAAGATTTGACCTAATTTTCCAACTATTCTCATTGTCTCAGGAGTGGCGATTACCAAATCGAAATTAATATTTCCAAATTGGATCTGTGCAACTAAATCATCTGTTCCAACAATGTCAGCGCCAGCTTCTTTAGCTTTATTTGCCTGATCACCTTGGGTAAAGACGGCCACTCTCACGTTTTTTCCAGTTCCATAGGGTAATATGGTAGCTCCACGGACTGACTGATCCGATTTGCGTGAATCAACGTCAAGATTAATAGCCACCTCAATGCTTTCTTTAAATTTTGTAGTTGCACAGGCCTTAATTAACTTAAGAGCTTCTTTTATAGGATAGACCTTTCCAGGCTGTACTTTTTCTGCCGTTAATTTTTGTCTTTTTGTGAGCTTTGGCATTATTATGCTACCTCTCTACATCAATACCCATACTACGCGCAGTCCCGGCAATAGTACGTACAGCAGCATTGAAATCAGTCGCGGTGAGATCAGGTGTTTTCATTTTGGCAATCTCTTCCAATTGTGTAAGCGTTACTTTTCCAACTTTCTCTGTTTTGGGTCGAGAACTACCGCTTTTCCCTTTCAATACTAGTTTTTTCAGCAAGATAGAAGTTGGAGGTGTTTTAGTAATAAAAGAAAAACTGCGATCGGAATACACTGTAATAATTACAGGAATGGGTAAGCCCTTCTCAATGTTTTGAGTTTTTTCATTAAATAATTTACAAAACTCCATGATATTAATGCCGCGTTGTCCCAAAGCAGGACCAACTGGTGGACTTGGATTCGCTTCACCTGCTTTAACTTGTAAACGAATGTAACTACTTACTTTTTTCGCCATATTCTTCTCCTTTTCTTTTTTTAGTAGATGCAAGTTCCTTATTTAATTCCCAATCAATTATTACATAGTTTTATTCAACTATGCTCCTAATTTTTCTCTACTTGTCCAAATTCTAATTCCACTGGGGTAGAACGTCCAAAAATACTAACCGACACTCGCAGTCGGCTCTTTTCGTAACTGACATCCTCCACTACTCCATTGAAATCAGCGAATGGCCCTTCGATAACTCTTACTACTTCGCCAGGTTCAAAGAGGACCTTGGGTTTTGGCTTTATTTCACCTTCTTCAACGCGTTGTAAAATTTTTGCTGCTTCCTCATCACTAATAGAAGCTGGCCGTTCGGTTCCAATAAAACGCAATACCTTGGGAACATTTCGAACTAAAAGCAACGTTTTGTCATTCATCACCATTTGTACTAAGACATAACCCGGAAAAAACTTACGCTGGCTTTTACACTTACGCCCTGCTCGCATTTCTATCACTTCTTCAGTAGGCACAATTATTTCACCAAAATGATCTTCTAGTCCTTCTCTTCGGATATGTTCATTTAGTATCTTGGCAACGTAACTCTCATGAGCTGAATAAACATGAAGAACATACCAGCGTTTTTTTTCTTCAGTCATTAAATTACCCTTCTTTGCCCAGTCATCCAAGAGATAGCCCACATAAAAAAGCTATCGAGACCCCATAGAATAAGTGCTGTCACTATGACCATAACCACGACTACTAACATGGTTTGAACAGTCTCCTGACGAGTGGGCCAAACAACCTTATGTAGTTCTATACGAGAGCTCCTTATGAAACCCAAAGTTTTTTGACCTCTTTGAGTTTGAGAAGCAATGATTAAAGCTAAAGTAGTGAGCACGATTCCAACGGCGGCACGAACTGCGACGACAACGTGACTGTAATAAAAATTAGCTGCTAATCCTAGCGCAAATAGGAGGATAACTAGAAACCACTTTAAAGCGTCGGACCACGACGACTTAGTGTTTTGTATTGCATTTTGTTGGGCCATAATTACTACTTATCTCACATTTTAATTTTTGGGCCTACCATTTTTTTTTGGATCTACCACTTAGCAGGCCAGGAGGGAATTGAACCCCCAAACCTTCGGTTTTGGAGACCGCTGCTCTACCAATTAAGCTACTGGCCCTTACTTTGTCATCTCAATAGCTTTACTTCTCACTTCAATTACTCAATAATTTTTGTTACGACACCAGCTCCAACGGTACGTCCACCTTCGCGAACCGCAAATCGTAACCCTTCGTTCATTGCTACCGGTGCTATTAATTTCACCGTTACCTTCACGTTATCTCCTGGCATCACCATTTCAACATCTTCAGGTAGACTCAATACCTCTCCCGTCACGTCCGTCGTACGAAAATAAAACTGTGGTCGATAGCCTTTTAAAAAGGGCGTATGCCGACCTCCTTCTTCCTTTGATAATACATAAATCTCTGCTTCAAACATTGTGTGCGGCGTAATTGTTCCAGGCTTCGCCAATACTTGTCCACGCTCAACCTCTTCTCGCTTTGTCCCTCTCAACAATACTCCAACATTATCTCCTGCCTGACCTTCGTCCAATAACCTACGAAACATTTCTACACCTGTGCACGTCGTCTTCGTCGTCGCCTTGATCCCCATAATCTCAATTTCATCACCTACTTTGACAATCCCTCGCTCAATGCGTCCTGTTACTACTGTCCCCCGTCCTGATATTGAAAACACATCTTCAATCGGCATTAAAAATGGCTTATTTTTCTCTCGTTCCGGTTCATCGAAATACTCATCTATCGTCTTTACTAACTTTAATATCGCTGGAACCCCTAACTCTCCATTATCTCCTTCTAAGGCTTTCAAGGCTGAACCTACTACAATCGGTGTCTTATCCCCTGGAAAATCATAACTCGTCAATAAATCCCTCACTTCCATTTCTACTAATTCTAACAATTCTTTGTCATCCACCATGTCTGCCTTGTTTAAAAACACCGCTATCGCAGGTACTCCTACCTGCTTTGCCAACACAATATGTTCTCGAGTCTGCGGCATTGGGCCATCTGCTGCACTTACTACCAATATTGCTCCGTCCATCTGTGCTGCTCCCGTAATCATGTTTTTCACATAATCCGCATGGCCTGGACAATCAACATGTGCATAGTGACGCTTATCACTTTGATATTCTACATGCGATGTTGCTATTGTAATCCCCCGTGCCCGCTCTTCCGGTGCATTATCTATTTGATCAAACGCCCGCGCTTCCCCTCCGAATTTCTCTGATAACACCTTTGTTAATGCCGCCGTTAACGTCGTCTTACCATGATCTACATGACCAATTGTCCCTACATTTAAATGCGGCTTCTCTCTCACAAATTTTTCCTTAGACATAAAAAATGACCTCCGAAAAAAAACTCTTTACTTTAAAAAAATCCACTTTTGTAGACAATATTCTAAAAATAGAATTTTGATATCCTAATAATAGAATAATCATAGTCTGGAGCCCACAACCGGATTTGAACCGGTGAACCTCTTCCTTACCAAGGAAGTGCTCTGCCACCTGAGCTATGTGGGCAGAGCGGGTGATGGGAATCGGACCCACACTATCAGCTTGGAAGGCTGAAGTTCTACCATTGAACTACACCCGCTTACAAAGGACAGATGATACGTATTGCTTCGTGACGATTACACTAGTATTAGCATTGGTGTTAGCATTATCATTACTATATCTATGGTCACTACTCTGTCCTCTGTCCTCTGTCCTCTGAGATGGAGGGGGTAGGATTCGAACCTACGAAGGCATAGCCGTCAGATTTACAGTCTGATCCCTTTGGCCACTCGGGAACCCCTCCAACAAACGCTTTCTATCCATGCGAACATCCTTATTCTGATTTAACCATTTTAACTATAACTTAAATAAATTTAGGGCTTGAAGCTTAACTAGATACAAGTAGTAATTTGAGTTAGATCATCATACTCGAGCACTTAGCTTTAAGCACCATAAATTGCTTGAAAATTAAGCGTGGTATTGTGCGTAACAAAATAGCAGATGTCAACCAGCCGATAAAGAAATTTCTCCCGACTACCTATATTTCACCAATCAATTATTATTTTGTTTATTTAATGAGTAGGTGACCAGGCAAAGTAATGAATTTTTTTAATAGGGCCTTCTGTTGCTAAAGCAGCCATATAGCCTGGTGCACTTGGTATCGAACATAATGCCCACCGCTTAGCTACGTTAGCATCCTCATCAACGTCAAGAAGTCCATCCCTTTTAATATTATCTGTGTTAACATTCGTAGTAAATCGATTAAGACCAAATGACAAGCCCTGGCCAATAACTTTGACATAAGCTTCTTTCAAAGTCCAAATTCGATAAAAATCTTCTACATATTGATCCTTAGGAAGTTTGTTATAATTGCAAGCTAAATTTTCGTTAGGAGAAAAAAAACGCTCTGCAATATTTTTAATATGAATACTACTTTTCATCGATTCAATATCGACACCTACTTCCCGATTCACCGTAATTGCGTAAAGAGCGATTTTATGAGAGTCTGAAAGATTAAAATATAAAGAAGGATTGTTCAGTAGATAAGGTTTTCCGTAATCATTATAATGAAATCGTAGAGCACTTAGTACAGGTAGATATAGAGTTAAAATAGCACGTAATGCTGCATGAGAAGCGATGTAATAGCATCGATGCTGATTATTCACTAAACGTTTCACGCGTGCCTTTTCTTCCATAGATAAGTTGGCCAACCCTTTTTTGATTGCTTCAATAGGCCAATCTAAAAATGTTCGCCAAATATGTACTTCTCCTTCTTTTAAAGAGGGTTTTCTTACAATAGTTTTCCAAGGCTTATTTCTATTTATATTATCATGCATCTAAATTTACTCACTTCATTTCATTACTAATCATTACTAACTTAGATTCTTGTTTGATTTGTTAGTCTATCCGAAAGATTAGACAGAAAGAAAGCTCATTATTAACTATGGAGATAGGGTTATTACACTAAAGTGTATTAATCCCTAAATTTAAGAAAAAAACGACCTGAAATATTTCTACGGGTAATTTTATAACTTCAACTAAGTTTCTCACAGATTGGAGCGGCTACACTATTACTCTTGAGAAACAGGAGAATGATGTTTTTATGATGGGGTAGATACGTCTTTCAGAAAATATCATAAAGCAGGAAAATAAAAAGACTTGGAAATTGAGAAAGCAATTGTCAATAAGAGTATCTCTATACTTTAAAATAGAACTTAATCTAAGACTAATTGACTAATGATTCCCGTTTTAGCTAACGCTCAAATAAAGCCTAACTGTATCTAAAACAGGCCATTCAGATTGCACCAGAATAATAATTCCTGTACAATCATTCTAGTACTATTTTTCAGATGAGGTGTGTTCTATGCAAAACTCCATGAATACGTATCAGCAAATCCAAAGTCGCATTCAAAACGGTTCTGTTGCTCAATTCATGAGTAAAGTTTATCTGTGGATGGTGTTAGGTCTATCCCTGTCAGCTAGTGTGGCTTATTACTTGTTCTCGCATAGTGAGGTGTTTTACAAAATCACTCACACACCAGGATTGTTTTTTTGTTTAATTATTGCCCAACTTTCAGCAGTTATTGGACTTACATCGATAAACAAAAAGCTTACGGCTGCCGTAGCCACATTGATTTATATACTCTATACCATTTTAACAGGAATTACCCTAAGCGTTATTTTATTTACTTACACGAAACAAAATATTTTTGACGCTTTTGCCGTTACGAGTGTAGCGTTTTTAGGTTTGAGTGTGTTTGGTTATACTACAAAGCGAGATTTGGGTCCTCTCGGGACTTTTTGTGTCATGGGCTTATTTGGAATGGTTGGTATCTTTCTTCTTGCTTTCTTTTTACCGAGCCTGTATTTGAATACCATGCAACTTACTATTGCGGCTATCGGTGTTATCGTTTTTTCAGGTCTTACTGCTTACGATACTCAAAGAATTAAATGCACTTACTTTCAAATCAATGAAGATTTCACGGAAAACCAACAACAGAAAGTTACCATCAATGGTGCTCTTATGTTGTATTTAGATTTTATTAATTTATTCTTAAACTTACTGCGGTTGTTTTCACGCCGGTGAGTACTCGGTAAATCTTTACTCAGAAGCACTCACATGTGTACTGTTGTCATGTGGCATAATCAAAGAGAAAGAAATTCTAAAACTTCTTCTTATCTCCCTCACCTTCCCATTAAAATGGGGAGGTCTCTCGGGTACAATTTTTTAACTTATATCTCATGTATAGATCACCGATTTATATAAATATTATAAAGCTGGCGATAGGATTTGAACCTACGACCTGCTGATTACAAATCAGCTGCTCTACCTTACTAAGCTACGCCAGCAAAACTTTCTTAATTTTCTCCATACTGTCTTCGTATTATCTTTGATTTTCTTCTATGCGCACTGCATCTCATTTCATTTTCTGTTTCTCTAACACGTAACCGTAACGATACTTTTAATCAGAGTCAAGATGGGGTGATTTCTATAAATAACATTCTATCTCAACTCAGTATCACTTTTAGGAAAGTGCTTTTTTCTCGATTAGATAAAGAGTTTCTAAATGGTTTTGAAGTTGTATTTTCAGTTTTAAAAGTTCGATTGCTCTTCCCATATCTCAGGTTATGTTCCTCAATCAAGTTAGTTTAGTAGAACTTATGCGATGTAAGAATTCATTTTTTAATTTGTCTGCTAGATTTAATAAATCTGTCCTGATTTTTAACCTATAAATAGGTACTTTTTATCTGATTGGATGGTTTTATTTTTCTTCAAAGCCTTGGTTATAGATGATTATCTAAATAACAATCAAACGCTTCATCAAGCTTAATATTTGTTGTCTTACTGAAATAAAATGACTGATTGGATCTCTAAATGCTTGATCGTTAATCTTTTATTTTACAACGAGATAATTTTTGCTATTAACTATTTTTTAATTTTGAAATTCTTTACAATATTTATGTAAAAATCTGTGATCAATTCGAATAGTTGATCGTAAAGTTCCATCATTTTCTTATTATTCTGTCCATTCCACTGGATTTTTTCAAAACACTAGAATGTGTTATCTTCCTTATTATTTGAGATTTGATTTATGGAATCATACAATTGTTCAAGCACCTCTCGCTCTGAGTATTTTTAAAGTACTCCTCATGTAGAATGTTCTTTAATGATTCCGAAATCGTGAATTGTGCAATAACACATTAATATTAGAAGAACTTAATAAACTGAGTATTGATGTAAAACTTTTACCTTAAAGAAAATGCTATTAGAAATCCACAAGATGTTATTGAATGGTTTATTAGCATTTCTAGCCTAATTTGCATATCTAGCAATACACAAAGTAAAGTAAATAAGACTAGTGATTAAAATACATAATGACAGCTATTGCTGCTACTATTTAATAATAAATTTTATAGGATCGAAACAGAAAATTTGGATAGCCTCTCCTAATTAATAAACCGGTTAAGAATGATTATTAAGCCCTACAGCTCTCGGCTAATTTTCTCATAAATTAGCCGAGAGCTGTGTTGCATTAGCATGAATAAACTCAGATTCTATTTTTATATTATTAAGAATTATATTTTTATATTATTAATTATATTATTAAGAATTATATAGGCAACCTCGCTCGCTTTTTATTAAAAAAAACTGGGATTTGCAGAAAATCAATTGCACGATCTAAACGATGAAGTACCAGATCTCGGCCTATTAAATATAGAGTAGCATCAATTGGTGGGGATACTATATCTCCCGTTACAGCTACACGAATCGGCTGCGCAAGTTGACCCAGTTTTAATTGGTAAGCCTCAGAAACCTCAATAATCGTTTGATGGATAAGTTCCTTCTCCCAACTAAAAAGTTGGGCTAACCGATCTCGAAACAATCGTAAGGGTTTAGCAATTTTCAGATGTAAATATTTCTCAGCTGCTTTTGACTCATATTCAATCGTATCTTCAAAAAAATACCGGCTACGTTCAGCCATTTCTTTCAATGTTTTGGTACGCCCAGCTTGTAGACTAATTACTTGTTCTAATGCAGGTCCTCTTTGATAATCAATTCCTAGCTTAATTAATTGCGCAGCAAATGCATTCATTATTAACATAGGATTCTGATTTTTCAAATAATGTTGATTAAGCCACAGTAGCTTTTTTGGATTAAATGTGGCTGGAGAGTGGCTAACGACATTGATATTAAATAGATTGATCATTTCCTCGCGTGAAAATATTTCCTGATTACCATATGCCCAACTTAATCTCACTAAGTAATTAATCAATGCATCGGGTAAAAAACCATCATCCCAATATTGTAAAACACTTACAGCCCCATGTCTTTTTGATAAGCGTTTACCATCGAGTCCTAAAATCATAGGAACATGGGCATACCGAGGTAAATCAGCATCCAATGCATTCAATATATTAATTTGACGAGGTGTATTGTTGATGTGATCATCACCACGAATAACATGGGTAATTTTCATATCCCAATCATCTATCACCACGGTAAAGTTGTAAGTTGGTGTACCATCACTACGCACAATAATGAGGTCATCTAATTCGCTGTTTGTAATGGAGATTGTTCCATGAATCATATCATCAAAAACTACCGTACCTTCTATAGGATTGCGAAAACGCATCACAAAAGGATCACTTGCATTATGAGCACTAGATTGTTTATCTCTACAAAATCTATCATAACGTGGTTTTTGTTTGTTTTTTAATTGCGTATTGTGCAATTCAGTGAGTCGCTCTTTAGAACAATAGCATGGATAAGCTTTTCCTTTCTTTACTAAATATTGAATAACTTCTTGGTAACGCTCCATCCGTTGGGATTGGAAATAGGGTCCTTCGTCCCAATCAATTTGTAACCACCGCAAACCTTCTAAAATTGCATCCACGGAAGCTTGCATTGAACGTCCTATATCGGTATCTTCGATACGTAAAATGAAAGTTCCCTGACGTTGCTTCGCAAATAGCCAACTAAACAGGGCTGTTCTCGCACCTCCAATGTGGAGATAACCAGTGGGGCTAGGCGCAAATCGCGTGCGTATAATTTGCTCTGAATTTTTCATGGTGGATATAGGATATACAACAGCGTCTTTTTCTACTAGTTAAGATATCCCCCCCCTTACTGTGAACTAATATATTATGTTATGATCTCGTACATTAAAAGTTAAAATCAATATAAATTTTTTTGAAGGTGAGCCTTGAATCTAATTTTTATACTTTTCTATTTTCCAGAATCCTCTTGATCATCATCTCTTCGTTAATTTATAACGGGATGATTTGATAACAGTCACTACCGAATAAGATGACATATCCTTAATGACACAAAATAGCGTAATTATGGACAGAAATCATTAACGGTACTGTCTAATTTAGAAGAAACTCAAAAGTTTAAAACCTTTTCTTTACTTTCACTTGACGAAAGCCGCTGGTGATTCTTTTTTTTTGCTTTTTCCTTAGCGGTATAATTAAAGTGAGGATGAAGCTTGTGCAATTTAAGGTATAAAATAATTACTTAAATTCTTGACGGGTTTGATAGCACAACAATTTTCTTTCTGAATCTGATAGTATAATTTAATTCTCAAAGAACAAGTTTAGTTTTTGTATCTTAACAGTAGTATCTTTTAATATTAAGGTAAGATGATTTTTACCTTCTTTATTCAATTCTCATAGAAAGTACTAAATAAAAAATTGCATTTTAGTTGATAAATTTTATCACTGAATAAATAAGTATCTTGTTCCTCTATCACTTAAAATAAGTGATAGAGGAACTTTATCTTTTCAGTAAGTCTTCAATCATTATCCTCAAAAAAAGTTGCGTAAATAAAGAAACTTTTTCGACCTTGTAATTGTCGTAATGTTTTTAGCTAATTGATTTTTAGTTTATAGTTCTGTCCAAGTTTTTCTCAAATAAACTCTTTGAACTGAATGATTGTCCATTTTTTCTAAAATTAATTGAGCGCGATTTTTGAAGGGCAAGATATTTTCAAGAAAATTTACTTCATTAATTCTTCGCCATATTTTTTTGGCAAACTGAACAACTTCTCTTTCAGAGAGAGCAGTTAAATAATGAAAATAAGCATCCGGCGATTTAAAAGGTCCGCGCCAAAAACTTAAAACTCGATCAATGTACCAATTTTTAATAATTTCAATTTTAGCATCTATAATCAAAGAGAAATCAAAAAAATTAGAAAAAAATAAGCAATCCGATTTTTTTTTAAAAGTTTGTAGAATATTCAATCCCTCAAAAATGACAATATCGGGTTGATCAACGGTTTCATATTCATTAGGAATGACGCCGTAATAATGGTGAGAATAAACAGGGATCGATACTTTGCGTTTTCCTAATTTAATCGCGTTTAAAATTCGCAATAAGTATGGCATATCGTAGCTTTCCGGAAATCCTTTTCGATCCATAAGTCCTTGACGTTCTAATTGAGCATTAGAATATAAAAAGCTATCGGTCGTAATAATTTCCACATTAGGATGATCTGGCCAGCATGATAATAAGCCTTTTAATACTTGAGATGTCGTACTTTTGCCTACAGCTACACTTCCAGAAATCCCAATAAGGTAAGGAACCTTGGGTTTCAATTTACCTAAAAATTGACTTGTCGCATAGTATAATGTCTGTCGTTCAGTAACGTAAAAACTCAATAATCGAGCAAGAGGTAAATAAATTTCCTCAATTTCTTTTAATGAGACTATTTCTATTTGATTATGTAGTTTGTCAAGATCATCTTCTGTCAAGGTGAGTAGAGTATCTTGGAAAAAATTGCACCATTCTTCACGCGTAAATTGCAAATATGAAGTTAACTCCAATTGCTTAAAATTACCATCCATCACGTTATTTATTATTCAATCTCACGACAAGCAACAAACTAAGAGGTTAATTATAGGCAGATTCTATTATCGCAGTTCCCAATTCTTCGTCAATTTTTAGAGTTTCTTATATAATTAAACTAGTGAAGGATAGTTATCTGATTATCACTTATTTTATTACACTACGTATTTTTAATACCTTAAAAGTTCAATCTATAAAGTTTTCCCAACATTATTGGAAAATATCTAAATGATTAACTGAAAAAAACAGTTATCAAAGCTTAAGTTTACAGCCGGCTGGCATTATAAAATTTTAGGGATATCAAACTTTGCACATCGTTCTTATATTTAACGTTATCGTTCTTAGTTTTGTTATAGCTATTTTACAGTAATAGTAGAGGAGTAGATCCAAATCTGGGTTCGAAAAATGTATTTTACTCACATCAAATTGCAGATTAATAGGATCAGGCAAGTTCCTATAAAACTTTTCAGTAGCTACGAAAATTTTCTAATGAATAAAATACTGAGATTTTTTTGATTCCAAAAAATGATTTATTCAGTGTAGTCTCTTTCTCTACTCGAGGATTGTTAGGGAAAAAAGACAAAGATCCAACCAAGTCAATTTAAGTACCTATCCGTTGTGTGCTGAGAAATAATTTAGAATTTATTTAATTTTGACCTATTTTTATACCACTTATAGTTCTATATTCCAAGATAAAGAAAACTAAATATTAAAAGGTTGCAGTGGACAAGCTCAGAAAAATTTATTAAACGAGTCCTGAAAGCTAGCATAAATGATCAAACTGCTTTAGCAATATTGTAAAAGGTTTTTCAAAGACAGTTTTTTGAAGACCCGAGTTAGTGTACTTATTTCTTTTTACAAGGATATTCAAGGGTTTCCAAAGAATTATAGATGGTATAAAAGAGTCAGTAAAGCACAACAAATGTAAAATCCAATACGCAACAACTATCGCGTAATTGGAAATACCAATCAATCTGTTGAAACACCAATCAATTTAATTTATAAAAATCACTATCCTAATTTATTTGTATCTCTGTGCTAAAGCTAAACCATATGATTATCAAAGATAGCGTAATAAAGGAAAATCGCTCTTCGCATTATATGCTTCGTGTAAAAATTAAATTTAAAAAAAACCTGGCAGTGACCTACTTTCGCATGGGAATAACCACACTATCATCGGCGCTGAACGTTTTCACTTCTGAGTTCGGAATGGGATTTCAGGTGGGACCCGCTCGCTATAGCCGCCAGGAAACCGATAAAATCTAGTAAAGGCTTAAGAAACCATTTAGGGTTGCATAGTCAAGCCACACGATTAATTAGTACAGGTTAGCTACACTCATTACTGAGCTTCCACATCCTGCCTATCAACGTTGTAGTCTTCAACGAATCTTTAGGGGCCCTTTTATTTATTGGGGGGCCCGGGAGATCTTATCTTGAGGGGGGCTTCCCGCTTAGATGCTTTCAGCAGTTATCCCGTCCATACTTAGCTACCCGGCAATGCCACTGGCGTGACAACCGGAACACCAGAGGTACGTCCACTCCGGTCCTCTCGTACTAGGAGCAGCTCCTCTCAAATCTCCAACGCCCACGGCAGATAGGGACCGAACTGTCTCACGACGTTCTAAACCCAGCTCACGTACCACTTTAAATGGCGAACAGCCATACCCTTGGGACCGGCTACAGCCCCAGGATGTGATGAGCCGACATCGAGGTGCCAAACACCACCGTCGATATGAACTCTTGGGTGGTATCAGCCTGTTATCCCCGGAGTACCTTTTATCCGTTGAGCGATGGCCTTTCCATAAAGGACCACCGGATCACTAAGACCTACTTTCGTACCTGCTCGACTTGTTAGTCTCACAGTCAAGCACCCTTATGCCTTTGCACACAATGCACGATTTCCGACCGTGCTGAGGGTACCTTTGTACTCCTCCGTTACTCTTTTGGAGGAGACCGCCCCAGTCAAACTACCCACCATACACTGTCCCCAACCCGGATAACGGGCTAAGGTTAGAACCTCGAACATACCAGGGTGGTATTTCAAGGGCGGCTCCATTAGAGCTAGCGCCCTAACTTCAAAGCCTCCCACCTATCCTACACAGATATATTTAAAGTTCAGTATAAAGCTATAGTAAAGGTTCACGGGGTCTTTCCGTCTAGCCGCGGGTACGCTGCATCTTCACAGCGATTTCAATTTCACTGAGTCTTGGGTGGAGACAGCGTGGCCATCGTTACGCCATTCGTGCAGGTCGGAACTTACCCGACAAGGAATTTCGCTACCTTAGGACCGTTATAGTTACGGCCGCCGTTTACCGGGGCTTCAATCCAGAGCTTCGCCTTCTGGAGGCTAACCCCATCACTTAACCTTCCGGCACCGGGCAGGCGTCACACCCTATACGTCCTCTTACGAGTTTGCAGAGTGCTGTGTTTTTATTAAACAGTCGCAGCCACCTGTTATCTGCAACCCTCTTTAGCTCCAGTCGCGAAGACTTTCACTTACCAAGGGCACACCTTCTCCCGAAGTTACGGTGTCATTTTGCCTAGTTCCTTCACCCAAGTTCTCTCAAACGCCTTAGTATTCTCTACCTGTCCACCTGTGTCGGTTTGGGGTACGGTTTTACAGTACCTGGAGCTTAGGGACTTTTCCTGGAAGCGTGGTATCAGTCACTTCGCATGAAACAAATCATGCTTCGTCATCATGTCTCAGAATTGGGTTCCCGGATTTGCCAAAGAACCTTTCCTACGCACTTAAACCCACCACAACCATCGGGTGGCTGACTTAACCTTCTCCGTCCTCCCATCGCAGTATTGTAAAGTACAGGAATATTAACCTGTTTCCCATCGACTACGCATTTCTGCCTCACCTTAGGGGCCGACTCACCCTGCGCCGATTAGCGTTGCGCAGGAAACCTTGGACTTTCGGCGTGTAGGTTTTTCACCCACATTATCGTTACTCATGTCAGCATTCGCACTTCTGATACCTCCAACAAACCTTTCGATTCATCTTCGCAGGCTTACAGAACGCTCCTCTACCAGCTCTAATTAAAGAGCTCCGCAGCTTCGGTACACAGTTTAAGCCCCGTTAAATCTTCCGCGCAGGACGACTCGACCAGTGAGCTATTACGCTTTCTTTAAAGGATGGCTGCTTCTAAGCCAACCTCCTGGTTGTCTAAGACTTCCCACATCGTTTTCCACTTAACTGTGATTTTGGGACCTTAGCTGGCGGTCTGGGCTGTTTCCCTTTTCACCACGGACCTTATCACCCGCAGTGTGTCTCCCGATACTAAAACTTCTTGGTATTCGGAGTTTGCCTCGGTTTGGTAGGCCGGTAAGGCCCCCTAGCCGAAACAGTAGCTCTACCCCCAAGAGTCATATACGAGACGCTACCTAAATAGCTTTCGAGGAGAACCAGCTATCTCCGAGCTTGATTAGCCTTTCACTCCTATCCACAACTCATCCCCTACTTTTTCAACAGTAGTGGGTTCGGGCCTCCAGTCAGTGTTACCTGACCTTCACCCTGGTCATGAATAGATCGCCCGGTTTCGGGTCTACTTATTGCAACTAAACGCCAGTTTCAGACTCGGTTTCCCTACGCCTCCCCTATACGGTTAAGCTCGCTACAACAAGTAAGTCGCTGACCCATTATACAAAAGGTACGCCATCACCCCACACCTAAATCACTTTCTGTTTCAAGTTCCAAAGTGATTTAGGTGTGGGGCTCTGACTGCTTGTATACATACGGTTTCAGATTCTATTTCACTCCCCTCGCCGGGGTTCTTTTCACCTTTCCCTCACGGTACTAAGTTCACTATCGGTCAGTAAGGAGTATTTAGCCTTGGAGGATGGTCCCCCCATATTCAGTCAAGATACCACGTGTCCCGACCTACTCTTCGTTACCCACGCTATTAGCTCTTTTGCATACAGGGCTATCACCTACTATGACTGAACTTTCCAGAACATTTTGCTAAAGCTAATAACGATTTAGTAACTGGGCTGTTCCGCTTTCGCTCGCCACTACTAGCGGAATCTCGGTTGATTTCTTTTCCTCTGGATACTTAGATGTTTCAGTTCTCCAGGTTCGCCTTGCGTGCCTATGAATTCAGCACACAATATCCCGCACCCAAATCAGTCTTAAATAAATTACCCAAATCCTAAAACCAATTTGGGTGCGGGATGGGTTTCCCCATTCGGAAATCTCCGGATCATTGCTTGTTTACCAGCTCCCCGAAGCTTATCGCAAGTTACTACGCCCTTCATCGCCTCTTACTGCCAAGGCATCCACCATATGCACTTAATTCACTTGACTATGTAACCCTGAATGATTTCAGAATTACCTTATAGTTAATAATAATAACAACATAGAATACCTAAATTGGCGCCTTTACTTTTTTCACCGAATTTTTAAAGAGCTCCCTGCTTCGCTTAAGCTTTGACAGGGTTTTAACCATTCATACCTTAAAAAAGAAAGATATGTGGCAAAAAACAAACGGAAGTTAATATTTTAAATCTAATTTTATTTTTAAATAAAATTACGAAAGTAATTCATATCCATAGAGTACAACCTATAACTAACAGAGTATAACCTAAATAAAAACACTCGATCTAAAAAGGAAAAGGCCAAGCACGCTAGCTTAAGTAAAACTCTATGGAGCCAGGCGGAGTCGAACCGCCGACCCTCTGCTTGCAAGGCAGATGCTCTCCCAACTGAGCTATGGCCCCGAAATTGGTGGGTCTGGGAAGAT
Source organism: Coxiella endosymbiont of Dermacentor marginatus (assembly GCF_907164955.1). Lineage (GTDB taxonomy): Bacteria > Pseudomonadota > Gammaproteobacteria > Coxiellales > Coxiellaceae > Coxiella. The sequence goes on along the minus strand of NZ_OU015521.1, from coordinate 461,288 downwards.
TTGAACTTCCGACCTCACCCTTATCAGGGGTGCGCTCTAACCAACTGAGCTACAGACCCGAGTTTATTGATCTGAAATAAACCCAGATCCTGGATCCTAAAATTCCACTGATCATTCAGAAAGCAGTTTGTGTGGGCATACGTACGACAATCCTACCACTCTATAAATTTAAGGAGGTGATCCAGCCGCAGGTTCCCCTACGGCTACCTTGTTACGACTTCACCCCAGTCATGAATCACACCGTGGTGAGCGGCCTCCCGAAGGTTAGCCTACCCGCTTCTGGTACAATTCACTCCCATGGTGTGACGGGCGGTGTGTACAAGGCCCGAGAACGTATTCACCGCGACATTCTGATTCGCGATTACTAGCGATTCCAGCTTCATGGAGTCGAGTTGCAGACTCCAATCCGGACTGAGAGCAGCTTTTTGGGATTAGCTCCACCTCGCGGTTTGGCAACCCTTTGTACTGCCCATTGTAGCACGTGTGTAGCCCTACCCGTAAGGGCCATGATGACTTGACGTCATCCCCGCCTTCCTCCGGTTTATTACCGGCAGTCTCCTTAAAGTTCCCGGCAGATTCCGCTGGCAACTAAGGACAAGGGTTGCGCTCGTTACGGGACTTAACCCAACATCTCACGACACGAGCTGACGACAGCCATGCAGCACCTGTCACTCGGTTCCCGAAGGCACCAAGTCATTTCTGACAAATTCCGAGGATGTCAAGGGTAGGTAAGGTTTTTCGTGTTGCATCGAATTAAACCACATGCTCCACCGCTTGTGCGGGCCCCCGTCAATTTCTTTGAGTTTTAACCTTGCGGCCGTACTCCCCAGGCGGAGAACTTAACGCGTTAGCTTCGCTACTAGAAAGTAAACTCCCTAACAGCTAGTTCTCATCGTTGACGGCGTGGACTACCAGGGTCTCTAATCCTGTTTGCTCCCCACGCTTTCGCGCCTTAGTGTCAGTATTAGTCCAGGAAGCCGCCTTCGCCACTGGTGTTCTTTCCGATATCTATGCATTTCACCGCTACACCGGAAATTCCACTTCCCTCTACCATACTCGAGACATCCAGTATCGGATGCAGTTCCTAGGTTAAGCCCAGGGCTTTCACATCCGACTTAAACATCCACCTACGCGCGCTTTACGCCCAGTGATTCCGATTAACGCTTGCACTCTCTGTATTACCGCGGCTGCTGGCACAGAGTTAGCCAGTGCTTCTTCTGTAGGTAACGTCAACGCTCAAGGGTATTAGCCTTGAGACTTTCTTCCCTACTGAAAGTGCTTTACAACCCGAAGGCCTTCTTCACACACGCGGCATTGCTGGATCAGGGTTTCCCCCATTGTCCAATATTCCCCACTGCTGCCTCCCGTAGGAGTCTGGGCCGTGTCTCAGTCCCAGTGTGGCTGATCGTCCTCTCAGACCAGCTACGGATCGTCGCCTTGGTAGGCCATTACCTCCACCAACTAGCTAATCCGACGCAAGCTCATCTTGTAGCACGAGGTCCGAAGATCCCCCGTTTTGCTCCGAAGAAATTATGCGGTATTAGCCCGAGTTTCCTCGGGTTATCCCCCACTACAAGGTAGATTCCTACGTGTTACTCACCCGTCCGCCACTCGCCGCCAGGAAGCAAGCTTCCCGCGCTGCCGTTCGACTTGCATGTGTTAGGCATGCCGCTAGCGTTCAATCTGAGCCAGAATCAAACTCTTCAATCAAACATAAATTGCCTTTAAAAAAGGCAACAAATTAAAATAAGGCTCGACACAAAATACTGCAGTTGAGCGGTCTTGTGTATCGAATATTTCTTTGAGTGATTCGACTATCGTACAATACCCACACAAACTGCTTCCGTTCGTTACTAATTGTTAAAGAGCAACTCCATCAAACATGGATAAGCGATCCTACACGCCTTGTTGAGTAATGTCAATAAGAACCACGCAATCTGTTTCCTTTTAATGTCGTAAAATATAACTTCGTAAACTTAGTCTGAAAATAGTATCACTAAAGTTTAATGAGATTATAATAAGTTTCTTAGGTTTTTTTAATTTGATTTAGATATCATGCGAAAAATTAGAAAATTCGTATATGACTTTTTTGATACATAATTAATCCAGAACAACATTAAGATTTAGAATAAAAACTCAATTTACTTTTTACTTACAGGTACAGGTACAGGTACAGGTACAGGTACAGTTCTGATGATTACTTAATTTTAATTGCTATGGTTCCGTGACAATATTTTAAGTGAGTCTCTGCTTTATATTAGATCGAGCTTTTAATCTAACCTAATTAAAGTAATAACATAAAATTTTCTTTTAATTATGTCAGCATAAAAACACAGAAAACCGCAAATCCTGTGTTAAAACATTAGATCATTATAATCTTAAAATGAGTTAGAAAAACAAAGTGTTTGCGTATTTAGTTTACTTCTTACTCTTTCGTAACGTAATCAGGAGGAATTTTAGAATATACAATTTTAGAGATCTTACCTTTAAAGTTTTTCCTACCCCTAAATGTTCTTCAATAAAAGTCATTAATTTACTTTATCCTGTTACTTCAAAAAACTAAAACTTCCTACAAATTTTAATTTTTGTTTCTTTTTCTTGATAGATCTTAGGTAGATTATTCTTATTTGTCTCTAGGTTACTATTTTTCATCTTTGCATATACTGTGTAATGGTAAAAATCCTGCAACATTAAGTTTATTAAAGTTTTTTAATTTTGAAAAATGATTTCAAGAAAAGAATGCACAAAAATTAACTCAAAAAGATATAAATAAGAGAAATGTAAACTTCTTTAATTTTTAGTTGATAAAAATATAAAAACACTAAGAATTCAAATAAAAAGTGAAATTCCACTAACTAAGAATTTATAAAGATTTCTTCTATGAATCCATATAGGCACTCTGTGTTTAGATATAATGCACAGAATCTTTCTCTAATCTTTTCTAACATTAAAAGCAGAAGATTATGTACGATATAATCGATATATTATATTTTAAACGATCAAACTCTTTATAGAAGCGACTTGCAATCAGATCACCTGGTCTTTTACCGTAAAGTAAAATAAATAAAACACTCAACCGTTATACGTTAAGTACGTATCTAATTTCCTAATCCAGATTTCTCAGTAACCTTCCATATTCTATTTGGAGAATAAGCAAAAGACAATTTCCTATTCTCTCTTATTTTAGAGGAATCAGTGAATGGATTGAATTACCTCTCATATAATAGAAAGGAGTAACTTTTTAGGCAATAACACAAGTGATTTTTAATATTTTCTTAAAAGACCATTTTAACATGCTATTCGAAGAATTTAATTTTATTCGATAAGTCAGTTATGACAATGTAAAAAAGAGTAGAAAACATACATGAAAAACATAAAAATTAAAGGTATTTCTTTTTTAACTCATCTATTCTGATATCTTCGTCAAAGATAACTCAAAAATTAAAAAAAAGAAATTAATTTAAATGCGGAAATAAAAATGATGCAGTAAATATCGATTTTTCTTATAAAATTAAAGAGACTAAATAATTAATTTTCTGCTGGATTATAATTATATAAGACTCTTAATCATCAAAAATCCTAATCTGTCAAGTAGGTGGCAGAAACACTAATGGAAAATAATGTCAACAAAGTTTTGGTAGAAAATCTATCATTCTCACTTAAGAGCATTGATATTAAGCTACTATGTTGAATCCGAAAGACATTCTCATGTTATCGGATGAAAAAAAAGTTGTCTATCTCCTCACTAAACATTACAAAAAAGCCTTATCTAAGAGTCGATAAATTGAAGGAATCAAACAGTTTTTACTTTAGCAAAACGACGTCTTCCTACTTGATACAAATGACTTTCACCAACGGGGATGGTTAATCGAATGTCTTCAATACGCTCACCGTCTATACGAACAGCACCTTGTGTTATCATTCGACGGGCTTCAGAAATCGTGCTAACTAAGCCAACACGTTGTAGAATATAACCGATTCTTAAATGACCATGCTCGGCCAACACTTCAATTTCTTTAAGATCTGTAGGTAACTCATGATTCTTAAAATAGTCAATAAAATATTTGTGCGCCGCTTTAGCCGCTTTTTTACCATGAAACCGAGCCACTAATTCTTCACCCAATAAAATTTTTATATCTCTTGGATTTTTTCCTTTGGCTATCTCTCTGCGCCAACGATTAATTTCTTTTATTGGCTGAAAGCTCAACAATTCATAATAACGCCACATCAAATCATCGGATATTGACATAATTTTACCGAACATTTCTGATGGTGATTCCATTATTCCAATATAATTATTCAATGACTTTGACATCTTCTGGACACCATCTAGTCCTTCTAGTAAAGGCATAGTTAGAATACATTGAGGTCTTTGACCAAAATGTTTCTGTAATTCACGACCTACTAATAGATTGAATTTTTGATCAGTACCACCTAATTCAACATTAGCATGAAGCACTACGGAGTCATAACCTTGTAATAATGGATATAAAAATTCATGAATAGAAATAGGTTGTTGTGCAGCATAACGCTTATTGAAGTCATCCCGCTTTAGCATTCGTGCAACCGTATAAGTTGAAGCTAGACGAATGAGATTATCAGCCTTTAAATTATTCATCCAAGTTGAATTAAAAATAACTTGGGTTTTTCCAGGATCTAAAATACGAAAAGCTTGTGCTTCATAAGTTTTAGTATTTTCTACAACTTCTTCACGCGTCAACGGCCTACGTGTTGTATTTTTGCCAGTAGGATCACCAATCATTCCTGTAAAATCACCAATTAAAAAAATTACATCATGACCTAAAACTTGAAATTGGCGTAGCTTATTTAATACAACAGTGTGACCAAAATGGATATCAGGCGCTGTAGGATCAAATCCTAATTTTATTCGCAGTGATTTTTTTTCATTTAAACATATAAGTAATTCTTCTTCGAGAATAATTTCAACAACACCTCGTTTAATTTCTTCCAGTGTTTCCTGTGATGAAATCATCTAATCCTCTCATTATTCTAGATCTTTATGTTACGTGATATGATTCAAAATTTTAACTAATCGAAACTTAAAAGGAAATCGAATGCAACTAAAAAAGATAGGATGGAAATCAACTGTATTAATCATTTTATTCGCTGTAGGTCTGATACTAATTATACTAATAAGATTATTTTTTATTCACACACCCAAACTAGTTAAACAACTTATTCTTAATACTTCTGCCCCTCTTAATATTGTAAAAAAGATGAATAAATCGGACTTGCAATGGCAAACCATCCTTGTGACACGTAGCAATACTCTGACCACTATTTTTAGTCATTTTAAAATTAACCAGAGAGAATTAGCTCAGCTATTTAAGCAAAATAAATTTCTTACTGTACTGCATCTCCGTGAAAAACTCTCTTTTCAATTTAATTCTTCTCATCAACTCATGGCCTTTCAATATCCATTATCGATAGTTAAGACGTTAATTTTTGTTCGTCAAGGAAATAACTTCATAAAAAAAACAATAACTCGACCTGTTACAACTACATTAGCTTACACATCAGTCGTAATCCAACACTCGCTAATCCAAGATGCGAAGAAATTAGGCCTTACCTCTCAAATGTTACGCGAATTACAAACTATTTTTGGTGGTAAGATTAATTTTATGCATGACCTCCGTCGAGGTGATCGCTTCGATTTCTTACATCAAGAAAACTGTATTAATGGAAGGAAATATCGTAATGGCAATATTATTGCTGCTGAGTTTATTCATCGTAGTAAAATAGAGCAAGCTATTCGTTACATGTATCCTATTAATCATATCGCCTATTATAATTCCAATGGCCACAGCTTATCAGCACGTTTTCTGAGTGCTCCGCTGCAGCACTACAAACGAATCAGCAGTTACTTTAGCTATCATCGTTATGATCCTGTGTTACATAAAATTCAACCTCACTTAGGCGTTGATTTTGCTGCCCCACTTGGGGCTCCTATTAAATCCATTGGTGAAGGACAAATTATCTTTATGGGATGTAAGGGCGGTTATGGCAGAACAATTAAGATACGTTATAATCATCACTATCTTGCCCTATATGGCCATATGTTAAGGTTTGCAAAGCTTCACCTCCATGAATGGGTACACACAGGTCAAGTAATTGGCTATGTAGGCAAATCTGGTTGGGCCACAGGACCACATCTCCACTTTGGATTCTATATTAACGGCAAACCCCAAAATTGGTTAGCCATGAAGACCACCTTAGATCAAAGCATTCCTCAAAAATATGAAAAATCCTTTTTGCGCATGGCAAAAAAATTGCTAGCAGAGCTACATCTGCGTCAAGATATTCAATTAGCCGTTAACAATACCAAACTTAAAAACCCAACATAAGTACCGAAAGTGCGTCCTAAAATTTTTTATATCAGATCTCTAGTCTTTGCGCCCCGGCTATTAAGTTTGAATACAACTGATGGTGTACTTGTCTTTCTAATTCAATCTTCTTCAATCGATAGCGAGCTACAGTGAGCTGATTCCTAAAGAATTAATTAAAGAAAAAGCAATTCTTTATTCATTTCGCCTCTTGTTCCATCAAGACACACTAGAAGAAATTAATGTAGCGATTAGCCGATTAATTTTAGCCACGACATTAAAATCTACTAAAAAATCAAATATTTTAAACCAAAATCTATCTACACTACTGATAATCATACTAAACAAACACCATAATCTATTGATAATATACTCTACCTTTACAAATTAGAGATTCTAATGTAATTAAAGCGCTAATAGTAATTACGGCAATATCTGATTTTACTGCCAGAACATAGCACTGAGAGATTAAACTTCCTCCATTCGCTATACCTTTTACAAATCGCAAATAGATGGGTAAGTGATCATGTGAAAAGGAAACTTATTTGAAAATAAGAATCTAGTAGTAGATTCTTATTTTCAAATAAGTTTCCTTTTTTAAAAGTATTTAGTCTTAAGTATTTTAACCTTAAGTGGCTCAAGAAAAAACCAGTGGGAACAAATGTTTTATTAGAGAACAGTTAGGTTATCTTATTCGAATCATTTCCTAAAGTATTAACCTGCGAAACATTTATCTTTATTTCAATAAAGTTTAATTTCATCTTATTAGAAGAGTTTAAATAATCTAGTCCCAGAAGCGTCTTTAAAATAACATACTGTTTTGATTCTCTATATAGAAAAAGCAAAAACCATGAAAGATAAGATAAAGGATTAGCAAAGCAAGCTAAATTTACTTCATCGGTTGCTTCAAGATCAACGAACTCTATTTTATTGCCGGTGCGCAGATTTGAACTGCGGACCTACTGATTACGAATCAGTTGCTCTACCGCCTGAGCTACACCGGCAGCATCAATACCGATTCTCAAAGAATAGTGTTCATAATCACGTAAGTTGACACTAAGGTCAAGTCACTTAAAATCCTATATTACATAAATTAATATCCATTCCCTTATTTAAGAAACGAACATTTATTGCCAAATTGGGACACCGTTTTGCACTGCGTCTGTCAATTAATTATTGAAAATTAAAGAAAAAATTGAAAATAGCTAGGTGTAGGATCTGTCAGGAACTATAAAGGTATATTCCTCGTTATTGCAAACTGAAGAAAAAATTAGAATACTCTGCTTAGAATATTCTGCATGCAATTTTATATACTGTTGATATCCTAAAATTTATAATTTTCTAGTTTCAAAATATTCTTACTAAATTGGCACCTGATCATCTTTGTTTGCTTGTTTTATATTTCATGCTTTATGAAATATATATGACAATGTAAAAAATAGCTTTTATCACAATCTTTTTCAGCACCTCGCTTTATAAAAATATTTCTTTGAAACTTCTAATTATGTAATTTTGGTTTTATTGAAAATACCTTTTCTTATTGACCGAATTAAAAATATCTTACTTTCATTTTCTAATCGATGAAAAATTTGTTAATAGACAATTGTTATGATTAATAACTAATTTTAAGCTGATGTTATGTTAAATATACTCTTATTGACAGGAGGTTATATGCCTGAACTTCTTTTCAAAGATACTTTTTCATAAAAAATACTTTGAAAAAATCTATTCCATATGGTCCCTTATTACTAGTTAGAAGGTTAGGCTACCCCTTTTATGGAGTTAAATGATATCATAATCGTGTTTTTTCTTTATTTTTAGGATAGAAAATGTTGCGGGTTGGTTTAACAGGCGGTATTGGCAGTGGTAAAAGTACTGCTGCAAATTATTTTTCTGAATTAGGAGTTCCAATCGTTGATGTCGATGTAATTACTCGTGAAATTACAACTTTGGGCCAGGTAGGGTTTAAAAGAATCGTAGCATATTTTGGGAAAGGAATTCTAAATGGAAAAAACTCCTTAAATCGTTCTCAATTAAAAAGATTAATCTTTAGATATCCGAAAAAAAGACAATGGCTGGAAAACTTATTGCACCCTCTTATTATTTCCAAAATGCAGGAAAAGATTGAAGAAACAAATTCACCTTATTGTATTTTAGTGGTTCCTTTACTGGTAGAGTTCCATTACTCAATAAATTTTCTTGACCGTACTCTAGTAGTTGACATTCCTGTATCTTTACAAATCCAACGTACAAAAATACGCGACCAGCTTTCTGATGAACAGATTAAATTAATTCTTAAATCACAAAGCAGCCGTGAAGAACGGTTAGCTATAGCAGATGATGTGATTGTGAACGATCAAACACTTGCAACACTAAAAGAGATAGTGTTCCAACTACACTCCACATACCTACAATTGGCTGAAAAAAAATAAAAGAGAGCTCTTCTTGTATCCCTTTTAAAATTTTATGTTATGATGAACAACATAAATAAATAAATAAATAAATAAATCAGAAATTAAAATTAAAGAAGCTGTTTTTTAGGAAAGCGCTCAATAGTGTCAAAAATCCGTTATAGTGTCGAATTCGTTTGAAGCTTGAGTGTCGTTTTTATTAGTCCTCGTGTCATCTCAATGCTTTCTCTACCAGGAGGCACAGACCGTTTAATCAGTTAAGTTTTCTCAAATCATTAAAACTCAGCCCAACCACCCTAAATTTAGAAGTAAGAGCGCTTGGGCGGTCAAAAACGTCAACAACTATATCAACAGAAAAATAGCAAAATCCTATTACTGACTTGCGAAACTGGTCCAGTAGATCTAAATACTTACCCGTAAGTATTAACACTGTTTTACAGATTACTCACGACAATAATTCTTTTCAATGCATTGGCACGTAAGAAGGTTCAGAAAACACTTAACATTAATTTACCGCACCAACTCTCATGCAATCAAATTTACCTATAACTTTACCTATTAAAAGGATTGATTCAGAATCTTGTACCGTCTCTTTGTCTATAGTATTTCTTTTTTAATTCTTTACACAAAGCTCCATAACTAATCTCATCTGATTTTAGTCTTCCTTCAGGAAACTTCTAAAGTCCGCTTTGAACTACATTGATCATAAGGTACAAGAATTTCATTCTTTAAATTAATAAAATAGTAAAAAACGTAAAGAATACATTTGTTCATTAAAACAAGATTAGACTAATTTTCCATGACAATGTTTATATTTCTGACCACTACTACAGGGACAAGCTTCATTTCGTCCGATTTTTGGTCGAGAGCGTAAAAAAGGCTGCGTAGCCTCTTCGGAAGTAATAGCAAAGTCCATTTTATCTTGTAAGGTGGTCATTTCAAGTTGATATTGCAATTCAGTAGTCGATTGATAAAATAGCCGTTTCTGCTGTTTAGCTGCTTGTTCTTCCAACATGATTTCTAATTTTGATAAAGTAGCAATAACCTCATATTTAATGCGTGATAACATTTGCTTGAATAACTCGAAAGATTCGCGTTTGTACTCTTGTGCAGGACTTTTTTGAGCATAACCACGTAAACAGATACCTTGTCGCAGATGATCCATTGCTGCCAGGTGTTCCTTCCAATGATGATCTAATAATTGTAGCATAATTGTTTTTTCTACATCACGCATAACGCCTGAGCCTACTCTTGCTTCTTTTTCTTTGTAAGCATTGGTAATTTCATTAATTATCCTCTGGTACAATTTTTCTTCGTAAAGGGCCGTATCTTCTTTGAGCCATTTTTTGATCGGGAAAATCATACCAAAATCTTCCCAGATCTGCTTTTCTAAGCCAGAGATATCCCATTCCTCCTCTAAACTTTGAGGAGGAATAAAGAGACTGATCATATCGCTCATCGCTTCTTTGCGAATTACTTCAATAGTATTAGCGATATTATCAGCTTGTAATAATTCAAATCGTTGCTGATAAATTACTTTGCGTTGGTCATTAGTTACATCATCATATTCTAATAACTGCTTCCGAATATCAAAATTCATTCCTTCTACGCGTTTCTGAGCTTTTTCAATAGCACGACTGATCCATTTATGTTCAATTACGTCTTCTTCTTTGATGCCCAAACGACGCATCATAATAGACATTCGCTCAGCGGCGAAAATACGCAGCAAATCATCTTCCATTGAAAGATAGAATTGAGAAGATCCTGGATCACCTTGTCGTCCTGAACGACCACGCAATTGATTATCGATACGGCGAGATTCGTGACGTTCAGTCCCCAGCACATGCAATCCTCCTGCTGCAATAACTATATCATGACGTTTTTTCCATTCGACTTTGTGCTTCTTAATTTCCGCCTTGGGCAGATTATCTAATTCAACTTTCAAATTACCACCTAAAACAATATCAGTTCCACGTCCAGCTATATTAGTGGCAATGGTTACTGCTTTGGGACGTCCTGCTTCAGCAATAATTTTTGCCTCGTGCTCATGATTTTTAGCGTTTAAGACTTCATGTTTAATAGTAGACTTTTTTAAAAGGTTTGATACAACTTCGGACGCTTCAATCGAAGCAGTTCCGATTAACAACGGTTGACCTGTTGCATGACGTTTTTTTACTTCTTTAACAATCGCCTGGAGTTTTGCTTTGGTGGTTAAGTATACTTGATCTGACTCATCCCGACGAATCATCGGTTTATTAGTAGGGATAACAACGACCTCTAAACCGTAAATTTTTTGTAATTCAAACGCTTCGGTATCCGCAGTACCTGTCATACCAGACAATTTTTCATAAAGGCGAAAATAATTTTGAAAAGTAATCGTCGCTAAGGTTTGATTTTCTAATTGAATAGGGATACCTTCTTTTGATTCAACTGCTTGATGTAAGCCATCAGACCAACGACGTCCTGGCATTAATCGGCCCGTGTGTTCATCAACAATAATTGCCTCATTATTTTTTATAATATAATGAACATCACGATGGAACAATGTATGAGCGCGCAAAGCAGCATATACATAATGCATTAATGATATGTTTGTCACATCATATAAACTTTCTCCGGTTTTCATAAGACCTTCTTTTACAAGTAAAGCTTCAATAGTTCGGTGACCTTGTTCGGTCAAATAGACTTGTCGATTCTTTTCATCTATGGTATAATCGCCGGAGTCTTCTTTAAGAGCTTTGAGAACTTCTACTTTCTTTTGTTCTTCTTTCGCTTTTTGTGCTGTCAGAAACGGGATGAGTTTGTTTACTTTGATATAAAGATCCGAAGATTCTTCTGCCTGCCCTGAAATAATTAAAGGCGTGCGTGCTTCGTCGATCAAAATCGAATCGACTTCATCGATGATGGCATAATACAATGGTCGCTGAACACGTTGATTTAGGCTAAAAATCATATTATCTCGTAAATAATCAAAACCAAATTCATTATTAGTGCCGTAAGTAATATCCGCTGCATAAGCAGCCTGTTTTTCTGCTGGCCCCATTCCAGATATATTAATTCCCACAGTTAAACCTAAAAATTTGTAAATAGGCTCCATCCATTCTGCATCACGTTTTGCTAAATAATCGTTTACAGTAACAAGATGAACACCTTTTCCAGTAAGGGCATTAAAATAAGCAGGCATTGTGGCTGCTAGCGTTTTTCCTTCCCCTGTACGCATTTCCGCAACTTTTCCGTTATGAAGAGCGATGCCTCCTATTAACTGGACATCAAAGTGACGAAGTCCCAAGGTCCGAATGCTTGTCTCGCGCACTACGGCAAATGCTTCTGGCAATAAAATATCCGGGCTTTCACCTTTTTTAAGTCGTTTTTGAAATTCACTCGTTTTAGCGTGTAAGGCCTGATCAGACAAGACCTTAATTTCGGATTCTAAGGCATTAATTTTAACTACTGTTTTAAAATAACTTCTGAGCAATCGCTTATTGCGAGTACCAACTACTTTCTTAATAAGCTTGCCAAGCATAATTAGTATTGTATACTATTGATGGGTAAAGGGGAATTTCATAGTATGAAGTAAATGCAACCCAGCGATCCAAAACCGATTAAACAGTGTCTTCAAGCTGGCTCACTTAAACTAATTGTACGAAAGGCAAAGAGAATCCTCTCTGTAGGAAAATTCCTGAATCAAATTCTACCCCCGGAGATTACTCCCCATTATCGCATTATGAATCTTTCCCAAGAAACTTTAATTCTCCAGTTAGAAAATGCGGCTTGGGCCACACGAATGCGCTACTTGGTGCCTTATTTGCTAGAACAGTTTGCTCAAGAGGATCTTGGAATCTATAGGATTCAATGCCGGGTTCGGCCTAATTTATATACTTAGTTTGAAAGATAGGCATTTTCTTTCATCAGGTCTGAAAGTTATTATCATTATTTATATTATTATTTAAAAGAGGTATGTTCTCACAATAAAGCAACCTTCTTAAATTAATTTTTATATATAAAATTCATCAGTTAACAGCAATCATAATGGAAATATTACCTGAGAAATTTCTAATAATAGGTATTCGACTACCATGAACTTACGGCTTTGATTCATCTAATTAGTTATCTTTCACTTTGATAAATCTGAAAATCACTATTTTACTAACCATTTTTATCACCAGTTTACTAGTAGCTATTAATTTTTCAAATGAGATATTAACAGCGTCAATTACTTCTGCTAATCAAATTTCATACTTCCAAATTTTAAGTGATTTATTTCTCTTTAAAATAATGCAGAACTGCAGAATCTTTAAAAAAACATTATTTTTCATGACATTTCTCATGATCCAATTTTTCTAATTTCCATATTTTTGAAAACGTTAATTCTAAAAACATCGATTCTAGTAGTAGTTTTATTACATATCTAATTTGTTTGTTTTTCCAGATCATCAAAAACTTTTTTAAATTCTTTTAATTTATTTTTTGGCTTCATTAAATCTTTCGAGAACAAAGAGATAACAAAAACATCTTTAATTTTTTCAAATCTCATTCTATATTAAACAGTTTTTCAACTTCTTTTAGTTTATTGAAGTTAAATTTATTAAACTAATTTCCAATCCTGAGCTTTTCTATAATATGAAAAGACATTTTCTATTTATTTATTCTAACTCTGAGATTATATTAAATCTTAATTTAATTGCTAAAAAGAGCTGAATGTATAAAGAAATTATAACGATTATCCACCATGACAAGGTTTAGTAGTTTAAATTACTAATTAGTAATTTTTTTTAATTTATCTTTCAATATTTTTTTCGATACCCTTAATTAATTTTTCAAGTAACTGCTAATTAATAGGATAATTGATTCTCTTTATTTCTTCTCCTCTAAATTTTAAAATATTTTAAAATTTAGAGGAGAAGAAATATTAATATTAGGATTAATGAAAAGACTTTTAAACTATAACTGAGGTCAAATCAAATGGTAACTCCGAAGAGTTTTTAAAAGTGATAATTTCCCAAGCTTCTTTCTGAGCTAATAATTTCCTTAACAAAGAAATATTTAGAGTGTGACCGGATTTAACTCCGCGAAATGCTCCAATGAAACCGCGACCTAGTAGATAAAGATCACCAATTACATCAAGAATTTTATGTTTTACAAATTCATCAGGGTAACGCAGACCATCTTGATTTAAAATTTTACATTCATCTAAGACAACAGCATTATCTAAGCTAGCACCTAGTGCTAAATTATTTTTTCGGATAAATTCATAATCTGACAAAAAACCAAAAGTGCGCGCACGAGAAACTTCTTGCATATAAGCAGTACTCGAAAAATCGAGAGTAGCATTTTTATTATGTTCATTAAACAAGGGATGGTCGAAGTCAATGCTAAAATTGATCTTAAATCCATGATAAGGCTCTATCATTACACTTTTATCACCGTTTTCTGCCTTCAGCCTTTTTTTAATACAAATAAATTCTTTAATAGCATTTTGTTCTTCAACACCAGCTGACTGAATCAAAAATAAAAAAGGGCTTGCACTCCCATCCATAATAGGAAGCTCTGGTGAAGTGAGATTAATATATAAATTATCAATACCTACACCGGCTAAAGCCGATAATAAGTGTTCGACAGTGGCCACTTGAACATCACCTTTTGATAAGCAAGTTGATAAACGTGTATCACTAATATGATTAACTGTAGCTGGAATTTCGACCACAGGATTTAAATCCGTTCGGCAAAAAATAATACCCGTATTGACTGGGGCGGGACGTAAAGTCAAACGAACCCTCTCACCAGTGTGAACACCGACACCAGCTGCTGTGACAATGTTTTTTAGAGTTCTTTGCTTAATCACTATTCTAATCCTTTCCTAAAAAAAGAGAAGCACATTTACTCACAAACGTCAGTCTTCTTTCTGGCGGCGTAAAAAAGTAGGAATGTCTAAATATTCAAAATCGCGATCTCGTTTTTTCTCTGTTTCTACTGTTCGTTTATGAAGTTCTTGGTTTCGCATATACGTCGGACGATCTAATTGGTGGTAATTTAGCATCCCATCACTTTTAGTGTTTTTTACTACAGGTTTAAGAGATATGCTACTGGCACTTCCACTGTTTTGTACACCAAGTCCAGTGACTACAACAGTCACTCGTAATTCATCACTCATTTCAGGATCAATTACCGTACCGACAACTACTGTTGCATTTTCCGACGCAAACGATTTAATAGATTCACCTACTTGCTCAAATTCTCCAACAGAAAGATCCATTCCAGCAGTGATATTTATTAACACCCCTCGAGCGCCTGTAAAATCTACATCTTCCAATAATGGGCTGGCAATAGCTGCTTCAGCTGCTTCGCGCGCACGATTCTCACCGCTACTGACTCCCGTTCCCATCATAGCCATACCCATTTCAGACATCACTGTTCGTACATCGGCAAAGTCCACATTAATTAATCCTGGACGAGTAATTAAATCTGAAATACCTTGTACTGCCCCTAACAATACATTATTTACAGCTTTAAATGCATTTAATAAAGTCGTATTTTTACCAAGTACATTCAACAATTTATTGTTAGGAATAGTAATTAAAGAATCAACGTACTTAGTCAATGACTTAATTCCTTCTTCAGCTACTTCCATTCTCTTTTTACCTTCAAAAACAAATGGCTTAGTTACAACGGCGACTGTTAATATCCCTAATCCTTTAGCTACTTCTGCAAATACGGGTGCCGCACCTGTACCAGTACCACCCCCCATACCAGCCGTTAAAAAAACCATATCAGCCCCTTCAAGAATTTCTCGAATCTGTTCGCTTGCCTCCTCAGCTGCCTGACGGCCAATATTGGGATCCGCACCTGCACCTAATTTTCTTGTTATTTCTTCACCTAGTTGAAGTACAACTCGGGCGTTAGAGCGACCTAATGCCTGAGAATCGGTATTCGCACAAATAAACTCAATACCATCAATACCCTCAGTAATCATATGCTCTATTGAATTTCCGCCACCTCCACCGATACCGATCACTTTTATCTGGGCATTTTGAGGTAAATTTTCACCAAGCTCAAACATGCTCTTTTCTCCTAAAAATTCCCTTGAAACCAATTTCTCATACGTTGCCATAAGCTCAAACCACGATCTAAATCAAGCATAGGCCGGTTATTGATTTGATTTTGATGACTGTGGATCAATAAACCAACTGCCGTCGCGTAAATGGGATTATCTCGAATATCTGCTAACCCAGTAACATATTGAGGTAGCCCTATTCTTACAGGCATTTGGAAAATTCTTTCGCCTAATTCAATGCATCCTAAAATTCGAGAAGCACCGCCTGTTAAAACGATACCAGCAGCAATTAAATCTTCAAAGCCGCTGCGTTGCAATTCAGTTAATACCAATTCGAATAATTCTTCATAGCGTGCGGCAACTACTTGAGCCAATACTCTTTTTTGGACTTGCTTCAATAATCGCTTAGCAACACTCGGTACTTGTATAGTTTCTTCAGGATCAACTGCTTCAGGTAATGTAGATGCGTACTTTATTTTAATTTGCTCAGCACATTGCATAGAGGTATGTAAGGCTACAGCCACATCGTTAGTTACATGATCACCCGCGATTGGAATAACATGAGTATGACAAATAGCACCCTCTATAAAGATAGCAATATCGGTGGTACCTCCACCAATATCAATCATACAAACACCTAATTCTTTTTCATCATCAGTCAATACCGAGTGGCTCGAAGCAAGTTGTTCTAAAACAATATCACCTACTTGTAATCCACAACGACGAACACATTTAGTTATATTCTGAGCAGCACTTACGGCGCCAGTAACGATGTGTACTTTTGCTTCCAAGCGAACGCCCGACATTCCTATAGGTTCGCGCACACCTTTTTGGTTATCAATGATGAACTCTTGTGGCAAAATATGGAGTATTTTTTGATCAGCGGAAATAGCAACTGCCTTCGCTGCGTCGATCACTCGATCTACATCAGATTGGTTGACTTCACGATCACGAATTGCCACAATCCCATGAGAATTCAAACTGCGAATGTGACTACCAGCAATTCCTGTGTAAGCAGAACGAATCTCACAACCGGCTATTAATTCTGCTTCTTTAACAGCACGTTGAATGGATTTTACTGTTGATTCAATATCAATTACCATTCCGCGTTTTAATCCACGCGACGGATAGGTTCCAAAACCAATAACTCCAATTTGGTTATCTTGGCTCACCTCTCCAACAAGCGCGGCAATTTTGCTAGTACCAATATCTAACGCAAAAATAAGATTTCTTTCCAGATTTTTCGGCATAGTGCCAAAGTCTCTCTATGTGCACGGACCCACATTAGCTATTAAATCATTAGTATAAGTGACATACCTTGAAAGCACTATTAAAAATTAATCTTAATTCTAGCACTCTTTATTTAAAATTTATCACTTTTTTATTACTCTTATGTATGTTTTTAATTCATTAAAATATTATCGAAATATTATAATGTTATCTTTATTATCTATTAAAATAAGTCACCAAAACTAAGTGAGATGATTAAAACTAAATCAATTTAATTTTAAGTAAAAATAATTCAAAAATTGGACAACTTTAATTTTAGTTGATAGAACCTGAAGCAACAACACCTAAATATCATACTTGGTGGCTACTTTACATTTTTTCATTTGTAACTATGATGCTCTATCATATAAGATAGAGTTTATCTCTATCCAAATGTAAAGGCTATGAGGCAATTAACGCTACATCTCATACACAGGGTTATGTTTTTTAATTTTGACTGATTATTATTTAAAACAGGATTTTAGGAAAATATTTCTTAAGCAGATTTTTAAAGGTACTTTTCCAATACCTCAATCAAATAAAACAGGGAAATTCTTTATCAAAATTATTCAAAAACGTTTTTCTTTGAAAGAAAAGTGTCATTTTAAATAATTTTTCATACGAGAAATACGCTTACTGTGGCGTGTCTAACATCGTGAAATCAAATAGCAGCTTGTTTGTGTTTTTCGTATCAACTTATTTTGATTCCCTCCGATGCAGATGATCTTACGAGGTGAGGTTGCTTTTTATACGCAATTTTAATGATTCAATACTGTATTGAATCATTAAGGCTA
Organism: Coxiella endosymbiont of Dermacentor marginatus; assembly: GCF_907164955.1. Classification (GTDB taxonomy): domain Bacteria; phylum Pseudomonadota; class Gammaproteobacteria; order Coxiellales; family Coxiellaceae; genus Coxiella. The sequence goes on along the minus strand of NZ_OU015521.1, from coordinate 443,419 downwards.
CCATGGCCTCAATTTATAGCATTGAGGTTTGAAATTTGTCATCTTAATTAGGTAAGAAATTTTATTATTTTAGGCTATATTATTAGACTATAGTCAGTTTAAAGGTATCGATGCGTTTTGAATAGCACGGATTTAAAAAAACGATTTCAATGTACAATTGAATGAAAAAAAGTTTTAGAATTTCAAATGTCTATCAATGTAATTTTCTATAGAGAAGGAATTTTTTTATGATTTTATAAATAACAGTTGGCTCACAGATGACAGATAGGGCGTTTAGGGTTTTTAAGTTCTTTGATTTAAGATCTCTTTAAAATTAAGCGCTAGAAAGAAAAATTACTATTTTGGAAATTCAATAGATATTTCTTATTTTTTGATTGACATCCCGCTTATTTTAAAAGGAGTGAATTCTTCTAATAGGTTTTTGAAAAAAAATTAGTTATACAAGAGAAAAATAATTTTTATGAGAAAATTTTTTATAGAATGCATTACTTTAAAAACTTTAAATATTTCTTGACTTATTTTCTTTTTTGAATAATTTTAACGGAGTTTTCAGCGAATATAAATCTAATTTTTTAAAATTAACAGTCGATGAAAACTTGAAAGATATACTATCTCTTCGAATTCTCAGAAAGGACTACTTCAAGACTTAATTATTTAACTATAATGTTGTCATTAGTTTCGATAAAAACCTCTGTAAAAAATGAATGTGATAGTAAAAGAAAAACTGAGCAGTAAGCCTTAAGGTATAAGGTATTTTCAAAAGTAATTGATAAACACAAATTACAATGATTTACAAAAACTAATTGCCTGGTAAAGATAAGAAAGCTTATCGCTTAAGATAAAAACTTTTTCATTTTAGGCTTATTTTGAAGAAGAAAAAAATAAGAAGACAGTGAGATCCCGTGTTACATTCAAATAAGTTATTTTCCTTCTTCTTAGGAATTTAGGGATTAATTAAGAAATCCTGCTTTCCACTGAATGGCTAATCCGTTAGGATAGCGAAGATCAATATGGTCCACTTGATTGCTCCGATTTCCGATAATTTTTTGGTAAAACTGAACCAGTTTTTTAAATCGTTGATTGATGTCTTGGTGCCCCAAATAAACTCGGATATGATTGTTTAATACAAGAAACCAAGCTTCACGATCACTTACTCTTAAAGCGGTTATCCTTATATGCAATGGTTTCAATAATTGATTAAATTGCTCAAATCGAGCGAGAACAAATTTTTCACTATTATTCAGTCCTTGAAGCTGAGGCAAATCTTTAGGGATTGTCGAGATTGGCGGGGTAAACAGTATACCTAATTTTGATATTAATTGAGTTCCGTTCCATCGTGCTAATGGCTGTTGTTCTGCAATAGTAATTTCTAATTTATCCGGCCATGTTCGTCGAATAGAAACATGAGATACCCACGGCAATACTATTAAAGCTGATTTTAATTTATGCGTATTAAGAGAAAAAAATCCTCCGCTAATATTTTGAATTATAACATCTTTTAATTCTGGTACTTGAAGGTAAGCGCCAGGTGCGTCTATTTTAATCTGACGAAAAGGTAAGGTTTTAGGATTACGCAATATTAATAATATTCCTATTAAAAAAGTAGAAAAAATGATTAGTCCTAAAAGAGAGGTAATTGATTTTCGCAGTTGGATTACTCAAAAGTATTTAATTTTATTTTTCATGTGATGTTAGTGATCACCAAGGATATGCACTTCTTTTATTAATTGGATGCCATGAATTTTATAAACTCGTTGCGCAATGAATTGAATTAAACATTCGACATCGGAAGCGTTTGCTTCTCCCATATTTATAACAAAATTAGCATGCTTTTCTGAAACTTTAGTATTACCGATTCTTGTTCCTTTTAATCCTGCAGACTCAATGAGCCGAGCCGCATAATCACCAGGCGGATTGCGAAAGACGGAACCACAACTAAAAGTCCCAATGGGTTGTAAATTAACACGTTTTTTTAATAATACATTTATAGCTTTCCTGGCTTTATTAATATCTTTCTGATCAAAACAAAAATAACCAGCAACAAAAAATTGATTATTAAGGCCATGAATTTCACGATAGTTAATTTTAAATTCATCCGGCTGTCTTTTATAGAGAATACCCGAATGATCGACTGTTTCCACACGAATAACATGACACCATGTTTCTCTGCCGAAAGCACCGGCATTCATGGCCAAAGCTCCACCTACAGTTCCAGGAATTCCTGCAAAAAAAGCACCCTCTTTTAGTCCTTGGCTTACACAGAATTTCGCTAATTTAGAACAAGTTACACCCGATTCAGCACGAATCACTAATTGCTTATCTTCTTCTTTAAAAAACGAAATTTCCTTTAATCGGTTCACAGTTAAAATTACCGTTCCTCTAATTCCACCACCACGAATTAAAACGTTACTACCCAAACCTAAACAGGTTAATGGCTCATCAGGTGGTAATTGAGCAAGAAAATTTTGCAAATCTGCTATATTAGCAGGCCAATAAAATCGTTCAGCATTACCACCTACTCGCAAGGAAGTGTAATGTGCTAAATTGTGGTTATAAATTAAATCCCCGCATAAATTATTAATTTTTTTCTCGTATCTGAAACGCCGAAATACTGCCCGCCGCCCATTAATTAATAAAGAATTCACTACGGTTTCTGATTAAAGTTGTTACAGAAGCTCCCACGCTACCAGCACCCTGAAGAATAATTATATCATTGGGCTGTACCAACTTTCGTAATATTTTTGGCAAATCTTGCAATGCTGGAACAAAGACAGTTTTTTTAGTGGTCTGTTGCTTAATAGCCTTTAATAATGTCCTTCCATCAGCTCCCGGGATAGGAGTTTCATTAGCACTATACACTTCAAGTAGCACTAATAAATCAGATTCTGTTAAAACCGAAGCAAAGTTGTGCATTAACTCTTGTGTTCGACTGTAACGATGAGGTTGAAAAACAAGAATAAGCCGTCTTTCAGGCCATGCGGTTCTTGCTGCTGATAAGGTTGCTTTAATTTCGTTAGGATGATGTCCATAATCTTCAATCACGAGCGCTTGTCCATTTGAAAGGATCATGTCGCCCTTAATAGTAAAACGACGATCTACACCAGAAAATTGTTCCAAGGATTGCAACAGTTTTTTTTCATCAATTCCAATTAACTCACCAACAGCTATGACCACTAAAGCATTAAGAGCATTATGCCTACCCGCCAGATTAACCTTAATAGATAGAGGTGATTTATCTTGCAAAAAGCGATGAACTTGAAAATAGCTTTTCAGACCTTTTTGTGAATAATTATTTGCTCGGTAATTAGCTTTCGAGGAAAAACCGTAAGTAATTATCTTCTGAGATAAAGTCGGAATTAATTCATTTAATACAAGATCATCTATACACAAAACAGCCACCCCCTCATCGGGAATTTGATGAAGAAATTGCATGTAGGCCTCTTTTAAACGGTCAAAATCACCACCATAGGTAATACTTAGATGATCTGCATCTATATTCGTTATTATACCAATATTAGGATGCATATATAAGAAAGACGCATCGCTTTCATCAGCTTCGGCAATAAAATAAGGCCCACTCCCCAACCGTACAGATGTTTGACTATCGTTTAATATACCACCAACCATAAACGTTGGATCTAAACCAGCTATAACAAAAGCATTAGCCAGAAGAGCACTGGTAGTGGTTTTACCATGAGTACCAGTTACTGCAATTGACTGATAAGCCATCATGATTTCAGCTAGCATTTGACCCCTCTTTAAGATGGGGATTTTTACTTGTTGAGCAGCAATAAATTCAGGATTGGTCAGCGTAATTGCGCTTGAATAAACAGCACAGTCAGCTTTTGTGATGATTTTCCCGTTATGATTAAATATAATTTCAGCTCCTAAACGATAAAGTCTTTCAGTGTTTTTATTTGGAGAAATATCAGAACCACTAATGCGGTACCCTTTTTTTAAAAGAATCTCAGCAAGGGCACTAACACCAATCCCACCAATCCCCAAGAAATGAATATGTTTAATCGTTTTGCCATCTAGTATCATAGTATTTTCTTACATTCATTCATGACACTCTGCACAGCTGTTAGCTCTGATAAACTTCGTGCGCATTCTGCCATTGTTAACAGACGTTGTCTGTCACGAGCAAATTGCTCAAAATAATGGATCAAACATTTTTCCGTTAATGATTTTTCTGGAATGATAATGGCAGCTCCTGCTTTTTCCAAAAAGCGACCGTTATGAAATTGATGATCATCTACAGCATAAGGATAGGGAATCAAAATACTAGCTATACCTACTGCTGCAATTTCACTTACTGTTAAAGCACCTGAACGACAAACAATCAAATCAGTCCATGTATAGGCCTCAGCTATATCATCAATAAATGCGTCGACTCGAGTCTCAAGAGGTAGGGTTTCATAAACCTCCTTGAGCCACTTAAAGTCAGATTGGCCTGTTTGATGCCAAAGCATAAGCTCTTGGGAATAAGGGTAATTTCTTAAGGTTGTCACCATTTTCTGATTAATCGGGCGAGCACCTTGGCTACCCCCTAAGACTAAAACTCGCAGAGGTCCTTTCCGATTGATCAAGCGAGCTCGTGGTAAAGGTGTATTAACTAATTCAATCCGAATAGGATTACCGATAGTCTTTACATTTTTCTTATCAATAAAAACATTTGGGAAGGCTTGCAAAACAGATCGAGCTATTTTTGCTAATATCCGATTAGTTAATCCAGCTACTGCATTTTGCTCATGGATCACTATGGGCGTTTGAGTTAGCCATGCAGCAAACCCACCAGGCCCTGCCACATATCCTCCCATCCCTAAAATCACTTTCGGCTTCACTCGTTGAATTACTCGATAAGACTGAAAAATTGCTCGAATCAAGCGAAAAGGTATAAAAAATTTCCGCACCAATCCTTTACCTCGAAGTGCTTTTATTTGAATAAATTTCAACGGAAACTCGGGAGAAACTAATTTCTTTTCTAAACCACTCGTAGTTCCTAACCAGTAAATCTCTATATCTTGCTGTCTTAGGGCGCGCGCCACCGCGAGAGCAGGGAATATATGACCCCCCGTTCCTCCAGCCATAATTAATATTCGCTTCATTTATTTTGAAAGTTCCAACAGAACCAACCTACCCCCCCCCTCTTTTTTTATCTGAGTTTTTTCTATTCATCGTTCAAGCTAGCAATAATTCTAACATTAATAATTTGTCAATCGAGATTGTTTAGTGCTATTACTCTGCTGAACTTCATGGGCAATGCGCAATAGGATCCCGATAACTAAACAATTAATTAACATACTACTCCCTCCATAGCTGATAAAAGGTAAAGTTAAACCCTTAGTGGGCAAAACACCTATATTAACTCCAATATTAATAAGTGCCTGTAACCAGAACCATAAAGCAAAACCATAAGCAACATAGGCTGAAAACAATTGATCATTTGTTTCAGCATGATGACCAATTATAAAAATGCGAATAATTAAGATAATAAACAAAGTAAACACTAAAAGCTCACCAATAAGACCCAACTCTTCAGAAAGTACTGCAAATAAAAAATCCGTATGTGCTTCCGGTAAATAAAACAGCTTCTGTACGCTATTACCTAAACCAACACCGAACAAACCTCCACGCCCAAACGCAATTAATGATTGAGTTAATTGGTAACCTGAACTGAAAGCATTATGCCAAGGGTTTAGAAAAACCAATAGTCGTCGCAATCGGTAAGGGGAAAAAATTGCCAATAAAGTTAAAGAAATTATTACTAAAATTAACAATATATAAAAAGGCCATAAGCGCACACCACTGAGAAATAAAATAGCCATATAAGTCATAGTAATAACAACAGCTGTTCCAAAATCAGGCTCTAACAATAGTAAACCAGACAAAAATATTACAAGGATCATGGGTTTTAAAAACCCTTTAAGTTTTTCACGCACTTCATTTTGGTAGCGTTGCACATAACTCGCTAAATATAAAATTGCGGCTAATTTCACAACTTCTGAAACTTGCAGCGAAAAAAATCCCAACTGGATCCAGCGGCGACCTCCGTTAACCATTTTGCCAACTCCTGGTAATAAAACCATTATTAGTAATAAAAAACCTGATAAAAATAAATAGCCATTATATTTCTGCCAAATTTTAATTGGCACACGAGAAGCTATAACGGCAAGTAGTAAGCCTAAAATTAAATAAACTAATTGGTGAATAAAATAATGAAAAGGGTAATTAAATCGCTGATCTGAAATAACCATAGAGGCTGAAGCCACCATAAGTAAACCAAATACTAGCAAGGATAAAGTAGAAATAATAACCCAACGGTCATAAGACCTTGAGAATATCGATTTTTGCTGCATTAAAGTTTTTCCACCATTTCAATAAACACATCACCTCGATGTTCATAGTGTTGAAACATATCATAACTGGCACAGGCCGGGGATAACAAAACTACATCACCTGGGTGCGCAATATCCGTAGATTTTTTTACAGCTTCTTTCATAGAAGAAAACCTTGAAATTTTTGTACAGCCTTCCAGAGCTTTTTCTAATCTTGATGCATCTTCACCAATTAAAACGATGTGCTTCACGTAACGTTTGATTACATTTCTCAAAGCGGAAAAATTAGCTCCCTTGCTCTGTCCACCTGCAATTAAAATTAATCTTCCTTTTCTAGCTTCTCCCAAACTGATAATAGCTGCTTGAGTTGCACCAACATTAGTTCCCTTCGAATCGTTGTAATAATCTACCTCTTTATATTTTCGTACCCACTGACAACGGTGACGGATTCCCGTAAAGTCAGACAAAACTTTAAGCATAGCTCCCATAGGCACGTCCGCTGCTTTTCCTAAAGCTAAAGCGGCTAATACATTTTGGATGTGGTGGTGGGTGTTTAGTTTTAATTCTTCAATAGGCATAAGCCTTCTACCCCGATATGTGATAAAGGTTTTATTATCACGTTCTGTTAATGAAAAATCAGCTTGATTCTTTAATCCAAAGGATAGAGGTTTTTCTTTGAATGAAAGATTTTTCCAGATCTCCGGTTCATCTGCATTGACAACAGGTGTTCGACAGGAATTGTAGATTCTTCGCTTAGCTTGCATGTACTCTTTCAGACTAGTATATCGATCCATATGGTCTTCACTAATATTTAGTATTGTTGCAACATGAGGTTGTAGGGAAAAAGTTGTTTCCAATTGAAAACTCGATAATTCTAGAACGTAATATTCAGGATCAGAGTGGAGTTGTTGTAGTACAGGTTGTCCGATGTTACCGCAAACAATGGCATTCATTCCCGCAGCCTTCATCATTAATCCCACAACTGTTGTCACTGTCGACTTACCATTAGAACCAGTAATTGCAATAACAGGTTTTTTGGCTACACAAGCGAATAATTCAATATCACTAATAATGGATTTACCCATCGCCGCCTGCCTGGCAATAGCAGGTTCATAAAGAGGTACTCCAGGACTTAATATAATTTCTTGTGCTTCATTTAATAAATTTTCAGAAAAGTCACCTAACGCTAATTCTACATTAGCATAAGCCTTGACGAATTCTTTTAATTTCGGAGGTTTTTTTCGATTATCGGTGACTGCGAAAGATCGATTTGTCTCTACCAAAAATTTGGAGCAAGATAATCCTGTTTTACCTAATCCTACAATAACGATTAATTGTTTGTCTTGCATATTACTTTAATTTTAAAGTAGATAAGCCAAAAAGCACTAGAATACAGGTAACAATCCAAAAACGAACAACAACTTTGGGCTCAGGACAACCTTTTAATTCAAAATGATGATGTAGTGGCGTCATAAGAAAAACCCGCTTACCACCAGATAGCCTAAAATAACCGACTTGAATAATAACAGAGAGGGTTTCAAGAACAAAAGTTCCTGCCATAAAAAAATAAACTATCTCTTGGCGCACTATCACTGCAATTATCCCTAAAGCAGCACCTAATCCTAATGAACCTACATCCCCCATAAAAACTTGAGCAGGATAAGCGTTGTACCACAAAAAACCTAATCCACCACCTACTAAAGCACTGCAAAAAATAACAATTTCACTAACTCCTGGAATATATGGGATCGTTAAATATTCTGCAAAAAGACGATTTCCACTAAAGTAAGCGAAAATTCCTAAGGCACTACTAATCACTATAATAAGCATAAGAGCTAAACCATCTAACCCATCGGTTAAATTTACTGCATTACTGCTACCTACTATGACAAAATAAGCAAGAAAAATATAAAGAAGACCCAAATTGGGTGCTATCTTTCTTAAAAATGGGATGACTAATTGGGTTTCGGCCAGATTTGTAGCTGTCAGATAGAGATAAATTGCTGCTATAAGACCAATTAGAGATTGAAACAAGTATTTCAAACGTGCAGATAATCCCTTGCTATTTTTTTTCATTACCTTACGACAATCGTCAATCCAACCTATAAGCCCAAAAGGTACTACAACTAACAAGATAATCCATATAAATCGATTGGTAAGATCTCCCCATAATAAGGTGCTAATCGTAATAGAAAAAATGATAAGAATACCTCCCATAGTAGGAGTTCCAGATTTATTAAAATGGGACTGAGGTCCGTCATCTCTTACTATTTGACCAATTTGTAATCTTTTAAGTTTTGTTATTAAAAAGGGACAAAAAGTGAAAATAATAACTAATGCAGTCAAAGCACTTACAATTGAACGAAATGTTAAATTAAAATAATTAAAAACGCAAAAACTACGAAAATGGTGACTTAAAAAATTAGTGAGCCAGAGCAACATTGCTTATTTCTCGATTAGTCCATTCACAATTTTTCCCATATTCATGGAAAAAGAACCTTTTATCAATACGACAGTATTTTCATCTAAATTATTTTTTAATGCTGTCAGTAATTTTTCTTTATTACTAAAATGATATGCATTACTTCCAAAGGCCTCAGCGGTATAATAAGCCAAAGATCCGCAACAAAATAATTCATGAATACCAGATTGCAATGCCTGCTCACCCACCTTACGATGTAACTGATCCACACTATCAGTTAATTCCAGCATATCTCCTAACACCAAAATCAATCGACTGCCGAAACAATTAACTAAAACGTCGATAGCAGCAGATACTGACAATGGATTTGCATTATAACTATCATCGATAATAGTAGCGCCTTTATATCCTTTCCGAGATACTAATCGTCCATCAACTGCGCAAGCGTTTTCTAAACCGGATTTTATCGCTGCAATTGGCAAATGCTGAGAGTAGGCAGCAGCTGCTGTTGCTAAGGCATTCATTACATTATGTTTGCCTAGGAGCGACAGTTGCACATCAATCTCTCCGTTTGGTAAAATCAATCGGAAGTGTGGCTGTCCTTCAGAATTTACTAAAATATTTTTTGCAGTGACATCGGCTGGATTATTACATGCAAAAGTAATCGTTCGCCGAACACCTATTATTTCTTTCCAGAAATCTGAAAAATAATCGTCATTGTTAACAATAGCAATTCCATTAGACGATAATCCTTGATAAATTTCCCCCTTCGATTTTGCTACGCCTCCAATACTTCCAAATCCCTCTAAGTGCGCAGGGCCTGCATTAGTAATGATAGCAATGTTAGGCTTTGCTATTTGTGTTAGCTCGAAAATTTCTCCAGGATGGCTCGCTCCAAGCTCTACCACAGCATAATCATGCTTGGCATTCAATCTTAAGAGAGTTAACGGTAATCCAATATTATTATTAAAACTCCTTTCGCTAGCTAACACATTGCCTTTTTGGCGAAAAACACTGGTAAGTAATGCCCGGGTGGTTGTTTTGCCACAACTACCCGTCACTGTCACGACCATTACTTCTTTCATTTGATTACGTTGATGATTTCCTAGTTGAATAAGAACGGCATGAGTATTATTGACGTAAATTTTTGGCAAGGAGGTTTTTATTGGGCGACTAACAATTGCTCCTACAGCTCCTTTTTCTACTGCTACTTCTACGAAATCATGGGCATCAAAACGTGGGCCTTGCAAAGCAATGAAAATGCTCCTGGGTTGGATAGTACGAGTATCGATACTAAAAGATTTAAAATCCTTATCTTTTCCTTTGAATTTTGCGTTGAGAATACGAGCGATTTGTGAAAGCTTCATAAGTTTAACGCCTTCTTAACCTGCTGCACATCATTAAAAGGCAAAACCCTGTTTCCAATAATTTGGGTAGTTTCATGTCCCTTACCTGCAATTAAAACAATATCATTGACTGTGGTTTTTTGCATCACATTATGAATCGCGATAGCGCGATTAGTTTCAACTATCACCGGTTTCGGATTTTTAAATCCTGACTGAATATCTTGAATAATTGCCAAAGGTGATTCGCTGCGCGGATTATCAGTGGTTACAATAACTTGATCCGCATAGTATTCTGCAATAGCTCCCATTTTTGGCCGTTTGTCTCGATCACGATCACCACCACAGCCAAAAATACAAATTAATCGGCCGCGGCAACGTTCTCGCAATGATATCAACGCATTTTCTAATGCATCAGGAGTGTGTGCATAATCTACTACTACCTGTGGACCTCCAGTACATTTTACTAACTGCATTCGCCCTGGCACATTTTTTAATTTTGATAATTCCGAAAATGCTTTTTCTAAAGGAATACCAAATAATCCAAGTACTCCAAGAGTAGCTAAGAGATTAATAATATTAAATCGCCCAAAGAGTGAGGTAATAAATGTACCATTCCCCCACGGTGTTTGAACAGTTATTGAAAATCCCTGTGTTAATGTTTTTATAGTTGTGACCATTATTAATGGAACCCGATCGTCCTTTATCTTTCCCATAGAATAACCAATTAGCATTAGTTTTTTATGATACTTCGCAATAAGATATCTGCCAAACTCATCATCGCAATTAATCACTCCATAACTCAAACCAATTTGCTGAAATAATAATTCTTTTGCTCGAGCATAATTTTCCATACTTTTATGATAATCCAGATGATCATAGGATAACTGAGTGAAAAGAGCGATATCAAAATGCACTCCGCTCACTCGTCGCTGATCTAGTGCATGCGAAGAAACTTCCATTGCAACAGATGTTGCTCCTTCTTTTCGCATCTGTGCAAAAATTTGTTGTAATTGGAGAGGAGCTGGGGTAGTGTGACTTATTTTTGTTAAATTCCTTAAAAAACCATAACCAAGAGTACCCAGTACAGCGCATGAAATGCATTGGGATTGTAATAATTGAGCAATAAAATGCGTACATGAAGTTTTTCCATTAGTTCCTGTAACGCCAATAATTTTTAGGTCCTTTGTTGGATGGCTATAAAAACGGGCTGCAATCTGACCTACTCTATTTTGTAGTCCTACAATAGGAATTAGAGGGATTGAGCTTTTTATTAAAAGCTCATAATTATGTGCATCGAAAAAAACAGCTGCTGCTCGCTTATCGATCGCTTCTTTTATATAATGACGCCCGTCTTTATGTATTCCAGGATGGGCAATAAAAAGATCACCCTCCTGAACCTTTCGACTATCAGTTTGAAGCCCTCGAATTAATATATCGAATGGCAACTCATTGCTAAACCCTTTTAACAATCGATTGAGAAAGACACCATTCATCCAAGAATTATAATATAAATAGATACTCCTAGACGAAGCTATAATCGCAAAATATTAAGAAGGAAGTAAAAGTCAATTTGATGGGGTTGGCGAAATATCTAATACTCGTAAAGCCCCACTCATAATTTTGGAAAATAAGGGGGCTGCTACTAGTCCCCCAAAATGTTCATTTTGGGGATCACGGATAACGACAGCTACTACCAATTTGGGATTTTTAGCCGGCGCCATTCCAACAAAAGAAGACATATAATGCTGTTTATCGTAGCCTTTTGGCCCGGAAATGTAAGCAGTGCCGGTTTTACCAGCTACACAATATCTATACACAGCTGCCTGGATTCCCGTACCACCTTTTTGGACCACTGTTTCTAACATTCTTACAATTGTTTTTGCTACTTTTTCTGGTAAAATCCGTATACTATTTGGTGAACGCTCTGATTTTAAAAAAGTTATTGGTCTTTTCATTCCTCCTGATCCCAAAATGGCATAGGCTTGAGCTAATTGGATAGTGGTAACTGCCATACCATAACCGTAGCCTAAAGTCGCAACTCTAGAAGGTACCCATGTATTGTGAGAAACTAATGTTCCGGAAGATTCTCCCGGGAAACTGCTATTGGTGCGTTGCCCAAATCCTAATGCATATAATAGAGAATAGTAATGTTTTGGTTTGAGTGACAACAAAATTTTTGCTGCAGCGATATTACTTGAATGCTGCAATAACTGTGTTAGTGAAATAACACCGAAATTTAAACCATCATCACTAATTCGATAACTGCCGATTTTCATCCATCCCGGATTAGTATCAATTTTAGTGCTTGGTGTATATTTTCCACTTTCTAATGCCAAAACGATAGTAAACGCTTTAATTACAGATCCTGGTTCAAATATATCAGTCATTGCCCGATTGCGATAACGACCATCGTATCTTACTGGTCGGTTGTTTGGATTGTAGCTAGGTTGATTAACCATCGCTAAAATTTCTCCGCTTTTTACATCCAATACTACTGCAGAGCCAGCTTTTGCATGATAGGTCGAAACTGTTTCTTTTAAAGCTTGATAGGCTAAATATTGAATACGGTGATCGAGGCTTAAAGTTAAATCATGCCCTTGAATAGGTTTTTTCACTAAATCAATATTCGCCACTATATGGCCCAAGCGGTCTTTAATCACTTCCATTTTTCCAGACTTTCCTGACAACCATCGGTTATAAGCTAATTCTAAACCCTCTTGTCCTTGATCATCGATATTGGTGAGCCCAACCACATGAGCTGTTATCTCTCCTTCAGGATAATAACGCCGATATTCACGTTGAAAAAAAATATTTGGAATATGTAATTGGCGAATTTCCTCTGCAATATAGGGAGGATTACCTCGTTTTAAATAAACAAATTGGTGATTTGCTCCTTTTTGAATTCGTTTTTTAATAAAAGCAATAGGCAGATGCAAGAAATATGAGAGCGCGACAAACTGAGAAGGTGTTGCTTGAAATAACCGTGGATTAACCCAGACGGAATCAACCGGAGTACTTATAGCTAAAGGTACTCCTAATCGATCAGTAATCATACCACGGTAAGCCGGAATATTGATAACACGAAGGATTCTTGCCTTACTTTGTTTTAGTAAAAAAGATCGATCCAAGATATTTAAATCAATTAGGCGCCATAACAATCCGACTACTGTGATACACAGTAAAAACCATAACACGTAAAATCGCCACGCTCGTGCACGCACACTACCTAAGGGTAACATTCGTATCATATTTCATTGACTAATACAACTTTCTTTCCGGTAGGAATTTGCATTCCCAGCTGTTGTTGTGCTATTCGTTGGACCCGCGATTGTGTGGACCAAGTGTTTTGTTCTAATAACAATTTTCCCAATTGAATAAGTTTTTCGGATTTTTCACGTTGTAAAATTTGATACTGAATAAATAATCGTCGATTAAGATCTTTAATGTAAATAACGCCAAAGGCTGAACATAATAAAGCCATTACCAGGGAAACGACTAAAATTCTTTGCTTTGTTACTTGAAACGCATGATTTTGTTTCCTCAGATTTTTAGTAAAAATGATACGAGTTGCGGCAGTTTTCGTACTAATTTCAGCAGTATTCATGCTAATTTCTCCACAATTCGTAGGCGAGCACTTCGTGCTCGCGGGTTTTCTCTAATTTCCATCTCGGTAGGCTTAGTCAAAGTCCCTATTTTTTTCAAACGGTGTTTTATCTCATTTGCTAAAATAGGTAACTCGCGTGGCAAGAAGTCATGTGATTCTTTTTGAATAAAGCGTTTAACAATGCGATCTTCTAACGAATGAAAACTAATCACACATAATCGCCCCGTTATCGTCAATATTTCCAAACATTGAGGGAGGCATTCACGTAATTCATCCAATTCACGATTAATAAAAATTCGAATCGCTTGGAACGTACGTGTTGCTGGCTGTTTTTTAATTTCACGATAGGATGATGCCTTTTCTATAATTTTTCTTAATTGTAACGTACGGATAATAGGTTTTTTTTCTCGCGCTTCTACAATTGCTTCTGCAATACTTTTGGCATAACGTTCTTCACCATAATTCCAGAGTACATATCGGATATCGTCTTTTCTAGCTTGATTAAGCCAAGTTGCTGCGTCTATACCCTGTGCTGGATTCATTCGCATATCCAATGGCCCATCCTTCATAAAACTAAAACCTCGCTCTGGCTTATCTAATTGTGGTGATGAAACACCTAAATCAAGCACGATTCCATCTATTTTTCCATACCATGCGCGATCTTGTACCACTTTCTCTAAATTCGAAAAAGTTTCGTGAACGATAGAGAATCGATGATCTTCACGAAAGTAACCTTCAGAACCGATTACAATGGCTTCAGGATCTTTATCTATTGCCAATAAACGGCCTCTAGGACCCAATCGGTTTAATAAACCGAGACTGTGCCCTCCTCTTCCAAATGTTGCATCGACATAAATTCCATTTTGGCGAACGGTTAATCCTTTCATTACTTCGTTAAATAAAACCGGCTGGTGCTTCATTTTTAAAAGAAATTGTTCTTAATTTTGGCGGCAATTTTCTTTTCTTCAATAAAAATTCCTTCTGCTAATTAATTCTTATACTACCCATTACGCTTCACTTTATAATCTAAATTTTCTCATTATTTTAAAAGTATCATAATTTATCCTATCTTACATATTTCCGGATGGTATCTTGATAGATTCTCCATTGTTTCAATTTTCCCAACTGAGGTCTTAATGATAAGGGATAAGGTAAAAGACAATATTCCATTTTATCAATAGTGATCACTAACATTCTATCTGCTTCGTTTTCAAGCAAATCAGATAGTTAAGTTGGTTGAATACATTACTCTTTCTAATCAACGGCAATAACATTATAAGATTTAGAACATTAGAATATTCATATAGTTAATAAAATTATACTATTTTTTCTAATTTTTCTAAAATACGTTTTAAGTTCATAAATCATTTTAGAAAAATAAGGAAACACCCCCTTTACCTCCTTTTCTTAACCTACTTTTGAGAGAGAGAAAAAAGTTAGGGGTATTTAAAGCAAAACACTGGTAAAATGATTGAGGACCGTAAATCATCCTATTTTTTAACTGCAACACATACTTTTTCTTGGATGGCAAATTATATTTTAATTTTTGATCTTTAAATAAGCCTAACGATTTTTTAGCTGTTTAGTCAACTCATTCAATATTAACTTGCTTATTATGATCAGCTTTTCATAATTACTTTTAATATATTTTTTATAGCTTTGTAGTTAACATTCCTATTTTTCAGACAAAAAACGTCTTCCTCTACTAAATCAAATTTTAACGCAGGATGTGTAGTCTTACTTAAAAGGTCAATGCTGCTATATCTATATAATAACCTTCGGAAGAATCTCATTAAGTATTTCAGTAGGGAATTATTAAATAATCTGAAAAAAGAAATAGTTAGAACAATTAACTTCATAACCATACAGCGTTTTTAAACTTAAATTAGGATGCTGTATTATTACATTATCCAGATTTTGATTTTAATTTAGTTTTAATTTAGAAAAAGTTTTCATAATTTTAAAAACAGTTCCTGATTTTTTAAAAACTAAACATATTAACACTTGATTAGTCAGCTATTTTTATCGCCAATTGTGTATTCCCTAGCATTACTATTGAGAATAAAGGGAAATTATCTAAAATCAACAATTAAAAGCCTAATTTCTTCACGCTATAACGGAAGTATTGGCTGTTATTTTAAAATAATCTAAATAATAGTTATACAGTGCAAATGCTTCTTTTTCTCTTTAATAATTTGAGAACTTTTAACGAAGTAATAATAATTATGAGGACATGGAATCAGAAAATAAATATAGTTAAAAATAACTTATATAATTATTCAATCCTTAAAGTTTCTAATGAAACTCTAAAAAAATGCTGTCAATAATGTTGAAGTAATTCAATCTGTGCGCTAGCCAGTAGCGAAGCGAATAGTCAACCCAACTAAACCCCCTAATCAGTATGTAACTAATCTAACATTCATAGCATCTCTTGTATCGGCACATGCTTTCGAATGATTATTTATTTTAGACATCAAGTCTAGGCAAGAGAAAGGTTGCCGAGGAAGAGCTATTGCAACCCAAAACTCGGATAAGAGCTCAGAACCTGTCTTAACTTAGGGATCCACATACATTTTTCAGATAATTTAAAAATACCTGTCTTAATTCATCAAAAATAAAATCATGCTTTTGACTTAAAGCTTGGCTTATATATAGAAAGATTGATAAATACATTTGCTATCCCTAATAACCCTAACTTTATAAATAATCACAGACAGAATATTACTTTTCCTTAGTAAAAATAAAAAAAGCCAGCCGATAAGCCGGGTTCTGTCGTGAACAGTCATCTATCTAGGATACATGTCACCATGCACCTCAAGCAACCTACCCAAATCCACATGTGCGGGCACACGATTAAGGATTTTTATTTGGTCTTGCTCCGAGTGGGGTTTACCATCGCTATTGCTGTTACCAGCAACACGGTGCGCTTTTACCGCACCATTTCACCCTTACTGTCGAATTCTCGACAGCGGTATACTTTCTGTTGTACTTTCCGTAAACTTACGTCTCCCAGGGATTACCTGGCACTCTGCCCTATGGAGCCCGGACTTTCCTCCCAGTTGTGCTGAGCGACTGTTTAGCTGGCTGCCGAACATTATATCAAAATCGTAATTAAGAATGAAGAAATATCACTTCAACGTCAAAGATAACTCGATAAGCAAAACTTATCTTTATTGCCTATTTTAAGGGTAGCGACAATATTTTCCATGAGAACGAAAAGGCTGATATTTTATAGAATAGTGTATCTCGCGAGAGAACAGAGAATCACTGGTTAAAACCATAGAATACGTATCGATACTGCTAGACTTATATCAGAAAATGAACACAATAATCAGATCGTATCTAAATTCGATAAAACGTAACTATTTTAGATTAATAACAATATCTTTAGATATTGTTATTAATGAGGCTTTAAATTTTAAGTGGATTAATTTGACTTCCCAAATAAAATCAACAAGTTAGATTAGTACATTACTTAGATCTTCGGAAATACCTTGGTTAGTCGAGTAAAAAAATGGCATATAGATTTCAATAGAACGATAGCAGTTGTTGTTCCAAAGAAGTTTCTACAATAGTGGTGTAAATAGGATGATAATTATCACTAAAACATAATAAATGAAATGAGAATATGGTATTAATTACCATAAACAAAAACTATTTAAAAATAAGATGATAATCAAGTGATTTTTTTATAACAAATAAAATTCTTCTTTGAGAAGGACTGTATCATTATTAAGTAATAAAAAATTATAATTATCATCTTAAGATTTTACAAAATGTTATTCAGAATAATGCCATTTATTCACACTGAAATAACCAAGATCTTAACTTAAATAAACTTTTATTCTTTAAAATAAGGTTCTATACAGAAATATTTCTTCATTATTATAAAATGGAAATTGACATTATTCTTATATAGGATTTCCTATAATAGAGTTGCCTCATAAAAATTCCAAATCAGTTTGAAAGATATTTACTTAATAAATCGAATAGTTGATAAACTAATCGATAAGTAGAAATTCGACAGTATGCTAGTTGATTCGCACCACAGTGCTTAAAAATGAATGCTTTCTGTAATCGTGTGCATAAGTTTTGACTAATAAATTGAAGAATTTTCCGCGACTTCAGTTTTCAATCGCTTAAGTAAGGATAAAATATGCTTTTTCCCACAATTCTAGCTTACTTCTACTAACCAACTACTTATTGAGTAATAGCTTTAATAATCTTCATTTCCGCACAATTAATTAAAATTATTGATAATTTCTTGTTCATGATCAATTTCTTTGGATAGGTCTAGGAATAAATTAGGTCGTTTCTAGATTGAGCACTGAGTCATTTCGTTAAAAAATAGTACTTTAGGTTCGTAGAATGTCAATTGATCTGGATAACACGTATTTTAGATTAACCTAGTTAATTTTAATGAAAGACCCCTTTTTTCAGCTCTTCTCTTTCTAATAAGTTGCAGCAGGAATACTATATTTCATTACCTTCCAATCGCCTAACAAATTAAGATATTGAAAAATCCTTCTATTTTCTAGCATAATATCAATCGTAATTCTTTTTCTGAAAGTGAAATAAGATTTTTTCCACCTTCTAATAATGAAACATTTTTCGGGGGTTCCAATAAATTAACGCAGCGAATTAAATACTTTATATGTTTTAGCACGAACGTATTGAATCACATACTATTAATTATGCAATTTAATTAGATGAAGTAAAGAAAATTTAACAAGCTCAGATAGTTTATTTATTTGTATTTGTACAAACATTTGCAAGCTATACAGCTTTCAAATTAATAAGCTGGAAAAAATTATAAATTTATTAGTTTGCACTAATCAAGGAGTTTTAAATAATTAGCACTGAAAACTTTGTTCCACTACTATCCTAAAATAGATAGCAATCAACAACCAAAAAACTATATTTGCTTCTAAATTGATTGAATTATTTCTGTGGATATGTGATAGATTGCATTGTTACTCGACTATCGATCCTAACTGAATTTTTCAATTTTTGTCTATTATTTTTTTAGCAGAGCGAGTTTTGTGTGACTTATTATAGCTCAAATAATGTAGCCAATTTTCCATTAGGGCTAAAGAACCTCTATCTTAATCTTGCACTAATCGTCTTTTTTCCTCTATCATATCACACTCTTAGTTAGGAATTCAGATGACTAATAATCGTTTTGCAACTCACATCAGTGAAATTTATCAAGCTATTTCCAACACCTGGGATAACAGCATCATCCCAAAATTAATGGAATATATTAAAATTCCTAATAAATCAATATATTACGATGATAATTGGAAAGAAAACGGCTATATGGAAAAGGCTATGACTCTTCTAGTGAATTGGTGTCAAAAACAACCCATTCATGGGATGCAATTAGAAGTAGTGCAATTGCCTAAACGAACTCCTCTATTATTTATTGAAATTCCAGGAACTATTGACAAAACCATATTGTTTTATGGCCACATGGACAAGCAACCTGAAATGGCTGGATGGGATGAAGATCTTGGACCCTGGAAACCTGTGTTGAAAGAAAATAAATTATACGGCCGAGGAGGAGCAGATGACGGATATGCCGTATTTGCCTCACTCACTGTTATTGCTACCTTACAACGTTATCAAATCTCACATGCACGATGCATCGTAATCATTGAAGGATCAGAAGAAAGTGGTAGTGTTGACTTACCTGCTTATCTTGAGCATTTAAATAGTCGTATTGGAGCGCCAACCCTTGTTATTTGCTTGGATAGTGGCTGTATCAATTATGATCAGTTATGGTGCACTACTTCCCTACGAGGGCTTGTTTGGGGGGAACTAAAAATCGAGGTACTAAAAAATGGCATTCATTCAGGAACTGGAAGCGGCATTGTTCCTTCACCTTTTTCTATCCTGCGTCATCTTTTAGATCGAATTGAAGAAAGTACTACAGGAACTGTAATTTTAGAAGCATTAAAAGCTCCTATACCTAATAGGTACAAAGAGCAGATAGAAGAAGCAGCCCAGGCGTTTAGAATAGGAGCTATTCAAGATGCTCTACCGTTTTTACCTGGCGTTAAACCAGTGACTTCTAATGTTACCGAATTATTGTTAAATGGAACTTGGCGCCCCCAGCTCAGTGTGACCGGGCTTGATGGTTTACCTCCAGTAGCAAATGCTGGAAATGTATCCATACCTTCTCTAAGAATAATATTATCTATGCGCCTGCCTCCAACAATTGATGCTAAAAAAGCGTCGATCGTATTAAAAGATGTTTTAGAAAAAGATCCTACTTACCACGCAAAGATATCTTTTTCTCCTGAAGCTGCTTCTAGTGGCTGGTTAGCTCCTCCATTGAGCAATTGGCTTGCTGCTGCTAATCAAACCGCTTCTTACCAATTCTTTGGTAATCCAGCCGCCTATTTTGGCGAAGGCGGTACCATCCCTTTTATGGGGATGTTAGGTAAGATGTTTCCGAATGCTCAATTTATGATTACCGGACTTCTGGGACCTAAATCAAATGCGCATGGACCCAATGAATTTCTAGACATTCCTACAGGGAAAAAATTAACAGCTTGTGTAGCTTTGATTGTAGCAGCTCATCATGAAAATTATAATTCTGAATAAGTAGCAGGAGATTTTAGGAACATATTTTAAAACTGCATTCTAAAATTGATCAGTATAAACGCCATTATTAATGAAAACAAAGCTGTAGTGAATCCGTAACGCTTTTTAGTAATGTTAAAACTAGTAATATAAATTGACAGGTGTCGCACGATTCGTGCTCCTTATCTCTTAATTAAGATTCTGTAATATGAATTCAATATTATGCTCAAAATATGATGTGCTGATTATTGGCAGCGGTGCTGCAGGGCTGAGACTTGCACTAAGTCTTGCTAATGAAGCTCAAGTAGCTATCCTTAGTAAAGAAGGCCTCACAGCCGGCTCCTCCTCCTCTCAAGCTCAAGGGGGAATCGCCGCAGTTATGGGATTTACTGATGATAGTGTGGAATTACACGTTCAAGATACACTAAACACAGGATGTGGTTTATGTGATCCCGCTATTGTTCGCGCTACCTTATCTCAAGCCAAGATAGCGGTTGAATGGCTAATCCAACAAGGGGTTCGATTTACTATAGATTCTAAAAAAGGATACCACTTAACTCAAGAAGGTGGCCATAGCCGGCGTCGAATTTTACACGCTTTAGACAAGACTGGAGCGGTGGTTATAAAAACTTTGGCTGAACAAGTAGCTAATCATCCTAACATTGATTGTTTCACAAGTCATGTGGCAATAGATTTGCTTATTGAAAATAAAATCTGTAGGGGAGCCTTTGTTTATGATACCGAGAAACGTTCATGCTTAACTTTCATTGCCTGCCACACAGTACTTGCTACTGGTGGAGCTAGTTTTGTCTATCTGCATACTAGTAACTCTCATTGTGCTAGTGGTGACGGAATAGCGATGGCCTGGCGAGCAGGATGTCGTGTAGCAAATCTAGAATTTAATCAATTCCATCCAACCTGTCTTTATCATCCTTTAGCCAATTATTATTTAATTTCTGAAGTTGTCCGTGGAGAAGGGGGTTATTTATTACTTCCCAATGGAAAACGTTTCATGCCCAGTTATGATAAACGAGCAGAAATGGCTCCTCGTGATATTGTTGCTCGAGCTATCTACGCAGAGTTACAGAAGAACCAATTAGATTGTATCTATTTAGATATTAGCCACAGCTCTGCCAATTTTATTAAAAAAACTTTCCCAACTATTTATTCTATGTGCCTTAAATATGACTTAGACATGACAAAAGAACCTTTACCAGTAGTGCCAGCCGCTCATTATACTTGTGGAGGAGTTATGACAAATTTAAGTGGGCAAACGGATATCCTCAACCTTTATGCTATCGGTGAAGTCTCCTTTACAGGGTTACACGGTGCTAACCGTATGGCCAGCAATTCCTTATTAGAATGTCTCGTATTTGCGGATAATAGCGCACAAGCTATTCTCAAGGCTCTTCATTCATCCAATTATTCATGTGACGAGATAACATCAGAAGCTAGAGAAAATGATCCTCTGATTTTTACTGGTGCTTCTGTAGTAACAGTAGATGAACGTCCATATTTGGATTTGCTCATCCAACGTGTCAGAAAAATCATGTGGGATCATGTAGGCATAATTCGCACCAATAAAGGACTTAACTATGCAAAGAAGCAATTACAGGAAATTACACAACAAATCAACACATTCTCCCCATCACCCACCAGCTCATTTATCAAATTACGAAATATTATAACCGTTGCTAACTTGATAGTTCAAAGTGCTCTCTTGCGTACAGAAAGTCGTGGGTTGCATTACAATAGAGATTACCCACAAACTGATCCTTGCACCAAAAACACTGTATTACATGTCCACTCTTTCTGAACAAACAAGAAAAGAAGATTGTGCAAGAACTAATCAAAGAATGAAATAGTAAATACTGTGTATTTTCCCTATCACGGTGTATCACGAGTACTGAAATTAAAGAAAATAAAATACCACGCTACGATACTTCCACATGTTAATTCTATTACACATATTTTTCCTGACTTGTCAAAGATAATTTACTAAATAGTCGTCGTAGAGATCGAATGAAAAAATACAATTAAGTAAAAATAAAAGCAAGATACCTTACTAATAACTAAAAATATATAGCTGAGAACAAAGAGCTCCGTCCGAATAACTAACCAATCCGAATAACCGACTAAAAAAATTAAAAAACAGCAAATTAAAAAACAGCGAAGAAAAACTATAGCTAGAACAAAAAATTAATTTCCTCAATCTGGTACTAAATCTGGACGTATCACCCAGTTAAGTATCCATCGATGGTTTTCTATTCGCTCTAAACAGACTATTGTTCCAGGTAAAAAACGAAGGATATCGTAGCTGTATTTCCCTAAAATAAGAGTACTTACTAGCTGAGACATGAAAGGCATATGTCCTACTAGCATAGTATCATCATTCCATTCTTGAATAAGGTCGATTAAAAGCTTTATAGAGTGATCGGACCTTAATAGTGCGCAAACTTCTACAGTCTGATGTTCTAATACAGCCAAAATTTCTGCACTTTGTTGTGCTCGCAATTTTCCACTATGCATGAGATGCGTAACATATACTCCTCGATGTTTTAAGTAAGCAGCCAACTTACTAACTTCATTAATTCCTTCTTGAGTCAGTGATCGTTCACCTGTATGATCCGGTAGCTGTTCAGCACGACCATGGCGGACACAAAATAATTTCATGGAAGCCCCCTGATAGTAATTAGTAAGGACTTGATTCTATACTTGTAATAGGGAAATATAAATCCCTGAGTCAATTAAATACTATATTGAAGCTTTTGTATAATTGGCCAAAGCAGCCTTCAATTTTATTAACTTCCATTAAAGTGTTTAAAAATATTTCGCTCCTGAAACAGATATTGACAGAGTTATAGAAGACTCCGTAGAATGCCTAAGTTTCTCATGGGGCTATAGCTCAGATGGGAGAGTGCTTGCATGGCATGCAAGAGGTCAGCGGTTCGATCCCGCTTAGCTCCATTGTTCTGTTTTGCCTCCAAATTTTTCAGAATAAGTTTCTGGGAGATCAGTCTTGGAAGCTCTATCGGAAGATCGGAAGAAATAAGTATAATAAGTTAAAGCGCTTAAGCTAAAATACTGTGCAGAATAAAATGTTTAGTGAAAAGAAGATAAACCTTTTGCCCGCTTTACCTTTAGTGGTCTAGAGGGCTCCCAAAACGCCGCGAGGTCCCCATCGTCTAGAGGCCTAGGACACCGCTCTTTCACGGCGGTAACAGGGGTTCGAATCCCCTTGGGGACGCCACTACAATTCTATACTTCTCGGTGGATACTACTTTCACTAATGAGTTAACCATTTTGATGATGATTGAGAAATCAAGCAGCAACCTAATGTAAGTCTCTTTCATTGAGCGAAGAAATATTATAATATTAAATACTTTGGCATTTTGGCAGCTGATCTTTGAAAAATGTTTGGATGCCAGCTGGCATCCAAACAAATAAATCTTTTGTAAATTTGTCTATTTATGATAGCCACAAAGCTAATTAATATTTTCCTTACCTTAGTTATGAACATTTTTAAACCTCTCCTCGTGCATTTCTTATAAAAATCTTTATATATAGATTATATAGGCTGTTTTATTTGGTAATAGTGCTGTTATGACTTAAAAAACTCTCCAAATTTTTATCTTATACCCATCCATCCCTGCTAAGGGGTAAAAAATATTTGATTGAGTTTATATTAAAGTCAAGAATCAACCCTCTTTTTAGAAAAAGTAAGGTTGATGCTTGTGAGATTTTACATAGCTCTCTTAAGTAAATACATCTGCTAAGATTAACTCTAATAAGAATATTTATAGCAACATCATCTAAAAGTAACTCCATCTTTTGATGGAAGGTTCTTCGATAATATATAATCCCTTTCAAAAATTTTTTTAAAAAGGGTTAATATTAGCTTTTTTATATCTATCTTAAATAAAATAATATTAGTGATAACAAGTCAAAAAAATAACTAAACTCCCATAAAAAATTGAGATTCTTCATTTAGTTAGGGACAATGTTAAGACAAATCTGAAATTATAATACCAGGTCTTTAAAGAGTCTATTTTAGAGTACATAACTGATGATACTCTTGCACAATAAATGTAGTTCTAATTAATTTACTCTTTTTTCTTATTACTATTCCATATATTTTGAAAATAAGATGTCTAAATCTACAAAAAGCGTATCAAAAACATCATAAGATTGAATAAATTCGGCACTTGATAATTCCTCCTCACCCGAGAAGGAGCTTCTAAATATTTTTACCTATCCCTACTTATTTGAGTGTATCTTATTTATAGCTTAGTAAATAATAATTCATTGGTAAAAAATTATAATATTAAAAATATATTATCATTTTCTTAATATAATGAGAGATTTTGATTTAATATAAATGTTCTCCTTGAATTTAGATAGGAAATAAATTTTTAAAAATTAAATTACAGAAAGATTTGCATTGAAAGATCGATTGCACAGAGATGTTTTGTTATAGCACCGACAGAAATAAAATCAATGCCTTTCTTAGCAATCTTATGAATATTTCGTAAATTTATATTCCCAGAAACTTCGAGCTTTGCTTTTCCATTATTAATAATGATAGCTCTTTTTATGTCATCACTGTTGAAGTTATCTAACATAATAATATCCGCTTTTGCCTCAAGAGCTTCTCGTAATTCTTTCAGATTTTTAATCTCTACTTCCACCGATTTTTTAGGATAGTAATTCCGTGCTTTTTGAATGGCCTTAGTAATTGAACCACAGCTTATAATATGATTTTCCTTAATGAGATAAGCATCATATAGCCCCATACGATGATTTTTACCCCCACCACATTGAACAGCATATTTTTGCGCATAACGCAAACCAGGTATTGTCTTTCGAGTATCAAGTAATTGAATCTTAGTATTTTTTAATTTTTCTACATAATAAAAAGTAAGAGTGGCTGTTCCAGATAATGTTTGTAACCAATTAAGTGCTGCCCGTTCACCCGTTAAAATTGAGCGGGCCTTCCCTGCTAATTCCACAAGCAAATGGCCACCTGAGATAAAATCTCCCTCATTTACATTCCAATGTATTCTTACTTCAGGATCTATCTGTTGATAAACCATATCAAACCAAGGAGTACCACAGAAAATGGCTT
Source organism: Coxiella endosymbiont of Dermacentor marginatus (assembly GCF_907164955.1). GTDB lineage: Bacteria > Pseudomonadota > Gammaproteobacteria > Coxiellales > Coxiellaceae > Coxiella. The sequence goes on along the minus strand of NZ_OU015521.1, from coordinate 417,996 downwards.
TTTCTCGAGAAATAATAGTTGCCCTTACAAACTTATGAGGTGAAATTAATTGAGCAGTGATATCTCCTGTTCTAATATCCTCCTCAAGACTTGCTCGGACAGATTTTTCGATAGCCTTTCGATTCATTTGCTAAGATGTTTCAAAGCTTTTAGTTTCTTTTTTTTTTTGACGACGTTTGTGTAAGGACCATAATGTTTCAATAGGACCAAAAATCACATACAAAAAAGAAAGGATGAGCAGAATATCTGGTGGATCAAAGGCAATTAACGCTAAGATCAACACTACACCCAATATCATTACGAAAGGAACACGATTACGCAAATTGATATCTTTAAAACTACGATAACGAATCGTGCTTACTTTCAGAAGTCCTAATAAAATAACCACGATTGTCATTGGAAAAGCGATACTTTCACCTGCTATATCATAAGTACTACATACCCATACAATACTAGCTACCAACGCCGCCACAGGCGGCGTTGGTAGCCCCTGAAAGTAATTTTTATCAACTTTTTTTACCTGAACGTTAAATCGTGCTAAACGTAAAGCTGTACAGGCCGTATAAATGAATGCAGCTAACCAACCGGGCTTTCCCATAATTGCAAGAGACCAGTTATAAACCACTAGAGCAGGAGAGATACCGAAACCAATCATATCAGCTAGACTATCAAGATGTGCCCCAAATTCACTTTGGGCGTGCAATAGCCGAGCAATTCGGCCATCTAAGCCGTCCATTATAAAGGTAACAAGAATAGCTATAGCAGCCGCTTCATAACGGCCTTTCATAGCAGCTACTATAGCATAAAACCCTGAAAACATAGCGCCTACAGTAAAAAGGTTTGGCAAAAGATAAATACCACGAACTCGAAGTTGTTTAGTTTCAGTCAAGAACTCCCCCCCTGGAAAATTTGATAAAATGCTATAATATATACTGTTTAAGTATATTACACATTATAGTACGCCACTCATATAGACTATGCGATGAAAAATAAGAAGCCAAGAATTATCATCGAAGGAGTGACAAAATCAGGTGAACTTTTTCGACCAAGCGATTGGGCCGAACGTATGAGTGGTACACTTTCAACCTTTCATAAACACCGTATCCATTACTCTCCTCTACTACAGCCCTCTTTGAAAGATGACCATAAATGTGTTGTCATCGATCCTCGTCTGAAACAATCTAATCCTGAGCTTTACAAATCTATAATAAAATTTGCTAAAGCTAACAACTTACGAATTTGCAAGGAAGATTCCGATTAAATGGCCAGAAGGGGATGTCATGCAAGGTGGTCACCCAATAACTCAAAAATCCGAAGAAACTATTTTTATAGATGGCCAGAAGCATTTTGATTCTCTGTTATCTGATATTGCAAAAGCAAAACATTCCATTGATTTAGAAACTTATCTATTTCATAACGATACTCTTGGAAAATGGATTGCATTTAAGCTAACAGAAGCCGCAAAGCGTGGAGTTAAAGTCCGGGTAATGGTTGATGGTGCCGGAAGCCCATTTTGGAGCGCGAATTTTGCCCGCTTCTTAGAAGAAGCGGGAGTAAAAACTAAAGTTTTCCATCCATTTCCTTGGCAATTGTGGGATTGGAGCCGTTCTATCGTTAAATTACCCTCTCTTATAAAATGGATTTATTTAATTCTAAAAATTAATTTTCGAAATCATCGGAAAGTCTGCATTATCGATAAAGAAATTGCCTATATCGGTAGTCTTAATATCAGCAAATATCATTTATCTTTAAAAGAGGGAGGAGACGGATGGCGCGATACTTCGGTACGCCTTACCGGAATTGATTTAAAAGAATTAATTAAGGCATTTGATGTAGCTTGGTATCATTGTACAATTAAAGAACGCTTACGAGAAATTTTTAACCAAATGCGAAAAGATCCCCTTATCCGTCTCAATTACACTCGTCAACGCCGGCGCATTCTTTATAAAAATTTACTTCGTAAAATGGCTAATTGCACACACCGTATTTGGATCACCAATGCTTATTTTGTTCCTGACAATTTTCTATTAAAAAAATTGAAAGAAGCTGCTCATTCTGGAATTGACGTACGTGTTTTATTACCTCAGAAATCTGATGTGGTTATGATGCCTTGGGCTTCCTCTACTTTTTATTACAGTTTGCTTAAAGCAGGGGTGAGAATTTTTGAGTATTTACCTTCAATGTTACATGCAAAATCACTGATTATCGATGATTGGATGATTATTGGTTCAAGCAACCTTAATCATCGTAGTCTAATTCACGACTTAGAGGCGGATATTCATATTAATTCTAAGGAAGCTAAAAAAATATTGGAACGACAATTTCTAGAAGACCTTAAAAATTCTCACGAAGTCTCGTTAGACAGTTGGCAGACATTACGCCCTCGCAGTCAACGATTGATAGGAAGATTATTGCTTTATATTAAATATTGGATATAAATATACATAGTTGTCTAACTAAATTTTTGATACTGCGTGTAAACGCCCCTCAAATTTTCCACGAAATTTTCCTCTCCGCAATAAGCGACCTCTCTAATATACTAAAAAAAGTCATTTATTTTTTAATCATCTTGTTACTTATTGACAATGTGCTATGCTAGACTTTCCCCAAAAAGCTATTTGTCGAAATCGAGCTCCTCATTAGCATAGGATTGTAAAGAGGGGTTTAAGAGTAGTTGTTATTTCTTAAATCTGGGTGATATGCGATAATCTTAAGTATTAGTAATGAATTTTATCTATCGTGCAAATTAATAAATAATGTAGAACTAATAAGTTATGCGATCTTTTTATAAAGCTTTATTAAAAAATCCAAGAGCAATAGGTTCAGTAACACCAAGTTCTCCCTGGCTTGCTCGCGGAGTAGCTTCGATGGTTTTACTCTCCAAAGGCTATATCCTTGAGATTGGGGCTGGAACTGGTGCTATTACTAAAGCTTTATTACGGCGAGGAATTCCGCATCATCGACTCATTATTGTTGAAAGCTCCGAAATATTCGTAGATGAACTTAAAAGTAAATTTCCCTTAATTAAAATTTTCCAAGGTGATGCTAAAAATTTATCTGAACTATTGGGAGATTTATCGAAAAATATTGATACAATAGTTTCAAGTTTACCTTTATTAATTCTTCCAGAAAAAACAAAAAACAAAGTAATTTCTGAAATTGAAGAATTATTAAATCCGGGAAATTATTACATTCAATATACTCACGGATTTTTTTCTAGTGTTTTTGAATCGAAAATTCGATTCAAAAAAATTAAATCTAAAAATATTTGGCTTAATTTTCCGCCAGCACGGATCGATGTTTTTAAAATAGAAGAAAATTAAATGTGAATAAATTATATTTATATAGCAAATACCCTTTAATAACAAATACCTTGGCCTATTTACAATCGCGACGATCACGTTGGTAAAAGGGTAAGAATTTCTCATGGGAATACCTAACGTTTCACTCATTTAAATCACGTAACACCTTTATTTTATTATAGTATAAAATAATTAGGCTGAATTAAAGGTTTTTCTTAACTATCAAGTTAATAAGAAAATAATTTTGCTTCTGAAGAAGGTAGTAAGAGATGTAGTAGTATCACAGTAGAAACAACACAGTGGAAATCTTACACTCGTTATTCGAATAAAGAAATCACTGCTTCTCCCTATTCCAATCTTTATTCCTCCCTTATTTAAGAATAAAAATTTTAGTAATCCAAATCTTATTTATAACGAGGAATTTACCGATGGAAGTTTATTCTTTTCAACTGTTGCAGACAAATACTCGCTAATTGTGCTACCGTTGATCTGGAATACTGTTTTTCTATTTTTACTAATTCCTGTTTGGCTTGAATAAATTGACCATTTTCCGCATGAATAATGGCTAACTTCAATTGGGCGTTAGGCATTTTTTCGGAATTAGGAAATTTATCTTTAATCATTTGAAATTCCAGTACTGCTTTTTTTCTATTTTTTTGTTCTAGGTAAATTTCTCCCAGCCAATAATGAGCATTTGCGATATAATTTCCATTAGGATAATCATTTAAATAATTCTGAAAAGAAGCTTCAGCTTTGTCATATCGCTTCTTAGTTAAAAAATTAAGTGCTTTTTGATAAGTTGTAGAATCTTTTAATTGAATATTTCCATTATAGGGAAGTAAATTCCTATCAGTTTTTTGTGAAGAAGCATTGTCATTTAAGACATCGCTATTTAAATTTTTAAGTTGTGTGATTCGTTGGTTAAGATCATTGTAAAAACTGCGTAATTGGTTATTCACTAATTGTAAATCACGCTGTTGTTCTTGTAGTTGACCTCGTATTTGAGCTAGCCGCTGTTGAAGATCTGTAATCTGCTGAGGTAAATTCATGTTGGTAAGATTATTAATTTGCTGTTCCAGATGAGTTAGCCGCTGACTATTGGTCAGCGGCTGTACAGGTAAAGAAATAGAAGCACTAGGAGTATTAGTTCCGATAAATAACTCATTGGATATTAATTTAGGTATTTCTGTTTGAGTCTCTTGACGACTGCTAGCTTGTTGTGTAATATCAAAGACCGGGGCAGCTCCCAGTGCTGTATCCCATGTTAATAAGATAGTTATCAAACACTTTAAAACATATAAAATTTTTATTTTCATAATTAATAAGCCTCATAAATTAAATTAACTCGTCGATTCAGTCGCCACGCATAATTATTGTTGCTACTTCTATCCTCACTAAACACAACTGGATGTTCTTTCCCATAGCTCACCATATTAAGTTGTGATGGAGCGACACCTTCTTGTTCCAAAATACGAGCAACAGCCTGATCACGACGCCAACCTAATCCGATATTATATTCCCGACTGCCTCGATTATCCGTATTACCTTCCAATCGGACTTTTGCTTTTGGATAGGTAACCAAATAATTAGCTTGGATACGAATTGCTTGAAGATCGACAGGTCGTACTATTGTGCTATCAAAATCGAAGTAATAAGTTTGATTAGCAGGGGCAACTAAGGAATTAATAATAAGACCTTGTGAATTCCGCATCACTTGACCATGATAGTAGCCAAATTGCTCTGGCAACGTATAGGTCTTAACGCCATCTCTAATGCCAGTTACTGCGCTTCCTGTACCTATCGAAGTAGGATGGCTGTTACAAGCCGTCAATTCAAGTACAACCGCACCTAAAATAATCCATTGGAATCTTTTTTTCATATCTATCCCCTCTAACATTTTCTAACTTTAATCATTACTACTGCTGTTTCCTTGCTTTGTAATGATGAATATTAATTCAAAAAAGGTGACCACGCTGGTTCTTGGAAAATTCCATCTCTTGATGGTAATCGTGATTTTATTTGTCCATCGATAGAAACTTGCGCGAGTATCTCTTGACTTCCGTATTGAGTTGCATAGATAATCATTTTACCATTCGGCGCCAAACTTGGAGATTCATCTACCCCACTTTGGGTTAGAATTCGTAATTGCCACGTTGTTAAATCTTCATACGCAATACCAAATAAACCATTTTCTTGATGCATCATGACAATCGATTTCCCATTGGGCAAAAAAGATGCTCGCGCATTGTAATCACCTTGGTAAGTTAATCGAGTAATCGCATTGTTACTAAAAGAATATTTATAAATCTGAGGCGTACCGTCCCGATTAGAAGTAAAGAGTAGCGTTTTTCCATCAGGTGACCAAGCTGGTTCTGTATCAATAGCCCAGTCATTGGTAATTTCAATTAATTGTTTCGTCACTAAATTTAAAACATAGATGTTAGGATTACCTGTTTTTGTAAGTACTAACGCTAAACGGGTTCCGTCCGGTGAAAAAGCAGGTGCTCCATTAATACCCGGAGAATTACTAATGCTTTGGCGTTGTCCGGTAATTAAATTTTGCACATAAATAATTGCGTGTTGTTCTTCGAAAGAAACATAAGCAATTTTTTCCCCATCAGGAGACCAGGTGAGAGACATGATTGGCATATGAGAAACTAAAAGAGGTTGAGGATTAAAACCATCCGCATCAGCTACTTCTAAGGTATATGTAGAGGATTTATCTGGAAAATGCTGAACAAAAACATACGCAATGCGTGTAGAAAAGATTCCTCGTACTCCCGTCATTTTTTGATAAATGAGATCACTGATATGGTGAGCAAGACTTCGTAAATTCTGGGTCTTCACGTTAAAGGAATCGCTTAATAATACATTGTGCGAATCAAAGACATTCACTAAGGTGAATGCCACTTGATGACGATTAATTCCTGATGGTCGAATAGCACCAATAATTACTGCGTTGACTTTTTGTTTTTGCCAATAATGATAATTTATCTGTTGCAAAGATTTCGGAGTTTTCACTAAATGATTAGGCTCTATTACTCGAAATTGCCCACTTTGTTGTAAATCGTTTTTGATTACTTGCAGGATTGTTTGGTCACCGGAAATAGAAACAGATTGTCCTACGAAAGGCGTAATAGCAATAGGAATCGTAGAAATCATACCTTTCGTTAATTCTAAATCTAGTGCAGCATAGATTGGAATAAAAACTAATGAAGCGAGGATATAAAGAACTATCCGATATTGTTTTTGCATGGCTTTTATTGCATTGAGATATTTCTGATAGATTATAATGTTATTACTAACTTTTATGCAACGAGGGCCAAGTATTGGCTTTAACTTGCAAAGGTCGAGCTGTCAAGCGCAATTCATGAAATTGAGAAAAGAGAGAACTATCTTGTGGTACTGGTAAAGGAGAAGCCTTAAAGACCGCCACTCGAGCTGAACGGTCTAACACAGGATCACCACTGCTCTGAAGTGTTGTTACCGATAAAACAGCTCCACCAGGCGCTAAGCGAATAAGTAAAATACAAAAAAGATTTTTATTAGTGTTTACAGGCATAATCCATTGTTGTTGGATAACTTGTATGATTTGTGCTTTGTATCGATCTAAAATTCTTTGATTTTGCTCTGTCTGACACATTTTAGCTACTTGAGTTTGCTCTCGCTGTATTTCTTTTTGTAATAGTTGCTGTTGTAATTTTTGTTGTTTAGATACTATTCGATGATATGTAATTTTCTGCTGCTGCTTTCTTAAATCTAATTCCTTTTTTCTTACTACTGCTTCTTGTTTCTTCTTTTGTTTTATGTGCAGTTGTTTCATATGCAAATCCGTAAGCCGCTTTTGTTTAGCGATTTTTTGTTTTTTTAACACTTGAATTTTTTCTTTCAATCCTCGAGCGCATGCTTGTTTAGCTTCGTGTTTTTGTTTTTTTGCTATCTTCATAGCATTAATTTCATTGTCAATAACTGTTTGGCTTACAGTTTCTGCTTTAATATTTTTAATAAAAGTCACAGAAGACGATGGATTATTTATCCGATAAGTATTCGAAGAAGATAAATTGATAGTGAACAGAATTAATAGAATTATATGAAAGAAAATAGAAACACCGAACGGCAAACAGTAAGGGGGCGATATTTTCAACACCTCATTAGCCCTCCTAAACTTGATCACATTAAATACTGGAAATATTAAATATTAGAAATATTTTTGTAATTCTTCTGATATTTACCACAACCTATCTTGCACTTCATAGGCAACCATTAAAGATAATTAGTTACATTATACAAAACTAAACAACTAAAAAAGAATACAATAGTTAGGTGCCAAACAAGAAATTAAAATATTCACCCCTAATTATATATAACCTCCTATAACAATCCAGCAAAATCTGCGCAGTAATCAGACTAGTTAAGAAACTTAGAAATGTATTAATTAAGAAAACTATTCTACTAAAAAGATATGCAGTATGTTAAGCTTTGGTTGATTATCATAAGACATGATTGTTTAATAGCCGATCACTAGAGCTTCTATTATTAAATGGATACTAGAAAAATTGAGAGAAATTAAGGTTAAGGGATATTCTCTCTCTTTTTAATTTTTACTCTATGTAGACAATAATCTGGAAGGATCACAAAAATTAAAAAACTATTAAATCAGTATAATAGCATTATTTTTGGAAGGACGCCTTGCTTGTAAGTGAATGATTCCTACTACTGATCGAATGAAGGAGCATCAATGAGTAAGCAGCATATTATATAGACTATGAACTGAATACGAGAACTGTTGCATTTATAACCAACAACATAAAATTCACTTTTAGCTTTTTTCTTTTAAAAAAGCTACTAGGTGTTCAAGAGGCACGTCTTCTGTCACAAGATTTCGACGAAACTTATACTCCACTACATTTTCATTTAAGCTACGCTCACTAACAACCAATCGATGAGGAATACCTATTAAATCCATATCTGCAAACATAGTACCTGGGTATTCTTTTCGATCATTCCAAAGGATTTCAAAACCCGCTTCGATCAATTCGTGATAGATTCGTTCACAAGATGATTGTACTCGATAAGACTTATGCCTATTGAGACCAATTAAAGCTACTGAAAAAGGAGCCATCACTTCAGGCCAAATAATTCCTGCTTCATCATGATTCTGCTCGATGGCTGCCGCTACTGTTCGTGAAATACCTATTCCATAACAACCCATTTGAATATAACGACTTTGCCCCATTTCATCGATTACAGTGGCATGCATTTTTCGGCTATATTTTTCGCCAAGTTGAAATATTTGTCCTACCTCTATTCCCTTGGCAAATCGTAAGCGACCTTTGCCATCAGGACTATGATCACCTTCAACCACATTCCGAAGATCAGCAACTTCTCTTAAAGGAATATCACGACCCCAATTAACGTTTACAAAATGGAAATCATCTTCGTTGGCTCCGCAACAAAAATTGGCCAAATGTGCAGCGTCTCGATCCACGATATAAGGAAACGCCAAATTTACAGGCCCTAAAGATCCAGGCCCAGCACCAATAGTTTCTCTAATTTCTTTTTCGATGGCAAAAACTAAAGGAGAAGCAACCCTAGACATATTTTGAGCTTTTATATGATTTAACTCATGATCACCTCTTAAAATTAATGCTACAAAAGGGATATCCTTTCCTTTCACAATGAGTGTTTTGATCCCATTTTTAGGAGAAATATTTATTAATTCAGCTAATTGTTTAATTGTGCGAATACCAGGGGTAGCTATTTTAGTCATATAATTCGTAGGATTAGCTGGCTCACCTTGAGGCGCTTGAGCGCTCGCTTTTTCAATATTAGCCGCATAATCACTTTCATCACTATAGACTACAATATTTTCACCCACATCGGTCAGCACTTGAAATTCGTGGGAATAGTCACCGCCAATAGTCCCTGTATCTGCTAATACTGTACGAAAATTTAATCCTAAACGCGTAAATATACGTGTATAAGTGTTATACATTTTATTATAAGTTGCTTGCATACCTTTTTTATCAAGGTCAAAAGAATACGCATCTTTCATTAAAAATTCACGCGAACGTATCATGCCAAATCGTGGGCGAATTTCATCGCGAAATTTTGTTTGAATCTGATAAAAGCTAACAGGTAATTGTTTATAACTATTTAATTCCTGCCGAGCGATATCCATCATTACTTCTTCGTGAGTGGGGCCAAAACAAAATGTATTTTTATGCCGATCAACAATTTTTAATAATTCTGCTCCATACGCTTCCCAACGGTTCGATTCTTGCCATAAGCTCGCAGGTTGCACGATGGGCATTAATAGTTCTAGCGCACCACTCCGATTCATTTCTTCTCGTACAATATTTTCTACCTTTTTTAGCACTCGCAATCCTAACGGTAACCATGTGTATAATCCACTTGCCAATTTACGCAACATACCAGAACGAATCATCAAACGATGACTCGTCAGTTTCGCATCCGAAGGAATTTCTTTAACAGTGGCCAGAAAAAATTGGCTAATCTTCATGAGAAGAAAATTGTAACACAATTATTTCTTTCTTGAGAAAGAAGAGAATTATCTTGAATGAGGTGTTATTAAGAAGATATTAATCCTTCCCAGAAAAAGCAAGAAGTAGAGATGAAAGGAACGCATCCAAGTTCCAAGAAGCTGTAAATATTATTAAATAGGAGTACATAAAATATTATTAAATAGGAGTACATACCGTTTCTCAGCCTATTAATTTCCATTTTGGTTCTCGTGCCATAATAAAATAGGATTAACTACTTCTACTATGTCACTAAATACTTAAATTTCATCCTCATCTGTTCCAACTAAGCACAACCGAAATGATAAACAAATAATATTAAGTAACCTCATATTCTCTAGAATTAAATCAGGAATACCAGATGACAGAATATCGATTCTTCGCTAAATATAATTATTAGTTTGATGCGTATTAGAATTTAGTTTTATCGTTTGGAATCTTTCTAGAGAAAGCAGTTCCACCTAATTTCCCATATCTTTTAATATTAGTGAATTCGGACTCTTTTAAGATAAAAACAATGGACGAGATTATTATAGATTATGCTTCCGGTAAGATAAGTAGATCCGAAAGCTAAAAATCCGTATATAATATAAAACAGGGAAGATAAGATCTCATAAAATATAACAGCCTCGTGGTGAAAATATTCGTTTTCACCACGAGAGCTGGCTCATTCCTCTTTCTGCCCCAAAAAAATATTAAATCTAAAATTCTTAATTAAAAATAAACAAGAAGTAATTTCTGATAGGAATTTTCTCATTCCATCCAATGTAATAAAAAGTTCTAAATCACATTAATTTGCAAGGTTAACAATCAAAAAAATTTAATTTTATTCTAATTAATTTATCGAATAATTAAATCAGGTAAATCAAATGTTTCACCCATCGCAATCTTTATAAAACAATTTTTAACGAAATTAAGTCGATTAATCATCGTCAATCCCATCGTACGCATCTGAACGATTAAAGACAACTGAGTACCAAAACATTCTTTAAAAAATCTCATGGCAGCTAACATCATAAGATTGTCTCCTTTTCGCCAGCGCTCGTAGCGACGTAAAACTCGAAAACTACCTACATCAAGTTTTTTGTAGCGAGCGTCAATTATACATTGCGCTAAGCAAGCGGCATCCATAAAACCCAAATTAACTCCTTGTCCTGCCAAAGGATGAATCGTATGTGCTGCATCACCGATTAACACCATACGAGAATCTAAATATTTTTTTGCATAACGCATTATTAAGGGAACAACTTTGGGCTGGGTAATCCGATGAATTTTACCCAACCGTAAATTAGAGGTATGACTTATTTCAGTATTAAATGATTTGTCATCGGTGGCCATTAATTGTGTTGCTTTTTCCGGAGAAACCGACCAAACAATAGCGCAATTATGGGGATTAGCTAAAGGTAATAAAGCCAAAACAGCATCTGGTAAAAATGTTTCCCAACCAGTTTGCTCATGGGGATTTTCGGTTTTAACTACGGAAACAACAGCACTTTGCTCATAAGAACTTTCTTGTATATCAATATTCATTTGATTACGAAGCCACGAGTGAGAACCATCAGCTCCTACAAGAAGTGAAGTTTGAACTTTTTTTCGACTGCTGAACTCAAGATTAATAAATTTTTCAGAATGTGAGACATTACAAGGACGTTCTGGACAAATAAATTCGACCAGAGGATTTTTTTTTAACTTTTGCCAAAGAACTCGAGTAATTTCTCGATTTTCAACAATGACACCCAAAGCGGAGGCACAAACCTCTACGCTATCAAAAATTATCTCTCCACCACCAATGCTATCCCATACATTCAATTTAATCAAAGGAGAATAAGCTGACTTTCGAATATCCTGCCAAAAACCGAGTTTTTTCAATAAACGTCCGGAAACCGCATTAATAGCACTTACCCGAGGGTCTAAACTGCTTTTATTCCAACACAACAATGGACTCTTTTCTTCGACAATAGCAACCCTTATTTTTGCATTTGCTAATAGTGCTGCCAATAACAATCCTACCATACCACCACCGATAATGGTAACTGGCATCACTTCAGACAGTTTATTCACATTCATTTAAGTGTATCGCATCGATTTAGGTAAACGTCCCGATAAACCAAGTAAGCGTTTAGCTAATTGATTTTTAATTGGCGGCAATAATTCCGTTATTAGTAATCCTAAACCCCGAACTCGATTCACTAATGGTAATCGTAAATCAAACCATTGAGAAATATTTCGAGTTACCCTAATTATTCGATCCTGATCTTCTTTACGCCATTTAATATATTCTTGCAAAATGTCAATTTTTATTAAAGGATCATGCCACTGATAAGTAGATACTATCAATTCGCTGAGTGCTGCTGCATCTCGTAATCCTAAATTAAAACCCTGAGCAGCAATTGGGTAAAGAGTATGAGCTGCGTTTCCTAATAGAACAAAACTTGGACGAATTTGTTCTTTAGCAACAAGCAGCTGCAAAGGGAATTGTTTACTTCTTTTAAGCGATTTAATGTCTCCTAAACGATTTTTAAAAATTTTCTGAATCTTATCTTGAAATTCTGTATCGGAATATTGGCTAACTTTATCAGCCAATTGCTTCGACAAAGACCAAACTAAACGACATTGATTCTGCGCAAAGAGAGGTAGAATAGCCAGTGTTCCTTGTGGCGTAAATCGCTCATAGGCAACTTGATTATGCGGCTTTGTTAATTCCATTGAGGCAACTAACGCAACTTCATTTTCATTTTTTTCTTCAATAGGAATGTTCAATAATCGTCTAGCTGTAGATTGGGTTCCATCGGCAGCAACTAGCAAACTCGCTTGTATGTCTTTTTCTCCTTCAACAGTCATGTAATTAACCGAAGACATATCATTATTACAATGAATAGCCAGAATTTCAGTAATAGGGATAATTTCCACATTGTTTTGAGAAGCTGCTTTTTGATAAAGTGTTTCCTGTAATTTATAAAAGGGAACTACATAACCTAAGGCAGAAATTCCTAATTCACTAGATCGAAAACATAAAGTTCCTAATGCACCTTGATCAGAAACGTGTACGGTAAAAATAGGGCATGATTCAGGATCCAAGCTCTCCCATATACCTAACGCTCGTAATATTTGATAACTAGCATATGAAAGCGCAATAGGCCTCATATCTTTCTGTAAAGGTAAATTTATATTAGGCAAATTATGTTCTAATATTTTGATTCTTAATCCATGATTTTGCATAGAAATAGAAACTGCTAAACTTGTCCCAATAAGGCCTGCTCCAATGATAATGAGATCTAATTTATTTTGTAAAACTGGCATAGCACTAGTATCCTATCATACTAAAAACATATATGAGATACTTTTAACTTCACCAATCAACCACAAAAGTGTAAAAATTGAGTATAACAAAGACGTTATGGTATAGAGAAATCATAATGACTAAAAACTCCATTAAAAATCGACTACTTAAATTACGACAATTAATGAGAGAAATTAATGTTGACTATTACTATATTCCATCTACTGATCCGCACAAAAATGAATATCCCCCAACCTATTGGCAAAGACGAGCTTGGATTAGTGGATTTACAGGATCCGCAGGAGATGTCATTGTGGGAATGAATAACGCTTTTCTGTGGACTGATTCTAGGTATTTCTTACAAGCAGAACAGCAACTTGACAGCACGCTTTTTAAATTAATGAAAATAGGCCAATGTGAAACACCCACTATCGATCAATGGTTACGTAAGCAAAAACAGCCAATTCTCTTTGCTACAGATCCTCAAGTTATCAGTGTTCGACAAGCAGAAAAAATTGAGCAGGCCTTGCTTCCAGAGAGAGGAAAACTCTTACCGCTAGATAATAATCTTGTGGACCAACTATGGAAAGATCACCCAGCAATTCTAAACAGCCTTATTCAGGTACATCCAGAACAATATGCTGGGATAAGTGCTGAAAAAAAACTCACTACCCTCCGTAAAACTTTGCAGTTGGCAGAAGCAGATACTCTCATAATCAATATTCTCGATAATATTGCCTGGCTGTTTAACATTCGAGGAAACGATATTGATTATAACCCACTTACTTTAAGCTACGCTATAGTCACTTATAATGAAGCCTTTCTATTTACAAACTTGCAAAAGCTTACCGAAGAGAACAGAACTTACTTCAAAAAGATTCATGTTCAGATAAAACCTTATCATGCGTTTGACAAAGCACTTAACAACTTATCGAACTCTGTTTGGATTGATCCCGAGACAACCAGTTGGTGGATTCGAAGGCATTTGAAAAACGCTAAAAATTTTGTTTATAAAACTTGTCCTATTACACTAGCCAAAGCACTTAAAAATCCCATAGAGCAAAAAGGCGCGCGTGAGGCGCATATCATTGACGCTATTGCTATGGTGCGCTTTTTACATTGGTTAATAAACCACTGGCGAGAAGGCGTGAGCGAAATAACAGCTGCTCAAAAACTAGAAGCCTTTCGTCGAGCAGACTCACGCTGTTTGGATTTAAGCTTCCCTAGCATCAGTGGTTTTGGTACTCATAGTGCTGTTGTGCATTATACAGCTACGCCAGAAACTGATGTTACTATAGATGATTCTACACTTTATTTGATCGATTCAGGTGGGCAATATCTTTCTGGAACAACGGATATTACCCGTACTATTCATTTAGGAAACCCCACAAAAGAACAAATGCATTTTTATACCTTAGTCCTTAAAGGACATCTTGCGATCCGCCATGCTATCTTTCCCAAAGAGACCTGTGGGGAGCACCTCAATGCATTTGCTCATCAATTTTTATGGCGTGAAGCGCTAGATTATAGTCACGGAACTGGACATGGTGTTGGTAGTTATTTGTGCGTACATGAAGGACCTCAGGCCATTACAGCTCATCACACAAAGATTCAACTGCAACCCGGCATGATTATAAGCAATGAACCAGGTCTTTACATGACCAATCAATACGGAATTCGAATCGAAAATCTCTGTTTAGTTACTGAAAAATTTAAAATAAATGACAGCATGACAAGTCATGGTCCATTCTATGGTTTTGAGGATCTTACATTAGTCCCGTATCATCGGAAATTGATTAATCTGCAAGATCTTACTAAACAAGAAATTCAGCAAGTTAACGATTACCATCGGAAAATTTACATCACATTAAAAGATTTATTGCCGAATAACGAACTAAATGACTGGCTGCGTCAAGAAACAACGCTGCTCTAAGAAAGTCTCGCAAGATTGCTCATAATTTAGGAGAAAGCATTGTTCTTAATTTTTAAGATCAACACCTAATCTAGTACAATAGTATCTTTAAATAAACATACCAGGAGAACAACTATTTCAGGAATACAATCAACATATGCTAATGAAACTCAGTAAAATTGAATATCAAATTGATCACTTATTATGTTCGTTAAAACGTTTAAAAATAGAAAATAACCTACATCAAAAATTAACAAATAGCGCGTTGTGCACCGATCCTTTTATTTAGTACAGAAAAGTTCATATAGCTCGGAAAATAAAAAAAATAATTATACAGTTAAAGGAAGAAACATCATGATAAGCAATGTTGAGTAGGATATTATTTCTGTAAAAATTCCCACTACGTTATAAAATCAAATGTCCCAGGTAAGCACAAGCGCTTTAAATGTATTCAAGATTTTCAAAGGCGAATTAAAAAATTTCTAGAAAGCTAATTAAAGAATGCTATATAATCATAGTGTTTTCTATGACTTTTTTTAAAAATTTCGCGTTTGAACCAATATGAACAAGAATTGTCTCTGAGGCAGTGTTTATATTTTCCAACCAAATTTTAACGTAACGACTTCATAGAGGCTTTAATGAATTCGCCCCTTCATAAAAAAGAACTGCGTGTTCTTATGCGTCATCGCCGTAATGTTCTTTCTCTTCAAGAACAAACTTATGTGGCTCAAGCAGTTTGCAATAACACGATAACACTTCATTCTTTCAAAGCTAGTCAAAATCTCGCGTTCTATAGAGCATACGATGGTGAAGTGAGCATTGATAATATACTCATAAAATCTCAGAAAATGGGAAAAAATTGTTATTTACCTGTCTTACATTCTCATCAGCAGCGTTTAAATTTTTATTCCTACCTTTTAGAAAATCCTTTAATTCAAAACCGTTTCAACATTGAAGAACCTAATATATCCAGAGAAAACCCTACTTCTTTAGCAGATCTTGATTTAATTTTTTTACCTTTAGTTGCCTTTGATGAAAAAGGTAATCGATTAGGTTATGGAGCTGGATACTATGATCGAACTTTAGCGCCTTTAAAAGGTAAGGACTCAAAAAATCCATTACTGGTAGGTATTGCTTATGAATTTCAAAAAATTGATAAAATTCCCTTTGGAAAATGGGATATTCCATTAAATTTAGTCATAACAGAAAAAACAATTTATCAATTTTAAGAGACCATAGTTTAAAATTTCCCATCATTCTCTTTTTTTGTAATAGGAAAATAGGTAGATTGATTTCCTTTTCGCAAAATAATGGCATTCTTTAATCGTAGATTATTTCGTTGGTTATTATGTAATTATTCTATTCTGCCAAAGCGTTGACGGGTGAGTATTAAAAATGGCCTCCTACATAATTTTTATCACCTCTACATTTTGAATTCCTTAAAACTAGAATGACACAAAAATTGCATGCGTAATAATTACACATCTTAATTAAAAGCCAGGTACCTAAAATCTTTTCTGAAACAGAAATCCAATAAATGAAAATATTGTCGACATTGAAATAATATTGGAAAAATAACAGAAAATAGAAGAATGACCAGGAGCGTCCAGATAGAGCCAATAATTCCTAAAACCAGCATACCCATATAACTTCCAAAAATGAAAAAAAACATGCTTATAATATCTAAAACTATGATAATCGTAACCACCACTCCTAAAATATAGTCATAATTACTAACGCTAGTCTAAGCAAATACAAAATAAAACCACCGCAATACAAAAAATAAGATTAAAACAACTAAAAAAAACGCCTAAGGAAAGCTTAGCAATCTTGTCATCCTGTAAATACATTTATAAAAATATCATAGAGTTTAAACACGCGCCTAAGTTGTAATAAAATGCACTACTCTTCTCTAATCATTTAAAACAGGAAAATCTACTTCCTTATATTTCATTTTTGAAACTATTTGCACCAGTAAGAGCAAAACGAAAATTACCATCGTAATAATAACTATTGTCCCGTTATTTCTCTTGAGAACATTGATAAAATCAAAATCCTCATTATCTATCGATTATTCTTTAAACAGATAGATATCCGTTTCTTTAATTTTTCAATCTATTGAGCTAATACCACACCAAAGCCCCCAGGCGACCTGTTGTTTTGCATAAATATTACCTTAAACTTCAATCTCAGCAAGATTTCCTTTTTTCTCTAGCCACCTGCGACGATCTGCACTCGCTTTTTAGTTAATAGCATATCTAAAAGCTGCTCTGTTTTGTCTCTAGCTTTTACTGTTAATTGAACTAAGCGGCGAGTATCTGGATTCATAGTAGTCTCTCGGAGTTGACCGAGGTTCATTTCTTCCAGTCCTTCTTCCCTTTCAGGAAGCCAGATAACTGCCCAATCTACCATTTCTTGGGCTTCAGAAAAACTTCCCATCCAAGGTCTCTTCGGCAGACATTCACAGTCACAGACATTATCCAATAAATAGGTTTTTAATCCTTCCACATAATACCATTCTAGATATTGTCCAGTTTTTTCATCAGTAAACTGAACTTTTAATCCAGGACACAGAACTGCCTTTGCGCGCAGAATCTACCTTAAAGCAGGTACGCTGAATTTAGTGCTATCAAAATAATGGACATCTGGCCAGAATCGAATACTGGTCCCTGTTTTCTGCCTACCACATGAGCTAACAATTCTTAATTTTGATGTTTTCTCGCCATGTGCAAAATCCATTTGATAAATTTTCCCTTCCTTTTTCACTTGCACAATTAATTTTTTCGATGCGCATTTACAATCGAAATGCCCACCCCATGCAATCCACCCAAATATTCATAAATTTTATTAGAAAATTGGCACCTGAGTGAAGATGAGTAAGAATTAATTCGATTCCTGAAACCTTATGTTTGGGATGCATATCAATGGCATACCACAACCATCATCAATAGTTTCAAGCGAATTATCTTTGTAGAGAATTAATTCTATATGACTTGCAAATCCGGCAATTACTTCATCTATACTATTATCAATAGCCTTATGAGCAAGATGATTAGGGCATGAAATATCGGTGTACATACCAGGCGTCTTACTGGTTCCAAACCACTTAAAACTTCAATAACCTCTGCTGTATACTCTTTTTACTTATTTTTTTTCAAATTTTTCCATTATCTTTATTTTACCTATAATTTTAGATAATTATCTGAAATAATTTTATATTGCACCAAAACATGATCCAAGTTATTCTGCTTAGTTTCTTAATATCTGCTGTTTTTAAATCAGTGAACAAATGATCAAGTAAATTGTACTAAGCTTATGCGTTATCTGTACACCTTGTTGTTTTATGTAGCTTTACCTTTTGTCCTGCTCCGAATGTTATGGCGATCTCGTAAAGTAAAAGGTTATCGTTATCGTCTTTTAGAACGTTTTGGATACATTGATGCCCTCGATCCTAATAAAAAATCTCTCTGGCTTCATGCTATTTCTGTGGGGGAAGTCATTTCCGCTATTCCACTTATTAAAGCTTTATTGAAGGGATATCCTCAATATATACTAGTGATTACTACAACCACTCCTACTGGTTCTGAACAAATTCATAAAAATTTTGGCGATCGAATTCATCACGTGTATTTTCCATACGATCTCCCTGGTCCAATCAATCGATTTTTGAAACGCATTCATCCACAACTAGCTATTATCATGGAAACTGAACTTTGGCCTAATACACTGTATTACTTAAATCGAAAAAGTATTCCTATCCTCCTAGCAAACGCTCGCTTATCAGAACATTCTATGCGTAATTATCAGTATATTAATCAGATTACCCGAAAAATGCTTTCACAGATCACATGCGTTGCAGCTCAAAGTAATCTTGACGGAAAACGATTTCTTCAGCTTGACCTAGCCTCTAATCGTTTACTTGTTACAGGCAATATAAAATTTGATTTACATTTACCTGCTTCTTTAATTGAAGAAGGAAAAAACTTACGAAAAAATTGGGGCTTTCAGCCAACTTTAATCGCTGCTAGTACTCACGAAGGCGAAGAAATTATCGTACTTGAAGCATTTCGTCAGTTGCGTCATCAATTTCAGGATGCTCTTTTAATTTTAGTTCCTCGTCACCCAGACCGATTTGATAAGGTAGCTCGCCTTTGCAAATCTACTGGTTTTTCTATTGCTAAACGCAGTTTACATAAAGTCCCTCACCCACAAGATAATATTTTATTAGGTGATATAATGGGAGAATTACGCTTACTCTATGCGGCAAGTGATGTAGCTTTTGTAGGAGGCAGTTTAGTTCCTGTCGGAGGGCATAACTTAATCGAGCCTGCCGCGATCCATCTTCCAATTATTAGTGGACCTAATTTAAAAAATTTCGTGACAATAAGTAATTTATTAAAAACTGCTCGCGCGCTGATTATCGTTTCTGATAGTAACAGTCTTTTTATGAATGTAACATGGTTATTTAATAACCCGCAAGAAAGAAAAAATCTTGGAGAACGAGCTTATCAAGTAAGTATGGCTAACACGGGCGCCCTTAATAAACATATGCAATGGATTAATACACAGTTAACTAAGAGATACATGAAGGGAAACTTTCCTGCCCAAACAGAAGTTCCGATTCATTAACTCTTTGTTATTATATCTCCAAGGAGAATGGGTCCGTTCATAAAATACTATTCGCTTTAATTTCAGGTAGCGAAGTTTCAATAATTAACTGTGTGCAATAGATAAAGTATTAGGCTGCCTAAGGTTTTCTTTTTATAAACTAAGAGGGATTAAAAATGGGGGTGCTACCAACAACCCCCGCTTTTGTTAAATAGAACATCGTACATGGCTTTTTTATCTGCCTTTTAGGTAGATAATCTTAAGAAGCTGGTGGGGGGGCTTTTTAAAAAGATCTCTACGTTAGCTTCTTTAATAACAAGAAGCAAAAATTATAAAATGAAATTTTTTCTCCTTAGAGAATCATTGAAGCGACTTACGTAGTATTGCATAAAAAAAATTGGTAATCTCATTCTATAGATTTTCTACCTCACGAAGAAACGTCCTTGGTAGTGTGGTAATATATTTGCTGACAATGACAGACTTATTCACGTCAAATTTTACGGACTTTCCCAGCCAAGAATTAATCTGAAATAAGTCCTCTGGACATAAAGTGCCAGCCTGCTGTTTTAAAGTGATAATATTGATGATATAAGTACAACGATCACTAGCCCATTGTTTCTGAGCTTTATATAAATCTGTTACAGCATTCAATACATCTATCATCGTGCTTGTTCCCACTACATAGCCAGATTGAGTAGCTTCTAATTTGTTTTGTGCAGAAACAATAGCTTGTTGGTCCGCTTTAATTTTAATAATGCCAGCGTCTACTCCGAGATAGGCCTGGCGGGTTTTTTGAACTACCTGCCGATGCGTAAGGTTCAGTTGTTGACTAGCAGAAAGATAGTTATATTCTTCCTGATGAGTGGAATGGATTACATATCCTCCTTGTAAAATAGGGAAATTCAAATTGAGTCCACCACTTGTAGTTGTTGTAGCGGTATTTATAAAATCAGTTGTAATATCTGTCGTAGAACCTCTAATATTGAGAGGAAATCCATTTTGGTTAATGGTTCCATGAACGATAACACCAATTAACTTTGGGTACCACCTAGCAGCAGCTTTTTTAACCGTCTCTCGCTGTGTGAGCATAGCATATGATGCTGATTGAATAGAATAACTTTGTCGTTCCGCGATTCGCATCCACGCATTAATATCATGAGGGTGTGGAATTATCAGCGGGATTGTTTTTTTTAACCCAGCCAGTGACTTATACTCTTTTGCTGTAATAGCACGTAGATTCTCAAGTTGATTAGCCAAATTGTTGCGATCCTGAATTTCTTGAGCTACTGCTTGGTCGTAACTAGCTTGTGCATCGTAAACTCCTGTAACAGCAATTAAACCCACTTTAAATTTTTCTTTCACGGTTATTAACTGATGAAGGAAAAATTCTTTTTGTGCAAGTGTAAATTGCAATTGGTCATAACTATTCAAGACATAAAAGTAAGCTTGAGCTGTCCGAAACATTAAATTTTGAGCAGCGGCTATATAATTAGCCATTGCCGCTTTTACCGCAAAATGAGCACTACTGATTGATTTCCAAGTAGCATAATTAAATATCGGCTGAGTTAAAGTTACTAAATAACTATTTTGATTAAAATAACTACTTGTACTATCAAGACCCATTTTAATTTCCTGATGAGTTTGTGTAAGTGACCCAGTGATCGTCAAATAAGGAAACAAACTAGAGTCAGGCACGTCTGCTCCTGACATTGCAATAGGTAAATCTTGCTGTGCTGATAACCAATCTGCTCGAGCTTTCAAAAAAGCAGGATCATTCTTTACTGCTTGATAATAAACTTGAATAAGGTTATCTGCATAAAGAGATGGCGTAATTAAAGAAAGAAGAATCGCAGCGAACGCAAGAAGTTTTCTTTTCATAATTATTGTCTAAATAGTTTTTAAGATTGTCTCATACTTCTCATGGATACCATCCTCATAATGATCGTCATTATCCTCCCCGCTTTATTATCCCATTAAGCCTGTCAAATTAGTAAAAATTACTGTAATAATAATGACTCGATTAATTATCGCATATAAGAAAAAAAAATACTCAGAAAAATGAAAAACCCTACCCAATTATTGTTATGAAAAGCCTTAAGACATTGTCTTGGCTCTCGTTGTCGGATTAAAACATGTTGGTAGCTCATTAATCCAAAAGCTACTATCAATCCTAAATAAAATAAATAATTAAGACTTAAATACTCACCCAAAATACTAAGCATAATCAACATACTCATTTGTAAGAGCGCAATAACAATCCGATCATAATGCCCAAATAAAATGGCAGTTGATTTTACACCTACTTTAAGGTCATCTTCCCGATCTGCCATCGCATATTGCGTATCGTATGTAATAGGCCATATCGCAGCTGAAAAGAATAATAACCAAGCAATCACAGGTATATTTTCTTGTTGAGCAGCAAAAACCATCGGGATACTCCATGAAAATAAAATACCTAAACACAATTGGGGAAAATGAGTAAATCGCTTCAAAAAAGGATAGATAATAGTAAACAACATTCCTAGAATCGCTAATTCAAACGCCAAACGATTTAATAATAATACCAAAACTAACGCAATAAAACACAAAAAAATAAATAAACCTATTGCTTCAGGAAGATTGATAATGCCAGCAGTCAATGGCCGGTTTTGAGTACGACAGAGCTGTTTATCAATGTTTCGATCAGCAAAGTCATTGATGACACACCCTGCAGCACGCATAATAATGACACCTAAAATAAAAATAATCACTAGTTTTAAAGGGGGGTGTCCCTGAGTGGCAATCCATAAAGCCCACAATGTGGGCCAAAGTAATAAAAAAACTCCAATAGGCTTATCAAAACGCATTAAGCGAAAATAATGAAGCAAACGTAGGCGCAAATTAACCATTACAAGTTAACATGTTGCAAATAAAGTTAAAAAAATATTTTACTTACGAGCATGAAAGGACTTCCACCGAAATAAAATAACGAAATTCAAGCTCAAATTATGATCTTTTCGTTAGTGACAGACAGGCTACCAATTCAGTGATTTGCATAATCCAAAACCACTATAAACAAGATCTAAAGCGGAAAATAATACACCATATAAATAGTACCAATCAATATATTTTAATTATCCCCTTTTTTGCTTCTATGATTAGCAAAAGAAATTGCACATTGACATCCACTCAGAGTCATTATTATACCACTAATCAACTGCATGAACTTGGAAGTTTGAAAGAAATATTTTTAAAGTGATGAGTTTTTCTTATTGTTCTTAAGGCGTTTTAACAAGGACATTATGAGGGCATCCGATGCTTATGAATTTCAAAATAAGTGCGGTACTGGCAAATAAGTATTGCATTAAGAGTATAACCTTTTTGAGATAAGCTTAATCATAACGTTTTTAGAATTTCATTTTGTTGATATCAAGAAAGTGTAGATTTATCATTTGACAGACAAGGGAATGAGAATCCAAAATGTATAGTATTAAATTTTCGCAACAAAATATTTCTCGAATTACAATAAACAGTTGTCGTGTGTTATTTTGCAGATCAAAAAATTTTTTATTCATAATTCACAGACGAGAACTAACAGACGAGAACTAACTTATTAAATACTATGTTATAAATAAAACTAGTGCGAATTCATTTAATCTACATCTTTAATGTTATCTAAGGATTAGTTGGTGCTAAAATACAATGTTGAACAAATCATTTATTTGCTAACTTACGAGTAGTATGCAAACAAAGTTGTTAGCCTTTAATCTTCTTGTAAATAATATTTATTTCATATACATCTTAGTTTAGATGAGATGTTGAATATTTATATGTCTATTACCATATTATTAGGCACTGGAATCAGTGATCTCTTAGTGAATAGAACAATTGGTTTTATTTTCTTCGAAATAATAGATTAACTTAGACTGCATCTTCACTTTATATTAGGAACCTCTATTTATAGTTCTTAGCCCTGTCTTCAATTATTAATGGTCAGCAGCAAGCTTGATTTTAAAAAACACCACTGGACAATTCCACGCTGTGGAATAAATGTTAAATTAGTGACTATTAGCAAATTTTTAGATCTTTATGATTTCATTATCTTAGCAGTACCATATGCACAAAAAAAAGAGGTCTAGCTAAATAGATCAGAACTAGTAGAGTCACAGTGATCTTGATTCTGATATCTAAAATACTTACTTAAAGAATTTTGAATCCTTTCAGAAAGAGGTGAATCAACCATGATTGTCATGCGTGAAAGATCACCACATTAAAACTAAGAAGAACATTTCCTTAAAAAGGAAATATACATTAGGTTGCAAGGGACCTCTTCGTTTCATAGGATATTTAGATAGAATACAGTTTGCTCTTTCTTTACAAATCATTTGAGAATTCCTGAATAACGATATTATATCTTGATCTACATCTTGGCATTGACTCTCTTATTACCTGAAAAAAGAGTTCTTAAATTAAAAAATACATTTTGGATAAATTTATAGAAACTATAAACTTCGAGAACTTAGATTTAGATTAGAGGATATTAGTTTGATTAAGGCATGAATCATTTTCGCTTATGCTTGAGAGCAATTTTGATCATGAACCTTCAGATTTTACAGCTATACATTCAAATGCAGCATAAAAAGAGATACAAAGATGAACGCTAAAAATCCACAGTATCTTGCTGTTAAATGTTACTCACGCAAGTATTTTCCACAAGTAGAGCAGAGCGAATTACCAAACTAACTCAACTAATCTAAAGAAAATCTGAATCTTTGAAAGAAAAATCATACTGTGATATTTGGTTATTTGATTGTAGAGAGTATTGAAAAAACATCGATCAGTGATAGCGCAAGTTTACTATTCTTATTCAGGTATTGGACATTTTTCTCATTAATTTAAAAGAGTTTTTAGAAAACTATGAAATGGGAAATAATGATATCATTCATCGTTTAGAGAAAAGCCTTGGGAGCTTAGTTTAAACTATTTAATTATTAATCTTTGCGTGAACCCAACTTAACGATTAGTTGTGTATCCTCTTCTCAAGCGCTAAACATCCATTGAAATTGCAGAATATACATAAATCTTATCTGTGTAGATCTGAAGAATACTGAGATACAGCCTTTTGTAAAATTTCCGTTTAATTTAAGATGCAACCTTTTGCATTGATGATCGTGACGTCAACCTTATTTTTAAGAAATATTCCAAGGTGCTAATACAAGCAAGGGAAAAAATAAAATAGCTCTACTAAGAATAGCGATACTAAAAATAGAAAAACCGCAGTACTGGTTTATACAATTAAATAATCTAAGCTAGTTAGCAAAATTTTTATTACAAAATCGGATACGGACATAAGCTTTTAAATCAAGTAGATCACATATGGGTGCTATTACACAGGATAGGCTATGCTAAAAAAGTATTTATTAAAAAGGTCGTTAAGTTTTGTAGAGCTTGGCCTCGATGACTAATTAAATTTTTTTCTTTAAGATCCAGTTCGGCAGCGGTGCAGCGATGAGAAGGAATATAAAAAATAGGATCATAACCAAATCCATTCTCCCCTTTTGGTTCGTTAGTAATCTCCCCTTTCCATACTCCATGGAGGACGAGAGGGACTGGATCCATTTCACTTTTCATTAGAACTAAAATACAATGAAAACTTGCGCTACGATCAGAACTATTTATCTTCTCCAATTCTTTTAAAATTTTTTGTATTCGATCAGAATCGGTTGCATTATCGCCTGCATATCGCGAAGATAAAATTCCAGGTGCTGCATCTAAAGCATTAATGGTTAAACCTGAATCATCAGCTAAAGCAGGGAGACCCGAATACTTTGCCGCGTGACGTGCCTTAATAATGGCATTTTCCACAAAGGTTGTCCCGATCTCTTCAACCGAAGAAATATCAAGTTTTTTCTGAGGAATCAATTG
Source organism: Coxiella endosymbiont of Dermacentor marginatus (assembly GCF_907164955.1). Classification (GTDB taxonomy): domain Bacteria; phylum Pseudomonadota; class Gammaproteobacteria; order Coxiellales; family Coxiellaceae; genus Coxiella. The sequence goes on along the minus strand of NZ_OU015521.1, from coordinate 392,448 downwards.
TATTTCAAGACTTTTTAATAAATTTTGTATCTCTATTAATTTTCCTTCATTTTGACTTGCTAAAACAATCTTCAACATATTTACAACTTTATTAAAGAATTCAAATCCAAACAAGCAGCTTTCATCACTTTAATGATGTACGTGATTTTACACATCTTTTCAAACAGGCTCAAGCAACTTTTTTTGGATATCACTGAAAATAATTTTTATATATTCCACAGTATTTTCTTATGATTAGAAGGCAATTTTTTCACTCTAACTATAAATCTACTTTACAGATGAACTTTACTGTCATAATTTAGTGAGCTTAACGTGATTAGTTAGAGCAGATCCGTAGTTGCTAACGAAGTTATTCTTTATTTTATAATAGACATTTATTCCGATTTCTATCAGAAATTATTTGATCTCTAATCATACAGTTAACTGTATTTACTTATTGAAGACAAGATAATAAAAGCATGGACTACAATTCCCCAACCTACTTTCCTTTTCCCTGTCTCTATTTCTAAATTCTTGTCATTGAATATTTTACCCGAATACTAATTTTTTCTAAGTTTCAAAAACAGTCTTTATAAAAAGAGAGATAAACAATAACCAGTTTTTTAAATCTCTTTTCTGCTAGTCTAATTCTACCAACAGTGATTGATATTAAGTTAGTGTTCATAGCGCTTAACCTAATATAACAATTGGAAAACAAATTTGTAATAACCACCAAGTTCCAACAATTGACTAGCAAGCAATGGCAATATTAAAAACATTAAGCACAACAAAAATTACAGTAAACTCTGTTGCCAATGAAAAAATCGTGAAAACAGAAGTTCATTTCCTTAAGTTTTTTACCACTCCCTATAAATAATATAACCTGACTATGGATTAATAGCGGTGGAACCTTAATAAAAATTAAAATCAACTAACTCAGAATAGGAGTCCTTGTGAAAAGTCTAACAAGAAATTGTTTTAAAAATCGTCGCACCGCTGATAGAATGCAAATGCTCGGTATATCAATGGAATTAGCAAGATGCTTATTTTTAAAATTTAAATTTATTAATTCAAAATTATTTTTTCCCAACAATCATTCTTGGCAATCCTGCTAGATCTTTGTAATCTTTAATTTCTTGGTAACCAAAATGTTTCATAAGAACAATAACTTTTTCGGACTGATCAAATCCATGTTCTAGCAACAGCCATCCGCCAAGTCTTAAGTATATTTGTGCTTCTTCAATAATCACTTTAATCGCCGATAAGCCATCTGGACCACCGATTAAAGCTTCTCGTGGTTCATATTTTAATTGCTGAAGATGCTTATCTTCATCAGGAATATAAAGAGGGTTTCCTACAATAGCGTGGTAATCGTACTGAGGCAAAGCTTTACACCATTCTCCAAGATAAAAATTAATGTTTTTTATTTTATAATGTTCAGTGTTAATTTTTGCTACTTTTAATGCTTTTAATGAATTATCAGTAGCATCAATTTGCCAATACGGACGTTCCCAAGCAAGAGCTAAAGCAATTGCACCAGAGCCTGTTCCTAAATCAGCAAGCCGAATGTTCTCATTTTCTGGGAGTAATTTTAACGCATACTCCACAAGCATTTCCGTTTCAGGGCGTGGAATAAATACATCAGGCGTTACAGTCAAACTTAAGGACCAAAATTCTTTTTTACCTATAATATAGGCAATAGGCTCACCAATCAGACGGCGTGCCACATAATTCATTATTTGTTTCTGTTGTTTTTTAGTTAATACTACTTCCGGATAAGAAAATAATTTAGCGCGCGTTTTTTTTAGCACTTCACCCATAAGTATTTCAGCATCTAACTTAGGAGTTTCTGAGCAACCCGTTAATTGTTGAGTTATTTTATTCATCATTTCCTTAATTGAAATCATTTAATCACCCTATTTTCTTATCACTTTTACTTAATTTAGACAATTGCTCTGCTTGCAATTCGCGAACTAAAGGATTAATAACAGGGTCTAAATTCCCTCTCATAATTTCGTCGAGTTGATATAGCGTTAAATTAATTCGATGATCGGTGACTCGACCTTGCGGAAAATTGTAAGTACGAATTCTTTCAGAACGATCACCACTGCCAACAAGCAATTTTCGTTTGGTGGCTTGTTCTTGTTCTTGTTTTGATCGTTCTGAAGATAATAATTTTGCCTGCAATAGAGACATTGCGTGAGCTCTATTTTTATGTTGTGATCGCTCATTCTGACATTCGACTACCATTCCTGTAGGAATATGTGTAATTCGAATTGCTGAATCCGTTCGATTTACATGCTGTCCACCAGCACCAGAAGCTCGAAAAGTATCAACGCGCAATTCGGCCGAATTAATTCTGACTGCGTCGATTTCTTCTGCCTCAGGCATCACCGCTACTGTACAAGCAGAGGTGTGTATTCGCCCCTGCGATTCTGTCATGGGTACTCGTTGAACTCGATGAGCCCCCGATTCGAACTGTAATTGGGAATAAACTCCTTTTCCGACAATTCGAGCAATTATCTCGTTAAATCCACCATGCTCGCTTTCATGAGCGGATATAATAGTTATATGCCATCCTTTCTTTTCTACATAACGCACATACATTCGAAATAAATCACCTGCAAAAATTGCTGCTTCATTACCACCCGTACCTGCACGAACTTCAAGAAAAATATTTTTCTCATTATTTAGATCTTTTGGAATTAAAAGAACTTTTAATTGATCCTCTAATTGATCTTTTTTAATAGTTAACTGCTTTAATTCTTCTTCAGCCAGTTTTTTTAATTCCGAGTCTTTTTCTGAAATAATTTCTTGAGCTGACTTAATAGCCTCATTGTTTGTTTCATAAACTTGAAAACATTTTACGATTGGTTCTAATTGCGCGTATTCTTTTCCCAATTCTCGATAGCGATTTTGATCGCCCATCACACTGATATCACCTAGTAATCCACCGATCTCACTGTAGCGAAAACTTAGATGTTTTAGTTTTTCAACGAGAGAAGTTTTCATCACAAAATTAAATATCAAACAATTTTTTTTCAGGCAATAACAATCTCATATGTTCTTTCACAAGTAACTTGATACAATTTTACTATCAACTGAGGAGTTATTTTATTTTAAATTGTGTGCAGGTAAGTGATTACTATCTCAAAATTTTGCATCCATTTCAATAGATAAGCGCTTTTCCGTTTCTTAATCACGCAAGATATCTAGTCGTTCACAAAACAAATTACGACAGCCTTATGAATTTACAATTAACATAGGTTTAGTAAGCTCTACTCATATTGCCTATCATGGCTTCTGATTGATGCCTCACTGAAAGAAATGCTTTCAATTCTGGATGACTAACGCCTGAAAATTGTCAAGGTTATTTGAAGATATGCTATCTCTTAGCTTTTTTATACTTTTTCTGGCTTGATATTCGAGTACAGCTAGCTAGGGTTTGCTTGAAAATAGATTAATGTTTTGTTATCGAAAAGCTTTTCTGTTGTCTTTTCTGACCAATATCCCTCCTATTTTTAAAAAAATAGGAGGGATATCGTTTATACCTTAAGAAACTTACAATTGAATATTAACTTTTCTCGAATCTGATAAAGCTAACCTATGAAACAAAAGAGCACTCTCATATTCCTAGACTTTAAAGCAAGTGTTGCTTAAAAAGGAATGGCTTAATCTACAGGGGAAGTTCTCGTGTACGCTCAATTATTATTCCAGCGCCATCAGCATCATCAAACACAGACAATTTTGTAACACTTAACTGAATCCAATGTACAGCGAATTGAGAAAAAAGAAAATCAACGCATTGATTCGCTAATGTTTCGACTAAATTAAATCGTTGAATTCTAAAAAATTTAATCAAACTGCTTCGTACTGCTGCATAATCGATGGTATAACTAAGATCATCTAAAATACAAGCTGATTTGCTATCAATACCTAAGATAACATCAAGAGCAATTGTCTGCGATGACATTTTTTCGTGCGGCAAAATACCTAACTGGGCAGATATCTTGAGATTACTAATAAAAAGTTTATCCACCGGACTGCTTTTCTCGAATCTCTTCAAAAGTCTTACAGTCAATGCATTTACTTGCCGTAGGACGTGCCTCTAAACGACGGATACCAATTTCTGCACTGCAATCTTCACAATACCCATACTCACTTTCTTCAATTGAATCCAGGGATTGTTCAATTTTTCTAATAAGCTTGCGTTCGCGGTCACGGGTTCGCAATTCTAAATTAAATCCTTCTTCCTGGCTAGCACGATCCAATGGATCCGCATAGATGTTCGCTTCTTCTTTTAAATGGTCGACTGTAGAATCAACCTCTTCCATAAGTTGTTTTTTCCATTGAAGCAGAATTTTACGGAAATGATTCTTCTGCTTTTCATTCATATACTCTTCACCTTTTTTTATTTTATAAGGCGAAAAACCTACGGCAGTTATCTTATTTTTCATAGTAGTTGATTTTAACACCACCATTATCACTTCCTCCAGGAGTCCCGTAAAAAGTTCACACATTTTATACTAAACTGCAAAACACTCAAGCTAAATTTTATTCAAAACATGGTATCGAATAAAAGATCTTAATTTTTATTTTTTATTTTTTTATTTAAGAATTTTTATATGAAGAGTTAATCCGACCACTCACCACGAAAAATGGTAGCTGCTGAGCCAGTCATAATAACTGGGGCTAAAAAACCTTCCCAATCAATAAAAAGACTTCCACCAGGCTGTTCAACAACAACGCGTTTCTGAAGCAAGCCTGAACGCCGACCTACTACCATTGCTGCACAAGCACCGCTGCCACACGATAGAGTTTCTCCAGCGCCTCTCTCATATACGCGCAAGCGAATGTTTTGTGAATTAATGACTTGCATGAACCCCACGTTTATTCCTTTTGGAAAACACTTGTGAGTACTTAATCGAGGACTGAGTTTAGATACTAGCAGCGCATCAATAGTATCTACTGGAATTACCGCATGTGGATTTCCGATATTGACTACACCTAATTTTATTTTTTGATTATCAATTTCCAGATCATAAAAGTTGGCAGTTTTAGATGCAATGAAAGGAACGTCAGCTGGATTGAATCGTGGGATCCCCATTTTAACAGAGACTGTGTCGTCAGATTGGATTTTAAGCTCTAAAATATCCTTTAAGGTAGAAACTCGCAATTCATTTCGCTCTGTGAGCTGATTAGCGTAAATATAACGCGCAATACAGCAAGCACCGTTTCCACATTGACTTACCTCACTTCCGTCGGCATTAAAGATACGAAAATGGAAATCAACAGTATAACAGCTTTTAGGAAGTTCAATCACTAACAATTGATCAAACCCGATTCCTAAGCGACGATGTGCCATTTTTTGAATTTGAGGAGTTGTCATTTGAAATGGTTGTTTTGTAGCATCAATCACAACAAAATCGTTGCCCAATCCATGCATCTTTGTGAAATTAATTTTCATTATATTAACGTTCTACTATTTAAAGATAGAGCTTAGTCGATTGTAAAGTGTCTAGTGTTAAGGATGAGCAAGTTACAGAGATAGACCTAATAGCAGAAGCAACAGAAAAATTTATAAATCCTAAAGTCAGTTCAGATCTTCTATCATTGAACTGTTGCGAATTCGTTTTTTGTGCTAAATATAAAGGTCCTCGGGCTCCGCAGCCAACGAGGATTAAAGAAGTATAGAGGATTAAAAAAGCATAAATAGGAAAGATGTTTTTCATAACTAAATAATATATATTAGTAATATAGATATGAACAATTCTTTGGAAAGAACTACGATACCATCAACTAAAGTGGCTACAGGCAGTGTGATTTGGCTGCACGGTTTGGGTGCTAGTGGTCGTGATTTTACTGATATTATACCCCAGTTAGCCTTGCCAAAAGATCTTCATCTTCGCTTCATATTTCCTCACGCACCAATGAGATCGATTACGATAAATGCCGGTATGCGGATGCGTGCTTGGTACGATATTTATAGCCTCGCTGATTTTGCACAAGAAGATGAAAAAGGTATAGCTCAAGCTCAACGATCTATTAACCAATTAATTGAAGAAGAAATCTCACATGGTGTTCCAAGTCATCGTATTATTCTCGCGGGGTTTTCTCAAGGTGGTGCGGTGGCTCTTTATACTGGCCTTCGATATTTAAAACCACTCGCAGGAATTATCGCTTTATCGACTTATCTTCCTTGTAAAAATCAATTAACTGTAGAAATGAGTGTAGTTAATCAAAAGATTTCCATTTTTATGGCTCATGGTAATTTGGATCCCATTCTGCCTTTAACTCTAGGAAGGAAAACTTTCCAGATTTTAAGTCAATTGGGTTATCTTATAGAATGGCACGATTACGCAACAGGACATCAAATATGTTATGAAGAAATTAAAGCAATTAGCAACTGGTTAACTAATAGCTTTTCTTAAAGAGTAGACTCTCCACTGAGATTCTAGGAAGTTTTGATCTTAAAATAAAATAAAAGCTACGCCAAATATTGACGTTTTGTGGTAATAATTGGTTCATAAACATAAAAAATCATACTCATAATATTAATCATTGTCGCTCAATACTCTATGATCTTTTGGCTAAGTTGAGAATCGCTATCATTTTTTTCATCAATCTCTGACTATCTCGCGTCTCGGAGCTAACCACTGTTCTTGAAACAACGATTTTATTTCTTTCAATTTAGAAAGCGCTCGCATATACTTTCCGAATAACTTATAACTCTTTGGATATATTGAAAATAATTGGTATTTCATTTATTCAATCGATCAAAAAACAGCATACTTTACATATGTTTAAACTAATACAATTCAATTAGCGCAAAAATTGTTCTGAATCCCAATCGACCCTTCTCAAACAGGTTACCGTTGAAACTGCAATACCGATCATTCAACTTTCTCAAGACATAAGAGACGATTATCCAAGCAATGATTATCCCTATCTAGGGATAAAACATTTTCAAATATTCTTCTAAATATCAATCAGAAAACAAAATTATTTCACGATATTTAGAGACTAGATATATAGTGGATAGTGCGGGCATAAAGAAAAGCTTATCATTTTACGAAAAATTGAATAAGTAACAAAGCATCAAGCATGTTTAGATACAAAATCGTTTTTGCAGAAGAAAATACACTGAAATAATTTCTATATGATCTTATTTAAATTATGTATGCAATTCCTATAGTCACTGATCACGGAGATATTTTACCTAATCACAATTACTTTACTCATTAATCATGGTTAAATAGTAATTAAGAGGTTACTATTCTTCAACAACTTTATAACTAGAAAAAAATTCTTGCAGTGAAGTTAAAAAATTTATTTATTTTTAGTTTTTTTATCTTAATCCTACTTTTTTTTCAGCTACTGTGTGTTGCTTTAACAACGAGTAAAGCTATTAAAACTTCCTTACCAAAACGACACTTCATTTCCGAAATTTTACCGAAGGGCTGGTCTCATTACCTTTTCCACAAACATATCGCCAATATTCTCGGATGGATCCCTACTGAAGAAATTTGCCTTTTCTGTCACGGTTATTTTAAAAAGCCCTTGGTTGTTACTCGACTCAACCATGTAATCAATGCTGACAAAGCTTATATTTATTGGGATAACAAAACTGATCGAGTTAAAAGAATTATTCTTGTTGGTCGTGTTCATTTGCATGAATCTGGTAAATTAATTGTGGCAGATAGAGGGAAATTAACACGTTATCCTAAGACAGCATTTTTTAAAAATGTAGCCTATCTGATCTATAATAATAAATCTGACATTCCGCGATTTCATGATCCTTTCGATGCTTGGGGAACAGCACAATATGCAATTCGAGATATGTCGCAAGTCATTACTTTACGGCATGCTACTTATAGCACTTGCGATCCTACTAATCCTATATGGCAGCTTAGTGCTACAACACTAGTGTTAAATAAACAGAAACATAGAGGAGAAGCCTACAATACAATTTTGTGGTTTTACGATTTTCCTGTTTTTTATTTTCCTTACTATAACTTTCCTATCGATAATTATCGAAAGACTGGATTTTTAACTCCACGTGTTGGCCTTAATGATAGTTCAAACGGCCTTTTCTCCTTCCCTTTTTATTGGAATATGGCACCCAATTATGACCTTACATTAGCTCCAGAATTTATGATCAAACGTGGTTTTAATATAAACGCACTTTTTCGTTTCTTAAGCATTAGGAGTAGTGACGACATATACCTAAGCTATCTTCCAAACGATACTGTTTTGCAGCAGTTTCGCGAAGAAACCTTAAGTAAATTTTCTGATCCTGTTTATACTAATAATCCCTTATATACTCCCTATCTTAATCAATTAAAAAATATGAAAAATCAGCGTGGCTTTTTTTCAATTAACGAACATACTGTTTTTAATTCTAAATGGTCTTTCAATGTCATGTTAAATTACGTTACAGATCCTTATTTTTTCCGGGATTTAGGCGTTCAAATGAATTCAAATTCACTCTCTAATCAACTTTTAAATCAAGTTGATTTACAGTACAGTGGATTGCATTGGCAGTTTAACAGTATGTTTCGAGCCTATCAGACTCTTCATCTAATTTCGCAAATTTTCGAACCCGCATTTAATCAATATGCCCGATTACCCAATGTCAACGTTGATGGTTATTATCCAGATATTGCACTTCATATGGACTTTAATCTTGATGCAGAAGCAACCAATTTTAATTATCAAAGTGATTTCGCTCCAGAAAAACCCATTGGACAGCGTTTCCATATACGATCTGGTTTAAGTTTTCCATTTTACTTTGCGTCAGGTTATCTCATTCCCCAGATATGGGTAGATACAACGACCTATAATATCGAACATTTTCAACCAAATCGGGTACAAACTGCTGGCCGCTTATTGCCAATTTTTGATATCGATTTGTGCCTTTATTTCGATCGAGATCTTTATCTCTGGGGATGCAATCTCACTCAAACACTTGAGCCTCGTTTCTTTTATCTATATGTTCCTTATCAAAACCAAGATAAATTGCCTAATTTTGATACTGTCTTGTTACCTTTTACTTTCGAGCAATTATTTACGCTGAATCAATACATAGGTGACGACCGCCTCCAAAACGCTAATCAAACAAGTTTTGGTCTTATCTCTCGTATCTTTAATAGCATCACTGGATCCCCCTTATTAACCACTAATCTTGGTTTTATTTATTTAATTGAAAAAAAACGCGTTTGTCTTTCTGCAAGCTGTACACCCTTTAATTTTCACTTCTCGCCTATTGTTGGCGAACTCATTTTTTATCCTTTCTCTCACTGGTCCATAACTAGCAGTATTGCATGGGATCCTAACCTTCGACAAAACGATAATGCTTCTACTGAAATAAGCTACACTAATGGAAAACAAAAAGTCATCATGAGATATATTTTTTTACATAGGAATGGTCAATCTATTATGGACCCTACTGATATCATTGGCCAAACAAGCAATTGCTATAACACCAACACGAATTTCGCCTACCTTTCTGTATCGTGGCCTCTTTCTGCTCAGTGGTCTATCACAGGCTGTTGGGACCACGATATCACTCGTCATCGTACCGACATTACTGCTTTTGGTGTACAATACAAAACGTGTTGCTGGACATTGAATTTTATTACACGACAAACTTATACAGGATTAACTGTTGATGCAGGTGGTAACCATAAAAACAGCTATGACACGACCTATGTTATTCAACTCGATTTAAAAGGATTGGGTAATTTTGGAAACTCTCTTATTGCAACGCAATCCTTATTTAACTAAACACGATATACGATTTTCTTAATGGTGTAAGGCAAAGAATGTTAAAGACAATAATCTATTTAATCATGATGTTTCTTCTTACTATAAGCATCTCTAGCATGGCTCAATCTCTTCTGCTTAAACCTAACACTACAAAGGAGAAACTTCTCGATCAAATCGCTCTAATAGTCAACAACGAAATTGTTACTCAAAGCGCATTTAATCATTCCCTAGCGATTGCAAAACAACAATTCACTCAGAATCATATTTCTATATCCAATAAAAAGGTTTTTCGAAAACAAGTGATAAACCAATTGATCTATCAAAAATTGCAATTACAGTTAGCTAAACGAAACAAACTGAAAGCCAGCGATGAAGAAATAAACACGACTATTGCTAGAATAGCAGCTCAAAATCAACTGTCTCAATCATCTCTCAAAGAAAAGCTCATGCAGCAAGAAGGTATCTCTTACATGGAATTTCGTAACCAAATACAAAAACAATTGCTTATTTCCAAATTACAACAGCAAGTAATTGCTAACAATATCACTGTTAGCAAATCGGACATTGTTGCTTTTCGAAAGCAACATCGAATTCAAATTGCTTCTACTCGTTATCATATAGCCACAATATTAATTCCAGTAACTGAATGCACTACTCAAGCTCAAATTGATCATGCAAAATACAAAGCCTTCTTAATTTTAAAACAACTTCGTAAAGGGTTAGATTTTAAATATGTAATGTCTACTTATCCTGGCAGTAGTGATCTCGGATGGCGATTGATTAGTGATCTTCCTCAGATCTTTGCAAGCTCCATCAGAAAAATAAAACTTAATGAGGTCGTGGGTCCGATACAAGCTTCCAATGGATTCCATCTCATTAAATTACTCGGTAAAGAGATTCAAGATATGCCTAATAGTCATAGTCAGCAAATTCAACAGGCTGTGTATCAACAAAAATTTGAAAAGGCATTGCGGCAATGGCTGTGGCAATTACGCCGTTCTTCTTACATTCGAATTTACATTAATTCTTGATGACACCTATCGTTATTACATTGGGAGAGCCTGCAGGCATTGGGCCAGATATTGTAATAAAGCTGTTACAATACAAGCTTCCAATTTCTTTTATCGTCATTGCTGATCGCACCTTGTTAATGGAAAGAGCAAAAGCGATTGGACTCGAAGTGCCTGATAATTTGACAATATATCATGTTCCATTAAAAATACGTTCCGTAATTGGGAAACCAACCCCTGCTAATGCGGAATATATTTTAGAAACACTCCAGATTGCTGCGGATGGTTGTTTAGATGGAAATTTTAAAGCTCTAGTGACAGGTCCTGTAAGCAAAACAATCATAAATAGTGCCGGCATTCCTTTTACTGGCCATACTGAATGGCTAGCAGCACATGCAAATGTGAGACAAACCGTAATGCTCTTTGTAGCAGATGATTTAAAAGTAGCTTTGTATACGACACATGCTCCTTTATCTCAAGTCCACACTTTAATTAAAAAATCGTCTTTAAAAAAATGCGTTCGACTTTTGCATGCAGGTCTTAAAAAATATTTTTCAATTAAAACACCAACTATTGCCTTATGCGGATTAAATCCTCATGCAGGTGAAGAGGGATATTTAGGAAAAGAAGAACTATCAACAATTATTCCTGTTATTAAAACTCTTAATCAGGAGGGTTTTTCTCTTGTGGGTCCATTCCCAGCAGACACTGCATTCACACCTAAAGTAATTAAGAATTGCGATGCTATTTTAGCAATGTATCATGATCAAGGATTAGCACCAATTAAAGCTTTAAAATTCGGTCACGTGGTAAACATGACACTAGGCTTGCCTTATATACGGACTTCTGTAGACCACGGAACAGCGTTTGATCTTGCAGGAACCGGATTGGCTGATGAAAAAAGCTTAATTAAAGCAATAAAATTAGCAGAAAATATCGCATGAATGGATTTCATCTACCACGCAAACGTTTTGGCCAATATTTTCTTAAAGATTCCGTTATTTTGGATAAAATCATTAACGCCATTTGCCCTAAAAAAACGGATACGATAATAGAAATTGGGCCTGGTCAAGGCGCATTAACTGATTTTTTAATCAACAAATGGGAATATGCTAAATTAATTCTGATAGAAATCGATCGAGATCTTGTGGCCTTTTTAAAAAAAAATACCCTTCTTCAAAAAAATTGATTATTTATCAATCAGATGCATTACAATTTGATTTTTCGGACTTAAAGATCGCAAATAAGCCACTGCGTATTGTAGGTAATTTACCATACAATATTTCAACTCCCTTACTTTTTCATTTATTTTCTCAGGTTGAGCTTATTGAGGATATGCATTTTATGCTCCAAAAAGAGGTTGTGTTACGGTTGACTGCTCTAGCAGGCAACGCAAATTATGGCCGTTTAAGCATCATGACTCAGTTTTTTTGTGATAATACCTTTTTATTTAACGTGCCTCCTAACGCTTTTACTCCTCTCCCGGGAGTAGAATCGGCTTTTGTACGCTTAATTCCACAAAAAAATAGAACTAAAACTGTAAAGGATTTGAATCAATTCAGTGTCATTGTCAAAGAGGCGTTCACTCATCGGCGAAAAACAATCGCCAATGCGCTTGCAAAATTAATACCCAGTGAAAAATGGAATAAGATAAACGTTAATTCTCAATCACGTCCTCAAGAATTGTTGATAGAGGATTTTGTAAAAATCAGTAATGCGCTAAAGGACAATTAGATAATACCGGATGATAAGGAATCCTATAAATTAAGCAATATAATTAATCCATCATTGATTCTCATAGCAAGAAATTAATATTGAATCATTAATAAAGCCTAAGCTTAAAAAGCTATAGTAAAGTTTTTTAAGAAAGCAGAACCCATATGGGAAGGCAAATACACCCTTTAGTATTCCAAACGTATTATAATTGATAAGAATCAAATACTAATCCTAATTATTGTAGGACTACTTACATATCACAGTATCGATAAATTAATGTAACTTTCTTACTGTTTTTAAAGAAGAGAATTTAAATTTTCTCTGACAGTTTATAATAGAAATCCGAATCGCAGATGATATATCTTAAATATTACATTTTCATGTAACATTATGTATAGGTGCTAGAGAACAGTGTTATAAGATATGAAATTAATGGAACTGCCACTTCAATCATCTTGCTCTCGTTTTCCCCTTATTTCACCCTATTTCATTTTCATTTTAAAAGCATTTTGAAAATGAAAATTAATCCTATTGATCATTGTTGCTTTTTCCTCAGCATTCTACCATCATTCAGGATAGTTTTTGCTAGCTTTTTCAGAAGGGTAATGAAAACTTGGTGCATTCAAACTAAAGTGAATGTACAGCTCTGAGTGACTCTATTTTTTATAAATGTTCCACTCACTATTGTTAATATTAGGTTGCTAATTGAATGAGAAGGTATATGTAATTACAATCCTAAACATATTGTTAATATGTTTAGGATTGTAATGATGCTTAATAAAGTGCATTTTCGATGGAATCTGTAACATGTAACCTTACCGATCTGAAGTGTCAGTATGAGCATTTATCACATACTCTCAATCTTAGAAAACTCCTCGCCATTTCTAAATGGCGAGGAGTTTTCTAAGATTGATAATTAGTAATAGATTATTAAATAATGCACTAAAAAATTAGCTACATTATTGGTGTTAGCTATTTTAATTGGTCATCATTTTTAAACAAAACACTTCTTGTTAATCATTTTAAATTTAATAATTTTTCTTCCTTCTGATATGAATATCTATTCTGCTTAAGCATCGTTAAGCTAAATAACATCAATTGAAATCAGTTTTAATTACTAAGGGGATGATATAATGATGATTCTTACTATTTTCTTCACACTCTAATTGGCTGCCGTTTTTACATAGATCCATCTTGAGTTATGAAATTTAGCCAAATTTTATCTCTTAAGTTAATTATAACTCGTTTCCTTAATACAATAGTTATTTTAAAGGTATGCATCTTTATAATTTTCGCCATAACTCTTTTTATCTTTCCATATATGTAATTTATGCATATAATTTTCTCGTAAATGCAGATCCAATTAAGCTTCCTCTGGATTTTATGCGTTTACTAACACGTTAAGAGCTGTTATTCGTTGCACGATTCGCTCGTCGATGATGTTGAATGTTCTTCTGCTGTTTCGGTATCTGCATCAATCATGTATTTATGGGAGGAGGCCTAATGCTGGAGCACAGATTTCAATATTAGATGGTTATATATTATTCCTATTGTCAATCATATCGACTTTTATACATATCGACATTAAAAATAACTTACCAATTTTAAAGACTTTTTAATACATGAAGATTTTTTATTGTGTTGGAAGTTCCTTTCCCGTACCCTACATAAATAAATAGATTTTATGAGCTAATTTCATGAATGATAAGTCACTTGAAAACACGTTGATTAAAGCTATTCTTAAAGATCGTTATTCTGATCGACGATGGCGAAACATTCGTTTTGTAGGTTGGATATCTATTTTATTACTTCTAATTATATTAATTTTTACCCCATCAACTTCAGAATTAAACTCAGGAAAAAGCAATGCCTCCTATGTTTCTTTAATGCGCTTAAATGGGCCGATTATGTCGAATACTAATTTTTCGGCCTATCGAATCTTTCCTAATCTAGTGAAAGCCTTCGCTGATAAAAACTCTAAAGGAGTTGTCCTAGTAATTAATTCTCCAGGAGGCAGCTCTGTTCAAGCTTCCATTATTCATGACAAAATTCTTAAATTAAAAAAAGAATACTGTAAAAAAGTTGTGGTTGTGGGAGAAGATGAGCTTGCTTCGGGTGCTTATCTTATATCCACGGCTGCCGATAAAATTTATGTTAGTAACGATACTCTCACTGGATCAATTGGTGTAATGATGAGTGGTTTTGGGTTTGTAGACACCTTAAGGAAAATAGGAATGACTAGACGCCTATTTACAGCAGGTGCTCATAAAAACCGCTTAGATCCCTTTGAACCTTTAGATTCTCAGAATATTGCCAAAATTAAAAGAGTGTTAGAACAAGTTCATCAAAATTTTATTAATACCGTCATTGCCGATCGGGGAAACCGATTACGAGGCAATCGTGAGAAATTATTTTCAGGTGATTTTTGGACAGGAAAAGAAGCGACGCAACTTGGAATTGTCGACGGTACAGCAAATTTGTGGACTGTGCTTAATCAAGAATTTGGAGTAGAGCATTATCGTGATTACACCGAAAAAATTCCTTTCTTCCAAGCGTTACTTCATAGTACAGTTGCACAACTTTTTTTTCATTTAACTAACGAAATTTCTCCAATTCGCGAACAAATCTATTAGAGCGAAGAAAAATGAGTACGTACATTATTGGTGATGTTCAAGGATGCTACTATGAGTTGAGAAAATTATTATCTCTAGTCCAGTTTAATCCTTTTCAAGATCGATTAGGATTTGTAGGCGACCTTGTTAATCGTGGTCCTAATTCTCTTGAAGTATTACGTTTTATCAAATCTCTTTCTTCACCATTAATAGTGCTTGGAAATCATGATTTATTTCTATTAATGTTAGGTTATGATCTTATTTCTGAAGGTGTTTACAAACACACTTTAAATGATATTCTACGAGCTCCAGACAAAATGGAACTCTTAGAATGGTTACGATATTACCCTTTAGTTCATTACGAAGAAAATAATCATGCTCTTTTAGTACATGCTGGATTTCCTCCACAATGGTCTATCGAGGAAAATCTGCAGCACGCGAAGGAAGTATCGGCTGCTTTACAAGGGCTGTATTTCAAGGATTTTCTCAAAAATTTATTTGGGGATAGGACTTCTCAATGGAACGTTGATCTTAAAGGACAAGAGCGCCTTCAATACATTGTAAACGCATTCACACGTATTCGTTTTTGTGACGAAGATGGAGTGATTGACTTAAAAGCGAACGGGAAAGCAATTACAAATAGAGAAAACTTCAAACCCTGGTTTGATTGGCGTCGATCTGAAAGAGAAAGGGTCGATATATTTTTTGGTCATTGGTCTGCACTCGACGGTCAATGTGATGCTCTCCATTGCTACGCATTAGACACGGG
Source organism: Coxiella endosymbiont of Dermacentor marginatus (assembly GCF_907164955.1). Taxonomy (GTDB): domain Bacteria; phylum Pseudomonadota; class Gammaproteobacteria; order Coxiellales; family Coxiellaceae; genus Coxiella. Next base: position 376,594 of record NZ_OU015521.1, on the reverse strand, counting down.
TTGTGCATGGGGTCATCGACTTACTGCGTTAAAACTTGAAACAAAACAACGAATCACTGTTCCTTGTCGTTCTTTCCTTCGGAAGTAATACACAGCTCGCAAACTAAGTTCTTACTGCATAAAAAGGTCTTAATCAAGAAATCTAAATCAAAATCATCGATTAATTTATAAAATTTTAGATAACTCATTAATCACTAACCATTATTTTACTCGGATTTCATTAAAATCAATAATTCGACTTAATTCTAAAAAACTAAAGCGATAAGGATTGTTTTTATCTGGCTTATAATCTATTTTAGAGGCAACGTACCATTCTTCGTCATCCCAAAAAGGAAAATAAACATCTCCATCAAATGAATGCTCAATAATCGTTAAAATCATTTTACCTGCTTGTGGTAAAGCTTCTTTAAAAAGTCGCCCACCTCCAATAATCATAATTTCAGATTCATCTATTAAAGAATTCAAAACTTCGTCGAGTGAATGAAAAATTTCACAATCTTCAATTATTAAATTCTTTTGCTGAGTAATCACAATATTACGTCGATGAGGCAATGACTTACCAATACTTTCAAAAGTTTTTCGTCCCATAACAATAGGTTTGCCTAGGGTAATTGATTTAAAGTGCGTTAAATCAGCAGGTAAATGCCATGGTAAACGATTATTCTGACCAATAACGTGATTATTTTTATCCATAGCAGCGACAAGTGTAATAACCATCGGATTATGTCTACCTATTTCATAGTATTTTACACTATCTCAATTTTCTACTGCTTACTTTTTAAGCCATCAGTGTTTGGTATCACTTAAAGAATACACACAACTATAACATTAACATTCCTGTTGAATATCTGTTAGGTTATTCAGAGACGTTTTACCACTACTACTCCATATCGCAATCATTTTATCTGCTTCATGCTTGCACAGAGGAATGTCCAACGTGTTTGATATCATATTGAAATTATTTTCATATATAAAATACCATTCCTTTCGCGTGTAAAGCAAATCATATGTCCTATCTATGTTCTGATCGACCTAAACCTCTTTAGCTTTTTTCACCAAAATTGTTTCGATCGTAGTCTGAATTAATAATCTAGATAAATATTAGAATTATAAAAAAGATTGAAAAATAAATACCGAATTTAACTAAGCACCAGGTGATTACTCTTATGCAATGGTGTAGTAAGAAGATATAACAAATAACTAATTACGCCCTATAGTAAATCAAGCTTATTCCATACAAACAATCTCTCCTAATTTCGAGAAAAAACGTCTTTAAACTATATTAATTTAATTTTAACTGCATCTATAAATGCGATGATGAGGCAGCCTCTCCTTTTCAACAAAGTGACTTGATATTCAAAACTCATTAACATTGTATTACATGTAATAAGAGAAAAGGATGAGCCACAAAAGAAAAAAACATGTGCCCGTATAACCCCTATCTGGCAAGATATAAAATATTTTTCGCGATAACACATAAACGTCAAAAACAAAAAACTAGAACTCACTGACACTAGATAAAAAATCTTCTCAATGAAAGAACATGAAATTAGTAGCTTTTTTAAACAGAGATCCTATTCTGGTTTTTACAGAATAGCTATGAAAAGGGCCTCTCTATCTTTTGTCCATTGAAAATTGAAAAGACTGTACTCCAAACCTTTTTTAATAGAATAGTTTTTTCTACTGTTTCCTACTTGCATCAACACAGCTCGACATTCAACCTTTTAGCAGTCCAAACGTTGTAAATCCTATCTCTTATTGATTTAATATCTGGAAAAGATTTTGGAAAGTCTTAGATAGTGGCATACAATAATTCGAGTGTAGTTTTTGACAGATACAATTAGCTCAAGCAATAAGAAAGTAGAAATAAATTCGTTTTATTTGACTTAAATTTTCACCAATTCTTCTCAAATTTTGATGAATTACCTCTAATTTCCAGGATATAATAACCGCGAATAATGTCTAATTAATTGCCACGATATTGAATAGTCTAATTTATTAGAACAAAAAAACGACAGAAAGACTTCTGGGAATAGGAATCTGTTTATCTAAAATTTCAATATACTGAATTAACAGTATTATCGCGATCTAAATAACACAATCTTTTTTGCATCTTTCATTTTATATATTTTTAACCTAAAATAGTTTGACCTGGATTTAATTCTTTTCGATAAGCGTTTATAAAATCCCGAGCTGACTGAATTCGTTTCCCAGGCAACTGTAACTGATGAAGACGTAAAATACCATGCTCAGTAGCTATATCCAATCCCTTTTTATCTAATCGGATTACACTTCCTATTCTTAGTTGAGTTTTTTCTGAAAGAACTTCTGCCTGCCAAATTCGAAGAGGTTGGCACTTAAAATAAGTAAAAGCGATTGGAGCTGGATTAAACGCACGCACTTGTCGTGCTAAATCAATAGCAGATTTATGCCAGTTAAGCTCGGCATCTTTTTTCTGAATTTTAGGGGCATAAGTAACACAGCTCACATCCTGTTTTATTGCCTGAATAGTCCCTGATTCAATTTTATCTAAGGTCTCAATTAGTAAATCAGAACTCAGAGCTGAAAGTCGCTCATAGAGATCACCGGTTGTATCTCCTTCCTTAATTGGGCAGGATTTCTGAATTAAAATATCGCCGGTATCTAACCCTTCGTCCATTTGTATAATAGTTATACCTGATTCTTGATCTCCTGATAGAATAGCATACTGAATAGGCGCTGCTCCTCGCCATCGAGGCAAGAGAGAAGCATGGACATTGATACACCCAAATCGATGAGCAGCTAGGATATTTCGCGGTAACAACAAACTATAAGCTACAACTATCATGATATCAGCCTTTAAGGCCATTATTTTTTGTTTTTCTTCCCATCGCAGAAATGATAAAGGCTGGTGAACAGTTATTTTTTGAGATTTAGCTAGAGCTTTTATGGGGCTTTCTACCATTTTTTGTCCACGCCCTGCTGGTCGATCAGGCTGCGTATAAACCGCCACTACCTGATGCTTAGATTTAATTAACGCCTGAAGCGTCGGCACGGCAAATAGAGATGTCCCAGCAAAAATTACATTAAAAGGCATGGAGATTGGTCCTGTCATATGAAATCTTAGTACCTATATTACTTTGGTATTTTAAGACTTATATAATGAGATCATTCTTTTTTCATAACTACTTCTTTTGGCGAAGAAATTTATCAGAATTATCGCTTTGCTGCACGATAGCAGTATGCATGCATTGAGAAAATTTAGAATTGAAGATTAAAATTATTATATCTCAACATTCAATTAACCCAATTTCTCTACCTTATTAAAGAAATACCTAATTTTCTTCTCCTTTCTTATATTATCGACAATCCTCATATCTTAAGCGTATCAAAATTGAATATTTTTTAGATAGAACAACTTCACTCATTTTTTATATAGTGACAAAAAATCATCTTGAATATAAAGGACAATCAAGCAAGGACAATCAAGCTAAGCAAGCTTTTATATAATGGACCTTGCTTGCATTAGGAATTGGTGCTACTATCTATTTTCCTCACTCAAATCACCTTATTCAGAAGCCTTAGTCCAGCGTTGCGGTGATGGAAATTACCATTGCACTCTAATTTGATGATCATCATCTAATTTATAGCCAAGCAGAATTAAGAAATTTTACCACCCCAGATTTGTTTTAAATCCCCTTGCTAGTTAAAATATCCTACTTAAAGAGAGTAAGAAATTGATTGATTCTAATAGAGTATATTATTTCAGATTTGAAAAATAGGTCTATCCGTTGGTGAAGATGCCCAATCAGGGTATATTAGATGTACTCGCTTTACTCAAAAGAGGTGGTTTGTACAGGTGAAATAATGAAAGATGAAAGTATGTTAATGGTATTGATGTATTTGTTTAAACATTATATGCAAGAAAATTACACTCTTGACGCGGGGGAAAAACGATTACTCCTCAGACTGGAGGAGTTTGGGTTTCGTCGTATCGTTATTGATCAAGCGTTTCGTTGGTTAAATAATCTCTCACAAGGTGTCCATGAATTTATGCAATTACCTAACAAAAATTCCTTTAGAGTATTTAGTAGCTACGAATGTGAATTACTAGATAGTGATTGCCGTCGTTTTTTGATCACCTTAGAACAACAATCAATTTTAAATCCTCATACACGAGAGCTCGTTATTAATCAACTCATTGAATTAAATGCAGAAAATATCGATGTTAACCTGTTAAAATGGGTCACCTTAATGGTTCTTTTTAATCAACCTAATGAAAAGCAAACTCTTGCTAGCATGAGGCTTCTTGTGCTTGATGACAAGTCGGGTAGTATTCATTAATTATGATGAAATCTTTAATGGTGGTTGAATCACCTGTAAAAGCTAAAACAATAGCAAAATATTTAGGTAAAGATTTTAAAGTAATAGCCTCTTATGGCCATGTACTCGATCTGATTCCTAAAGAAGGTGCTGTGGATCCGGCTGATAATTTTAGAATGCATTACCAAATAATAGAACACAACAGCCGTCATATGGAAGCTATCATAAAAGCTCTTAAGAATTGTGAAAATTTATTTTTAGCTACAGACCCTGATCGTGAAGGTGAAGCCATTGCTTGGCATGTAAAACAAATATTAGAAACTAATAATAGCTTAAAAAATAAAAATTTTTCCCGCATTGTTTTTTATCAGATCACAAAAAAAGCAGTGCAAAATGCCATGAAACATCCACGTGATATTTCGAAGGACTTAGTGAATGCGCAGCAGGCAAGACGTGCATTAGACTACTTGGTTGGTTTCAATTTATCTCCTTTGTTATGGCTAAAAGTCCGTCCTGGACTCTCTGCAGGTCGGGTTCAAAGTCCCGCTTTACGCATGATTGCAGAAAGGGAAATTGAAATTGAAAATTTTAAAAGCCAACAATATTGGACTATTCATGCGAATTGCCAGTTTCAGAAACAAAACTTTAGTGCGCGATTAATTGAATTTCGGAACAAAAAAATTAAGCAATTTTCTATAATCACAGAAAAAGAAGCTCAGAATACCTGTAAAAATATCATCAAATCTATTGATGGGAAGCTTATGGTTACTAAAGTCATTAAACGAGAACGCAAACGCAATCCCGTCCCACCTTTTATCACCTCGACAATGCAACAAGAAGCAGCGCGCAAATTAGGATTTTCTGCTTCCAAAACCATGCAAATCGCTCAGCAATTGTATGAAGGTATTGATATTAGAGATGAAGGTGCAATAGGTCTTATTACCTATATGAGAACAGATTCTGTCACGTTAGCACCAGAAATTATAGAAGAAATCCGAGAATTAATTAATCAAAAATATGGACAAGAAAATGTGCCAAAAGAAAAATGTATCTATAAAACTAAATCTAAAAACGCTCAAGAAGCACATGAAGCCATCCGACCTACTTCTGTCTTTCGACTCCCTGAAAATTTAAAAAAAAATTTAACAAGCGATCAATTGAAATTATATACTTTAATTTGGAAACGAACGATTGCTTGCCAAATGGCCGAAGCCATCTTGCATACGATTGTCATTGATCTGGCAGCGCCTAATGCTCTTTTTCGTGTTAATAGTTTCACTGTAGTTAAATTAGGTTTTATTACTGTTTACCAAGAAGACAACGACAAAAAGCAAAAAGATGACGAAGGAAAAGATGGAATGTTATTTCCTCTGAAGAAGGGACAAATTATCGATATTAATGATATCAAAAGCGAACAACATTTCACTGAACCTCCACCTCGGTATACTGAGGCAAGTTTAATTAAAGATCTGGAAGAATATGACATTGGTCGTCCTTCTACTTATGCAAACATTATTGCCACCTTAAAAAATCGTAAATATGTCGAGATAGATAATAAACGTTTCATCGTTACAGACGTTGGCCGTATTGTTAATCGATTTTTAACTCATTATTTTACTAAATACGTGGACTATGGATTCACAGCAGAATTAGAAAATGAACTAGATGAGATCGCTCGAGGGAAAAAGGCTTGGGTCCCGGTATTAGAAGCTTTTTGGCCCCCCTTTAAAAACCTTGTTGATCTTACTAAAAAGACTGTTAAACGCAGCGATGTAACACAAGAAAAAATTGATGAAAGATGCCCTAAATGTGGAGCCCAATTATCTATCCGCTTTGGAAAATGGGGATGTTTCATTGGATGTACCGTTTATCCTGACTGTGACTATACTCGTAACTTAATAGATTTAACTGCAGATTCTTCACAAAAACTCATCGAAGATCGACAATGTCCCGAATGTCAATCCAAACTTGTGATTAAAAGTGGATACTATGGTAAGTTCATTGGTTGCTGTGGTTATCCAAATTGTCATTACATGGAACCACTAAAAAAACCTAAAGATACTAAAGTTACCTGTCCTAAATGTAATAAAGGGACTATTTTACAACGTAAATCGCGTCGAGGAAAAATCTTCTACTCGTGTGCAAGATATCCAGATTGCAATTATGCTATCTGGAATATGCCTATCAGTCAGGAGTGTCCTAAATGTCACTGGCCTATTTTGTCTATAAAAAAAATGAGAACTCAAGGAATAAAAAAAGTATGTCCACAAAAGAGTTGTAAATTTTATGAATAAATTTTTTATTATTATTTTAATGGGGGGATTGGTCTGACAGCAGTGATTATGGAAACGACTTTACTAAACTAAACAAAAAATTGGGTATTCCCTTTTAAGCGCATATTCTTTCTGCTTACTACGCTCTAGAAGCAATTAAAGATTTTATTAAAAAGTTGAGGGGGTGTTGTGTATTATATTATTAGCTTTGCTCGCTGCTCACTTTGTAGGTCTGCTACATATACAAACAATCTTGTTATTAGCATATTCACTACCGGAAAAGTTGATCTAGTTAGATTAGAAATTCTTCTCTCGACTTATTCAAATACTCGACAGTATTTTCCTTATGACTTGCACTGTTATTAACAAATCTGGGATCAAAAATGTTATTCTCCTAGCTGCGCGAGCTATTATAATTAGAAATCTAACTATTACAGAAAAATTAAGAGAAAATAGAATTCAAGACCAAACAAACTTAAAAAAAGCAGATGAAAAACTTCAGGCCATTTTTTTCAAATATAGATGATTACACACGATCTATTAACGAGGCTATTAAATTTTTAAGACATGGAAGAGTGATTGCTTATCCTGCTGAAACTGTTTATGGTCTTGGATGTGACCCCTTTAATCCATATTCTGTTACTCAAATACTCTCTCTCAAGAATCGTTCAATTAAAAAAGGTTTTATTTTGATCGCTTCGGAATGGAAGCAAGTAGAAGCTCTCATTAAACCACTGGATCTTAAAATACTATCTCGAGTTTTCACCACATGGCTCGAAAAACCTGTTACGTGGCTTTTTCCTGCTACAGCCAAAGTACCTTATTGGGTGCGGGGGGATCACACTACTATTGCCATTCGTGTTACCAATCATCCGTTAGCTCGCTTGCTCTGTCGTCATTTTGGAGGACCTATTATTTCAACCAGCGCCAACTTAGAAGGACAGCCTCCCATAAAGGACATAAAAATCCTGAGAATGATTTTCGGTAACAAAATTGATATCATTCTTAAGGGTGGTACTTTTGAATCTTCTAAACAACCTACCGAAATCCGTAATGCCATCACCGGCGAAATCTTGAGAGCCGGTTGATCCTCTTCATTATGGTAACAAAGGAACGTTCGTCTCTAATTAAGAGTTCTCAAATAGTCTAAGAACTTTGCCCACTATAGAATTAAGTAGGTTTTACCAGTTGGTAATTGTTTTTTAGTTATTCATTTCTCTGGAACACTCCAATTCTTCCTCCTAAAATAGAGTATATGCAAACGCAATGTGGACTGAAGCTACTAGATAAGACATTCAGAAAGTACCAATAGATTCAACATTAAGAGATAGAATTTCATACATATTGATTACCAATAAGGAGCAACTCACTCTATTGTCGCATACAGCCTTTAATAGCCCTTCGTAAGAGGGATCTTGATTAAAATACTATCCTTATGGTTACTAATTAATTTTACAAGTAACCATCAATACGCAAGCGGACAAACTTTTCTCCATCTTCTTCAATGTCGCGTGAACAGTGGGGAATACCACCACGGCAAAATAGTTCAAATACTTGCTCTAATTTTTTTCTGAAATTTCTCAACCATCATCTCAAATACAAATATTCATAACTCTATCAAAGATTGTATTAAGGAAATAGAATCTAAATTCACTAGCCAATGTTTTTTCAGAAACGGTTGTGATAAACTTTACTGCAATTTCATGCAGATGACTGACATTCGAAAATTATGAAGGATCGGTACTGATTCCTAAGTATTTGAGTGCAATTAAAAATTAAATTCACATAAGTACTCTATACTGAAACGCTCTACCGCTCTTCTAAAGTTTTCAATGGAACTGGACGAAGTGATCAACAGACCAGTCGAAATTAAAATAAAAAAATTATAATCTCAAGAAAAAGGATATGAAATCTGCCTTAAAAGGAAATGTGCATACGATACAGCGTTAATATTTAACCATTAATTCCGGTTAACAAAATTCAAACACAAAATAAACTGAATCGTTTATGAAAAGCTTCATTTTCTCTTTATGAAGAGAATATTGCCTAGATAATATCATTTATTTAAATAAGTTTAAGTTAGATAGCGTCATGTAACAATTGTATCTGCCTATTTAACAGCATTGAAAGACTCGAAATTATAAGGCTTCTAAAGAACTCATGTAATTTATTATCGTGATTTGTTATTTTGATTTTATTCCATACCCAACATGATAAACTTAAAAACTTATGAAGAAAAATCTCGAAACATCATTGAATCAAGCTATTGCAAAGTTAAAAGCAGAAGGGATATTAGACCCCAATGTCTCTCCCATACTCAAGGTTATGTATAGTCAAAATCCAAAACATGGTGATTTTACAACCAATTTAGCCTTAGTGATGGCAAAAATTACAGGAATTAGCCCAAGTATTCTCGCTAAAAAGATTGTCAACGCTCTACCATCTTTTTCGAACATCGTCAAAGTGGAAATTGCTGATCCGGGTTTTATTAATTTCTATGTCGCGGAAATTAGTTATCAGCAAATTATTTCCGCTATTTTAAAATTGGGATGTCGCTATGGAGAAAGCCAGGTTGGCCAAGGAAAGCCAGTTCATATAGAATATGTTTCTGCTAATCCAACAGGCCCTTTACATGTCGGACACGGCCGAAGTGCTGCTTATGGTGCCTGTGTAGCTAACTTACTAAAAAAAGTCGGTTATAAAGTACACCGAGAATACTATATTAATGATGCTGGTAGACAAATGGAAATCCTGGCTTTAAGTGTTTGGATTCGATATTTACAGCAATATGAAGAGACCTTTACTCTGCCTAAAAACGCCTATCAAGGCCAGTATATCGTAAATATTGCCTGTGAGCTGAAAGATAAATACGGTGATCGCTTTCTTTATTCACGAGAGCAGATTCGTGAACTGTCTATCATTAATACTAAAACTGATTCTGAAAATTACCTGGATGCATGGGTGAAGATCCAAAAGGACTTACTTGGAGAAGATTTCACTATTATCTTTGATGCGGCACTCAATAATATTTTAGGGGATATTAAAAGTGATTTAGAAGAATTTGGTGTTGTTTATGATGAATGGTTTCTCGAAAGTCGACTCATAAAAAAAGATTTAATTAAAGAAATACTAGAGCTTTTAAGTCAAAAAGGTTATGTGTACAAAAAAAATGGTGCACAATGGTTCCAAGCTACTGCTTTAGGTGACGAAAAAGATCGAGTGTTAATTCGCAATAATGGTATACCGACTTATTTTGCGGCTGATATTGCTTACCATCTCTATAAGTTCAATCAAGAATATGATTTCATTATTGATATCTTTGGAGCAGATCATCATGGATACATTCCTCGTCTGCGCGCCTTTTTACGTGCTTTAGGAAAATCTCCTTCTAAATTACGAACTTTACTAGTGCAATTCGCTATTCTCTATCGAGGCGATAAAAAAATATCTATGTCGACTCGCAGCGGTACTTTTGTCACTCTACGAGAACTTCGAAATGAAGTCGGCAATGATGTGGCGCGGTTTTTTTATATTATGCGTAAGCCTGATCAACATTTGGAATTTGATCTCGAGCTAGCAAAATCCCAATCGAATAGAAATCCTGTTTATTATATTCAATACGCTCATGCACGAATTTGCAGTGTTTTCCGTCAGTTAAATGCAGCCCAAAAAAAATGGAACTCTACAGAAGGAATGGCTAATTTAGCCTTATTATCGAGTCCTTATGAAAAAAAGTTATTAAGCACTTTATCGCGTTATAACGAAATTATAAATACTGCTGCTATCCAACAGGCTCCTCATCTACTTGCTCATTATCTACAAAACCTTGCCAACCAATTTCATGCTTATTATAATGTAGAACAATTACTCATTAAACATGATGATAAATTACGCAATGCGCGATTAAATATAATTGCTGCTGTACGTCAACTCATTGTCAATGGTTTAACTTTGTTAGGTGTATCCGCACCCGAGAAAATGTAGGAGAAAAGATGCGTAAAATAACTAAAGCAATCAATTAATGTTTTTATTCCAACGTTTGTTATTACTATTTCTACTTTTATAACTTCTTAGCCATAGGCTTTTAGATCAATAAACAATTATTCAAATTTTTAAGCTTATCTAGGATGGATACCACCACGCACAAATTATACTAGTTTTGAGAGTATTAAATTTAAGTGCGATTAGTTTACTTTTGATACACTTATTCAAAGTAACTCTGTGAGCCTGTTGCTAAAAGAATAACGCATCACTGCAAACTTATAGCTCGAGTAGCAAATGCTCAATAGTGTACTGTACGTACCTACTTTATTAAGAAAAATAAAAAGAGCAAGGGGACAGAAAGGAAATATATTTTTAAGGAACCCAAATTTAATTTTTTTATCTCTTCATATTGATCTATTTTAAAAATGATAGCGAGAAGGCCTCTTCATGCTGATCAAATTAATTTTACTAAACAAGCAACAATAAATTAACTTTAAGACAGCGTTTTTTAGAACGCTAATAAACTCACTTGTTATCTCAATCTTGAGCAACTTATGCAGATGACATGAAATCTCGCAAATCCAGAAAACAATAATCAACACCCGAACAACCTCATCATTATCGCTCGTGCCTAGAAAAGACAAAATAATCTTTTTAATATTACACTAGTAAAATATTAACTTATTTTACAATATTAAATTATTGCTCATTCAAATAAGTATTACTACTTTCAAGGAGCTGTAGTGGATAATAAATTCTTATGTCAATTTATTCTCATATCCTGTGCGCACTAAGACATGGTGTTTTTTTCTTTAAATCAATTAAATTTTTAGTACTAGATAAGGTAATGGATTTACTTTACAGGATGGTAAATGAAACAAGCTAAACAAAAATAAGAATACTCCTAACACAGCTAAAAGCATAACTCAATTTCTTTATCAAAAGAAAAAGTGAAAATTGGGGATCAAGATTTGACATTTGATGCTAGATTAAGAAACAAAAAAGACCAGTGAACCCACTAAATTGATCAACCAATAAGCAATTGATTTTAGATTATCTCAATGTTAATTTCAAACTAATTTATAATGAGGTCAGTTATTAATCAATGAAATACCTGCTTTCTCTGTGTTATCGCAAAAATGAGTCGAGATTATGCCAAAAAATTTCCTAATTCCCAACGTTGTTCGGGATTCAAAATCATAATTGCTGCACTTTTTGCCATTAGCATCATTGCTGTTATAATTACTTTTCTCTTTTTTGTTTGTCGCTGTCATGAGAAACATGAAAAAAAGGTCACTGGGAAGACGACAATAAGCACCATTTCAATCGCTCCCGTAAAACCACCACCACTGACGACATCTATTAAATCGGAATCTCAATTTAAGTTTTATACTCTTCTTCCTAAAATGGAAGTGACAGTACCATTATACTGTGCTGTGTCTCAAACATCTTTTGTAGCTTAGGCACCCTTCCCGCTGCTTATTTCATTTTCTAAATGTCTCATTTAAAAAAAAATCAACAACCTGAATAGTTCAATCATATCTCAGCAAATTTTTCTGCCTTCATTCATACTTGCTGTAATAAAGAGATAATAATTCCAAATATGGAATCGATTAAATAAAAAGAAGAATCATTTGTGGTATATAATCGTCCCAAGAAACTGAACACAAGCTCAAATTAATCTTCAGAGACAATCAATTAAAAATGTTTATTTTCTAAAAGCAATTCCTCGGACGCTTGAAAACTAGCTTTTATAACCCAATATCTATGTGGTATTACTTCTCCTATTGTGAGAATTTAATTAGTGGAGAAAGATAGTGAAACAATTCTGTGGTACCACAATAGTTTCTGTAAGAAGAAACGGCAAAGTCGTCATAGGAGGTGATGGTCAAGTGTCAATGAACGGAACTATTTTGAAGGCCAATGCGCGTAAGGTCAGACACCTTTATAAAGATAAGGTAATTTCTGGGTTTGCTGGGGGTACAGCAGATGCTTTTACTCTATTTGAACGATTTGAAGAAAAATTGGAACATTATTCAGGTAACTTGACCCGTGCTGCCGTTGAACTAGCTAAAGACTGGCGGACAGATCGAATACTGCGCCGCTTAGAAGCATTATTGACTGTAGCTGATGCAAAGAAGTCACTCATTATTACAGGTCTTGGAGATGTTATCGAGCCTGAAAAAAGCTTAATGGCTATTGGATCAGGTGGACTTTATGCTCAAGCTGCAGCAAAATCTTTATTGGATAATACAGACTTAAGCGCTCGGGAAATTGTTGAAAAAGCACTTACTATTGCTGCCGAGATTTGTGTTTATACAAATCTTCATTTCACAATCAAAGAACTCGATAGCGAAACCTAACTTTTATTTAAGTGGATAAGACTATGATGGATATCACCTCTTCTTCGTTAACTCTGAATAATCCTGAACTTCAAATGACTATGACTCCACGAGAAATTGTTGCGGAACTGGATAAATTTATTATCGGACAAGACGACGCAAAACGGGCTGTCGCTATTGCTTTGCGTAATCGTTGGCGTCGGATGCAATTACCAGAAGTATTACGACAGGAAATTTCTCCAAAAAATATCTTAATGATTGGCCCAACTGGTGTAGGCAAAACGGAAATTGCTCGTCGCTTATCTAATTTAGCTGGGGCACCCTTTATTAAGGTTGAAGCCACTAAATTTACTGAAGTGGGTTATGTAGGTCGGGACGTTGAATCAATTATCCGCGACTTAGTTGAAGCCGCTGTTAAAATGATTCGTGAAAAAGCTATCAAACAAGTAAAAAGTTTGACAGAAGAGGCTGCTGAAGAACGCATATTAGATGCTTTAATCCCACCTATTAGGAGTGCTTTTCAAGATGAATCTACGATTGAAGAAGCAGCACGACTGAAAGAAACAAAGCCGACCGAAAAAAAAGAGTCTGCGACAAGAAATTTATTTCGTAAAAAATTACGTGAAGGGAAATTGGATAATAAAGAAATCGAAATTGAAGTCAGTGTTCATCCCTCTTTTGAAATTATGGGGCCTCCTGGCATGGAAGAAATGATTAGCCAACTAAAAGGGATTATGTCGAGTATATCTAGTCGACGTACTAAGTCCAGACGCTTAAAAGTAAAAGATGCTAAACGTATTTTAATTGAAGAAGAAGCAACAAAACTAATCAATGAAGATGAAATTAAATCAAATGCTGTTTCAAGCGTAGAACAAAATGGTATTGTCTTCTTGGATGAAATTGACAAAATTGTAAAACGCGAGGGTACTGCTTTAGGTGCTGATGTCTCACGTGAAGGTGTGCAGCGTGATTTATTACCACTGGTGGAAGGCAGCACTGTTTTTACTAAATACGGCATGGTAAAAACCGACCATATTTTATTTATTGCCTCTGGTGCTTTTCATATTACAAAGCCTTCTGACTTAATTCCTGAATTACAAGGTCGTTTTCCCATTCGAGTTGAATTAAAAGCACTGACGACTGACGATTTTATTCGTATCTTAATAGAGCCCAAAGCTTCGCTGACCGAACAATATATTGAATTGATGAAAACTGAGAACTTTGGACTATCTTTTACTCAGGATGGGATCAAACGCCTCGCCGAAATCGCGTATCAAGTGAATAATCGTTCTGAAAATATTGGAGCCCGCCGATTACATACCGTTATGGAACGATTATTAGAAGAAATTTCTTTTGAAGCAACAGACAAACAAGGCGAATCAATTACTATCGATACTAATTATGTTGATAAGCAACTGGAGAAATTAGCGGAAGACGAAGATTTAAGTCGTTATATTCTTTAAAAAACGTACTTCTCAAATATTTCAGTTTTTCTAACCAAATTTTTAAGAATTTTTTTTGTAGAGAAAAATAGGATAAGATGACTATCAGAGTAAAAAATCCCTCTATTTTTTGCAACGAAGCTAAGAATCTGATTAAAAAATAAAGCCGAATCAAAACACTCAGTTATTTGACTTGAGTATATCAAAAATAAAAATAAAGCAATTTTAAGAGAGAATTTAAAGACATTTACTTATTAAATTAAATGGTATTCAATTGATATGCATAGTTATTCTAAATTTTTACTAATGTGTGAGAAATCCGTTAATCAAATTCCCTATTTTCTTTAGAGCAACATTACTTCTTGACTGAGACTGCAATCCTATTAATTTTGGATTACTGCCTTTGTCCGGAAGAAATTAGCCAGACTCATCTCAAACAATTTTCTTGAGATATTTAAAATTTCTATACAATTACACTTGAAAATTTAATTTGGGGCATACAATGATTATTGTTGGGATGAGATGTGACGATACCAATTTCTGCAACTTCTTCAGCAATACAACAGCTATGTATTTTCTTTAATAAAAATTACTCGCTTAAAGTGGGATTTAATAGAATTATTTCCTAATGGAATTGCTATAACTACCTAATAAAGTCGATGTGACTGAAACTTTATTTTTTAATAGCTTAGAAAGAAGTTCGCATTTTTCACCGTATTTTCCTCAGCTAATAATCAATTTCAAGTATGTCATACCTAAATCTTTCTGGAAAATACGGTGAAAAATGCGATAATAACATTTATTAATTTATTGCGGTAAGTTTATATCATTTTTTAAGTAATGATAAGGTTAAATTTCTTACTTATTCTCTGAACACCTACAAATGAATAAAGCAATTATAAAACAGTTATGATCTCAAGACTCTCATTTCTTTAATAATATTCATTCAAGCGCTGTAATTTTCAGAAGTGAGGTAGAGAATTTTATTTTCTCGATCTATATTTTAATAAAGAAAATATTTTATGAAGAAACCGAGCTCTGTACTTAACTGATGTCACTCTACCTGTGGAAAATAAGTTAGATTAGCCTTAAATACCTGACTTACTTAAGTTAGCTTGTCGTACTTCTACCAGCAAGCTATGATTAGTTCATGAGTAAAATTGAAAAAACCACACATTTTGGCTATCAGACTATCCCCATAGATCAAAAGACAAGCAAAGTTAAAAATATCTTTACATCGGTTGCAAGCAAGTACGATTTAATGAATGACCTTATGTCATTTGGTATTCACCGATTTTGGAAAGATTTTGCAATTAAACTTTGTCAATTACGTCCTGGTCATCAGATTCTTGATCTTGCAGGAGGAACTGGTGATCTAACTCAACGAATTAGTTCTCTAATTGAAGACAACGGAATCATAGTGCTGGCAGATATTAATAGCGCTATGCTGAAAATAGCAAAAAACCGACTTTTGAATCAAGGCATTTTCTACAACATTCAATTTATTCAAGTCAATGCAGAAGCACTTCCATTTCCGGATAATTTTTTCGATCGGATAGTCATTGGATTTGGCTTGCGTAATGTTACTGATAAAATTGCAGCACTTCGCTCTATGTATCAAGTTCTAAAGCCAGGTGGTCTAGTTACTATCTTAGAATTTTCAAAGCCTCATTACCCCTTACAAAGCCTTTATGATTTCTATTCTTTCAAATTATTGCCTTGGTTAGGAAAAAAAGTTGCTCATGATGAAGCAAGTTACCGCTACTTAGTGGAATCAATTCGTGTACACCCCGATCAAAAAACACTTATTAAAATGATGATTGAAGCAGGTTGGGAAGACTGTAATTATCATAATTTAAGTGGTGGTATTGTCGCTGTTCATAGAGGCTATAAATTTTAATGTTCACGTTAGTGCTTGCTAGATTAGAAAAAATGATAAATGCTTATTTGAAATTAGATTCCGATAGTGTTCAACAACTATCCCATTTAAAAAATAAAATCATTAAAATTCGAATCACTGATTGGAATACAGAATTTTTTATTTTGCTTACTAAAAAAGGGTTACAATTAACAGCCTCTAGTAACAAAGAGGCTGACATTATTATTTATGGGACCTTACTGAATCTCTTTAAAATCTGCTGTGCGAAGAAGGATTCAAGTGCCACATTATTTAAAAATCGAGTGGAAATTAATGGAGATACCCATGTTGGCGAACAAATTCTGAAAATTTTGATTAACGTCGAAATCGATTGGGAAGAACATTTATCTAAAATTACTGGCGATATTCTAGCTCATCAAGTTGGAATTCACATTAGACGTATTGCAAACTTTGGAAAGTTCATTCTTAAAACTCTCAGAATGAATATACAGGACTATTTACAAAATGAATCTCAAGTTACACCGTCTTCAGAAGAAGTCGAATCACTTACTCGATCTATTACTGATTTGCGATACAGCGTCGATCGCGCAGAATCACAAGTTCTGAGCTTGTTGACCAAAAAGAAAAGGGACCAACAGCATGAAACGGCTTCTTCAATTAGTTCGATTCATTCAAATTAATTTTATCCTCATCCGTTATGGTCTTACCCGCCCTGTTATTGGAGAACTTTCTCCTTGGCTGCGAACCTTGAGCTATCTTAATCCTTGGAGCTTTACCAAAAAAGAAAAGCCCCGAGGAGAATCTTTGCGTATTATACTGGAAGAACTTGGTCCTATCTTTGTCAAATTTGGTCAGCTTCTCTCTACTAGGCAAGACCTTTTACCTGATGATATTACTAATGAATTAGAAAAATTGCAAGACAGAGTCCCACCTTTTCCTGGAAAAATAGCAAAATCGTTAATAGAAGCTGTTTGCGGTAAGTCAATTAATAATATATTTACTAGTTTTGATGAAAATCCCTTAGCTTCTGCTTCAATTGCTCAAGTACATGCAGCCACGCTACGTGATGGAAACGAAGTTATTGTTAAAGTACTCCGACCAAATATTACACAAATTATTCGACGCGATATCGCATTAATGTATCTCGGAGCTAAAATGGTTCGTAAATTATGGAAGTACGGCAAGCGATTAAAATTGGTAGAAATCGTCGCTGAATTTGAGCAAACCATTTATCACGAATTGGATCTAATTCATGAAGCAGCTAATGCATCTCAATTACGCCGAAATTTTTTAAATTCTGAAAAAATGTATGTTCCTAAAATTTATTGGGATTATGTCCATCATAATGTAATGGTAATGGAACGAATCCGTGGAATTCATATTTCTAATGTTACTAAATTAAAAGCGATAAACACTAATTTTAAAAAATTGGCGGAATACGGTGTGGAAATCTTTTTCACTCAAGTATTACGCGATAGTTTTTTTCATGCAGACATGCATCCCGGCAATTTATTTATTGATGTTAATGATCCTGAAAATCCTAAATATCTCAGCGTGGATTTTGGAATTATGGGCTCTCTCGCTCTTCAAGATCAGTATTATATTGCTGAAAATCTACTAGCTTTTTTCAATCGAGATTATCGAAAAGTAGCTGATTTACACATTAAATCTGGTTGGATTTCCGCTGACTCACGAGTTGATCAATTTGAGTCGGCCATCCGTACGGTTTGTGAGCCCATTTTTGAGAGACCTTTGAAAGATATTTCCTTTGGTAGATTATTACTACGTTTATTTCAAACTGCTGATCAATTTAATATGGAAATTCAACCTCAATTACTTCTCTTACAAAAAACCCTCTTTAGCGTTGAAAGTCTCGGCCGCCAGCTTTATCCTGACTTAGACCTTTGGCAAACAGCAAAACCCTTCATTGAACGATGGATACGCAAGCAAAAAGGGCCAACGCATCTAATTGAAACGATTGTTAAAGAACTCCCAGGCAGTACTGAAGCCTTAGCAAAACTTCCACTGCTGTTTTACAATATTTTAGATGAAATTAATTTCCGCCAACGTCTGAAACATAAAGAACTATCACCACTTCACAAAAAACAAAAGCACAGTTTTCTTTTCGGAGCAGGATTTGCGTTTATTCTAAACGCTTTCATAAGCTTCTTTATTACCCAAACTTCGGCTTCCTATTGGCAATGGGCTATTCTCAGCCTTGGCTTCTGCTTACTCATAATCAGTTAGATACCCTAGGAATTTGTTAATATTCTTACTATTCCAGACATAAGTTATTAATTTCTAAGGTTGTAGTGGATTAATTGTTCTCCAGACATACTCTCCACTTTTTTCCTTACGTAAAATCAATTTATTAGATGGTGATAATAAAATTATTAATAATTTTATTATCACCGGTGGATGATCCAATTCCCTTTTTTAAGAAACAATGGAAAGAGGCTTTTATTTTTCCCGAAGAGAGAGAAAGAATTGGAGTAAAGGATCTTTTCATTGAGACACTAAGAAGAGATACTAAGAAATAATATAATAAAGTTGACTTTCTTTAAATGCAAATTATGTAAATTTAGGCAGATTTTAAAAAAAAGTTGTTTCAGTAATTCGACGCATACTAATTGGGGGCTGTGCTAATTAGATAAGCGGACTTCAAACAGTTACTGTAAGGATACTGTATGTTAAAAATAACAAGAAACATGAACTTGCTATCTTTGATGTCTTTCAAGCTCGTTCAGTTTTTCCTCAAGTGCCTGTAATTTTGCTCTGGTTCGAGCTAATACTTTAATTTGAATATCGAATTCTTCTCGAGTCACCAAATTAAGTTTATTAACTGATTGATGCAAAAGGCTTTTAAAATTTTTTCCTAAATCTTTAGGCAAGTTTTTAATGCCAGGCGGTATTGATTCTAAGAAATGACTAACGATATCACTAAGGTTTTTTAGATCAAACATAAAAGATTTTCTTTATTAAAGATTTCTTATTTATTCTGGTATTATACCATCCTATTAAAATCTTATAAGTGCGTAGCATAATGATCCAATTAAGATACTTAAATGTACATAATACCGTAAGTTTATTTACGATTATTCATCAAGAACACTAATATAGGATATATTCTGTCTCTATAATCATAGAAACCACAACCTCAAGACATAAGTTTCTATTGTTCGATCGTCCGATTTTAGTGTATTAGTGAAATCCTCTTTTTTGAAATTTATAGCAAGTGAGAATTTTTAATCCCGGTGGAAGTTTATCGAAGACCATATCAGGTGTTATCAAAAAGAGCCTTTATCCCATATCTCGGATCAATTTTTATAGTGAAGAAATAAGAAGAAATAATATCAATTTAATGGCAAGGATGGCTAGTAACAATTTTTCCTCAATACGCTATTATCTCGATAACTATATCAAAATAGATGATAAAAAAATTTTTTAATGGTATCCAGTGCTGAATCCATCAAGAAGATCTGCGCGCAGCTAGATCTTTAGGAACTGTATTTACGAACGTTCAAACAATACAGTACCTAAAAGAAAGTGATTAGAACTTCTAAAACTCCTATGATATGCTCAGAAATTAAAATTTGGATTAGCAAAAGACAAAATCTAAGTCGTGTCTTACCTTCACTTTTTGTTACTCTTCAAAGTTCGTAAAGGATCCACGATAATCAAAAGTTTAAGCCAAATTCTCCTTACTTAAAAGATTCCATCAACTGATTCATTTCATGCATTTGCTCCACCATCAAATCCACCATTAGGTGATTCATACGCCGAAAAGCTTGTTGCATGTAACGAGATGTCTGCGCTTGTTGTTTTTCGATATCCTGACATAATTGTTCAGCTTCTTTATCTGATAATCTTTTTCCATTTTTGTAGGCTACCACGTTTATAAGTGGCTTTTCTTCTTTTCCATTATGCTTGATACAAATAAACACCTTCTGAATATCAGGTTGGTAATAGGTTTCGATTGCTTTATGATATTGTTCACGATTTACCCATCCTACTTGCCCGTTATGAAGATTACCTACTTTAATCCAACCATTTTTATGATAAATAGGTATTAACGACTCAGGGGATATAATTTTCTGTAATACAGTTGATTTCAGCCCAGGTGATTGGTAGAGATCAATAAAATTGCTATTTTTTGGATTTCCAAAAGATTGTTGCTGTGGAGCTGCTGCATAAGTTATACCTAACCCTAATACAGACAAGCAGAAGGAAATCCCCAGAGTAATAATTAATCGTCGCATTTTTCCTCCTATGTTTTTACAACTATTGCATTAGCTTATTGTAGATCCTTTTTGTCTTCATTAAAAGAAAAAATCCAGCTTTTCCTTTCCCTACTTAAAATTAAATAAGGAATTATTAATACACACCATCTACTAAATAGGTAAGCTTTAGTAATGTCTTTGTAGATATTTCGACCGTTAAAACTACGTCCAAGTAAATGTCTTAAACAGCAAAACGTATTAAAATAACTATAACCGATCTTAATTTTTTTTGCTCTTTTCCATATAAACAATCAGAGATATGTGTTAAACACACATAAAGACTCACTTTTATTTTTCAATTTAGAATTCATATTTTATATCATTCATATTAAAAGAGTAAAGAATAATTAAGCGAGTTTCTATTAATCGAAAATTGGAATAATTAGTTAAAGACAAATCATTACTACAATTGTTAAAATCATGCATAAATTTTCTATGATTTGAATGTCTTATGAATGTGATTTTGTTCTATCGATTACACAACCTCATTATCATCAATTCAACCGGTACTTATGCTCTCTAAATAAATACGAACAAGTAAAGCAATCGCTAAACCCTGCACAAAGTCTCATATTCAAAAATCGATTCACTAAATTCACTATACTAAGAGTAAATTTATCAGCTCCCCTTAGAATCAAGAGCTACTCAAGTTTAATTGAGCCAACGAGTATTTTAGGAGAAGATTTTATCTAGTAGCAAATAAATCTAAGAGTAAGTGAGATATCATGGCCTTTCTGGAGTTTTTTGCAATGTAAATGACTGTGAGAAGCTAATCAGTGCCCAATCTCCGGATTTCTTGAATAGTCATTTTTTACCGCTCCATTAAGGCATTCGTTTTCCTATCCTACATTTATCATTGTTAACCAGAAATGCCTCATATAAAATCAGTGCAATTTTCTTAAAATTTTATTACCATGATTACTTAGGTTTAAACCCAGGGATTTTAGTGTGATGCGTACAACTTTGTTCACTTCAGAATCTGTTTCAGAAGGTCATCCCGACAAAATAGCTGACCAAATTTCTGATGCTGTTTTAGATGCCCTCATTGGTCAAGATCCCCATTCTCGCGTGGCTTGTGAAGCTATTGTAAAATCTGGCATGGTTTTCATCGCAGGAGAAATAACTACTAGTGCTTGGGCTGACATAGAACAAATCACTCGTAATACAGTTTTACAGATCGGCTACAATGATCCTCATATTGGTTTTGATGGAGAAACTTGTGCAGTACTTTCGGCTATTGGAAAACAATCGCCCGATATCTTGATGGGGGTTGATGGACGTGAAGATCGAGAATTAGGGGCGGGAGATCAGGGTTTAATGTTTGGATATGCTTCGATGGAAACTGATGTACTTATGCCAGCCCCAATTACCTATGCTCACCGCCTAGTTCATCGACAAGCAGAGTTACGCAAAGAAGGTGCTCTTTCCTGGTTACGTCCAGATGCTAAATCACAAGTTACTTTCCGTTATGAAAACGGAATCCCTGTATCAGTGGATTGCGTCGTGCTTTCTACACAACATAGCTCGGATATTCCGCAAAAAGATTTACGAGAAGCTGTAATTGAGGAAATTATTAAGCCTGTTATTCCTCGAGCCTGGATTAGCAAGAAAACCCGATTTTTAGTAAACCCTGCCGGACGTTTTGTTATTGGTGGACCTGTTAGTGATTGTGGATTAACAGGGCGAAAAATCATTGTTGATACTTATGGAGGAATGGCTCGTCATGGAGGAGGTTGTTTTTCAGGGAAAGATCCTTCGAAAGTAGATCGTTCGGCTGCTTATGCAGCTCGTTACGTTGCTAAAAACATAGTAGCTGCAGGACTAGCAGATCGTTGTGAAGTTCAAGTTTCTTACGCAATAGGTATTGCTGAACCTACTTCAATTAGTATTGAAACCTTTGGAACCGCGAAGATTGACGAAACGCGCATTCGACAATTAATTATAGAATTTTTTGATCTTCGCCCTGGACGAATTATCGAAGAACTCAAATTGCTACGACCTATTTACAAATCCACTGCTACATATGGTCATTTTGGTCGAGAAGAGCCAGAATTTACTTGGGAGCGGACTGATAAAGCTGAAGCACTTCGAGAAGGCTGCAGGGCTTACTTTTAATCAACCACATAACTCATTTTAAAATAGCGAGTATTTAAGAATGAAAATGATTCAAGATTTTCGAATTGCTGACAGTACAATGGCAGATTGGGGTCGAAAGGAAATCGAAATTGCCGAAACAGAAATGCCTGGATTGATGGCTTTGCGTCAACAACATAAAAAGAGTCAGCCATTAAAAGGTGCCCGTATTGCTGGGTGTATTCATATGACTATTCAAACAGCTGTTTTGATTGAAACTTTAATTGAGCTTGGTGCTGAAGTTCGATGGTCTTCGTGTAATATTTTTTCGACTCAAGATCATGCAGCTGCAGCCATTGCAGAAAAAGGTATCCCTGTTTTTGCTTGGAAAGGAGAAACTGATGAAGAATATTGGGAATGCATTGCTTCCACATTAAAAGGGATTAACGAATGGCAGCCTAATATGCTATTAGACGATGGTGGAGACTTAACTACTTATGTTCTAGAGCAGCATCCAGAATTATGCCAACGTATTCGTGGCGTGTCTGAAGAAACAACCACAGGAGTTCGTCGACTTTATAGAATGCTCAAGGAGGGAATCTTGAAATTTCCTGCGATTAACGTGAACGACTCTGTAACTAAATCAAAATTTGATAATCTCTATGGTTGTCGCGAATCACTTATCGACTCTATTAAACGAGCAACTAATGTCATGATTGCAGGAAAACGTGTCGTCGTATGCGGATATGGAGATGTAGGTAAAGGTTGTGCGCAGTCCCTGCGCGCATATGGTGCTACTGTATATATTACTGAAATCGATCCTATTTGCGCTTTGCAGGCCTCTATGGAGGGATATCAGATTGTAACCATAGAAGAAATCGCTTCAATTGCTGATATTTTTATTACTGCGACTGGTAATACAGATGTTATTACACATAATCACATGATTCAAATGAAAAACCAAGCTATTGTCTGCAATATTGGCCATTTTGATAAGGAAATTGATATAGACTCTCTAAAAGAGTATAAGTGGATTACTGTTAAGCCTCAAGTTGATCAAGTTATTTTCCCTAATGGAAAACAACTGACAGTCTTAGCAAGGGGTCGTTTAGTTAATTTAGGTTGTGCTATGGGTCATTCTAGCTTTGTTATGTCAACCTCTTTCACTAATCAGGTATTGGCTCAGATGGAATTATGGCAACATCCAGAAAAATATCCGATCGGCTTATATGTATTACCCAAACACTTAGATGAAGAAGTAGCACGTCTCCATTTACAAAAAGTAGGTGCTACATTAACGAAATTGACAAAAAAACAAGCTGCCTATATTGGTGTAGATCACAAAGGACCATTTAAATCAGATCATTATCGTTATTAATATTATTAATTACACGTAGCTTTATCAGCATCAGTATCATATTAAAACAATTATTTTCAAAAGTTAGTGCATTGATAATCCCCTCTATACAATACAGAATATTAGCATTGCAATCAAAAAAATTGCGCAAGAGCTAAAGAAATTTTTTAATTTCACTAATGGAAGCTTACTGTATAAGATTTAATTGATGGTCAACAAGCTCTTCGTTTAATAAATGCCTATATAATAAAATAAATATTAATTGAAATGTCCTAATTCGAGTAAAATGGATATATAAAATGATTATTATTTTATTTAGGCAATTATTTCAACGTCTACCTTCTTTTTTCAAAAGATAATGCGATTTTTAAATCATTATTGCAAATTCAGCAATCAATTTTCTCTTGCTACCCTCATTAACTAAACAGACTTTTATTTTATGAACCCATATTTTTCTTTCTTTTCATTTAATAAATCTTTGAAAACTCCTAAACTCTTTCTATAAAGTTGTTTAAATCTACTATCTTTAGAATTCTGATAAGTTTGGATGATTTTGTTAATAATTTTCTAAAATTTCATTTCATCTGCTCACATCTTTTTACTCTTAAAATACGTAACAAAGTTAGATATTTCGAAAAACACTTTTAATTTCTTCTTTAAATCATCAAATAATTTACTTAGTTTTAATGTCTTCATTTTTAACACCGTCGATAACGAGTGATTCAGGTGGATTTATCAAGGTGCTATTTTTAGATCTTCTTGCTAAAGTTATAAGGTTTAGGTTAAGCATATGATGCTCCATGCTTCTCATACATTGATAATAAAAATTTAACTGTTGATTTATGAGAAAGTTCTTATTTCATATAAAGTGTCTATTTCTTTAATTAAGAAAATATCCTTAATATCTTTAAAAAGATAAAGATTTATCGCCAAATTTCTAGAATAATCTAAATAAACACCATGTTTAACTTTCAACACATAATTAAGATTAATTCATAAGTATTCGATAAGAACATATTGAAATGTATAAGTTACCAAATCCTCAGTTTTAGCAATAATCAGAGTTTGAAGAAATTAATATCGTAAACGTCCAACTTAATCTCTATACTGTTGCATTTAGTATAATTGCGCAATTATAAGGCTATTTTTATTATAAGGCTAGCCGAAAAAATTTTACTGGCTAATTGAAATAGTCCTTTAAATCTTCTTTTAATAATAGAAAGTACGAAAATCAGAATCGACAATTGATCAATCTACTAATTGAATTGGTTTGTTAATGCAATTGCTTTTTTTTGAAATTTCTCACTATTAATAAGTTAAACAGTTTTTTCACATCACTTTTAATTTCAATATAAAAAACATAAACCAGACGTGAGCTATATATCATACCCTTATATAGTATTTATAAACTACCGGAAGGAAGGATCTACAGACTGTTTAAAAGAAACTCAATAATCGTTCTAAGCACTTTATCTGTTTCTAGTATCTGCAGCTGATCAAAATGCTGATCAAACCAGCGTTTAGGTGATATTACGTGCCTAACTAATTTTACTTGAGAAAACATTAAGAGTCTTTTGTTTTAATGCAGTTGATTCATATTTTATTATAGAGAAGTTTAATAAATGTTAAAAATAATTCTGGTTGGTTACTTCTTTTACAAGGCGTAATGTTTTGTCTGCAATGGCATTAACTCGATCTGCACCCTTCTGCAAAATTTTACACACATATATATGATCTGTTTCATATTCAGCACGACGTCTCTGAAGAGGTGCTAAAAATTCCAACAATACCTCTACTAAGCGCTTTTTGCATTCTACATCCCCGATTTTCCCTTCACGATAAAGCTGCTTCGCTTCTTCTAACCATTTTTTATCAAGGTTAAAGATATTGTGAAAAATCCATAAAGGATTATTTTCGACAGTTCCTGAATCTGTCACACGTAAACGATTTGGATCAGTATACATATTCATAATTTTTTTTTGCACCACATTCGGTGGATCACTTAAAAAAATTCCATTATTTAGTGATTTACTCATTTTCAATAATTGACCATTTTTTCCAGGCCCTCCGGTTCCCACTAATCGTCGTACACGTCCAACCTTAGTTTCTGGTATCGGAAATAAACCACCAGCTTTGATATGATCTTTGTCATCAACATGCGAATCTACTCCACAATACAATCGATTAAAACGCCTAGCTACCTCACGAGTTAATTCAAGATGGGGAACTTGATCTTCACCAACAGGGACAATTTCGGCACGTATTGATAAAATATCAGCTACTTGCATGACTGGATATAATAGAAACCCTATCGGATAATTACCTTTTAATTCTTTGTCTCGAATTTCATCTTTAATAGTTGGATTTCTCATTAATCGGGAAAATGGAATAAGCATACTAAAGAAAGCCGTTAACTCAAAAATAGCTGGGATGTCTGATTCGATAAAAATCGTGCTTTTGTCAGGATTAATCCCTGCCGCTAAATAATCAAGAGCGATATCTAACGTGTTCTGGTGAATCGACTCAGATTTTTCGGCATGTGTGGTAAATGCGTGAGTATTAGCGAGTAAAAAATAACATTCATATTCGTTCTGAAGTGAAATTCGATTTTCGATAGAACCTACCCAATGTCCAAGATGCAGACGCCCCGTGGGTGTATCGCCACTAAGTAACCGTGGTTTCTGTATAAATTTAGTCATAGATTCATCATCGCTAGCTCAAAGTCTTTTGTCAACTGTAGCACAGTTCAGGTACAATGGCCGGTATGAAAAATTTAGCTCTTTTAAGATCACTAAATCTACCACAAAAAGAAGCAGTTATTTCATCACGTCCTTATGTTCGTGTACTAGCTGGCGCAGGTAGTGGAAAAACTCGGGTATTAACTTATCGCATAGTTTGGCTCATACAGCAGAAAGGTGTATCTCCTGATAGCATTTTAGCAGTGACTTTTACCAACAAAGCGGCATATGAAATGCGTGGGCGCATTGAAGCCATGTTGGGTGTCCCTATCACAGTAATGTGGGTAGGTACTTTCCATAGTTTAGCTCATCGTTTGCTTCGTGCACATTGGAAAGAGACCGATTTATCTCAATATTTCCAGATTCTTGATTCCGACGATCAATATCGTTTAATCCGTCGCATCCAGAGAAGTCTTAATTTAGAAGAAACACAATGGCCTCCTAAACAAACTCAATATTTTATTAATAAGCAAAAAGAAGAAGGTCTACGACCTAATCAGGTGATTAATAGAAATGACAGCTATTTCATAGAAATGCTGGTCAAAGTGTACAAAGCCTATGAAGACGTTTGTCGTCGAAGTAAGCTGGTTGATTTCTCAGAATTATTGTTACACTCGCTTGAATTGCTCCACAATGCGTCGTCGATTCGACACCACTATCAACAACGTTTTCGTCACATATTAGTAGATGAGTTTCAAGATACCAATACTATCCAATATGCTTGGTTATGTGCTTTAATAGGTAAAAATACAGGAATGATGATAATGGGAGATGACGATCAATCTATTTATGGTTGGCGTGGCGCAAAGATAGAAAACATTCATCGTTTTTCTCAAGATTTTACTGATGTTCAAACAATTCGTTTAGAACAAAATTACCGATCGACACAAACCATTCTCGATGCTGCAAATGCCGTTATTGAAAATAATATTAATCGTCTCGGAAAAAAATTATGGACCAAAAGTAATACTGGAGATAAAATTACTTTATATACAGCCTTTGATGAGCGAGACGAGGCTTTTTACATCATTTCATGCGTTAAATCTTGGATACGACAGGGACGGAAACACAGCGATATTGCAATTCTTTATCGTTCAAATGCTCAATCCCGTTTATTAGAAGAACGACTGATCGATCAAAAAATTCCTTACCGAATTTATGGCGGTTTAAAGTTCTTCGAACGAGTAGAAATTAAAGATGCACTTGCCTATTTACGCTTACTAGCCAACCGTCACGACGACTCAGCTTTTGAACGTATCGTCAACACCCCAACGCGTGGTATTGGAAATTCCACGCTGATAACATTGCGTACTGTGGCTTGTGATCAAAGTATCTCTTTATGGCAAGCTGCAATACACTTGATCAATAAGCAAGGTTTGAGTGTACGTGCACTCAATGCTTTACAACAATTTTTAAATTTAATCGAATCACTCAGTACAGAAATAAAAAACCTTTCGTTAACTACACAAACAGAAAAAACATTAGATAAAAGCGGATTACTCATGTTCTACAAAAAAGATAAAAGTGAGAAAGGCCTTTCCCGCATTGAAAATTTAGAAGAATTAATTAGTGCCACTTCGCAATTTACCCCAGAACTGATGACTGGTGAAACTATTTTATTATCGCCATTAGATGCCTTTCTTTCCCACGTTGCTTTAGGAATTAACGAAGAACAAGAAAGTCCACCACACAGTGATTGTGTAAATTTGATGACTTTGCATACTGCTAAAGGGCTAGAATTTCCGTTAGTTATTATTAGCGGGTTAGAAGAAAACCTGTTTCCTCACCACATGTCTGTAGATACTGAAAATGGATTAGAAGAGGAGCGACGATTATGTTATGTAGGGATAACACGTGCTAAGGAAAAATTAATTCTAACTTACGCTAAATGTCGATATTTACATGGGTTAGAGAAATTTAATCAGCCTTCACGATTTTTGAGTGAAATTCCAAGAGAACTAATCGACGTAACTCGATTCACAGAAAAAATCTCTCGATCAGCTCCTATTGTCTCTGAACAAAGAGCTCGAGCAGGTAAGACTGTTTATATAGGATCACCACGTTAAATTATCCTAAATTTGGTAACAGCGGATATTATAATTAATTAGAAGAGTGCTCATGGAGAGAATATGATTGTTTGTATGTCAATTTAATATAAATATGTCACAAAAGGATGATAACCAATTAACCAGGATTCAAAACATTATTATATAGATTCTGTTTATTAGGGTACGTAAATATTCACACGATACTCTACCAATTCAGCTCAACAGGATTTTAAGCCTCATAAAACCCTTTCTAAGTCTTAACGAGTATAGCCGGAAGGCGGATACGCGCTTCTTTCTCTCCCCAATCCCGTCGCAACGAAAGTCCTTTTTAAGGAAATTTAAATGTTCTTCCGTGATCAATAACAATTATACTTTTATAATAGGTCAACCGATACGAGAGAATGGTGTATTTAGGTAAAAGATAAATGTCAGAAATGAGTAGTTTTAATGAAATTAATTTGTTATATCTCAGAACAATGCAGCAAAGAAAAATATTTATCGTATGAGATTAATATATCTCACTTCTTAGTATATTCTTTGTTATAGCTAAAGCTTAGTTTAATATTTATAGCACTCAGGAGTTCTTGAAAGGAAGATCTCCATTGATCAATAATCGTGTTATTTTTATTTTGATAACGTTTTATTTATTTTGAAATAAATCACTTAATATTTTGAGTGTGTTTTCTTTTAGTTGAATAAAATTATATGAATCGTAAATTATCAGATAGCTATTTTGCAACTTGTTAGATAATATTTCGATTTAGAATTCTTAGCGAATGATCATCAAAGCTCAAATCAAATATGGCAAAGAGAATGGAATTACAATTACGACAAAATTTATAAGTAACTGTATTTTCTCATTTAAAAATCGGGCTTATATACCTCTAAAATAGATTGAACTGTGTCTTATATAAGCTTAATTCGTTCGATGAACATTAATTAATTTGACTCCTTATATTCCAAAGAAATAGCTTCAAAATTTAATTGTATGCCATTGCATTTAGTCTCATCATAA
This sequence comes from Coxiella endosymbiont of Dermacentor marginatus, assembly GCF_907164955.1. Classification (GTDB taxonomy): domain Bacteria; phylum Pseudomonadota; class Gammaproteobacteria; order Coxiellales; family Coxiellaceae; genus Coxiella. The sequence goes on along the minus strand of NZ_OU015521.1, from coordinate 346,861 downwards.
AAAATAAATTTTTTATGATGAGACTATTAATTAATTGATCAAACTCATATTTATGTTAATCATTATCAACTAAAGATAGAGAATGCATATGTAAAGTTTTTAACTAAAAGTTAGCTCGACAATAACAACACAATGAATTATTATTTTTCTAAAAAAGACTAATAAATTACTTCTAATCTTAATTAAAAACTATTACTGATTGTCATAAATATTATTACTAACAAAAGTAACTAAAAATCCAGATGAAGTACAAAAAAAATAGATGGATCACCAGGAACTAGTTTATTTTTATGCTAATCGCCTATATTTATAGATAATACTTTTCTATTCTCATAATTAAAAAACTGGAGCTTTCTCTCTGTCTAAAAAAAGAAAAAAGGTTCCATAAGTGATTTGATTAGGTTGTAATTGCTCATAAAACTGCAAATCTACCGATTAATATTCCAATTTACATATTATTTACATAAAGGGAAATTAAAATTTCCCTTTATGTAAATAATACTGTGACAAGAAAGATGTTAGTAGCGAACAAAGCGGGAAAATTTCCCGCCGCGTTTATAAAATAGGATTAATTTGAAATAATTCTACTATACTAGTCAACATTCTAATTTTTTTTATTAAAAGTGAGAATGATAATGGGTTTCTCGTAAAAAAAGAGCCACTCCTAAAGCAATCAAAAATCCGATAGGTAGAATTAGCATAGCCCAATGAAAATCTGAGGCGAGGTAAATACCCATTGAATGGTGAAAATAAATCACATGCAAATCCATAAGACGACCAAACAATGGTTGGAAGATCGCCTGTCCACCCATAGTGGTAATACTAACAACACTGACGGACATAGCTGTTATAGCTGGTAAACTGTTTTCAGCTACCATGGTATATCCGATAACTTGACTACTCGTAGTTAAACCTACCGCTAAAAATAGCATAAGCAAAGAAAAGAACGATAAATTTGGAATTTCTATAACTGCTAAAACTAGACTCAACGATAAAAAAGCACCTACTAACATCGGTAATCTTCGCAAACCGATTTTATCAGATAAAAAGCCTACCAGCGGTCCACCGACAACAGTGCCCATAAATAACATGCTCGTAATATATGTAGCCTCAATCTTAGAAATGTGGTGCGCATCAGTCAAATATAATACACCCCAAATGCCTCCTAACAAAGATAAAGGTAGATTCATTAAACAAGTATAAATTCCACCTAGCCAATTTTGTAATTTTAAAAAAGCTGAACCGATACTCTTCCAATATTCCACATCATTAATTTTCTGGTGTTTCAGACAATGGTATTTATCATAATAATGTGGAAAATCTCTCACAACACGAGTGATGATTAAAAAAATTAAACAGCCAAAAGCAACATCTATTAATAAAACCTTTCGCCAACTTAATATCCTTACTAATAATGAAAGCGGTGTTTGAGCTGCTATTCCTCCCAGCATTGCCATAGTAACAATGACGCCTGTAACCAACGCTAATCGTGATAATGGAAACCAACGCGTAGCTAAACGTATAACGCTCAAAAAACAAAACGCGCTACCAATACCCATCAAAAAACGGAAAATGCAAGCCCAAAATAATGAAGTAGTTAGCGCAAAAGCTGTAATACCAAAAATACAAATACTCAGAGAAGATAAAATAATCTTTCTGGTAGAATATCGATCAAGCAACATGCCTGCAGGAAAGAGAAAAATGACATTAGATATAAAATAAAAAGAAGATAATTGTCCTAATTGAGTTGCTTGAATATGGAAAGCTCGCATTAATGGAACACTAATTGCGTCAAACATGTTCATTTGAATAAATTCATAAAAGAAAAAAAGGGATGCTGATAAACATACCAACCAAGACTGCCAAAGACTGGCGTGTTGGACAGATTTCGGTAACTCAAGTGAATTATTGAAACTAATTAGAGAGTCTTTCATTCTATATCTGTTCTTTTCTTTATTTTTAAGAATAAGAGAATGTTATACACCTATAAATACGCCATAACTAATCCTAGCATAAAATCCAAAGGTATAATTGCTCCAATGTGAGTCGGAAAATTACTTTGAATAAAACAGGCTGTGTTAACTATCTGTGGCCCATTACTATTTCATTAGATGAACAAGCGAGGTTTTTAACCACCTAATTGACATGGTAGAAGATATAGCTCTTCCATTTCGATTTTTTAATGGTATATAACTTTCAGTAATCACAGAGTAACTAACAATCTTTATAATCGTAATAAATCTAAGTTCCAAAAATACTTAAATAATCTGGTAATAATAAATATGGGAAATGCACCAATAATAAAATTGGAATTAATTTAATATAACAGTGCCTCGTTATTAAGGTGTTCGTTGATTCTTATTCTATAATAATGGTACCTATAGATGGTAGAATTGATATTATAAATGAAGGGTCGGCTTGCGTCAGTCTTTGAGTTTTTGTCGAATAAAGACTTTTCCATATGGCGCATAATAAAAAATCCGTGAATTCAATAATAAAGTGATATAAGGTCATCAACCAATTTTGGTTGCTTTTTAAGCTTACTATAAACTCACCAATATCTATATGATTTTTATTAAGACATGATTTTAATAACGTAACCACTATCATGTTTGCGATAACAGTAGGTGGTATTGACCAAACAATTAAAGTCGATTTCGTTATTGGAGAAAACTATTTAATAGTGTTTTATCTAAAATAAGATAAGTAAGCTGCTTCCGCTTTATCTTATAAAAGATAGTGTGTAATTAATACGATGATTGTGTATCTTTTACCCTTATAATAAATGAAGATTAGCCACTTTATTGATTATTTGCGACTAAAATGACCATTGTCTCATTTACTCCTTCACTATTTTGAACACTTAGAAATCTAAGCAACGGTGTTCTCCAGAGGAAGCATCTTGGACCTATTTATTCCATATAGCTCTTGTATCACTAAGTATATATCTAAGAATGTAGAAGCAGCGTTCTAAGTGAGCTGGTGAATGAATCCATAGGTGATCATATCTTTGGGTATTTCTTTTTAGTCTTAGATAATTCTATTAATATGCCAAAGTTTGTTTGGACTGGCACTCTTGTAAAAATTATCATATAATCAATGCCTTAATTAGTATAGAAAGCACACTGAACCAGATCACTTTCATACAATGATCGATTGTATTTACATTTATCAAGAAAATACTGATTTGATAAAATGCAATTCTAAATCTGATGTCTATCTGCGAGTTTGCATAGAAGTTTGCTAATTGCGCCTAATCCTATAAAATTGTGAGATGTATAATGAAAAGATGTTCGATATCGCACAGTTATGCCTATTTCAAATCCCTCATTATTGACTAGGACGCAAGAGAATATCAGGATTTGTGTTTAATTTAGTAGAAACAATTTTCAGTAAGTTACTATAAAGCTCGGTTTCTAAACCAATTTACATACTACCCGGTTTTATCTTCTTTATCACAATCATCAATTACGGAAAGAAACAAGAACGTAAGAGATAAAAATATGCCGTATTTTTCTCTCATTGTAATCATAATCTAATCGTAAGGATGTGGTGCTTTTACCAGTTGTCCGCTGAGAATAGCAGAAATATAACTTTCCTATTAATTTATCTTAAAAAAATTATTGACTGTAACGAATATCGTAATACATAATTTTGAAATTATGAACGTCACACTAGTAACCTATATAATAAAGCAACCTATATAATAAGCTGTTATATTTAAATTAGTCTTCAAAGATTCAATTTTATAATCCTAATATAAGGGATGATTTTATTTTAGGATGATTTCTATGAATAGAACGCGTGTATCTCTCTTTGTAATTATGTGCCAAAGATCACCTATCAAGAATATAACGGAAGATCAATCTTATACTTTTGATGTTTTTAATTTATTAAATATTCAACTATAGAGCACATAAATTATATCTTTGGTATATAGTAGCTAAACTTAGCTCATACTTTTGAAAAGGTTAGGGTTAACTGTAGCTCTGTTTTTAATTTAACTAAATAAGCAAACTCTCTTACTTTCAAAGGAGAGAACTAACAAGAGTATATTTTAGGGATCTTTATGAAGGAACACAAAGAAAATCCGTAGGAATTTCAATATTTTCTTCATTCTTCCTTAATAGAATAGCCCCTACCTAATAAAAGTTCTGATAATCTTTTTTTTCATAGTAATCCTACAGAATCCATACTAATTCTAGAATATAACACTTAAATTGCCCCAAAAAAAATTATTAACTTCATACTTTTTTAAGCAGAGACTGCTTACTTAAAGTTATTACTTTAATTTTAAGAAAGATAGATTTATAATATTAGATAGAAAATTAAACTGAGTATTTCTCCGTGAAATTTTTGTCTGTTGTTCTCTATATTTTTAATTTTCCATTGTTTAACGATACTGGATTTTGGGCCTGTAGCTTCAAAACAGTTCAAAGTCCTTTTAATAAAACCATCTTCCAGTTATCTCGTAAAGAAATAGGCGATCTTCAAAGAAATCCTATAAAAATGAATTTGGTTTATGGAAAAAATGGGATTTAGTTATGCATATCTCTCATTAATTATATAGATTAATCTTTGATCATATAAATAAAATTTTAGGAATCTAAGTGGCTATAGTACCAGTCATCATTTGCCTTTTTACTTCTAAAAAGATGGCATTCTCTATTGCTTTAGAATAAAATTTACTCGTAGCCACCTTATGGGCAGGAAGTAGAGTAAAAGCTTGGAAAGTTACACCGACTATAAAAATCTAACCAATACCAATTTATTTCCAAATCTCAGGCTCAATCGAAGGTTGATGATGCTTATCAATAAGCAAGTCAATTAAGGAGCAAAATTAATTAAAATGGGGTTTTGAAAAGAAGGAATTAGTGAATGCAACATCTCTTTAATTATTTGGTAGGAACTTTTCTTATTGTTCTTTATATTATCTCCTCACTTATCTTAGGAGTATTTGCGCTTATTTTCGGCTTCCTAGCCCGACTCATGCCAGTTAAATCTTGGTATCGAGCATTAATGAAGATCGCTTTATTCTTTCCTACCTTCTGGGCCACTATTTCTGGCAGATTTCTAAACTTACGCCGTCACAAATGGAAAATTGAAGGCAAAGATAATCTTTCTCCTCGTCACTGGTATCTGTTGATTAGCAATCATCAAACTTGGCTTGATATATTAGTACTTGGGTATGTGTTTGATCGTAAAATTCCTGTAATTAAATTTTTTATGAAACAAGAATTACTATGGGGCTTACCTATACTTGGTCTAAGTTGTTGGTCTTTGGGTTATCCTTTTCTTCGCCGTCATTCTCTCTATGAGGTCCGAAAACAACCAGAATTGAAGGGAAAAGACGTTAAAACTACAAAAAAGGCATGTGAAAAATTTAAAGAATTTCCGACAACGGTAATGAATTTTGTAGAGGGTACTCGTTTTACAAAAGTTAAGCAAAAACGCCAATCTTCTCCTTATTTACATTTGTTAAAGCCAAAATCCGGTGGAATTGCTATTGTTATAAAAGAATTACGACATGAGTTAAGTGGAATTTTAAATGTGACTATTCATTATTCACAGCCTCTCACGTTATGGAAATATTTTTGTGGTAATTTTTCTACTGTCACAGTTTTCTATGAATTATTACCTATCACCACCAATCTTATTGGAGATTACTATGAGGATCGTAGTTTTCGTCGTTATTTTCAGAAATGGCTAAATTCGATCTGGAAAAGCAAGGATTTATTGTTAAATAAACTAAGTATCACAACCGATTAACGGTGAATAGAAATAAAATAACTGTAATTATAAAATACCAACTTCAAAAAAATTATCGCTTAATCTATTTCACCATCATTAATCAAGCTACGAAAACAATCGAGTAACTAGTAAGTTATCCGAGAGAGGAAACGACAAAGATCTCTTCGTTAAGGATTTGCAACACGTTTTTCTAAACAGAGAGCGATATTATCTCACTCTGTTAAAGATCCGTTGCTGCAGGCAAAGCAGAATTAATTATTATGAATTCCCGCTTTACGAGGATTTCTAAGATATTTCAATCAGTTATAAATTTAATTCTTTCCAAATGGAAGATGGAAAATATCCCGCTATTTAGCAAGAAACTATCAGTAATGTAAAATGCTATAGAAAGATATTTGGCTTCATGATTTATTAAAATTATTAGATGATAAAATGCGATACATGATTACGTACGAGCTGTTGATTATAAATTTAGCATGGGTTTTTCGCAAAATTTCAGAACATAGAATAATTAACAACGGATATCTTCGCTCTGTCATGATTAAGAAAGTCAGGCAGTTCTTTGAACATATATAATTATATGATTATGGTAAACTTGAAGAAACATAAATAATTGCTGCAAAACATTCAGTAATTTTTTAAAATCAAATTTTTAATTCAATATTAACGTAATTAAAAAAATGTTGAATAACTCAAAAATCTGCATTCCAGTAACTGGAAAAACTCTCAAATCGTTTTTATTACAGCTCAAGAAATCCCAAAACTTAGCTAATTTTGTGGAGCTGCGTGTAGATTATATTAAAAATATAAATTTAGAAATGCTCAGTGTTATTGCAAAACGTACTAATAAAAGATCTATCCTATGCTGTCGTTCTAAAAAGGAGGGAGGGAATTTCGAAGGTACTCTAGAAAAGCAAAATGAAATTTTACAAATGGGAAATAACCTCGGATTCAATTATCTTGATATTGATTTTTGTATTGCAAATAAAATTACTATTCAAAACAAAAAAGTCAAATTTATTCTCTCTTATCATAACTTCGAAAAAACTCCAAATTTAAAAGAGCTTAAAACTATCGCATCACATATGCGGGATTTTAAGCCAGATATTCTAAAATTTTCAGTTATGGCGAATAGCAAAATTGATGTTAAGACTTTATTTCAATTACTAATCAATAAAAAAGAAAATGAAAATATGATTGTGTTGGGCATGGGCAAACAAGGAAAAATAACCCGATTGTTGTCGCCCCTATTGGGGGCATATTTAACCTTCGCCTCTCTGAAGGAAACGAAATCAGCATTAGCACAAATTACTTATCAAGCAATAGAAAATTTCTATAATAATCTCCAAGAAATTTTAGGTTACTGAGACACTATTTCGCTATAATTCATCAGTATATAATTTAAGATACTCACAGTATATAATTAAGATAATCAGTTTCATGAGGAATTTACTGTGTACAAGATCGCTTTTTATGTTCCTAAAAAGCATTTAGATTCAGTTAAAACTGCTTTATTTGCAAAGGGGGCAGGTCGGATAGGCGATTACGATTACTGTTCGTGGCAAACATCAGGAACAGGCCAGTATCGTCCTCTGAATGGCAGCAAGCCTTATATAGGCACACAGGGTCAGATTGAAACCGTTAAAGAGTATTTAGTGGAGATCATGTGTGAAAATGAGCATTTGCAAGCTGTATTGGAAGAACTAATACATGTTCATCCTTATGAAACACCAGCTTATGCAGCATGGAAAGTAGAATCTTTATTCGAAAAAGTCAAGAAAAGATAGGATCATAGTTATTACCCGTTCTTAAAGATCAAGAAAAACAACCGAAAATGTTATTGAGAAAGCGAATAAAAACTATTGTTTTCTACAATGTAAAACCTTTAAATCAAATTAAAAAACAATGTGTTTAGATTAGCGGTAATTGTACCGCACTTACATATATCAAAAGAGTTTTCTGTAAGGATGGTTTCAGTTTTTTTTATTGATGAGAAAAATCTTCGGTAGATCTCAAAACAATTGAAACCTCAACTAAGAAATTTATCCATGCTATAATGATCGTCAAGTATGAAAAATTTTCAAAATCTAAGAAATTTATTTTCTTTTCATTAGTAGTGGTTGAACAGCACTATTACTCGTCATTAACAAAATGAAAGTGATGCGATACGGTGCTTCTCATGAATTTAAATTATATAATAATGGAAGAAAACACCATAGGAAATCTGTTATCGAAATATTTCAAAAATCAGCTATTTTCAAGGCAACTCAAATTTCAAGGCAGATCAAATTAATTTTTAATAGGGAAAATCTTGCAAGAAATGCCTACCACAAATAATTTACCAAAAAAACTAATAAAACCTAGTTCTCAATTCCCTAGTTTATTATTTAGTACAGTTATACTTATTTTGGCTCTAGTAGGAGGTATAAGCTCTAGTATCGCTATCTGGTATTATCTTGATGCTCATCGATGTGAACGTACGTTAAATAAGCTAAGAGCCGATTTTCAACAATCACGAGCACAAATGCAAGCAACCATCAATGCCGACCAGGAAAGCCTTACCCAATTTTTTCAAAGATTTAGTCAGACTGATTCTGAAAAAAAAATAGCCAAAGCAGCTTATTTAATTCGATTAGCTAATATCTATTTAATGATTGGAAAAGACTCTATTAATGCCCGCCAATTATTGAAATTGGCACGACAACAATTAGAATCTTCTTCACAAAAGAATCTCCTTACATTAAAGGAGGCGATCAATCAAGACATAACTATTCTTTCTGTTACTCCAAGTGTTGAAGTGACAAAGTTGTCTGGTCGATTCGATCAACTAAAAACCGAAACAAATAATCTATCGACATTCCCTTCGAGGGAGTCCAAAATAACATCAGTAAGAATTGAATCTAAACAAGAAGGAAGAAATTGGTGTAAAAGACTTAAATATAATCTGGGTGGCTTAAAAAAACTCTTTATCGTCCGACACGTTGACTATCCTTCTACTTCACCGGTATTAGAATCTCAACGAACTTTATTTTTTGAAGAAAACATACAGTTAAATTTATCTCAAGCACAATGGGCGTTACTCAATCACAATGCTTTCCTCTATCAAAAAAGTTTAAAAACCGCTATTCAGCGATTATATGAATACAATTCTAATCAAATCGAAACAGCCAAGCTTATCAAGAAAATTCAGGCGCTAGTTAAGATTAATATTGAACCTACTTTCTCCGCTTTAAAGTCCTTGCGAGCGATAGCTAATATCTCAACTTTTTAATAAAAAATGAAATTTTTAATTTTATTATTTCTTCTTCTTTTATTATCGTTTTGGTTAGGATTAGCAATGACTCAAGATACAGGCCATGTATTAATCATTTACCATCATTGGAGTATTGAAACAACTCTTTGTGTAGCTATCATTTCTTTGATTGTTCTCTTTCTTTTGCTTTATTTGATTTTGCGTCTACTTATTTACGCTGCTCATCTTTTAAAGAATATGTAACGATATTCGAGAATGTAGATTTATCGAAGCAGTCCGTCATTTCACTACTACTAGTTCTGTATGCACTTTCCAAAGGATGTGCTAGCAATCTACCAAATAGACTTTTAATAAAATCAATAAGGATGACCCAAAGGTCTTCTTGTCTTCTTAATCAATTACATTTGACTGCCAATCAAGGTTTTCTTAGTCCAATAAGCCTATGAACGCAAAAAGTGGGAGAAATCTTTGCACTTGTCGCACTGGATTATAAAATCTCCCGATAAGACCTATAATAATGAAATATCCTTTGGTAATTCGCATATTATAGGTCTTATCGGGAGATTTTATAATCCAGCTCTTAATTAGGAAGATTCAAGTTATGAGCAATTCTTTATATGGTATTTCCTTAAATTTATTTTTATCATTCCCAAATACTAAAACAGACTTATGTATTTACCTTTTCAACCCCAAAAATCTGATATTCTAAATAAAAGAAAGTGCACATAAGCATGTATTACCTGCTGTGGAACAAGAAAAGACTTTAACCCTTCATTGAGTCAAAGAAATCATTATTTGTTTTTGTTAGTTTTAAGCGATTAATTAAAAATTCGCTTGCTACCACTTCATCCATAGGTTGTAAAATTTTACGAAGGATCCATACTTTTTGTAAAATATCCTGCTTCATCATTAGTTCTTCTCTCCGCGTACCGGAGCGATTAATATTAATAGATGGAAATATTCGTTTCTCAGCAATTCGACGATCCAAATGAATTTCCATATTACCCGTACCCTTAAATTCCTCATAAATTACATCATCCATTTTAGAACCAGTCTCTATTAAAGCAGTTGCAATAATTGTCAAGCTGCCACCTTCTTCGATATTACGCGCAGCTCCAAAAAAGCGTTTAGGTCTTTGAAGTGCATTCGCATCCACACCGCCGGTTAAAACTTTTCCTGAAGCTGGAATTACAGTATTATAAGCACGTGCCAAACGGGTTATAGAATCGAGCAAAATTACAACATCTTTCTTGTGCTCTACGAGTCGTTTCGCTTTTTCAATAACCATTTCTGCTACTTGTACGTGACGTGCAGCAGGTTCATCAAAGGTGCTAGCTACTACTTCTCCTTTTACGGAGCGATCCATTTCCGTTACTTCTTCCGGCCGTTCATCAATTAACAATACAATTAACACACATTCTGGATGATTACTAGTAATGGAATGGGCAATGTTTTGTAACATCATCGTTTTACCAACCTTGGGTGGTGAAACGATTAAACCCCTTTGACCTTTTCCAATAGGTGCTACTAAATCAATAATTCGAGCAGTAATATCTTCCGTACTGCCATTTCCCATTTCCATTTGAATTTGTTCATTTGGAAAAAGTGGTGTGAGGTTTTCAAAAAGAATTTTGCCTTTAGAAGCTTCGGGTTTTTCTAAATTAATTTCATTCACTTGTAATAAGGCAAAGTAGCGTTCACCTTCTTTAGGTGGGCGGATTTTCCCTGAAATAGTATCCCCGGTACGTAAATTAAATCTTCGAATTTGGCTAGGAGAAACATAAATATCATCAGGACCAGCCAAATAAGAACTATCAGCAGAGCGCAAAAATCCAAAACCATCCTGGAGAATTTCTAGAACACCATCACCAAAAATGTCCTCTCCTTTCTTAGCATGCGATTTTAAAACCGCAAAAATGATATCTTGCTTTCTAGAGCGTGATACATACTCTAAATTCATCTCTTGGGCAATTTCCATTAACTCTGGAACTGATTTTTGTTTAAGCTCAGTTAAGTTCATAACTTGTGATAAAACCTCTTCGTTATCTAGATAAATCGATTAAAGCTTGTCTGTTTATTTGACCAGTCCTTACAAACTACATCCTAAACTAGTACTTAAATAGCTGGAACACACCTGAAAGCAATAGGATCGTAACTGATAGGCCAACCATGATATAGGAAAGGATTTTAAGTAATAGCTTATTTTAATTATGAAGAATGCAAGCTCCCGTCTAAAAAAGCAGCTAGCTGTGATTTACTCAATGCCCCTACCTTCGTAGCAATGACATCCCCTTCACGAAAGATTAAAAGACTAGGTATTCCCCTTATGCCATATTTAGCTGGCGTTTCAGTATTATCATCTACATTCATCTTAAATACTTTAACACGATCAGAGTATTCTTTAGCTATTTCTTCTACAATCGGACTAATCATTTTGCAGGGCTGACACCATTCAGCCCAGAAATCGACAAGCACAGGCTTATCTTCTTTAAGAACATCTTTACTAAAATTCTTATCCGAAGTGGATTGTACATATTCGCTCATTAAGTTACCCTCCATTTCTAACATGCTAATCGAATCCGTATGCTTCAGCAACTATTTCCTAAAATAACGCTTTTTCTCTATTTCTATCATAGGATTGGCATAATTATTGAAATTAACTACAGAAATATCAACAAGAGAATAGGTAAAAGCAAATCTAGCACGGTTAGAATAAGTCGACATACGAACGCATAGAGGCTCTATAATCAAAAAATTATTTTAAAAAAGAAACTAAACAAAAAGTGGATAATGTATGATTATTTGGGCAATGATAGCGTTGGAACATAATTTCTAAATTTACTGTTCAAAGCCTAATTGCTATTATACATAAGTTTACTCGATGAGAGTATTACCTAAATATAAAACAATCTAAATACAAGAAAGATCTGAATAAGCTTGAAAACTATCATCAGTAATTGAAATATGCTAGGTTCTTAAATACAATCATATCTCCATTTTAAGGATATGAATATTTTTCTGAGCATTAAATTTTAATCTCAATTACCTTTATTTTAATCACTATAATTTTTTTAGCTTTACTAATTAAGGATAGTATTTTACAAAAGTCCAATCTTGTTAAACGATCTTTTCATGTAAGCAGTCATGATATTAATACAATAAGTATTTGAAAGGTAAATTATGGACTTTTCTACCTTGTTGACCAGTACAATGAGGATATTAAACCGCTTTCTCTAATGCAGCAGATAATTCCCTAGCACGTTGAAGAGCTGCCCTCAATGCATTGTCAAATAATTTCGGTAAATTACCTAACTCTAATATTTTCATTGCTTGTTCGGTTATGCCACCTGGCGAGGTTACAAATCGACGTAATTGGACCACATTTTGTTCCTTTTCCAGAAACATTCGCGCAGTACCTAACACCGTTTGAGCTATCAGCAGTTGCACCACTTCTTTCGATAGCTGCAAAGGCTTTGCCGCTTCTTGCAAAGCCTCCATCACAAAAGAAATATAAGCTGGTCCAGAACCCGAAAGAGCGGCCACTGCATCAATCTGATTTTCTAAAGATAACCAAACCACAAGCCCAACGACTCGAAGAATAGATTCCACTAAATTTCTTTGCTGCTTAGTTACTTGCTCACTAGCAAATAAAGCAGTTGCGCCTGCTCCCACCGAAACTGGAGCATTCGGCATTGCCCTTATGATAGCTAAATCGCTTTTTAGCCATTGTTGAAGTAACTTAATAGGAACACCAACAGCCACAGAGATAATAAGAGGACGAAAATCACAACTGATACCTGTTAATTCTTCGCATACTCCTTTAATCTGATTAGGTTTCACGGCTAAAACGATAATGTCAGCGTTAGTTATGCCCTCGCGATTATTCTGCGTCGTGCGAACTTTGCATTCTTCCTGAAAAAAAGTAAGATTATCTAAAGTTCGGTTTGTCACACAAATACGATCAGGATTATATCCATCAGCAAGTAGACCCATCACGATACTGCGTGCCATGTTACCACCACCAATGAACGTAAGATTAGCTTTATTCATGTGTCAATCTCTTACATAATTGCTTCATAAATAAACATAAGTGTTTTCATTTTGCGAACCAAAATTAGTATCAATGCGGTCCATGCTCATCGTTTCTTTAATTATAATTACTACCTAAAAATTGCGAGTTTCTCATCGATAAGATATCTAGTAAAAATATTGCTTTATTTATTGTTGTTGGGCATGTTTTATTTCTTAAGGTCTTTTTTTTGCATTAAACTCGTCTTTTAACAATCTGAAATAACCATTAAACTATGCAATCATAATCACTTGCACTTATTTATTTTAGTAGAAAATTTAAGTAAATCAACAGATTAGTTCCCGTTCTTACTTTTCTCCTTATCAGTATTGATTTGAATATAAATGCTTAGTGGAGAAACAATTCTAAGATTCAATACCGGTTCAACTGCTCTACTATTTTAATTGAAAACACTACCTTACGTACCTAATCGAAATGAGTTACAAAAATATGAGTTTTTAAATTAAACCGACTCAATACCATATTATTCCAAATGGTAATTCTGTAAAAGCAGTTATTTTATATTAAAAGCTTTGCACGTCTTACTAAAAAGCTAAAAAGTCTTTACTTTACTAATTAAAACCAATTTAAAATCACTATTTTAAATTTATCAATATATTAACAATTTTCTAATAGCTAATAAAATAATGGAATTGGGTTTTCGCCTATATTTTTTCTGTTCTACCATTTTCCTGCCAAATATACTTTAATATTTATAGCTTATAGGCATTTTCTATGGTAGATTTGATTAGGAGATTATTTAACTAACGGGTCTACTACTTTTTGAATAGCATCTATTACTTAAAAAATTTAATAAAATTTTTTCGAAATTTTTCTAATTGATACGAATACGTTAACATCTTATGCTCTAAAATCCTCCTGCGTCTGTCAAGGATTTTAAGGTTTTATACTCTGTATACCTAACAGCTGATTTAAGAGAATTGCCAAATTAAATCTTTTCACCCATATTTGAGACATACCTACTAAAAATACGATGTTGTGAGAAGAGAAATTAATTAATTATGACAGTATCATCACCAATTACTTTCATTCTACTCTGGGTCTGTTTTAAAATCAGATATATTTAAAATAATCCATTCAGGTGCCTTTTAATATACCACCATTAAGCTAAATAAAAGATCATATGAAAATAAATTACACTAAGGCTAATGAAGTATCTTCAATAATCACTTATACCGAAAGAAAATAACTCTTTATTCGTATTCACTTGAAAATAAGAAATACATCTGGAATATTTAGAAAGATAGGAGTTTGCTCGGACCAAAAATCGATTAAATAGGATTATTCGATAGATTAATTAAGTATTTCTCTATTGGATTTGATCAATAGTTTTGGTATCTTCGATAATAAATCAATCTTTAAAAGGAAAGCATTCTGTCCGCTACCTGTTTTTTAACAGTCAAAGCTTATCGAACTCAATTTCTTACTCTCCGTTTTTAACAGCAGCTAGTAGTAAGTTTATTAATAGAAAACCGTGCAAATAGTTCACGGCGATTTGATCCATATATTTTTCATAGCCATGCTAGAATAGAATAATTATGGTGAATATTTAGTATATTGAATAAGGGAGTTGCGGCTCAGGAAATATCCCCGCATACTTTTATTGATATGTTAAAAACAAATTTTTTATCAAATTATCTTTTAGTAGCTATGCCACAATTAAATGATTTTAATTTTACCCAATCCGTTGTTTATATTTCCGAACATGATAGTAAAGGAGCGTTAGGAATAATTATTAACAAGCCTCTGCGAGTAACTTTAGGTAATGTATTAGAACACTTAAATATTAAATTTAACGTTCTCGATGTTGGGAAACATCCTATCTTGATGGGAGGGCCAATCAGTCAGGAAAATGGTTTTATTATTTATGAAAAACAATCCGAAAATGAAAGAGCTCAACTTTCTGTATCTTCTTCTAAAGAAACACTAGAATCTATTGCCAATAACAAAGGTCCTAATAATTTTTTAGTTGCTTTAGGTTACTCTGGATGGGAGGCAGGGCAATTAGAAAAAGAAATTTCAAGGAACGATTGGTTAATCGTTCCTTATGATCGTGTCATCTTGTTTGAAACACCTTTAAAACAGAGATGGCAAAAAGCAGCATTGCTGATTGGAATTGATATTAATCAACTTTCTGACCAAGTAGGTCATGCTTAAAAATAGTTTTACCTACAACAATCGTCTATCGGTAGAAGCGAATCTCGTTCAATCCTCTCATCTTATAGCGTTAGGATTTGATTTCGGTTTAAAGCGTATTGGTGTAGCCATAGGACAAACATTAACGCAATCGGCAAATCCCGTTACTATTTTAAAAGCCGAAAATGGCATTCCTGATTGGGAAAAAATAAAAGAACTTATCAAGATATGGAAAGTTAATATTCTCGTCATCGGAGTTCCTTACAACATGAACAGTTCAAAGCAACAACCTATTACTTATGCTGCGCTTAAATTTTCAAACAAATTAAAATTAAAATCGGGCTTACCGTACTACACAGTGGATGAACGTCTTACAACTGTTGAAGCCAAAAGATTATGGTGGTTTGATCAGAAATTTCAAAAAAATGTTAAGCTTCCTCAACAATTTGATTCTTATGCTGCTAAGATCATCTTAGAGCAGTGGTTTCAAGAAAATGCAGATCGAATCCGATAATGTTTAAAAAAAATTTTCCTTATCATCTAATAAGTATGCAATCCCTCACTCAAAATCAAATTAATTTAATTTTGCAACGAGCGAATTATTTTCTTATCAGAATCAAGAAAAATCAAATTTTTGATACACTTAAAGGACAAGTGATTGCTAATTTATTTTTTGAAACTAGTACCCGTACGCGTAATTCTTTTGAAATTGCAGGAAAACGATTAGGGGCTATTGTCTTAAGTCCTGATCTTAAAGTCTCTGCTATAAATAAAGGCGAATCGATCTTAGATACAGCTCAGAATTTACAGGCTATGGGAGTGCGCTTTTTTATTATTCGTCATACTAAAAATAATCAACCAAGAATGTTAGCAGAACAATTAAAATATAGTGCGGTCGTTAACGCTGGAGATGGAAATCATCAACATCCTACGCAAGGGCTCATTGATTTAATGACCATCCAGCAATATAAATCAGATTGGGCGAAATTATGTGTTGTCATTATTGGTGATGTTTATCATTCTCGAGTAGCAAACTCCTTGATAGATGGATTGTTAATAATGGGGGTTCCTGATATTCGACTCACTGGTCCTTCGGAGTTATTGCCAAAAACACTCAAGAGTCCTCGAATTAAAAAATTTCAGAAATTGGAAGCGAGCTTAATTAATAGTGATGTTGTCGTTACCCTTCGTCTGCAAAAAGAACGACACAGCAATCTCATAGAATTAAATACTTTCCGTCAGTTATATGGTTTGACAGCCAAAAAATTAGCACTAGCAAAACCTAATACAATTGTTATGCATCCGGGTCCTGTAAATCGAGAAATTGAAATGACTTCCGAAGTTGCCGACAGTGAGCAATCAGTCATTCTACAACAAGTACAAAACGGAGTGGCTATTCGCATGGCAATTTTGGAACTACTATTTCTTGCCATCAAAGATAAAATCTAACATACTAAAAATAATTTGCCATCTACTGGCTAATAACTTTCTCTACCTAAAATTTTTTCTGTGAACTTCAACAATTTCCTAAAAATCCTTGAGGCAGTCTCATCGTCCCTACAGATTTTTAAACTTCACAGAGGCCGAAAACCTTTGATACATTTCGATTAGTCATCTGTTTTTATTTTATTCTTACTTAAATAAATTCATAGATTGATTTAGAACCAAGTTTCTAGTCATAAATACTTGTGTAAGAGCATTTTCTGTACTTGTAATCTGAGAATCAACATCTTTAATTTCTCAAGCATTTCCAGAATCCCTAATTTATCCAGGAAAGAAATTAGTGCTTCCAAAATACTAATTCCTCAATAACTTAGTTTCTAATATTAGAAAAGTTTACGCCTTAGTTTTTATAATTTTTGACTTTTTTAAGAAGCATCAATGAGCTTAGTGGTGCTTATATCCGCGATCCTAACTATCCTAAAAATCGGACTTAAATATGGGTAAATCAAGTCATATTTTAGTATATCAAGAAAAACCCTTGAGGTTTCCTGTTTTGCAGAACATTAATTTCATTATTTGTTCTATTTTTCCTAATTGTATGTTCAAATGCCGATTTGAATATTTAATAATAAATGTGATTTTTCAAAGAAAAAATTAATTTGGTTTTTTAGATAGATATCATCACATCACATTCCGATCAATTAAGGAGAGTTGATATATAAACAAGTACCGTTGCCAATTGATGTGTAGTACCAAAAATATCAATTATCTTTTATTAAAAGGGTCTTGTTCGTATCAAATACCTGCATCAAATCTTATCATTTAATTGCTGGTTCTTTAAAAATTAATCACCGCCAATTTTGTTAAGGTTTAATAAATTTTACTGTAATGAACCGATAGAATTTAGGCATATTGCCATATTTTTTTTAATCAAAGAAGTGTTTTTTTCTATCCAAATAACTAATGCACGTATACCCTTATATATAACATGAAGATTTTTAATTATACTTATTGTGCTTCGACCAGAATATACCGATCCTTTTTGCTATCCATCTTTTAAACGATAGGAATTTTATCCATAGATTTTTCTCTATTGTCATGATTTTCTTTTAGGATAATAAAGTTTCCAAAAATAAAAGTTTTGAAGCATTTTAATCAGTTTGCTTTTTTAATATTTATCTTTTTTGAAATAGTTAATAGAAGGCAAATCAAATCAGCTTACTCGAACTGCCCACACCCTACTTCTCTAAAGCAGCCAAAATTTTGGAAGATATACATGCTGTTAGCAATATCATTTTGATGAGAGTACTCAATCTCTATTCTGACTCGATTTAGCTGAAGCTTGACAGTTGCCATCAAATCGTCAGAATTGGAAACGCAAGTAGCCGTTTTAATGAAAAAACAGAAAAATTGAAAATGCTTCTCCCACAAGAAGCGGAGTTCTTTCATAGCAAAGCAATATCCAGTCCAATATTCGGAGAGCTGCGAGATGTTTTGAAAAGAGTTTGGCTGTCAACCTCATGCTCATGATGCAAATCATACGATTGAATTTAACAGAGATACACTTACAGAGATACACTTAAAAAAAAGAAAAAGATTTGATTACACTTCAAGCTCGTATGATTACCATTGGAAACATCAGAGGATTATGGCTGAGTACTACGAAATCAAATTGACTAATTTATTAGTCAAACGGCGGACTCTATTGCTCGACCACGTTAAATGGCAATGGCTCTTTCTTAAAGAACTTTATAAATCATAGCATTCCAGAAATTGGTAATACATTTTGTAATAAAGATTATAAACAGTATTGCATTCTTTTCGTAAAATGAAAGAATTGCTTGTCACATCGCTCAATATTTTAGAAGATTGTAAAAATCTGATGCGAATTTTAGGTGTTAATTTGGATATATATTTAAGGCACACTCTTATGAAACTGAAATTAATGCGTGAAACGCTTTTGAAACCTTTACAGCAAGTCATCGGAGTCGTGGAACGTAAACAAACGTTACCCATTCTTTCCAATGTGTTGTTATCCACAGAAAACAATCAGTTCTCCATTACAGGTACGGACTTAGAGATTGAACTAGTAGGGCAAACGAAATTTGACAGTGAAAGTGTAGAGGTCTCTCGCTTAACGCTACCAGGCCGAAAATTGATGGATATATGTCGTGCTTTGCCCGAGAAAGCATCTATTGAATTACATCGGGATAAAGAAAAAATTGTATTGTGTTCTGGCCAAAGTCGCTTTACGTTATCCACCTTACCTGTTAATGATTTTCCAACTATAGAAAAGATGGTATATCACCTTAAATTGACACTCCCCCAATATAAACTTCATCGCTTATTACAACGAACCTATTTTTCCATGGCCCAGCAAGATGTCCGTTACTATTTAAATGGTTTACTTCTTGAGGCGTATCCTACTAAATTAAGAGCCGTGACTACTGATGGTCATCGTCTTTCCATCAATACCTTAGAAATCGAGACTGCTGTCGAACATAAGCTACAAGTTATTATTCCTCGAAAAGGGGTTATTGAATTATTGCGACTTCTTACAGAAAACGAAGATTTTATTACATTGATGATTGGAAATAATCATGTGTGTATTTCTGCTACGGACTTCACTTTTACTTCTAAACTAATCGAAGGCCGTTTCCCAGATTATGAACGAGTCATTCCAAAAAATCATGATAAACAAATTACTATTAATCGAGATCTACTGAAGAAAGCTCTTAGTCGGACAGCCATTCTATGTAATGAAAAATTTAAGGGTATCCATTTCGAGCTGAGCTGCGGTTTATTACGTATTTTATCCAATAATCCTGAGCAAGAATCAGCTGAGGAGAAGATTGAAATTGATTATACGAAAGAAAAATTAGATATTGGATTTAATGTTGATTATTTGCTCGACATTCTAAATGTCGTTGAGTATGGAAACGTTATACTACACTTTTCTGATTCAAACGGTAGCGTATTAGTTACTGAAGCGAAAAATCAAGTAGACAGTGCCTTCGTTGTCATGCCTATACGGCTGTAATTGGATGCCAAACATTGCATTTTTAAAAATCAATCAGTTTAGAAACTTAAAAGAAGTAGTCGTCTCACCTGCTTCCAAGTTTAATTTTTTCTTTGGTTCGAATGGATCTGGAAAAACCAGCTTATTGGAATCAATTTATTTTTTAGGAATGGGGCGATCTTTCCGTACGCATCTTTGCCAACAACTTATCCAGCATACAGCTAATCATTTCTCCGTATTTGCTACCATTAAGGAAAAGGAACAGTTTGTTCCCATCGGAGTTGAACGATATCAATCAGGGGATCACCGTTTAAAACTTGACGGCGAAGTATTATCTAATTGGACTTCATTGGCAAAGCAGTTGCCTCTTTGTTTATTAAGCGCCATGAATCACCGATTTTTGCTGGACGGTCCAAAAATTCGTCGCCAATTTTTAGATTGGTTATTATTCCACGCGGAACCTGCTTTTTTTCCTACCTGGCAACGTATTCAACGCTTATTAAAGCAACGTAATGCGGCCCTTAAATTACAACTCCCACTTGATGAAATAACTCACTGGGACCAAATGTTATCTGAAGCCGCTGAGCATATTCATGCATTGCGCCAAAATATTATTTCTGAGTTCAATATTATTTTTAGTCAAGTGCTGCAACATTTTTTACCTAATCAAATGATTTTAACTCATTATTATCGAGGTTGGCTTGAAAAAAAATCCCTGTTAGAACAGCTTCAATCTAATCTCAAACAAGATTTACAATATGGTTACACCCGAATTGGACCACAACGTGCTGATTTTCGTCTTTTGGTTCATAAACTTCCAGCTCAAGATATTCTATCTCAAGGACAACAAAAGCTCGTTACTTACGCACTTTATCTTGCGCAAGGACTTTTTCTTAAAGATAAAACTCAAACCTCACCTATTTACTTAATCGATGATCTGACAGCTGAATTGGACACCGAAAAACGCTATCGAGTCATTAGTCTATTAACTCAATTGCAATCTCAAGTTTTCATTACAGGCACAAGTTCTCAAGAAATCAAGATTCCAACGAACAGTGCAATGTTTCATGTGAAACATTGCACTGTTCACCCTAGTCTTTTTTAACAAAAGCCAGGAGTTTTTAATTAATGCTAGAGTTTAAGATTTTTCTAACTCAAATTGCGAAATGCTATTTCTTTATCAACAAATTCATATTTAACTCTACTTTGTTCAACAATAAACATAACAGCTAATTCTTTTTGTGGTACAATTAAACCTCTTAATTTTGAATAGCAGGAAGAAATTTAATCCCAACCTGGTATGGAGTGCGAATAGACGTGGTTGCCCAACGAAAATACGATTCTTCAACAATTAAAATTCTTAAAGGTTTGGATGCAGTCCGAAAGCGTCCGGGTATGTATATCGGCGATACAGATGATGGCTCTGGGCTTCATCGTATGGTATTTGAAGTTGTCGATAACTCTATCGATGAAGTACTTGCTGGTTTTTGTAATCATATTGATGTAATTATTCACATCGATGGGTTTGTTACTGTCTGTGATAATGGGAGAGGAATTCCCACAGAAATTCTTCCGGAAGAAGGTCGTTCAGCTGCAGAAGTTATTATGACAGTGCTCCACGCAGGTGGAAAATTTGATAAAAATGCCTACAAAATATCCGGCGGACTTCATGGTGTAGGCGTTTCAGTGGTTAATGCTCTCTCAGAAGAGCTTTGTATAACCATTTATCAAAACGATAATGTTTACTATCAACTCTATAAAACAGGAGTTCCTCAAGCTCCATTAACAATAGCAGCAGTAAAAAAGAAAAGTGATAAGACCGGGACGAAAATCCGATTTAAACCTAGTGCTGCTATTTTTAGCAATACCGAATTTCGTTATGACATTCTAGCAAAACGACTCAGAGAACTTTCTTTTTTAAATTCAGGTATACGTATTGAGCTCCTCGATGAACGAACCGGAAGAGGAGATATTTTTGAATATAAAGGGGGTATCAAAACTTTCGTTAAGCATCTCAATAAGAAAAAAAACCCCATTCACTCAGATATTTTCCATTTTGCTATCGAAGAGAAAGATATCGTCGTGGAAGTAGCAATGCAATGGCATGATGGATTTCAAGAAACTATCCTTTGTTTCACTAATAACATCCCTCAAAACGATGGCGGAACTCATTTAGCTGGATTTCGAGCTGCCTTAACACGAACGATTAATAATTATATTGAAAATGAAGGAATTTTTAAAAAAAGTAAGGTTACCATAAATGGTGATGACACTCGTGAAGGCTTAACAGCCATTCTTTCTGTCAAAGTACCTGATCCAAAATTTTCATCTCAAATAAAAGATAAATTAGTTTCCTCTGAAGTTAAGTCTGTAGTTGAGAGCGTGATGGCCGAAAAATTTCGTGACTATCTGTTAGAAAATCCAAAACAAGCACGTACCATTGTCCTTAAAATCGTCAATGCAGCTCGAGTAAGAGAAGCAGCGCGTAAAACACGTGATATGACACGATTAAAAAGTGCACTTGATCTGAGCGGGCTACCTGAAAAATTAGCCGATTGCCAAGAAAAAGATCCAACTCTGTGTGAATTATTTTTGGTTGAGGGAGACTCGGCCGGTGGTTCAGCTAAACAAGCTCGTGATCGCCGCTATCAAGCTATTTTACCCTTAAAGGGTAAAATTCTTAATGTAGAAAAATCTCGATTTGATAAAATGCTATCTTCTACTGAAGTCGGCACCTTGATCACCACATTCGGTTGCGGGA
This sequence comes from Coxiella endosymbiont of Dermacentor marginatus, assembly GCF_907164955.1. Lineage (GTDB taxonomy): Bacteria > Pseudomonadota > Gammaproteobacteria > Coxiellales > Coxiellaceae > Coxiella. The sequence continues at coordinate 324,408 of NZ_OU015521.1, read as the reverse complement.
TTGGCCGGGAAAAATATAATCCTGATAAATTACGTTATCATCATATTATTATGATGACCGATGCGGATATTGATGGTTCACACATTCGCACTCTTTTGCTTACCTTTTTCTATCGACAGATGCCAGAACTGATTAAACGAGGTCATATTTATATTGCTCAACCTCCCTTATATAAAGTAAAAAAAAATAAGCAAGAACAATATATTAAAGATGATCAAACACTCGATTCTTTATTGCTTCAGTTGGCTTTAGAAGGTGCCGAACTTCATGTGAATCCTCATGCCCCTGCTATTAGGGGCTCTGCGTTAGAAAGATTAGCCTCCCACTATTTAGCCACTACAAGAAGTATCAAGCGTTTAAGAAAACGTTATCCTGCTGTTGTCTTAGAACATTTACTGGAAATTACTCCGTTAACGATAGAGCACTTTAGTGATGAATCAAAAATAAGTGCTTGGATAAAAGAATTAGAAAACAAACTTGTATCGCAAAGAGTGGAAACAGGTGCTCGCTACTATCTTTCCTTAAAAAAGGATGAAGAACGGGAACTGTATTTTCCTTTCATCTCAATTACTAGCTACGGAATCACTCGAAAATACCTTTTTAATCAAGATTTTTTTTGTTGCACTGATTATCATCATCTTATTAATTTTTATAATGAAATATCTAGATTAATTGAGGTCGGAGCTTATGTAAAACGCAATGACAAAAAAATAGGAGTTCGCTCTTTTAAAGAAGTATTAAACTGGCTTATTGAAGAAGGGAAAAAGGGATTAACCATTCAACGTTATAAGGGTTTAGGTGAAATGAATCCTGAACAGTTATGGGAAACCACAATGGATCCTAAAACTCGTCGTCTTTTATCTGTTAATATCAAAGACGTAGTAATGGCAGATAAGATTTTCACCATCTTGATGGGCGATCAAGTCGAACCCCGACGAGTTTTCATTGAACAAAATGCATTAGCTGTTGAGCATTTAGACATTTAAACCAGAGGAAGTGTATTTAAGTGTTCTATTTTAGGTTCTGAATGTTAGTAATGTTTGTCACTCTGCGGATCTGCAGGAATTCATATCTTTTTGATTGATCAATATTTCTGTTTATTTGCATTCGCACAATATATCCATACGGAAACCCATTTTCATCTACGTAAGAATTAAACAAAAGTCGGTATTTGACAAAGAGATATTTTTAGATAAAATCGCCAAAGCTCTATCGTGGTGGAAATTATATTATTTTCGAAGAAAAAGAATTCAAATTCTAATGAGATAATATGATTTTATCATTGGGGATTAGAATCCTGATAACAAACAACATTATTTTTAGAGTTACCTTTAAAATATTTGTAAAAAAGAAAATCTTTCTTATTATTTAGAAAGTAGGAACTAGGCGCTACTCAAATTAACAGATAATAAAAATTACCTTCTATTTTAGGAAAATATCTGATTTCGAAAAAACCAGTTACTCATTAGATTAAACCCAGACTTTGGTTTCTGAAATTAAATTTGTTAAATAGATAGAATAAACTATTTAAGGTCAAAGATCTCCAAAGGATTATACAAAAATAAAAAAGCCAAATTGCTAAGATAAAAATGATAGATATAGTAAAATGTGTATACCATTAAATGCGGAATTATCGATTGCCAGTTGTCTGAATTTTATTTAAAAATTATAGACTCGTTTCTTACCTCATACTGTTCATTGTTCTGTGATATTCTGTAAGCCAATCTGATAGCACGATGAGGAATGTTTTTAAAAACATTCCTCATTAAAACGCAAAATATTTCATTTTACGTTATGTAACTTCGTAGAAAATGATTAAAAAAAATTAGTCTAATTTAAACTACAGAGCTTTTATATAAAAAACTTATAAAACAAAAAAAACAAAAAGTCCTACTGAAATTCTAGGAAACACACCGACAAGTTTTAGAACAGATAATAACCATATCCAATTTAATTATTTTTTAAATCACTTGTTATTCACTTTATTTCCTGGAACGAAAAAATAATCCATAAAACAATTTAGTTGTTCTCTTTTCCCGATAACTTTTCCAATTCTTTGGAAGAATTAATGACATATTTTTTTCAGCTTCAATATAAATATAGGCTTCAGAAGCAAGAATATTGGCCTCCTCTAACCATAATATGGCTTTATTAACAAGTCCTTGATAAAATGGTGGGTCAAGGAAAACAATGTTAAAAGTAGCATTTTTTAATTGTTGAGTATCGGATTGGAATTCTCCACAGACAAACTTAGTGTTCATGACATTTAAAATTTTAGCGTTCTTCTTCAGATTTTCAATAACAAATTTTGAGATGTCAATAAAAGTAACGTGAGCACATCCTCGAGATAAAGCTTCAAATCCTAATGCTCCACTACCTGCAAATAAATCTAAACAATAAGCATTTTTGATATAAGGAGACAACCAATTATATAGAGTTTCCCGAATACGATCTGCAGTAGGCCGCAATTCCGGCGAGGAAGAAAAAGTAATTTTCCTTCCTCGCCATTTTCCACCAATAATTCGCGATTTTCCAGATAAATACTCGATCATAATAAAATCTATTGTCCGAATTTTTTGTTATGCACAATAAATTCTTTTCTAATAACAAGATAAGACAAATTATTTCATGTGCTTTTCATACCTAATACAATAAACCATTTTTAAGATGAATAAATTATTCAAATTCAGTCTTTTAGTTTAGTACTAATTGAGTAAATTATAGATAAATTAATAAGCCAATCACATCATCTTATTATTCTATGTCCTACAATAAGGTTTAGTATTATGATATAATTCTCACTATACTAACTTTCGATAAGAGTCCCCACCTAAAAAATGTTTCGTTTTTTGAAATCAAAGCTTCATGCAGAAGAAACTCGCGATGAGCCACTCCATCTACCTTTAAAGAAGAAATGGATCGACCAGCTTGGTGAGCGTTTAAAACGTACTCGTCATCGACTTACCGATGGGTTTAGAAGCCTAATGCTTAAAAAAAAAACAATCGACGCAAATTTACTGGAAGAATTAGAGACGATTCTGCTTTCGGCGGATGTAGGTGTAGAAGCTAGCAAAACTATTCTTAACAATCTTTCTCAACAATTTGATCAGAAGTCCCTAGTCAACTCAACAGCACTAATCAACGCTTTCAAAAAGGAATTGTTTTCCATTCTTGAACCTTGTCAAAGACCCCTGGAGGTCAATCAATCGCCTTTTGTCATTTTAACTGTAGGAGTTAACGGTGTGGGAAAAACTACTACTATCGCTAAGCTTGCCTATTTTTACCAGCTTCAAGGAAAGCGAATTATGCTAGCAGCTGGTGATACTTTCAGAGCAGCCGCTATTGATCAACTTCAAATATGGGGAGAACATAATAATGTGCCGGTAATCACCCAGCGTACCTCCAGTGCAGATAGCGCCTCCGTTATCTACAATGCTTTGGAAGAAACGATCGCGAAAAATTATGATATTTTAATCGCAGATACCGCTGGCCGCCTGCATACTCAATTCCATCTTATGGACGAGCTAAAAAAAATTAAGCGTGTTATGCAAAAGATCACCTCTGAAGCACCTCATGAAACTTTGCTTGTGATTGATGCAGGAACTGGACAAAATGGATTTCATCAAGCAAATCAATTTAATAAATACATTGAACTAACAGGCATCGCTCTCACTAAATTAGATGGGACCGCAAAGGGAGGAATAATTTTCTCTATCGCTCAGAAAATGCGATTACCTATTCGCTTTATTGGTATTGGAGAGAAAATCAATGACTTAAGACCATTTAACGCTAAAGAATTTACCAACGCATTATTTTAATTCAGTAAGTTGTTTTTTCAATGCGTTCGTCAACGTCACTGAGAAACCCATTCAAATGAACATCAGACGGTTACATGGTATCTCTATTGAATCATCATTCTAATCCGGCTAATTCAGTAACTTTATATTAAATTATATGAATAATAGCAACTTGTCTTGTTTTATCTAAATAAAGAAAAGACAAGCACTACCTACACTGTATATTTGGGAATAATTTTACTTTTTTTGATAATATTACCATTTGATAGTAGTATTTCATTCAATGGTGCTTATTCCGTTAATTATTTCAAGCTGTCGGCGTCGGTGTCAGGAAATTGATTATCAGATTTGCATCTTGAGATAAAGTTTAGTATTGCAGTATGCAATCCTTATATACTTATCAAGCAGTAGCATAATGTTAACAAACCAACAATGTAATGCTTCAAATGTTACTACTTATTGTTACCCATAATTTAGCTCCCATTATCCTCCTAATACATTGAATCATTATCTTAAAGAAAAGATATTTATTGGGAGAGGATCCAGATGAGTAAAATGAACTCTTCTCGCGATCAAAAAAAGTATTGCAATCCTCTCTTTTGCGGATAGGGTATATCCCACCACCCCATGTGTTTATACATAAGGTACTTAAAGCTAATTCAAGTGTCTTCTCTTTAGTCAGTTTAATGACGGCTTGTTATATAAGTAGTACTATCCAACATTCCTACTGCTCCCTTACCCTGAAGCTTTTTATTTTTAAAAAACTTCTAGCCTAAGCAAACCTTGAATGCAGTAAGAATTATTTTAATGTATTTAAAATTAAATACATTAAAATAAAAATAATCTTTCTTATGTTTAATATATTTTCCACGAAGCTTGATTAAAGTTAAAAAATCTATAATTCTCAAAAATATAATTGATATCCTAAAATCCAATCTACTGCCTATTTAAACTTAACCTGAGTAAATTGCTTACACCATTTCATGATGCTTGAACAACAAAGTACTAATACTCTGACTGTCTTTTTTATACTAGAGTAATTTTAATTACTGGTAGGTTATCCCATTGAATTTAAAGTCACCACTAAAAAATCTTTTTTAAATCCAAATTACCGGATTATCTAGTTAACACTCTTACTCACGTTTCAAGGTTCTTTTTTGACTGATTCAGTGGCTGCCCAAAAAAAGGGGGTACCCTCACTGTTGGAGACACTATCAGAGCCATGGACAAAAACTTATAATTTTAACTCCATGTTTTCATATTCTTTAAATTCCTTTTATAAAGTTAGCACTCCGCCCCCTCCCCTTTCCCTGCCAATATTCTTTCTCTGTCACCGCTACACTTTTTAATAATTATCTGAATAAGATTCTACAGGTAATCCTGTACTACACTTAGATTTATTGTCTTCTACAATAAATTTCACAGCTTACGCTTTAGTAATACTATTTAGAGCAAAAAACTGACTAAAGAGATGATAATGTCTTAATTTATTCTGACTTTTGTAATACAACTTCATGTTTACTACAATACCCACTAATTTTATTAGTGATAGTGAGACAGTCCATATAATTTAACTTATTTCAGTGTATTATTACAAAAAGTATCTGAAAGTATCATGTATAACATCACTTCCAACTCATTCTCGGGCTTGAGGCAATTCATCATCTTATGCCAATGGGTATTATCGTTTAACTAAATTTCTCTTTTGAATTTGAAAATAGGTTATATACCGATCTCATCAAATTTCTCCAATTAACACTATTTGAAATTTAGGCTAGCAAGATAAATAGTTAATTGGAGAAATTTGTAGTGTGCTAGAAAAATCTTATAGCTAGTTTAGGACTTTAAATTAGGAAATCCATATAGCACTCCTTCAAGAACAATGTTAGAATGAATATTTTAAGTACCAACTCATTCAGATATTAAATAAAATAGTCTATGAGTCAATTTATAACACAAGTAGAAGAGCAGTCGCTGGCGATTGGAAGCTTGAATAGCTATATTAGCTGGGTCAATCGTATTCCCATGCTGAGTACTGAAGAAGAATACGAATCATCTACCCAACTGCGACAAAATAATGATCTGGAAGCAGCTAGAAAACTTGTTCTTTCCCATCTGCGATTTGTTGTTCGAATTGCACGAGGGTACGCAGGTTATGGCCTATCTCAAGCAGACTTAATTCAAGAGGGGAATATTGGCTTGATGAAAGCAGTTAAGCGATTTGACCCTAAAATAGGCGTTCGTTTAGTTTCTTTTGCTATTCATTGGATCCGCTCTGAAATTCATGAATTTATTCTTAAAAATTGGCGTATTGTTAAAATTGCTACCACTAAAGCACAGCGAAAACTCTTTTTTAATTTGCGAAAACATACAAAAAAACAGGGCTGGTTTAATGACCAGGAAGTAACCTTTTTAGCTGAAGAGCTCAATGTAAATGCCAAAGATGTACGGCAAATGGAAGAAAGGCTAAACAACCAAGATGAAGCTTTCGATGGTATTGATGACGAGAACTATGGTAGCAATGTAAGCTGGTGTGCTCCAGCTCATTATTTGGAAGATAAACGTTATAATCCTGCCACACAATTAGAGCGAAGTGATTGGTCAGAAGACCAAGAGCAACAACTTCATAAAGCACTGCAAATCTTGGATGAGCGTAGTCAAGATATTCTTCACCAACGTTGGTTAAGTGAAGAGAGATTAACTCTAAATGAATTAGCAGAAAAATACAGCGTCTCAGCAGAGCGTATTCGCCAACTTGAAAAAAATGCTATGCAGAAGATTCGTGAGGCAATGACTGCTTAATCTTTTAATTTTAAGCGACTACCTCAAATTCACCTCCCATTTCTCCTCACTGTGCTGTTATTTCAGCTCAAATAAAACCTACAATTCTTATAACTCGAATAAAAACAAAAAATAGAAAAAATTTCGCGAGTATTTAATCAATTACTTTAAAGTATTAAGAGATTACCTTGGACTTAGAACAACAACAAAGCTCGGAAGTGATTAAGAAGAATGCTCAAAACTCTTTCATGATCTAAATTCACCTAAAGAAGACAAGTCTGAATGATAACGCTACGTTAGTAAAATTTTTTGATTACTAATTACAATTACTATCAAGGAATAAGCTCAGTGATTCAAAATTCAATTTTATTCTTGGAACGACTTCGTAAAAAAACATACAAAACGCAATTGACCAAGTTGTAAAGTCAATATGAATAATAAATAAAAAGTAAGTTGTAGTAACCTCTGCTTAATTGGCCTTTAGAGCTTTGACTAGCTTTCCATTTCAGATCATGATAAAAGCTTTCAAATGAGATCATCGCAATGGATCAATTTTCAAAAAACTGTACTCATCTTGCACCAATATTGGGATCAGCAAGGCTGTGTTTTACTTCAGCCTCTCGATATTGAAATAGGAGCGGGCACCTTTCACCCTGCTACTTTTTTACGAGCCATCGGTCCTGAACCTTGGCGAGCTGCTTATGTGCAACCTTCTCGGAGACCGACTGATGGTCGATACGGAAATAATCCTCAGCGCACCCAACATTATTATCAATATCAGATTATCTTAAAACCATCCCCAGATAATATCCAAGAACTTTACCTCAATTCGTTAAAAGCTTTAGGCATCGATCCTTTAATCCATGATATTCGCTTTGTAGAAGATAATTGGGAAGCACCAACGTTAGGTTGCTGTGGAGTTGGGTGGGAAGTGTGGCAAGATGGAATGGAAATTACTCAATTCACTTACTTTCAAAAAGTGGGTGGCTTTCCATGTAACCCCGTCACAGGAGAAATTACTTATGGATTAGAACGATTAGCCATGTTTCTTCAAGGGGTAGACAACATGTTTGATTTGATTTGGACAGATGGACCTAATGGGTCCATCACTTATGGTCAAATCTTTCATCAAAATGAACTTGAAATGTCAGCTTATAATTTTAAACACGCTAATGTGAGTTCACTTGTTAAGAATTTTGATTTTTACGAAAAAGAAGTTGAGCGATTAATTAAAGTTAAAATTCCTATAGCGGCTTATGAAATGGTACTAAAAGCTTCCCATACATTTAATCTTTTAGATGCTCGGCAAGCTATTTCAGTTGCTGAACGTCAACGTTATATTTTGCGTATTCGAAAATTAGCGCATACGGTAGCAAAAGCGTATTATTCAGCAAGGGAAAAACTTGGTTTTCCGATGTTAAAGACAGAGACAGTATAATGGTTACCCAAGATTTTTTATTGGAAATTGGTTGCGAAGAACTACCTCCACGTATCTTGGATAAATTATCACAAATCTTATCTCAAAATATTAAAAGAGAGCTTAAAAAAGCTGAACTCTCATTTGAGTCCATGCACCGTTACGCAACTCCTCGTCGGTTAGCGGTATTAATAAAAAATTTAATATCGGAACAGCCATCTCGTATTTTAAGACGTCAAGGCCCAAGCGTGCAAGTAGCCTTTGCCAAAAACGGCACTCCCACAATAGCCTGTTTAGGATTTGCTCGTTCTTGTGGTGTTTTAATAGATCAGCTTAAAATAAAAGAAACAGAAAAAGGGACATTTATTTATTGTCAGATTGAACAACCGGGCCAACCCACCCGTAAATTACTACCACAAGTTATTCAATCTGTCATCAAAAATCTTCCTATTCCTAATGCTATGCGTTGGGGAAATCATTCTGAATCTTTTGTACGCCCTGTTCATTGGATGACGATGTTATTTGATAAAGAAACTATACCGGCAACTATTCTAGGCCATACCGCAAATCGTAAAACGTTTGGACATCGTTTCCATCACCCAAAAGCTATTACCATTATTCAACCTGCTGACTATCAGAAATTACTGCTAAACCATGGAATGGTTATTGTTGATTTTAATAAGCGATGCGAAAAAATTCGCAAACTAATAAAAAAAACAGCATCCTCAAAAGGAGAAGCGATAATTGATGAAGAGCTATTAAAAGAAGTAACTGGAATGGTCGAATGGCCTGTAGCATTATTGGGTCATTTTAAGCTGGAATTTCTAAAGCTTCCCTATGAATTATTAGTCACCACGATGCAAGTTCACCAACGTTGTTTTCCTATAAAAAATAAGCAAGGTGATTTGTTGCCTCATTTTATTCTTATCAGCAATATTGTAAGTAAGAATCCTAAACGTATTATTGAGGGAAATGAGAAAGTGATAAATGCGAGGTTAACAGACGCTTCCTTTTTTTATCGTAATGATCTTAAAGTATCGCTCGAAGATCGACTACCTAAACTAGCAGGAATTATTTTCCAAAAAAAATTAGGGACTTTATTGGATAAAGCCACACGTATATCTAAAATTTCTGCTTTTATTTCTAAGAAAATGCAAGGTGATGAAAATTTAACGGAAAGAGCCGCGCTATTAGCCAAATGTGATTTAGTCAGCAAAATAGTCTGTGAATTTCCCAATTTACAAGGGACAATGGGTTATTACTATGCTTTGCATGATAAAGAATCTAAAACTATCGCCAAAGCTATTCAAGATCATTATCTACCGCGATTTTCTAGAGATGGCCTTCCGAGAAATTTAGAAGGTACTTGTATTGCTATTGCAGATCGTTTAGACACACTTATTGGCATTATCGGCATTAATAAATTTCCTACGGCCGATAAAGATCCCTTTGCTTTGCGTCGCGCAGCTCTTGGAATTTTACGTCTTTTAATTGAAAAAGAACTTCCACTCGATTTGATGATGTTATTAAAAAAAACAGAAAAAAATTATGTTAATCAATTACCTAACAAGAACGTAGTTGATCAATCCTTTAATTTTATTATCGAACGACTTCGTGCTTGGTATCTTGAAAAAAATGTATCTTCAGCAGTTTTTATGGCAGTTCTTGCTACTCATCCTACAGAACCATTAGATTTTGATCGACGCATCAAAGCTGTGCAACATTTCCAAACTCTACCTGAAGCTAACGCTCTAACAGCTGCTAATAAACGAGTAAGCAATATTTTAAAAAAACAATCGATTAAAATAAAAGTTAATCAGATCGATCCTTCTCTATTCGATTCCGATGCAGAGCATAAGCTGGCTGAAGAACTGAAAACCCATGTTAAGTCAGTCAACAGTCTGTGTGAGGAAGCAGATTATCTGAAAGCGCTAAGTGAGTTAGTATCATTAAAAGATCCTATTGATACGTTCTTCGATAAAGTCATGGTAATGGTGGACGACAAAAAAAGACGTGATAATCGATTAATACTATTAATTTCTCTGCAAAAGTTGCTTACAAAAATTGCTGACATTTCGTTATTATCATGAATATCACCACGCATGAAATAAAAACAATGCTTTAAATGAAGCGATTTAAAAAATGACCGCTAACTTCTTCTATAAAATCTCAAAAACACCTGAGTAAGTTTTTAATTAATAAATTGTGTTTTATTTTATCAACAGAGCAGTGGGTTTGCATCGCAGAAAAAATACCTAAAGATAAATACACGCGCATTTTAAGTGGTTTATTCAATAAATAACTTTCTCTGATTTTAAGAGTCTGTTTAAAATTTCATAATCATCTCTCCTTAAATCTTTTGGGTTAATTTAACAAAATTAGTTGAGATAATGATCCGAACTTGCTACAAGACATTCCCACAAAAAAATCGAATCTTCCCTACTGCCATTTATCTTAAAAAAAGCATTACCAGGTTTACCAGTTACCAAGATTTAATTTAAAGGTTGTTGTGTTCAGTTCAAAGATTATAGCCAAACAACTTGGTCATTTATCTTTTTGAAATTAGATAAAATGCAACTATTTTGACATACGCGCGGCTGCTGCTGCTCGCCTAGGAGTAAACGACCTATATTATCGAACTTAACTTTGAAATTGTGAAAAGACAATTAATTATAATAAATAAAAGCGGTGTATCAATTGACGAAGATCAAAAAAATGTTACAGCCTATATCGATTAATATAACTTATCTAAATCAATAGAATAACAAATAGTCTTGATCAAATTTTTCTCAATACTTTCTACCCTACCTTTGGAGTTATCAAGCGTCACCGAATATTAAATACTCTGTTATTCCTCAAATATAATTCAGTTTCTTTTTTCGCTATTAATTCTTTAGCTTTTTCAATGAGCAAGTCGATGCTGACTGAGTTCAACAATAAAGTGAGAAAAATCCTTTTACAAGTCATGATCCAAATCATTTTCAGAAGATATGATTTATTGTAATGCTATTGAGGATAATTTTTCTTTATAGCAGTTAAAAATTTTAAAGTAGACTGCTTTTTAAAAGCATTTGTCCGTTTGACAGACTGACACCTCTGATTTATATTCTAGATCTTATTAATTTTATTGGTTAGGCAAACGTTTATGAAGCAAACTTATCAACCCAGTAAATTAAAACGAAATCGCACGCACGGGTTTCGAGCACGCATGGCTACTAAGAGTGGTCGACGAATACTGAATCAGCGCAGAGCAAAAGGAAGAAAACGCTTAGTAGGTTGATGAATTATAATTTCTCAAAGAATTGGCGAATTCGTACTACAGCCGAATTTCGGCGCGTTTACTCAGAATGTCAAATTTTGTCTGGACACTACTGTTTTCTCTACTATTGGAATAGTAATTTCAACTACTCTCGTTTAGGAGTCGTAGCTAGTCGAAAAAACTTAAAAAAAGCAGTAATGCGAAATCGCATCAGACGAATAGTGAAAGAAAATTTTCGTTTGCAAAAGCATCGCTTACCTTCAGTAGATATTGTTTTTATAGCAAAATTTCGATCAGGGGAAGCAAGCAAAAAAGAGTTGCATGAATGTATAAACCAATTACTCCATCAATTGATTATACTGTCCGAAAGGTCCTGCTTAAAATGATTAAAATTTATCAATATATTATAAGCCCCTATATAGGAAACGCTTGTCGTTTTTATCCAAGTTGTTCTTGTTATGCTAAAATCGCTTTCAAACGATTCAATATAGTGAAAGCGATTTATTTAACCATTTTTCGGCTCTTAAAGTGCCATCCCTTTCATCTAGGAGGAGTAAATTTGGTCCCTGAAAACAATAAAAAGTTAATGTAGTTATATAGTAATGGATATTAAAAAAGCAGTTGTATACATCATCGTTGCCTTTTTAGCTATTGCGATTTTAAACACCTGGATGCACGATTACCCGCCTGCTCTCAAGCAGTACTCTACAAAATTAGTGAATGCGAAATCGAACGGAAAAACATCTAAAGACTATATCCCACCAACATTCAACCTACTGGATAGAAAAGAAAAAATTAGAAATAAAGCAGCTCTCCACTCCAATTTGAATCAAGAAAAAATCTCTGAAAAACAATTAGTTACTATTAAAACAGATGTTTTAGAATTAAGCATCGATACTTACGGAGGAAATATTGTCTCAGCTAAATTGCTTAAATACCCAGTCTCATTAGAAGAAAATCAAAATCCAATCCAAATTTTAAATGATAATACTGATCATCTTTATATTGCTCAAAGCAGCTTCACTAACTTAAATAGAGGGGCGCCTATTCACTACACAACACAAAGAAGCCAATATGAATTGGCTGATAATCAAAATGAACTCATTGTTCAATTAACAGGTCAGACAGCGTCTAATGGCCTGCATATTATAAGAACCTATACTTTCCATCGCAATAATTATGCAGTTCAAATTACTTATCAAGTGCATAATAATACAAAAAAACTTTGGGAAGGCAGTCTCTATGCTCAAATTACTCGACGAGAGCCTTCAGTTAAACATCACCATTTTTACATGCGGAGTTATAATGGTGCAGCCATCTCCGGTCAGAAAATGCTTTATGAAAAGATCACCTATGCAGCGATGGATAAAAAAGATATTGATCGTATTTCAAAAAATGGTTGGATTGCTATGCAACAACATTATTTTTTAAGTGCTTGGATTCCAGGCAATCCAGATCTTACTTATCACTATTACAGCCATGTAATTCACTCTAAGACCAGTAGTAGCGCTAATCTTTATGTCATTGGCTTTACGAGTCCAAAAATGATAGTGGAATCGGATAAAACAGTTGTAGGTCATACAGTATTTTATGTCGGTCCAGAGATAGCAAAACAATTAAAAACATTAGCACTAGGCCTAGATCGAACCATTGATTATAGCTGGTTGTGGCCAATTTCTACTCTGTTATTTTGGATAATAAGTGCCATTCATGTCGTGGTTAAAAATTGGGGATGGACTATTATTCTAACAACAATCCTTATCAAAATTGTTTTTTATTGGTTTTCCGCAAAAAATTTCCGATCGATAGCTCGAATGCGTGAAATGCAACCCCGTTTGCAATCTTTAAAAAAGCGTTATGGTGATGATCGACAAACATTGAGTCAAACCACCATAGAGCTTTATCGTAAAGAAAAAATTAATCCATTAGGCGGTTGTTTACCCATGCTAATTCAGATTCCGGTTTTTATCGCATTTTACTACGTAATTATTGAAAGTGTGGAGTTACGCCAAGCACCATTTATTCTTTGGATCCACGATTTGTCTGTAAAAGACCCCTATTATATTCTACCCATTTTAATGGGACTTAGTATGTTAGCTCAGCAATGGCTATCACCAACCTCATCTGATTTTACTCAACAAAAAATGATGTGGATTTTACCAATAGTCTTTACTGTATTTTTTATTAATTTTCCTGCTGGACTTGTATTATATTGGTTAACTAACAACGTAATGCAAACTTTTCAGCAGTGGCATTTCAATAAAACCTACGAAAATCATAAAGCAAAGTTAAAAATTCGACGTGAAAGAAAGAAGAAGTAAAGATTTTATTTTCTCTCTTGCGTCTGCTGCCCTAACTTTCGCGTCTTTTATTCTAGCTTCGACAAGACTTTGTGTGTCCTCAAAGGAGGATAATTTAGGGTTGTGTTATAATCTATTTTTCTTAGTTATGTTTGAGATTTCTCATGAAACTATTGTCGCATTGGCAACTCCTGCAGGTCGAGGAGGGATAGGTATCGTCCGTATTTCTGGTACTAATACACCTTTTATTGCTAAAAAAATAATGGGGTTTGTTCCAAGACCGAGACATGCCACCTTGAGTGTATTTAAAGACTTTGACGGATCTCTCATTGATGAAGGGGTAGCTTTATATTTCCCCAAACCTCACTCTTTTACGGGAGAAGATATCTTGGAGTTACAGGGACATGGTGGGCCAGCAGTTATGGATCGGCTTTTAAAAAGCACCATAGAAGCAGGAGCTCGATTAGCACGGCCTGGAGAATTTTCTGAAAGAGCTTTTTTAAATAACAAAATTGATTTGGTTCAAGCCGAAGCTGTTTCTGATTTAATTAATGCTACCTCGGCACAAGCAATGCGTTCAGCAGTTCGCTCTCTTCAAGGAGAATTTTCTCAGCAAATTACTATATTAGTAAATAGATTGATTAAATTACGTATGTATATCGAAGCAGCTATCGATTTTCCTGAAGAAGAAATTGATTTTTTGACTGATGGTGTTCTTCAAAAAAAGCTAGAAAAAATACTAAAAAATATTCAAGAAATTGAAAAAACAGCAAAACAGGGAGCACTATTGCGGGATGGTATTACCGTTGTTATTGTTGGTAAACCTAATGTAGGTAAATCCAGTCTATTGAATTTATTAAGTGGACAAGAAACAGCAATTGTTACAGATATTGCAGGTACTACTCGGGATATTTTGCGAGAATCAATTCATATTGATGGAATGCTAGTTCACATATTAGATACAGCAGGATTGCGAATTACTGAAGATATTGTAGAAAAAGAAGGTGTTAAGCGAACTAAAAAAGCTGTTGAACAAGCTGATCTTATTTTGCTAATGGTAGATGCTTCTCAAGCTTCATCAAGAACAATCAAAAATACGTTATCTGAGCTTTTTTCAGAAAATAAAAGTTATATTCCAATCACTATTGTGGAGAATAAAATTGATTTGATAAAAGAAAAATCTTCCAAAGAAAGAAGTGATTACACACGAATTAAACTTTCAGTTAAAACTGGTGCAGGCATCGAAATTTTAAAAGCACACTTAAAAGAAATAGTTGGATTTGAAATGACAAATGAAAGCAATTTTATCGCCAGGAGTCGTCATTGTGATGCCATTAGAAGGAGTAAAATGTTTCTTCAGAGTGCGTATAAACAATTAACTCAACAAAAAGCAGGTGAACTCGCAGCAGCAGATCTTTTTCTAGCTCAGAAAGCTCTAACAGAAATTACAGGTGAATTTACGTCTGATGATTTACTTAGAAAAATATTCTCCGAATTTTGCATCGGCAAGTAAAGAAATAATTATTTTAATAAGATTTTTAATAAGATAGTAAACTTGCTAAAATTTGTTGAATGAAAAATATTGCTCAACAATTCGAAGTCATTGTAGTCGGGGGAGGGCATGCTGGTACTGAGGCAGCCCTAGCATCTGCACGTATGGGTGCTCGAACTTTATTACTTACTCATAACATCGAAACAATTGGCCACATGTCTTGCAATCCCGCAATTGGAGGAATTGGTAAAACCCAATTGGTTAAAGAAATTGATGCTCTAGGTGGGATTATGGCTTATGCAGCTGATCAAGCTGGAATCCACTTCCACACCCTTAATTTACGTAAAGGCCCAGCTGTTCGAGCAACCCGGGCTCAAGCCGATCGCATTCTCTATAAAGCAGCTATTCGCCGAACATTAGAAAATCAGCCAAACCTTTGGTTATTTCAACAAGCGGTAATTGATTTAATTGAAGAACACCATCGAGTAAAGGGTGTTGTCACTCAGATAGGTCTTTGCTTTTATGCTCCTGCAGTCATATTAACAGCAGGAACCTTTTTAGGTGGTAAAATTCACATCGGTATGAAAAACTACAGCGGTGGTTATATGGGCTCCCCCACAGTCATTACCCTCGCTGAACGATTACGGGACATGTCTTTTCGAGTAAAACGGTTTAAAACTGGAACACCTCCGAGGATCGATGGGCGAACTATTGATTATTCTCAACTGGAAGAGCAACCTAGTGATCAGCCTACACCAATAATGTCCTATTGTGGCAAGATTAGTGAGCATCCGAAGCAAATGTCGTGTTTTATTACTTATACTAATGAAAAAACCCATGATATTATTTACTCAGGATTAAAGACCTCCCCGATTTTTTCAGGGGTTATTCAAGGTGTGGGGCCACGCTATTGTCCTTCTATTGAAGATAAAGTAGTGCGTTTCCAAGATCGTCTTTCACATCAAATCTTTTTAGAACCAGAAGGATTAGATACTCCTGAAGTTTATCCTAATGGAGTTTCTACAAGCTTAGATTTTGATATTCAAGTAGATTTTATCCATAGCATCAAAGGATTAAAGAACTGCCACATTACTCGTCCTGGTTACGCCGTAGAATATGATTATTTTGATCCTCGCGACCTAAGATCTTCTTTAGAAACAAAGAATCTTCCTGGGCTTTATTTTGCAGGACAAATAAATGGTACCACAGGTTATGAAGAGGCAGCAGCACAGGGTCTTATTGCCGGAATTAATGCTGCTTTGCAAATTCGGGAGTGCAAGCCTTGGACACCGAGGCGTGACGAAGCGTATATTGGAGTTTTAATTGATGATCTTATTACTCAAGGCACCACAGAGCCCTATCGCATGTTTACGAGTCGTTCGGAATATCGGTTATTGTTACGTCAAGACAATGCTGATTTACGACTGACCGCAAAGGGACGAGAATTAGGATGTGTAAACAATGTCCGATGGGAATCTTTTATTCACAAAAAGGAAATGATTAAAAAAGAACAAAAACGATTGAAACAATATTGGGTTAGACCAAATACGACCATTGCACAATCCATTGAAATACATTTTCAACAGACGTTAAAACGAGAACATCGTTTGTTAGATCTCTTGCGCCGGCCAGAAATCACTTATTTTCAATTAATGAGTATTGAGAGTTTAGGGCCTGGAATTTCTGATGCGATAATAGCTGAGCAAATTGAGATTCAAGCAAAATACGAAGGCTATTTAATTCATCAGCTCAAGGAAATTGCTCGTCAGAAAAAATATGAAGATATGGAAATTCCCGAGTCAATAGATTATAAGGAAATTGCTGGTTTATCTAATGAGGTGCGCCAAAAATTAATAGAAATTAAACCTACCACAATTGGGCAGGCTGGACGTATCCCCGGAGTTACTCCAGCGGCAGTTTCCTTATTGCTTGTTCATCTAAAAAAAAGAGGAGTATTATGAGCACTCCGCTTTTTCCGCTCTTTTTTATGCCAATGTCTTTCCTGGTTTAAAAGTTGTAAAGAGAAAAATTAAGAAAAAAATTTGGGTTTTTAAATAATATCTTGAAGAGTTACGGAAAATCATACCTAATTTTCTTATTCACCTCAAAAAATAGAATCTGATTTATAAACCTTGCACGAGGTTGTGAATCTTGAGTTCATGATGGGAATGAGAGCTCATTCATAGAATTAATGAAACGTTGTATTTTGTTAGTTGATATGAATCTGCGGATTGTAGCGCTGTATGGGTTTGAGAAAGTTGGTAGGTGGATTATTTTTTTTCAATTAATACGGTCATTTGACAGTCTAACTGTGCAACAGAGTGTGTTTCTAACCGAAACGCGATCCACCATTCTATCAAATAGTGATCCTTATCGCAGCTGAGAGTCGCCCGTTGAAAATCTGGTCAAAAAGAATTTTCTTTATACGATTTTATTTTGACAATTATACCCTTTTTCAATACAGATATTATGCTTTACGGTTATTCTTAAAATACTTCGCTTAACGAAAGAAGTCAGATACAGTGTTAAAACTATGAATCATACTAAATTTGAAAGATACGCTGGCTTATTTAACCTTAACGGAAAAAATATGATGTATCCTATCATAGATATTATTATAATAGACGTCATATATAGTACAAAAGCAAGATAGGGGATTGGATATTAGGTGGATTAAGTGAGTTAGAATAAATGAACACTAATTGAAATTAATTGTACAAATACATCATTTTTGAGGGCAGTGAATTAAAAAATTACTAACTGAATAAGGAACTTTAGGGGAGCTAGCTTGTTCGATTTACTCATAAAGAAACATCATGAACTATTGTTTTAGTCTCTTGACATCTTATCTTAAAGTAATCATCTGATGACTATTCATTAGCTGAGCTGAATCAAATTTCCATCTTTATTTACCCAATTTTTAATGAAGTGGTTATGGGGCATATCTAAAATCTATCTCGCTGATTAAAAATATTCAAGAAACAGAATTTGAATTTCACAAAAGTAGCTTATTTTCAACGATTCGATTACTAAAAAATCTACTATAGCCCATGAAGCAGTAGTTGAAACTGTAGATAAATTCTATGAAGCATTACTTTATTTAAAAACTTTAGAATTGAATTCTGATGTCCGCACTCAACTGGATTCGAATAAAGTCATATTGGTCCGTTTCGAGGTTTTAAGCGTTGTAAGAATTTCGTCAAAATGATATTTTACGAATAAAAAGATTGTAGCAAATGGTCTTATGTGTAAAACAGAAAAATTAATTCGTTAATTTAAGAAAGTAATAAAGTGAGATACTTTGAATCCCGACGGATCCTGATGATAGTTAGCTTGCAAAAGGATTGATCTGAATAAGCTTGGGGGCTTAGATTTGCAGCTCAGTATAATTCAAAATTTATAGGAAAATTGTTTCATGTGTCTTAAGTAATAATATCAGCGAATCGGTGAGGATTTGAGAATGAATACGATAATAAAGGTGATTTACTTCTAGGGACAAAACTATAAATTCAAATTTAATTTGAGCTCGTTGCTGTTACTTAATTAATTTTTAATTAGATTCAGGAACTAATTACACAGCCTGATTTTTTACTCTCGAAGCCTAGTTAGATTTTGATTTAGTAAGTTTAAAGATTAGAAAATTGCAGCTTAGAAAAGCCGAATTATTTAATCGTATCGAGAAGTTAGGTTTGTTAAATTAGTTTAAAGTTATTAATGAGAGAAATATAATGATCAAAAAACCTTATAGAAATAAGGAAATTTGGTGAAGCAAAAGCGTTTGCTAACGATTCAGTGCATAAAGGATTAATGCTTGAAAAACCGTCGCCATTGTGTTCTTCCTACTTTATATTCTTCCTACATATTCTTGCTACTTTTGAATGAATTTTTTATGATTTTGATTTTCAGGCACTCTACTTACTAGAAGACATTCATGTTCTTCTTTATCCTCCATTTCGTATGGATTAAATTGAAGATTGTGCAAAGCACGAAGTAATTTATATTAGAAAATGTGAATACCCAATTCTAATAACTTTCAATAATACTATACTCAGTTAGGTAAATTATTTAAGATTTCGTTCTTACTTAATTTAAAAGTAACTGCGGTAAACACGGTGTTAAGTGGGGCTAAATAACAAAGATAAAAAATTGGTTCCTGAGAAATTAGTTAATCGTTTCAGAAATTAAAAAATTTTTTAGCTACACTAAGCTACACTATATTAAATAGTCATCATGATTAATTTTATAAATGACATTATGTTTAATTTTTATGGAAGGAAAAGAAAAGATTAATAACAATATAAAGATTTGTGTCTCAAATTATTCGAATTATATCAATATTATAATTTTAAAGATGCTGATAAAAGTTTTATTAAACATTTAGATTTACTGATTGTCGATTGCATTGACTTTTATAGGTGAATTTTTTCTGGAAGATTAGCCATTACTGCAATAATAAAACAACTAGAAACTATCAATCGAACTATAATTAAGATTGGGCTAATTTTTGATTATTTTACCGAAAGTAGTCAGTAATAAATTGGTGCGAACTTCATAATAGGGAACTGATTTTGTTATAGTGGCAAAGGAATATGAGTTACTCTTTACAAGTTTAACCTTCTGAAGTTATTGCTGATTGTAAAGGATAGAGAAAACTATGAAAGATAATTTTTATAGGATTACCCCTTTGCGCTTTTACTTTTTGAGTTGTTATTTTTTTATTATCGCTCTGTTTCTGCTTGTCATACCAGGATTGATGAGAATAAATTTCAGTTTCAGATAGAACCGCGTAAGATTTCTCTTTATATTTTTTAATCGTGGAATTTGTGAAATTTATTTAAAGTAGAAAAAGAGAACCATCTAAAATAATATCATTCATAAAAATTATTAGACAGCTTTCCTTTCTTTTGTAAGGGCAAAGTATTGTCTATTGAAATATAATGAAATTAATCAATATATTAGCTACTAATATTTCTTTTTACTATAATCATCGTAATGTTTTCTAGTTTCAATAGCATTGCGTAGTGTCCCGTGGACATTGCAGAACTATCTTCTTTATATTTTTAATACTCTTAATTAATTTTTATGATTCTATATCTGTTTCCATTTATTCCAAAGACGCGAAAGAAAAATTTTAGAGATGCTAATATATCAACCTACTTTATCGACTTAGATTAAGGAATCACATTTCTGAAGTAATGTTGCTACTCCTTCTAAAAATCTATATACTCGGAAGGTCTAATCGTTTTTCGGTGACGGAAGTGTTTGTACATCAAAAGTCTCCTTCTGATAAAGCAGCACAGTCCATACGCTTAATTGCTTATCGGTTAGTTGGGCTGCAAGCAATAGTCATTGTTATCGTTGCCTTTTGGTGGTGGATCAAAGGACCAGGGGAGGGATTATCTGTACTTTTAGGAGGCATGGCTTGCCTGTTGCCCAGCCTTTATTTTGCTCGTCGTTTGTTTGATACCACAAGCCTTCAAGCAGTTAAACAACTCATGGTTAATTTCTATATAGGAGAATTGATCAAATTGATACTAAGTGCTGGACTAGTAATTATAATTATCCTATATGTCCCAGTCTCTATTGTATCTTTTATCATTGGATTTGTAGGAGCTCAGTTTGGATTTTGGCTTGCACCATTAGTTATTTAAGTTTAGATAGAATTTTAATGAATACACAGATTAACTTGACACCAGCGGAATATGTTCAGAATCATATGGTCCATTGGACACTAAACCTGCATAATCTTACATTCACGAATGGAGGTTTTTGGACACTTAATCTTGATACTCTCATTGTTTCTATAGTACTCGGCCTCTTATTTCTTACTCTCTTTTATATGATTGCACGGAATGCAACAGTAAATATCCCAGGAAAATGGCAAAATTTTGTGGAAATGGTTGTGGAAACAGTCGATAAAACAGTTAAAGGTTCTTTTCATGGTGATCGGAGCTTAGTAGCACCTCTAGCACTGACTATTTTCATTTGGGTGTTTTTAATGAATTTTATGGATCTTATACCCGTTGATTTAATACCCCACTTATTTCATTTTATTGGTATAAACCATTTCAAAGCAGTCCCTACAGCAGATTATACTCTAACCTTTGCTATGTCGATTACCGTTTTTATTTTAGTTATTTTTTATAATTTTAAAATAAAAGGTGCTATTGGTTTAGGGAAGGAAATTTTAAGCCAACCGTTTGGCTGGTATCTTATCCCTATTAATGTGATTTTTCGTTTGATTGATGAAGGGGTTAAACCGATTTCCTTAGGATTGCGGCTTTTCGGAAATCTTTTTGCAGGGGAATTAATTTTTATGTTAATTGCATTGTTACCCTGGTGGAGTCAGTTTACATTAGGCATAGTTTGGACGGTATTCCATTTGTTAGTGATCACAGTTCAGGCATTTATTTTTATGATGCTGACGGTTGTGTATATCAGTCTTGCAGCAGAATCACATTAAATTAATAAATATAAAGAGGAGAAATTAATGAATATCGCTCAGTTAATCTCAAGCGTGCAGGGGTTTTCAGCGATTGCAGCAGGCTTATTTATTGGGCTTGCAGCAATGGGAACAGCTATCGGATTTGGTATACTCGGTGGGAAGTTCTTGGAAGGGGTAGCTCGACAGCCTGAATTATCGACTATGTTGATGATTCGCATGTTTTTAATGGCAGGATTAGTGGATGCATTTGCTGCCATCTCATTGGTAATGGGGTTGATTTTGATTTTTGCTCGAAATCCATTTTTGAATGTCTTAATGGAAGCTGTAGGAAAAACTACTATTGGTCAATAACTGAGCTTAATTTTTGGTGTGTAAATATAAAGTAACAGGGGTAAGTTAAGAATGGATATTAATGCATCGTTGATTGTGCAATTGTTTGTTTTCATAGTATTTGTTGGACTTACAATGAAGTTTTTATGGCCACCAATAATAAAAGCCCTTGAAATGCGCCGTAAAAATATTGAGAATGGATTATTTGCTGCGAAAAAAGGCTATAATGAACTTAAGCTTGCAAAAATTAAGGCAAAAGAAGAGCTGATAGAGGCAAAGGCACAAGCAGCTCAGATAATTGAAAAAGCAAATCAACGCGCAAATCATATTATTGAGTCTGCTAAAAATAAAGCGCACGAAGAAGGAATGCAATTTCTGAAGTTAGCTAAAAGTAACATTAAACAAGAATACAACACAGCAAAGATTGAATTGCTTCAGCAAGTATCTGACATCGCTATAGCAGGTGCTCAAAAGATTTTGCAACGTGAAGTAAATAAAGCTAGTAATGATCATTTAGTCGATGAATTAGTTAGTGAGATTTAAGGATGGTTGCGCATTTAAAACTTGCAAGGCCTTATGCCAAGGCACTCTTTATGGAAGCTAAAGAGAATGATCAATTGACCTCTTGGTTGGTAATATTAAATGTCCTTGCAAAAATTATTAAAAATAGATCAATAGGTTCAGTGATTGATAATCCTAACATTTCAGATGAAGAAATAAAAGATGTATTTCTTAAATTGCTTCACGAAATTGAACCAAAGACTATCCATGTTGTAAAAGAGAAGTTGAGAAATTTTCTTCAATTGCTGATAGATGGAAAAAGATTAATTGCTTTACCCGATATTGCTTTGTTTTATAGTAAGATTTTAAATGATTATAAAGGGATAACAGAAGCCGAGGTTATATCAGCTTTCCTTTTAAGTAATAACCAACGGAAACAAATTAAAAAGAAACTAGAAAAACGATTTAATGCCAAAGTTAAATTAAAAATCACAACTGACGAATCTTTGGTGGGAGGCGCTATTGTTCGTGTCGATAATTGGGTTATAGATGGTTCTATCAAAGGAAAGCTGGCCCGATTGATGGAAAATTTAAAGAGGTAGGTAATGTTTATGACAAGGCAATTACGAGCAGCTGAAATTAGTAACATTATTAAATCGCGTATTGAAAGATTCAGTATTAAAGCTGAAGAACGCACAGAAGGTACTATCGTTAGCCTCAAGGATGGAATTGTTCAAATTTATGGGCTACGTGATGTCATGTTTGGAGAGACGATCAGATTTCCGAAAAATACCTTTGGTTTAGTATTTAACCTCGAGTATGATTCTGTCAGTGCGGTTGTAATGGGTCCGTATAAACATTTAGAGGAGGGGATGGCAGTCCGTTGTACTGGGAAAATTTTAGAAGTTCCAGTAGGTGAAGCTTTATTAGGACGAGTAGTAAATGCTCTTGGTGAACCTATTGATGGAAAGGGTCCTATTGACACTATACTTACTTCCTCGATTCAAAAAGTCGCGCCCGGCGTAATTACTCGAAAATCCATAGATACACCTTTGCAAACTGGGATTAAATCAATCGACGCGATGGTTCCCATTGGTCGTGGTCAGCGAGAATTGATCATTGGTGACCGTCAAACTGGAAAAACTGCCATTGCTATTGATACGATCATTAATCAAAAAAATACCGGGGTGAGATGTATTTACGTTGCTATTGGGCAAAAGCAATCTTCTGTTGCAGCTGTTGTTCGAAAATTAGAAGAACATGGGGTGATGGGATATACTATTGTCGTGAATGCAAGTGCTTCAGAAGCAGCTGCTTTACAATATTTAGCACCCTATGCGGGATGTTCAATGGGAGAATATTTTAGAGATCTCGGGCAAGATGCGTTAATTATTTACGATGATTTAACTAAACAGGCCTGGGCATATCGTCAAATATCCCTTTTATTACGTCGTCCGCCAGGACGTGAAGCCTATCCTGGTGATATCTTCTATTTGCATTCCCAATTATTAGAAAGAGCGGCTCATGTTAATGAGCAGTATGTAGAGCAATTTACAAAGGGAAAAGTAAAAAATAAAACCGGTTCGCTTACTGCACTACCTATTATTGAAACCCAAGCAGGTGATGTTTCGGCGTTCATTCCAACAAATGTGATATCCATTACAGATGGCCAAATTTACTTGGATGTTAATTTATTTAATGCTGGTGTTCGTCCTGCTATTAATGCTGGTTTATCTGTCTCGCGAGTGGGCGGTGCCGCACAAAATAAAATTATTAAAAAATTAATTGGTGGATTGCGGATTGCTTTAGCGCAGTATCGAGAATTAGAAGCTTTTGCTCAGTTTGCTTCTGATTTAGATGAAACTACTCGTAAACAATTACAGCACGGCCAACGAGTAATGGAAGTACTAAAACAACCTCAATACCAGCCTCTAAGCGTTGCGGAAATGGCTATTTTATGGTACGTCGTGAATAATAATTATTTAGATGATGTAGAGTTGAAAAAAGTAGTAGATTTTGAAAAATCTTTACTGAGTTTTTTACATGATCATCAGAATCAAGATTTATTAGACGAAATTAACAAAAATCCAAATTATTCTGAACAAGTGATTGGAAAAATTAAAACTGTTATAGAGGAATTTAAGGAAACACAAATTTATTGTTAATATCAGATCTGAATTAATTTTACAATTATGTCTAAAACACGAGAAATACGTAGCAAGATTGCTAGTATTAAAAACACAAAAAAAATTACGCGAGCAATGGAGCTTGTGGCAGCAAGTAAGATGCGAAAAGCACAGGATCGCATGGAAATGTCTCGTCCTTACGCCAACAAAATTCGCAAAGTTATTAGTCATGTAGCTGTAAGTCATTCTGAATATATTCATTCTTATTTAGAACGGCGTGAAATAACTCAGCGCGTAGGTTACATCATAGCAAGTAGCGATCGAGGTTTATGTGGTGGATTAAATATTAATTTATTTCGCACCACTGTAGCAGAAATGAAAAAATGGAAGGAACGGAATATTGAAATTGATTTATGTATTATTGGCCGTAAAGGTAAGACTTTTTTTCAGCGTCATGGAGGAAATGTTATAGCTATATCGGATTATTTAGGCGATAAACCCAAAGTACAAAATATAATCGGGTTAGTAAAAGTGATATTAGATCGGTTTAATGAAAAAAAAATCGATGCTATTTACATTGCTACCAATAAATTTGTAAATACAATGATCCAAAAACCGATTATTCGCCAACTGCTCCCCTTGATGATTGATAAGAAAAAGTTTAAGGAAGGTTATTGGGATTATATTTATGAACCCGACGATGCCTCTAAAGATTTATTAGAAATGTTATTAGTGCGGTATATTGAATCGCAAGTGTATCAGGCCATCATTGAGAACATCGCTTGTGAACAAAGTGCACGCGGAGTGGCTATGAAAAATGCGACAGAAAACGCTGGACAATTAATTGATGAGCTGCAGCTAATGTATAACAAAGCACGTCAGTCTGGAATAACGCAAGAAATCGCAGAAATTGTTTCAGGTGCTACAGCAGTGGAATAAATTGAGAAAAATGAGGTAAAGCAAATGACAATGACCGGTACTATCACCGCAATTATCGGCGCTGTGGTTGACGTGGAGTTTTCGCGCAAGGCTGTTCCTAAGATTTACGATGCCCTTCAGGTTATTGATAATCACTTAATATTGGAAGTTCAACAGCAGCTGGGAGATGGTGTAGTCCGCACTATTGCTATGGGAACTACCGAAGGATTAAGACGAGGTATCACTGTAGTAAATACCGAAAGACCGATTGAAGTCCCAGTGGGAGAAAAAACGTTAGGGCGTATTATGAACGTCTTAGGAGATCCAATTGATGACGCTGGTCCTATCAGTGCAAAAGATCGATTTCCTATCCATCGTTCTGCCCCCTCTTTCATCGAACAATCGAGTACTACGGAATTATTAGAAACCGGAATTAAAGTGATTGATCTACTGTGTCCTTTTGCAAAAGGGGGAAAAGTTGGTCTTTTTGGTAGCGCAGGTGTAGGTAAGACTGTTAATATGATGGAATTAATTCGTAATATTGCTATTGAACACAGTGGTTATTCAGTTTTTGCCGGTGTAGGAGAACGGACTCGAGAAGGGAGTGATTTCTATCATGAAATGAAAGAATCTAAAGTACTAGATAAAGTAGCTTTAGTATATGGACAAATGAATGAACCTCCAGGTAACCGATTACGTGTTGGTTTGACCGGACTTACCTTAGCGGAAGCCTTCCGAGATGAAGGTTGTGATGTATTATTATTTATTGATAACATTTTCCGTTACACATTAGCAGGTGTAGAGGTTTCCGCGCTTCTTGGTCGTATGCCATCCGCAGTCGGTTATCAACCAACATTGGCTGAAGAAATGGGTGTACTCCAAGAGCGAATTACCTCTACTAAAACAGGCTCCATTACTTCTATTCAAGCGGTATATGTACCTGCTGATGATTTAACAGATCCTTCACCAGCAACTACTTTTGCTCACCTAGATGCCACGATAGTACTTTCCCGTCAAATAGCCGAACAGGGTATTTACCCAGCAATTGACCCCCTTGATTCCACTAGTCGGCAACTTGATCCGTTGCTCATTGGTGAGGAGCATTATCGAGTTGCGCGAGGTGTTCAAGAAACGCTTCAAAGGTATGAAGAATTGAAAGATATTATAGCTATTTTAGGAATGGATGAACTTTCCGAAGACGATAAGCTTTCTGTCCGTCGAGCTCGTAAAATTCAACGCTTTTTTTCTCAACCTTTCTTTGTTGCTGAAGTATTCACAGGAATTCCGGGTAAATACGTTGCGCTGCGCGATACCATTCGTGGGTTTAAGGGTATTATTAATGGGGAATATGATGATCTTCCTGAGCAAGCTTTTTATATGACTGGAACGATCGAAAAAAGTAACTGAAGAGGTGAAGTCTTTAATAATATTGCAAGTGATTTCGAAACGTCTTTTCTGAAAAATCATAAGGAATGATAGTCGGTAGTCACTGAAGGAAAAATTTCTAAGTTCAGATATTCGAGAAGGAAATTTGGAAATTATTTGACTCGTAGAAAATTATGACTAAAACAATGCAATTAGAAATAGTTTCAGCTGAAGCGGCTATATTTAGCGGAAGAGTTGAAAAAATTATTGTCACAGGTAGTATAATGGGCGAGCTGGGAATCTATCCAGGCCATCGGCAGCTCTTAACCTCTTTGAAGCCAGGACAAATCAGTACAATTTTAGAAAACGGTAAAGAAGAAGTGTTTTATATATCTGGAGGAATGTTAGAAGTCCAGCCGGAAGTTGTAACCGTTTTGGCAGATACAGCTTTACGAGTTGCTCATTTGGATGAGGTCTCTGCGATTGCTGCCAAAAAAGAAGCAGAGCAAAAATTGAGTAATCAAAGGATAGGAATCGAATATTTACGCGCAATGACAGAGCTAGCAGAAGCTACTGCCAAGTTGCGAGCCATTCAGATGATTCGTAAACGCGCAAAAGGTTAAATATCCATAATGGTAGATGTCGAATGAGATTAATCGTCGTTATTTTAGCAGCGGGTAAGGGAAAGCGAATGGCGTCGAGTATTCCAAAGGTCTTGCACCCATTAGGTGGGATCCCTCTTTTAGAGCGCGTGGTGAAGACGGCACAAACTTTAGATGCTGATAGAATTCATGTGGTCTATAGTACTGATGATGGACGTCAGATCCGAGAAAAATTAGGTTACTTGTCCGTTAATTGGGTCGAACAAGAAAAGCAATTAGGCACAGGTCATGCCTTGTTGCAAGCTATCCCTCTTTGTTGGAATAAAGATCGAATTCTCGTTTTATATGCAGATGTTCCACTCATTTCTTCTCAAACACTCAGATATTTATTACAAAGCACGCCTACTGATGGACTAGGATTGGTCGTTACTGAATCACCCAATCCTCATAGTTTTGGACGAATTATTCGTGATGAATATGGAAATATCATCAGAATTGTTGAGCATAAAGATGCGAACGATCAACAACGAAAAATATGCGAAATTAATACTGGTATTCTGACTGCTTCAACAGAGAATTTAAAAAACTGGTTATCTCATATAATCAACAATAATCGTCAAAAAGAATACTATCTTACGGATATGATAGCTTTAGCGGCGACTATGGGCTGTTCTATAAAAAGTATTAAGCCTTCCTTTCATGAAGAAGTACAGGGTATCAACGACCGTTGGGAATTGATTCGCCTGGAACGTTATTATCAACGATTAATGGTTAAAAAATTAGTTTTGGCTGGGGCGACAGTGGCCGATCCAAACCGAGTTGATATTCGAGGAGAAAATATTCAGATTAGCCAAGATGTTTTTATCGACGTTAATGTGGTTTTAGAAGGAAAAATTCAACTAGGAGCTAATGTTAGAATTGGCTCTAATGTTATCTTGAAGAACGTTACAGTCGGTAATGATGCAAAAATTTATTCAAACAGCATTATTGAAGGCGCACGTATTGCAGCCCATTGTAATGTTGGTCCATTTGCCCGAATTCGACCTAACAGCGTTTTGAAAAAGGGGGTTAAAGTAGGAAATTTCGTAGAAATTAAAAAAACAATTTTAGGATTCAATAGTAAAGTTAATCATTTAACCTACCTCGGTAATGCCTCAATTGGAAAAAATGTCAATATTGGCGCAGGAACGATCACTTGTAATTACGATGGGGTTAATAAATGGGAAACGAAAATTGAAGATGGTGCTTTCATAGGCTCAAATACTTCTCTTGTTGCTCCATTAACTGTAGGAGAAGAAGCAACCATTGGAGCTGGTTCTACAATCACTCAAGACGTTCTACCACATCAATTGACCCTAGCTCGCAAGCGTCAACATACTATTAAAGGTTGGTTTTGTCCAAAAAAGAAATCCTGAAAAAACATTTTAGCAGGTTATTCTTCTGATTATCTAATGAAATTAATTAACATTAAATCAAGGACGGTTTTTTTTAAAAAAATCACAGCTTTACTTTTAGTTAAAAAAGCATATTGGTAAGTGAAATTTGTGGATTCGAAAAAGAATATCAATTCTGTCTTTCATGAGAAAGTTTTTATTGCTTCGATCGTAAAAATCTAGATAGTACTCATTAAATTCAGCAACACAATTCCGGACGAATTATTCCCTTGTCTTATTTTATATTCCAATTCCAATTAAAAAACTCAGATATTTCTATACAAGAGCACATCTGTAAGATGTTATGTTATGGTCAATAAATATGAAATATCTTACTTCCTACCAGCTTCCTAGCAGGATCGAGAAGTTTATATCAGCATATTATGACAGAGTATAGTCTTGCTTCGTAGATGTAGAGTATCGAGTATCGCTCGCACAAACTCTAAAGCAGTAAGTTACTATTCTTTATGAGTAAAATAGGCATTGTATTCAGAAGGTTTACAATTTCATATCCTAAAGATTGCTTAAAAAGACAGACAATTTATATGTCATTAATTAGGTAATTTTTAATTAAAAAAGTAATTATTGTTATCAACCTAATTGGAAAATAAACCCTACCATAAATACTTCCTATCTGAAAGGGATTTTAGAATCTTCCATCTTAGATCCTTTAAGTCCAGTAAGAGATTCGTAAGGAACATATTATATAAGCTATCGTAACGCCTTAATTCCGGTTTCTAATAATTCCGTCTAGGCTCTCCCCGGTAGTTAACACTTCTCTTTTTCATAGAGAGTGGAGGAAAAAAGAAATACTTGGTTGGATTTGATTTGATTGCCAAAAGGGACTTATTATTTAAAATTAAATAGAAAAACTTGAGGTCAAATATTGTACTAATATAAGGTGAATTACTAGTTCCAACTTCATAGATGCAAAGCTAAGCTTTTAGTTGCTCTTTTCTGTTCTTCTAAGAATTCTTTGCAACGTCATTTTTTATACATGTATTCTTAAAGATTATTGAAGGCTTTTTAAGAGTTTTTCTCTTTTAGAGTTATAGATTTGATAAAATGTAGTGCACTTCGAATAATCTAATCGTTAAATTAATTCAGTTGGATAAAGAATAGCCTCTCTTTTTGGGTTCCATAGTTCTTTATCCAAATCACCGGTATTAACTCATTTTATTTAATCTTCACATCTCCAATCTCTCTTAACTTATTCAATCTATAGATTGATAGATGTGATAGCTCATATTCGTTGATAGTTTTTATTCTCCTTCATAATAAAAGTAAAAATGATTTTAATAGACACATTTTATTATTTAAATAAACACCGTGCTTAAAGCGAGTTATCATATATAATATTTACTTGAGTTATCTTTGTTACAGTGTTCTTAAATATGTGGATTTGACCAAACAGGACAAGCTCAACAGTCTAATATTACAGATGGGTATCAGTCTTTGATATAAACTCAGTGTTTTATCGAAGGATCTTTTACAACAGATATTCTGATGATTATTTTAAATTTGAATGCATGAAGTAGTTCGGCGAAGGTTGTTTTTCACTTTCCGATTCTATGATTCTATAAGGCTGGGCTTGCTCTTAAGGCGGTAACGTATTTCGTTTCAGTAAATTTGCTGTGCTTATGAGGTAATTTATCACCTTTTCCAATTCAGAATAATTGAGGTATACATACGTTTAATTTCGGGTAGTAGTTGTTTTAGGTAATAGCTATCAGTTGTTTCAAGCAGTTGTAAAAATGAAAAATCTCTTTGGAGAATATCAGCGGATGTAGTTATAAAGTATTATTGATGATGTTTAGAGATCGCACGTGGATTTAATGGAACCATTATCATATTCACCAACACTGAAGCAGTGAGAAAACGTCAGAAGTTTACAGTTAATTAGAAGCGAGGAAGAATGTCAAAAGATAATCTTAAGAAGATGGCGGCGCTTAAAGCCATTCGATATATTAAAAATACCGATATCATCGGCATTGGAACTGGCTCCACTGTGAACTACTTTATCGATGCACTTTCTGAGATGAAACAACAAATTGATGGAGCAATAGCTAGTTCTGTTACTACAGAAAAACGCTTAAAAGAAAAAGGCATTCCATTAATTGATCTCAATTCTGTTTCAAATTTGAAAGTGTATATAGATGGGGCAGATGAATTTAATAAACATTTTTATCTTATCAAGGGTGGAGGAGGTGCACTGACACGTGAAAAAATTATCGCTGCTGCTTCAGAGCATTTCATTTGTTTGGTTGATGAAAGTAAACAAATTGATATTTTAGGTAAATTTCCTTTACCTCTCGAAGTTATTCCTATGGCCAGAAGTTTTGTTGCGCGTGAAATTGTGAAATTAAAAGGTGATCCTGTTTATCGTCAAGGGTTTATTACAGATAACGGTAATGTTATTTTAGATGTTTATAATTTAAATATTCTTGATCCAATAGATCTAGAAAGCACTTTGAATGATATCCCTGGCATTGTCAGTAATGGACTGTTTGCTTACCGTCCTGCAGATACTTTAATTGTTGGAACTTCTTCTGGTGTTAAATTTTATAGAAGAGCGCATTAAGGATAACTCATGAGTTTTTATATAAAAAATTGAACTCTTGCACTTCTCACTATCCTAGGTATAAAATGGCTCGATCTGAACCTTATTTTACGGATGCTCTCTGGTTAAAATCTAGTGAGATTTCTAAAAGGAGATTACAAAAAGGAAGTTCTACGTGAAACTGCCACCGGTTTCTGTAAGAGGTGGCCTAAGATAAAGGAAGTTTATCATGTTAGTCCTAACAAGAACGCTCGGTCAACGTTTGATCATTGGGAAAGATGAAAAAATAAAAACTGAAACAACTGAAACCTTGGCACGTGCAATTACCCTCCAGAGCGATTTATCCAACGAAAAGATTGTTATAACAGTTTTGGAAATTCGGGGTAATCAGGTACGAATTGGTATCGAGGCACCGAAACATATCCCAGTTCATCGGGAAGAAATTTATCAGCGTATTCAAAACGAGGAGAGAATAAAAGTATCAGAAACAGAAAAGATTAAGAAAGAGTAGTATGCTTAACGTCTCTTAAAGATCTAAGCTTGAAGTTCAAGATGAAAACACAATAAAATCCTCAATATCATTAGGGAGTAGGAATTAGGAATTAAGATGAATAAAAGAGATTATGCCTAGGCGGCATGTACCTAAACAGAAGAAATATTTTATCTTTTAATAACTTTTAATCATTTTTAATTTTTTCTTTATTAAAAATTATTTTAATTAAAGATGAAGAGAGTAACCTAATTAAGGTATTGGTCTTGAATTTTATTTTCAAAACTAGTCTTAAATAAGCTTTAAAGTATTCATATTTCGGAATTATCTCTCATTAAAAGCTTATAGAATCAAATCAGATTTATTTTTCTATAGTTTTAAACATCTGTATTAATAGAATCTTTGACAAAGTTCAAGATAATTAAATTTAAAAATTTGATTTAATCAGATGGTACATTTGAAGAAAACTGCTCTAAAATTCGCTCATCTAGGAATTGGGATGAAAAAATCATTCAGTGGGAACTCTACTTT
The DNA here is from genome assembly GCF_907164955.1 of Coxiella endosymbiont of Dermacentor marginatus. Taxonomy (GTDB): domain Bacteria; phylum Pseudomonadota; class Gammaproteobacteria; order Coxiellales; family Coxiellaceae; genus Coxiella. The sequence goes on along the minus strand of NZ_OU015521.1, from coordinate 292,061 downwards.
TTTTGAGTTTAAGTAACACAGAAATGATTTCATAACATTCATAACAGATTTCTTAATATTTTAAGATAAATAACTTACTGAATAAAGGTTTTTGAAGTTATAGAACTGAATGAAAATCAAATTTGTAAAAATCCGATAAACTTAGATTGATATCCCAATAAAATTGTTTCTTGTCATATGTAGCTTTAGAATTTTTTAAATATCATTAATGCTAAGAAAAACTATATAATGTATGAATTAATTTTACTTTGCCTGGAAAAAGATTGATCTTAGATCATAATAAAAAAGATTTATGTGTTTCATTCATCATATCTTTAGTATGATTTGATTAAGTGGAAGAAGTTATGAAATTTATAAGGAACGTATTAGATCGTCCGGAAGTATTAAAGAGCAAATTTGTTCTTATCAAAGAGGAGTGAGATGGTTTTGATTTTTAGCAATTTCCAGAACAGCCTTTTGGCTATTTTTCTTTAGGGTCTTGATAAAATTTTCCATATTCTAAATAGAAAAAAATTGATAGTTCTAAAATAATATCATAATCAATCAGAGTCTATTTCGATAATAATTTTAACGAAATAGACAGAGCGTAAACATTTCATCAGATTTGTAGATACTATAAAATCATAGAGGGTTTTCGCTTTTATAGCATAGTTTCTCAATAGCTTGTACAATATCTTTGTTATTAAACCAATTAAATCTAAGTAAAGAGATTAGGTTTTATTAGTATTTTCAGTTTTCATAGTAGAGAGAGATATTGCTTAATAAAGGTTAAGATTAATCTAGTCAAATTTTCTGTAGCTAATTTTACTCCACGTAATGTTTGTTCATGAGTAGTTTTTTCTTCCATCATTCCGGAAGCAAAATTGCTGACGACTGAAATTACTGCAACACGCATTCCGCAATGTCGAGCGATAATCACCTCTGGAATAGTAGACATACCCACTACATCCGCACCTAGAATGCGGTAGGCTTTAATCTCGGCAGGTGTTTCAAAAGCCGGTCCCAAGACACCAATATAAACTCCTTCCGGCAAGTTGATAGATAATTGGTCTGCGATTTTGGAAAATTTAATACGAAAAATTGGGTCGTAAGTATCTTCCATACCAACAAAGCGGGGTCCGAAATCATCTTCATTGGGACCCACCAGAGCATTATTAAATTGAAAATTTATGTGGTCTTTTATTAAAACTAAACTGCCTGGTTTAATATCTTCTCGTAAGGAACCAGAAGCATTAGTAGCTAACCAAGCTTCACATCCCAGCAATTTAAAAGTACGGACCATAGTTTTTATAGGATTATTATCAACACCTTCATAGTAGTGAGTGCGCCCTCGTAAGCAAGCTACCGGAATGCCCTTTATTTTTCCTAAATAGAGATTACCAGCATGGCCTTCGATTTTTGGCTTATGGAAACCCGGTAACTGATGGTAAGAAATAATGATGGGTTCTTCAATTTGGTTGGTTAGTTCACCCAAACCTGAACCTAGAACAATAGCCAGTCGAGGCCGAAAATCAGGAGCATGATGTTGAATTTCTTTTAAAGCTTCATAAGAAGCAAGTGTCATTATCTAACCTGCCATTGATAATTGCAAATAATTACCAGTCTTTTTAAGAAGCTGATTTTTTATTATTTTATATAAAAAGATTACATTTATGGGCAATAAAGTATTTTTGATTTGAAAAGGTTGTTGTTGTACTTGAATTTGTAGTTGGTTGGTCTGATACTTAATATCATTAAGTTTCTGAATTATTTTATCCACATCATTTTCTTGTTTTCTTTGAAAACTTAAAGCTAAGAAGTTATCAATGAAATTGATAACTTCTTGTGCTTGAAAGGAATTTTTAAGTTTGGTTATGAGAAGAGGTGAAAGAATTTCCATTCGACGTTCGACTATAATTACTGAAATATTCTTTATAGTGTTGGCTATTTTAATCTGCTTTTCTAGAAAGATGATTAGCAAATCATTAAGAGGAGTAGGCGGAGGAAACAAAATTCTGGAGAAATGATAATGAAAATCATGTTTTAATTTATCATTCTTAGTTTCAAATTGAGTAATATTTTGTTGCAAGCTCGAGATTTGTTTCCAATCTCGCACGGTAAGCATATTGAAAAAACAAAGAGGCAATTTCACAAAATTATATACTTTCTCTTTGTGACGTCGCAGCAGTTGAACAGGAGAACAGCCAAATGTATTTAAAATTGCAGTCTGCGGTAACATAAAATTAGTATATCAACTTCTTGAGCCTTGCCTCAATCATCTTTTTAATAGCTTTTAAATCTTTATTTATTTTGTCAGGGACTGATTGACTATAGCAGTATTATAGAATAACAGTCGTGATTTAGTAAGCTGATTAACCCGTAAATGGATTTCATTTCTATAAGGAAAATCCAGATTAATTAAAAGTGCACACAATTTACCAATATTATGAAATTAAAAACCTAACAAAAGACACCATGATCCTTAGACGGGTTATAGTATCAGAAGAGAAATTAAATTTACAAACTGATGAAACAATTATCCATTATTAAAGAAAAACTTAATTCAAATACCAATGGAATCTTGAAATAGGAAAAGTATTACAGAAAAATCTTCGAGAATTAACTCACCTTGCAGTGAACAGGTAAAAATATCTTTTCAAAACGTTTAGTTTTCTACTGTTAGTAGTTGGCCATGTGTTATTTTAATCGATTAACTCTTAGTTCTTTTTTTTATCTTTATATTGCTAAGACTCGTAACAAGCTTAATCATTTTCAATGGTTATACACAAGTACTAAGCCTACAACTCCAAAAAATTATTGAGAAAAATCTGAATCTGTATAATAATCAGTATCTTAAATTTTTTAGGAAGTAGTTTTCTTTCCTATTATTATAATACAAATTATTTTAATCAAGTTTTTTGTACGGTTAGACTTGCACAAAATGTATGGCTGAATTAGGGAATTTATCTATTCTGTGCTGACAGAGAGATTGAAACGAACATAGAATAAGAGGAAAGAACTATTTTTCTATAAAGACCTTAATGCATAATTAAAATAAGAGTGATTGCTTACCCTCCAGTTGAGATAATACCTGATAAAAAGTCTATCCTCAAGCCTTTCTCGTTTCTTGAGATAAACCTTCCTAAAACTATTGCATAGTCGTCGCTTTCCAAAAGTAGTTCAAATTAGTCTATTAATCATGCAATCAATTTAACGTGTAATTTATTTAGAATCAAAAATAGCGACAGGATTAACTCATAAATCGAATAATTTTCTCTCACCAAAACTGAAAATATATATTCGTTAAGTACATATTTATATTCGTTTTATATTTTATTAGGGGTTTTTGAAAATCTAGCAAATTATGAAATTAACTTAGTGCTTATTTAAGAGATATCTTAACAATATGTACTCAGCTTTTTGAAAACATATGACGTATCTGGATAAATCCCGAACCATAAATAAAAAAGAGCAGCATTATGTTCTATTAGCATGCCTAAGCCATCAAAACATTTATTAGCACCTTGAAGCTTAGCCCATTTTAAAAATGGTACAGCAATTTTGCCATAAGAAAGATCATAACAGTAGGTCTGAGGTCCAATAATAGCAGCTGGAAACTGTGGATACTTACCTTGGTGACCCAAACTAGTAGCATGAATGACAATATCATAAGGCATTGGCTTTAAATCATCATAACCGATGCCTCGAAGCTCACTGCGTGAATAGAAATGTGAAGCTAATTCGCATGCTTTAGAAACTGTGCGATTTACTATGACAATTTTCTGCGGCGAAGTACTTATTAATGATCCTAAAATTCCTTGAGTGGCCCCACCTGCTCCTAGAATTAGAATTGATTTTTGAGCAAGAGCAATATCATGGTTGCGCGTTAAATCTCGTATTAACCCTAAACCATCATAATTAACACCATAAATGCTGCCGTCGTTAAGAAATTGCAAAGCACTCACAGCCTGCGCTTCTTTTGCTTCCCAACTCTGTTTATTCAATAGCTTATAGGCTGCACGTTTGAAAGGTAAAGTGATATTGACTCCTTTGCCTCCTTCTTTTTGAAATTCTTTTAATACCTTAGAAAAATTGTTAAAAGATGTTTTTATTTTTAGATAATGAAATACTTGTTGGGTTTGCTCTCCAAAAGCCTGAAAAATAATAGGTGACAAACTATGATTAATAGGATTGCCAATAATTGCATATTTATCCATTTTTATTTTTCCTAAAAAAATTTATGATGCTCGTATATACGACCTTTGAGATGGAGGATGCCCAGATAAGTAGTCACCGTCCTAAATAATTTCTAAGTCTTAGGCTGTGGAGTATAAGTGTTTCGCATGTGTTTACTAAAATAACGCATTCAGTTGTGATATTTCTTAAAACTAACAAAACTTTAATGTTAGATTATACATGGTGAAAGATTTCTTAGAACCTAAAAATTTGGGGTTAATAAGGTTGCGCAGTTTTAATATGCAAATTAAACTAAGATCAGTAGTCAGTAATAATTAGACTATCATTAATTTTTATCTTCCTGTTTGTACAATTCTTTGTTGTAAGTAGTTTTGTACAACCATCAAAATAATGTTTGTATAAGATGCCAATCGAATTTAAACATACAGTTGATGCTAAAATAAGTAAGATAGATAACCCGACAATTTCGTAATGATTATAAAGTTACACTCTCTCGCGGCTATTCTACCAGTAATACCTAGCGGATATTACTGGTAGATTCCTACTATTATAATCAGACTTGAACGCATCCTTTTAACAGCGGAAAAGCCTGATATCTCTTCAAAAATGAACTATTTGGCCTGTTGTCAACTAACTTAAAAAATGTTGAATTAACTTAAAAAAGACGTAAAAATAGAGAAACTGGGATTATACGCTATTAAGAAGCTGTCCTTTGAATAAAAGGCCTTCGTGTAATGTTATTATAGTGTTTATTAATAGTAGGTGTACTATTTTTTCGAGCGATAATTAAGTTACGGTGGTGTGTTTTGATGCTCTGCTTCTTAAACAACATATCGTCTACCTATTTAATTTATTTTCTTATGATGAATTTAGAAATAGACTGTAGCCGTTTATTTGCTTGTAGCAATTGTACTAGTCCGTGAAATGGTTATTTCAGGTGACTTTCTGATATTAGAAACATAGTGAAAATAGCGTTGGTAGGCTTTTTTATAGTTTGATAATACTGATTAGAATTGTTTTTATTCTTTCAATATTAGCACTGCCGTGAGTTAAACCGAACTCATATTTTTCATCAGCAAGTATCGTTGTTTAGATGGAATTTATACCCCTGATAGCTAATCGATGAGAACTAATAAAATTTTAATGTTATTGTGTTTTGTTAGAAATTTTCTTTAGCTGATTTAAAGAAAACTACGTTATCTTAGAAACTGTAAAGTATCGTCATTAATTTAATCCGAGATGATGGCACGGCCAATCCGTTCTAATAACACAAGGTGCAGGCGCTCATTCATTACTTTTTTATCCCTATACATAGTGATCAATAGAGAATCTTGATCGATCTCTTTAGGTAATTGAGTAGGTAAAGGAACTTTTTGAAGCAGCTCTCGAATACGATTTACTTCATAAGAGCTGATAAGCCCTAAGTAACAAGATAATTCAGCTGCCAATACCAATCCTACTGCTACAGCTTCGCCATGGAGCCAATACCCATAACCTAATAGTTGTTCAATAGCATGACCAAAAGTGTGACCTAAATTCAAGAGAGCGCGTTGACCGGTCTTCTCTTTCTCATCAGCATTAACAATATCGCGCTTGATTTCACAAGCTCGTTTAATAGTAGTTTGCAGATAATTTAAATCTCTTTTTAATAAAGAAGTAATATTTTTTTCAAGATCAATAAAAAATTCCTTATCGTAAATGAGGGCGGCTTTAATAATTTCAGAAATTCCTGCGTTAAATTCACGTTGAGGTAGGGTATTGAGTGTATTCAGATCAACAATTACTGCTTTAGGCTGATAAAATGCTCCAATGAGATTTTTACCATACGGATGATTTACAGCAGTTTTACCACCAATAGAGGCATCAACTTGAGCGAGGAGAGTTGTTGGCAGTTGGATAAAATCCACGCCTCGTTGGTAACATGCTGCAACAAAGCCCGTTAAATCACCTACAATACCACCTCCTAAAGCAATTAAAGTAGTATCTCTATGATGATTACTTGTAATTAGCTTATTTAGAATTTTTTTCCAATGTCTGATATCTTTGAATTGCTCTCCATCGGGTAAGAGAAATTGATCACACTGAAAATCATAAAAAATAATTTTCAGTGATTCAAGATAGAATGGCGCAATTGTTTTATTAGTTACAATCATTATTTGATGACCTTTAATATATTGATAAAGAAGTGTTTTATTCTTTAAAAGATCTATACCAATATAAATTGGATAGCGAGATTCTTTGATGTTAACGAAAAGACAAGTGGTATTCATAAGCGCACTTTATAAATTTTTTAATATCCATCAAAATTCGAATAGCTAGATGATGAGGTTTTAAACTATCCATCGAATAGGTGAAATCTGCAATAGTTTGATACAGAATTTCACGTTCTTTATTGAGTTTCTGAAGTCTTTCTTTTGAATTATGCTTGATAAAGAGAGGGCGAGATTTATCTGTACAGGTGATACGTTTTAATTGTGTCTCTGCGGAGACCGTTAAATAAACGACGATGCCATTTTTAGACAAATGGTGGCGGTTAGCTTCAATTAATACAGCTCCACCTCCCGTGGATAAAATAATATTATTGAGTTTACACAATGAAGAAATTATCTCGGTTTCTCGTCTACGAAATATTTTTTCTCCTTCATGTTCGAAAATCCATGGGATGTTTAAACCAGTACGCTTTTCAATTTCGATATCTGAATCATAAAAACGATTTCCAATTAAATTAGCAAGCTGTTTACCCACACTAGTTTTACCAGATCCCATTGGACCGATAAGATAGATGTTATTGAGTTTTTTATAATGCTGTGTATGTATTATAATCATTTGTGATATTATGGAGACTGATAATTGTTTATGTATGGCTACTAAATAATACATTGATGGCGGTACCAACATTTCAGAAGATAAGAATCCTGCACAAACCCGCTAGATTCCACTGGATTTGAGTTTTCCTTATTGGCACACTCTCCTGTGCATTGCGCCTCAATCGTGTTTGTTTTTCGATTATTAATCATTACCTTAGAGTAAATTGGTTAGGCAGTCCTAAGATTAAGATAATCATCCTTAAAAGAAAAATATTGTTATACTCTACTGAGAATTTCTTTCAAGATAGTGTTTGTTAACATTTAACATTTAATCAAATGTTAAATGTTAACTATAATCAACAGATATGATGGTTTTGCTTCGATGGACCATTGACAACTAAGATATAGAGAAAAGGGACTAACGTCCAATTCAATTAGCGTTGAAAGCAATTTTAGAGGGTATGTACAAGTGGTAGTCCGGGAGCGAATCTTTTTAAGTGACCCTTACTCAAGTATAGAATATCTTAACTCCTTAAATTTCGAATGATTTATACAGTAAAAGTAATAATCATAACAAATAAGCGGTTAACAGGGGGTGAGGGGGACCCGTATCCGTCGTAACTGTCGAGCGGTAAAAGTCATACGTAGTTCTGTAACACACAAGAAAACCTTATATCCAAAATTCAAAAAATTCACGAAGTTTTTTAGTCTTGAAAATTGATAAGAAACTTAGTAATGATTATCTGGGAAAAAATTCTAACTCATTTATAATAGAAACTCTAAAATGGCTTTTAAGCGTCACAATCATGTTTCTAACCTTCATGATTAATACCTGTAATATATTAATTAACTACCTACGAAAAACAACACAGGTGTCATAAACCCTGATAAAAGTTTGTATACTTTCGGTTATACAACGTAGATCGGCATTACGAAAGAAACCTATCATCGATAGTATTTTTCTATTAGTAGTTATTCATAGTAATAAGATTTAAATAATATCCAAATCTCAGTGGGTGTTTTTTCCTGCGGGTATGAAAAAACTAAAAATTTCGTAACAAACGGCAGTTAATGCGTTTTTCTAAAATTAGCGATAAAATGCTTAGAATTAAGCGCTCTATTTTCTTAAAAACAGAAAAAGTTTTCTTTCTCAATTTCTTTAAAAGTGAACAAACTAGCAGAAATGGAGACGAGATTCCTGGGTAATACTCTCCTCTTTAGCGCATAATGCCTAGAGGGCTGCTCTCCAAGTAGTGGATAATCCATAGTGTGTTATGTCTCTTCTTAATAAATAAGCCTCAGAGAATAGTATTTCTCCTCCAATAGTTTTACCAAAAACAGCAAGATCTGATTTGATTTTATATAAATTTTGTTCGCTACCCTTTATCACTCGGAATCTCAATCATTACTTCATTAAAAATTAACAAGCTGCTATAATGAAATTGTGGAGTTCTCTCGATAATTTAAGCAATTCAAAAGCGTTGAGACTAACTAAATTTATATTATCTGTAAATTGGTTTTACGATGACTGTATAATTTCATTAGGAAGCTTTTCGAAAAGCGACAGAATCAAATCTAAGTTATTTAAAGTAACAGTTACAAATTATCTGGAGTAGTTTTTCATTGGCACGTAGGGAAGAACTAGAGTGGCTTTAAAGTAAGAACCTTAAATTAGCTTTTATGAGGAGACCATTGATCATTAGTAACAATCTTCAAATTAATAATTTTGTCCTGACCTATCAACCTCTGTAGCCAATTGAAGTTTTTTCATAAGATAGCTTTGCGTTGGTGCTAAAGTTTTCACCGTACACACCTCTTTTCAGTAAGGGTATAAATTCCTAGATGGCTGAAGTTAATTTCACTTCATTAGCTATAGCTCCTTCCATAATGAATGTAACGATCATTGTTAACATCAAGTAAGTATAGATACTAAGTTTTGATAAATCACAGTTGCTTTTCTCCCAGTAAAAAAACCCTTCACCTCTGCACTAGCAGATTGACATAATCTGGCATATAATTCTGGGTTCTATCAAAAAGTACAGGCAGAGTGGTCGACTATCTTCATCCTCTGAAACTATCCGAAACTAAAGGTGCTTTATTATGCCATATAAAAAATACATGTGCTTATTATGCGGTTTCATCTATGAAGAAGAAAAAGGCTGGCCCGAAGATGGTATTACTCCTGGTACACGATGGGATAACGTGCCTGAAAGTTGGTTTTGTCCTGAGTGTGGCGCGATGAAGTCAGATTTTGAAATGATTGAAATATAGTGCAGAGCGTCTTTATAGATATCTCAACTTTAAATTCTTTATTCTGGTTATATTCTAGTTGTTTATAGAATATTTGAGAAACATAGGGAATAGGTGTGAATATTTGTATTGAAGACAAATTAAATAAAGAAGTATTTTCCGAGTATTTATACAATAAGTTATACAATAATCGATTTGTTAATGGAAAACACACATGCATTCATTTAAAGCAAACACCTTCTTAAATCGCTATTTCAAGTACCGATAGAAATTCAATTTGGTTTGATATAGTTTTATTTATTGTGTTACTAAATTGCCTGTTATAACAATACTGATACTTAACAATAATAATTATGAATCTGCAAATAGGTTTATTTAAAAAATTATGAAAAAAGATTGGAAACTAAGATATATTTGCATTTTCTGTAAACAACATTTCATTTTAATTACTTCTAACCTAAAAGGGCTTTTGCATATTAACAGTAAAAACACAAGTTATTCTAAATCCTAACAATAGGGTCGGGTTGTCTTGTCAGATGTCTCGTTGAACAAATAATAAAACGGTATGAGCGTTGACACAATCATGTTTAAAATCTAAATAAATATTCATATAGTCCGGGATGAAAAATCTACAAAAGTGTATTTGCTCCTAACTTGAAGTACATCTGGAGCATAAGCATGATAGAACTATAATCTAAGAAAAGCACAACTCATAAACTAAAAAATAAACACTGTTATTAAAATGCACCCGGTGCCATTATTATAAAAACAGCTTACATCCCATAACTTTATTAATCGCTTATTATTATACAAAAAAAGTTGCAGTAGATAAAATCTCAATAAGGCAGATAACAAAGATAAGATAAAAAACGAGAATCCAGCGCATGTGCTTATTGTGTAAGAGACAGATCATGAAGAACAAAAATCTAGTCGGGAATTGAAAGAAACATGAGCTAGTTGACGTTAATGTTCAATAGTTAGATAATCTAGCTTATGGCAAATTTAGAACTTCCATTGCAACCTATCTTGATTTTTACTGATGCTGCAGCTCGTAAGGTGAAGGGACTGATTGATGAAGAGAATAACCCTCATCTTAACTTGCGCGTCTTTATTACAGGTGGAGGTTGTTCGGGATTTCAATATGGTTTCACTTTTGATGAAACCATAAATACCGATGATCTGGTTATTGAAAAATCCTTACAAGCAAATCATGAAGTAGAAGATAAAGCAGATAGAGATAATAGCGGTAGTGGTCAGATAAAATTGGTAAGACTATTAGTTGATCCTTTAAGTCTCCAATATCTAAAAGGTGCTGAAATTGATTACCGTGAAGATGTAAGTGGCGCACAATTTGTGATTCGCAATCCAAACGCCGCAACTGTCTGCGGTTGTGGGTCTTCTTTTGCAGCATCACAATAAATACTAGGATGGGAGCAGCAGTCTTTCTTTAACAGGTCAAATAGACATCAAATCGACTACTTTTACCCTCGTAAGATAAGGAGGGATGAGCGTCTGTTAATTTAGGTGCTAATCTCGGACGTTTAACAACAACGCGATGTCTTACCTTCTCTAAAGCTCTTTCTAAGAGCTGTGGTGCGTCTTCGTCTTTTCCAACCACTTGACGCAATACACGCATTTCTTTTTTAACGAGTGCGGATTTTTTTCTAATTGGATACATAGGATCTATATAAATAACATCGTAAGAAGTTTTAAGCGTTGAAAGATAACTTTGTGCTTCTATTTCAATTAACTTTAATTGTAACGAGTTAAACCAATTAGCTGTTGTTCGGGCACGAGCTAAACCTTCTTTTAATAGCGCAGCGATAATAGAATTACGTTCGAGCATAGTTATTTTACACCCGAGGTTAGCAAGTATAAACGCATCACGACCCAGACCTGCTGTTAAATCCAAGACAGTTCGATTAGAATGGCCTTTTAAGCCAATAGCACGAGAGATTAATTGGCCTTTAATGACGCCACCAGTCAGCCGTCGATGCAATGCCCCCTTAAGAAAATCCACGTATACCGGACCTGGCGCTCTAGGATCTGTCAAACGCAGTTCAAGACGAGTAGGTGTAACAGCCAACAAAATACGATAATTTTCGGTGGTAGGCGGCGACACCAATGTCAATTTTAATTCCGCAGCAAGTTTTTCTGCATATTGCTGACGTGATTCATCTAAACAAGTGACAGTAATATTGGTCATTCTAAAAACTCTTAGGAAGTTTCCCACGTATGGTTAAATTATTTTGCAAAAAATCGACAAATTGATCGGCAATATTAATTTTAAATTGAGTCTCTAATTCGCGAATTCCTGTTGGGCTCGTAACATTAATTTCTGTTAAATAATCCCCAATCACGTCAAGACCAACAAACCAGAGGCCTTTTTGACGTAATATAGGAGCTACTTGTTGACATATCCATCGATCGCGATCCGTCAACTCTCGTCCTTCCCATCTAGCTTTTGCTGCTAAATTTCCACGAAAATCACCTTTTGCAGGAATACGCGCTAAGGAGTAAGGAACGGGTTCACCGTTAATTAAGATAATTCGCTTATCACCGTTTTTAATGGCTGTAATAAATTTTTGGGCCATGACGAGCCGTTTTCCGTTGGCTGTCATTATGTCTATGACAACAAGAGAATTAGGATCTCGAGTAGTTAGTCGAAAAATTGATTTGCCTGCCATCTCTCCAAGTGGCTTGATGATAATTTCTTTTTGTTCCTGGAGAAATTTTTGTAATAATTCTTTATGCGACGTAACTAAGGTTCTAGGAGTACATTGAGGAAACCAACTTGCAAACAATTTTTCATTAGCATCACGCAAACTTGCAGGCTTGTTTACTACTAATAACCCCTTTTTTTCAGCTAGTTCCAATAAATAAGTTAAATAGATATAAGACATATTAAAGGGCGGCTCTTTTCGCATAAGAAGAATATCAAGTTTATCTAAGGATTGAATATGCGAATCGTTTAATTCAAACCAAAAAGAGGCATTATCCTTTACTCGAAGGCGACGCATAAAAGCATGAACTTCCCCATTTTGTAAAAAAATATCCGATGCTTCCATATAGTAAAGTTCGTAATTTCGTTTTTGAAACGCCAATAACATTGCAAAGCTTGTGTCTTTATAGACATGAATGCTAGAAATAGGGTTCATAAGGATACCAATTTTAATTTCACTCATTATAATTTACTCTTTATATTAGATAGTGCTAATTCACGAGTTGCTGCTAGTGCAGCAAGGCGTGCGATTACTCCATAAACATAAAAGCAATTCACAGACTCATTGATTTCAAAGGGTGCCTTGCATGGAATGTCAAATACCATGGGAATAAAATTCATTCCTGGAGTATTTAAATTTTCGTTTGGTCCCCGACTTTTATGAATACGATAGAAACCGCCGATTACATGGCGACCAAATAAGTAAACGACAGGTTCAGCTACAGCATTTTCTTCTCCTGCCGTTTCAAAAGAATAAACCCCTTCCTGGACAATCGCTTTAGTAACAGGGATGCCACCTTTCGAGATAGACATCTGCATGCGCTGTTTGCGATTCAGGTGGTATAGGGCTTCCGGATCTTGAATCATCATCACACCCATACCATAGGTGCCAGCATCCGCTTTAATAACTAGGAATGGTTTTTTGGTAATATTATATTGAGTGTATTTTTTTTTAACAGCCTGTAGCATAATTTCAACGCAGTTGACGAGATATTCTTTGCCTTCTTTTTCAAGAAAATTAACTTCTGAGCATTGATTGAAAAGAGTGCTAATTAACCATGGATCAATGTTAATGAGAGATGCAAATTGTTCAGAAACAGTCCCATAAGCCGTGAAATGTCTCGATTTAAGTCGATTGGCCCAGCCAAATTGGAGAGCGGGTATAATTTGTTGGTTGAGGTTTTGAAAAATATCAGGAATATGGCCTGATAGATCATTATTTAATATGACACAAAATGGGAAAAAATCTCTAACGCCTACTTGATCTACTTTACGTTCTAAAGGTTCAATCTTTAGTTTTCGGCCTGAAGGTAGTTGAATTTGAAAATCGGTTAACGAGGAGCTCAATGAACCGATACGCACCTCAAATCCTGCATTTTTAAAAATTTCTAGAAGCATTGCTAGACTTTCAAAATAATAGGTGTTGCGGGAATGATTTTCTGGAATGATGAGAAGACGTGTGACATCTGGGCAAATCTCCGCTATAGTGGCTTGCACAGCTTGGATGTAAAGTGGCATGTAATGCGAATTTAGATTGTTAAAGCCTGCAGGAAAGAGGTTGGTATCTACAGGCGCCAATTTAAATCCTGAATTGCGTAGGTCTATGGAAGTATAAAATGGCGGTGGTGTTTTTAGCCATTGTTCACGAAACCACGTTTCAATATTTATTTGATGTTCGAGAAAACGTTCCTCCAATTGGCACAAATGCAAAGAGCCAGCGAAAGCAGAGGAAAATTGCAATTTGGTCAGGTTGGGAAGCATACATTAATTTCCTATTTGATTTATTTTAAAAGGGAATACCCAGAAAAAGCTCTAAGCTTAGCGATTCTCCCGTTTTACATGTTAATTAATATTTTTTTTATCTTTGATCTTTTTCCTATCGCCACTCTGAGGAACTTACTTGATTTTAACACAGTTAATTGTTCGGTAAGATAATGAATTGGATTGGTAAAATCATTGGTATGCTCTTAGGCTTTTTTTTGACTGGTTCATTAGTGGGCCTCATTGCTGGTTTAATTTTTGGTCATATTATTTTTGATCAAAGTTGGTTTCGCCAGTTATTACAATCAATTTCTTCCTCTCGTTTTTTTCAACCTACAGTGCAAGAAGTGTTTTTTAATACCATTTTCCGTGTAATGGGTTTTATGGCCAAATTGGATGGCCAAGTTTCTGAAAATGAAATTCGTCAAGCTCGTAATATCATGCAGCAGATGAGCTTAGACGATAATATGAAACGAGAAGCCATCCGTTTATTTACGGAGGGCAAACAATCTTATTTCAACCTCGATGTTACTCTCAATCAATTACGAAAAACGTGTTTATTTCAACCTACTTTACTACAGACGTTTTTAGAAATTCAGATTCAAATGGCTTACGCGGATAGACCATGGATTAGCGAATATCAAAAACAAGTATTACAATATATTTTTGAACAGCTTGGGGTAAACAATTTCCAATATCATCAATTTAAGTATTCTTTTCAAACCAAACAAAATGATCAACAATATCAGCAAAAGGCTCAACTAAATCCCCATTTCCATTTAAACGATGCTTATAAAATATTAGGACTTACTATGAGTGCTACTGATTCTGAAATTAAAAAAAACTATCGCCGCTTGATGAGTCAACATCATCCTGATAAATTGATGGCGAAAAAACTTTCACCTGAAATGATAAAAATAGCTACCAAAAAGACTCAACAAATTAAAAATGCTTACGAACAAATTCGAAAATCTCGTGGGATAGTATGAAAATAAAAAATTTATCTCTTCTTTTATTGAGCAGGCTGAGAGAAAATGAAAAGAAGATTTTTTGAAAAAAAAATTATTTCAGCTTCGATTCTATCAGCTGATTTCGCTCGTTTGGGAGAAGAAGTAGCGCGAGTTGTCGAGGCTGGCATTGATTATATTCATTTTGACGTAATGGATCATCATTTTGTACCTAATTTAAGTTTTGGTCCTATAGTATGCGAAGCGTTACGAAAAGCTGGAATTACTGTTCCTATTGATGTTCATCTAATGGTGGAGAAGCCGAATGAATTTATAAAAGCGTTTGCGAATTCTGGTGCTAATTTAGTTACTTTTCATCCTGAAACAACAAAGAATGTAGAAAAAACACTAGAATTAATTGATCAAGCTAGGATGCAAAAAGGTATTGCATTCAATCCAAAGCAATCAGTGTTGTTGGAGCCTTCTATTTTAAAAGAAGTCGATTTAATTTTGATTATGTCTGTTAATCCGGGTCTTGCAGGCCAATCCTTTATGTCAAATAGTATGAAGAAAATCGCATCTACAAAACTCTTATTAGAAAAGTTAAAGAGTAAGGCAATGCTCGGTATCGATGGTGGAATAAAATTAAATAATGTTGCGTCGGTTTCTCAAGCCGGTGCTAATTTTTTTGTCGTAGGTTCCGGATTATTTCATGCCTCTGACTATCTAAAAGAAATTCAAGCTATTCGAAAATTAATTTAGATCCATTAAGTTAGATTCTTATAATCTTATTTCTTATGATCTACCTTTCTTTACTTCTGTAGATATATTGAATAGGAAGGAAGTTCTTTTTGCTTTTTCTCTTTAAAGGATAGGGAGAAATATGGACATGAAATTAAATCCAATAAGCTAGAGTTTTCATAACGTTTGCATGGAGGCTCATTAAATTTTTTATATTATAGGGCAACTCCTCTGAACCTGCTGATTTTGCTTTTTGCCCATGCGATACTTCGTCTTTTTGCATTTGTTCCACAATTTTTCGGCTTTTAATATCGGCAGTGGGAAGTTTATGTAAATGATATTCTAAATGTGCCTCGACTTGTTTTTCTGTTTCTTCAATAAAACCAAGGCTCAATCGATCCCCCGCAGCACCAGCTAATAGTCCTATGAGGAAGGCATTAGTATACCAAAAAACATTTAAATAGCTGACGTGTCCCCCTAATTCCTTTATACGATCTCTGCACCATACCAAATGATCAGTTTCTTCCTTAGCTACTGTTGCTAATATTGATCGAATCTCTGAATTTTTAGATAAAACCATTTGTCCACGATAAAGTGCTTGAGCACAGACTTCTCCACTGTGATTCACCCGCATGAATCCAATACTGCTTCGTTTTTTAGACGGAATAAGAACTGGTTCTTCAGTAAATTTCTCGGCTGGACTTTGTCGTTTAGCTCTGGATTGATTAAACACAGTTTCTACAAAATTATGACATTGCAAAATGATTTCATCGAGGAAAGAATAATGACGAAGGTTATTATTGTTCATATTTACTCTGTGAGATTAATTCAAGTACTTTCATCCTGTAAAAAATTTTTCCGTTTGCTGAGAAATCATAAATTATCCACACTTTACCTGGTAATGCGTATGTGTTACAATTGTTTTTTAATTGTTGTGTAAAAACCAGTCGATAATGATATTGGGTAATTTTACGGCGTAGGGAAAATCCAAAATTTGCTAGGCATCAACATGAAGATAATGATTTGTAATATCTTGATGTTGTAATGATGGATTTCTTTATAAAAATGCCCTATCAGTTAATTTAAAGAAAGTCAGATTCATACGTCAATCCTAATTTCTTTTTAGAAATTAGGATTGACAGAATTGTTAATTGCCCATTTGGTGTTAAAAGAGTGCCCTATGCCTTGCTCTGAAATGTAAATACAATCCACTCAAATAACATCGAGGGTGTTACTGATGATAGATAGGATGACTAACTAAGAGGTTTTGAATACAAATCTTACAATTAGTGAAGAGGTCTTTCAATTTGCATTCTAACCTAATTAATGACTTGAATGCAGTTGTTGGCATTTTCACAATCAATATTACCTTTAAAATCGAGCACGCTCTTGATTTCTGCAAGGCAGGAAAAGTAAAAGTACTAAATGTAAACACCCAATATTAATATTAACCAATAACAATAATTGTTCACGAGATTTCTCTGTTCTATTGACTATTTTAATTGTATGCCAAAACTGTTTTTAGACAAATATTGCACAATGAACCGGAAATTCAGATTAACGATTATCAAGACTGAAAAATATCTAGAATCCCATACACTTTGATCACTTAACTAGATAGTATGCTGCTTTATGACAGATAATAGTACACACACCATTATTGAAACAGCAGTCTTTAGCAGAATTCACTGAAAAAGCAATCTTGATAATCCTAAATCTTTTGCAGCAATGTGCTATACAGAAGCCCGCCTTTCTCCATATGCTCAGCTAATAAAAGCTGAGCATATGGAGAAAGGGCTGTGGATTGGATCCCTAATTTTGATGGTACTTTAAAAGAACCTGCCTTTTTACCGGCTCGCTTGTCTAATATATTATTAAATGGGGCTTCAGGAATTGCGGTTGGTATGACAACAGATATCCCACTCCATAATCTTTCTGAGGTGGTAGATGCCTGTGTGTGTTTATTGGATAACTCCAAAGCTACTTTAAAAGATATAATGAAATTTATTCGAGGACCCGATTATCCTACGTCTACTGAGATTATAACTCCTATTAGTGAAATTCGAACAATCTATCATACTGGACAAGGAAGTTGCGCATGCGCGCGACTTATCAGAAACAAAATGGAGAAGTTGTAATTTCCACCTTACCTTATCAAGTTTCTAGAAATCGAATTTTAGAGCAAATTTCAGCACAGATGCTTACTAAGAAGCTTACTGCTGTGAGCGATACTTGCGATGAATCCGACCATGAAAATTCCATACGGCTTGTTATTTCTCTTCGCTCTAATCGAGTAAATATTGATAAACTTAGGTGCATTTGTTTGCTACCATAGATTTAGAACACAGTTATCGAACTAATCTGATAATAATTATCTTACTTTTTTCGATAAACAATACCATAAGTTTGTCTGAGATAGGGATTGTTTTAATAGAAAACGCCGTCTTCCATAAAAAAATTAAATAGAAAAAGCTCAACTAAAATTCCTGCTTTTTTCTATTTATCCAATTTGTTCTCTTCTTGAAATCTCTTCCTTAGACTGAAGAAATGATGAAAGTTTAAAACACTAAGAAAAAATTATTTAATAAAGCAGCTCCGTTTGAAATCCCCGGGTTCTAAAACTATTTATTTTGAAGTAATTGATTAGTAAGGAAGTAGACGCATGGATTTAAAAATTGCTTATTACTGCGCTTATAATCAGAATCAGAAAAGGATAAAATAGTTACCTGTTTGTTTAACGAGGCATTCATGTCTAATTGGCAACTTTTTTTAAAAAAAGCTATTACCGATCCAGATGAGTTATACCGCGAATTAGCACTTAATCCCAATATGTTTCCTCAAACTCCGAAAGTAATAGCTCATTTCCCCTTACAGGTCCCTAGGGCATTTCTTGCACGCATGGAAAAAGGTAATCCGCAAGATCCTCTATTACTGCAAGTGCTACCACAAGTAAGAGAGCTCATTAGCTCTCCAGGTTACTGGCTAGACCCTCTTAATGAAAAGAAATCAAATAGAATACCTGGTCTCTTACATAAATATCATGGGCGAGTGCTGCTTATACTAAGTAGCGCTTGTGCAATCCACTGTCGCTATTGCTTTCGCCGTCATTTTCCTTATGAGGAAAATACACCCGGAAAAAAAGGATGGAATCGAATTTTCGATTATCTAAAATCGGATACATCCATCACTGAGATTATTTTAAGCGGTGGTGACCCTTTAATGATGAAAGATAATATGCTAACCGAATTTGTTTCTTCTCTTGAAACGATAGTACATCTCAAACGTCTGCGCATTCATACACGTTTACCAATTGTCATTCCCGAAAGAATTACAGATGAACTTATCAATTTGTTAGAATATACAAGATTATCACCCACAATCGTTATCCATTGTAACCATCCAAATGAAATTGATGAATCTGTTGCAAAAGCACTTCATTCTTTACGGAAGACAAGAGTAACCTTACTCAATCAATCTGTTTTATTAAAAAATATCAATGATAAAGCGGAAATTTTAATTCGCTTAAGTGAAGATTTATTTGAAGTCGGAGTTCTGCCTTATTATTTGCATCTCCTTGATCGGGTACAAGGAGCTGCACACTTTGAAGTAAGTGAAGCACAAACACGATATTTAATCGCAGAAATTATAAAACGCCTTCCAGGTTATCTCGTCCCTAAATTAGTACGAGAAATTTCGGATGCTCCAGCAAAGGTACCCGTTTCTATAACTCTTTAAGATTGCGCACTAGCAGCCTCTTCTTCATTAATCAGAGAATTACTTACCTTGGATTACCACGTTGAAATTTAATCAGTTTTTATATTGGTGCAAAATTATACGTCCCGCCCTATATCCCTTTAATAGTCTGATTAATGTTGACTTCTTTTAAACGGCGCAAAAATATTTCAAGTAAATTACGCCCAATTCACCCTCAGATAAAGCTTTAAGGGATACAATTACCATACCCGAAAATTATTTCGGATTTTAAGCATTTTCTTTTACATTTAGAACTACTATGCTGTCCACCTTTTAAAAACTTCGAGGTAGTCTGCTACCTCGGTGTCCTTGTTCTCCTTGAAAGTTGAATAACGCATCAGTTTTTAACGTTAGTTATCGTTTCTCAGCATAAAGAACTAAGGTACTCTTCTCTTTTAATAATGCTAATGCTACACAGTATTCTTCGCGGTCTCACCCGAGCAGGAGGAATTTGAATAATTTTATCTCCTCTTCCTTTTTTTAATTCAGATAATTTAGAAATTGGAAATACTAGTAATCTTCCTTCTGAAGTAATAGTTGCAAGATGTTGCGATTCTTTATCTGCTACTCACAAGGGATCCATATCTTTCGCGCCCTTAGGAACTTTAAGCACTGTTTTTCCACTTCGACTTTTTATATATAAATTAGATAAAGGCGTTAAAAATCCATAGCCGGGTCAGAAGCTAATAAGTAAAGATCTTCATTTTTACCTATTAAAACTGCAACAAAATGAGTTCCAACTTCAGATTTTAGTCGA
This sequence comes from Coxiella endosymbiont of Dermacentor marginatus, assembly GCF_907164955.1. Classification (GTDB taxonomy): domain Bacteria; phylum Pseudomonadota; class Gammaproteobacteria; order Coxiellales; family Coxiellaceae; genus Coxiella. The sequence goes on along the minus strand of NZ_OU015521.1, from coordinate 272,147 downwards.
CTTGTTAACGGCTTACCTACCCGCGTACGGATTTTAATGTATGTGCTGATAACGTATAACTTTTTCCGGCTGAATCTAAAAAAATAGCCAACTCATTTATGCACCCTTGAGTTTGCATTAAAAATTCATCTCCTGAACGATAATGCAATCCTAGACCATCAATATTATGTCCTTTTGCCGCGCGGACCCAACCTTTTTTAATAAAATAACGGTAATAGGTTCTGGAAAAATCATCTTTTTTCACGAATAACTTTCGCAAGAGGTCTTTCCACTAAAGGGGGCCGACGTTTATCGCCATAATTTTTTTTATCAGCTGTTAATTCAGATCGAATCAATTTTTTTAATTTTATTTTTGATGCTAAGATTTTTTCGATTTTTTGCCGTTCTTGAGCTAATTTCGTCTGTTTCCATAGATTTTCTTTTCTTCAAGTTTAACCAATTGACGTAGTTTAATTTCGAGAATAGCGTTAGCTTGGCTTTTCGCTAAGTTTAAATTGTTTTATTAAAATAAGTTTTAATTTATATTCTTTACGAATAATTCCAATAATTTTTTCTGAATTTAAAAAAGCAATAATTAATCCATTGAGAATGTGTAATTGTTTAACAACGACTTATAACCGATATTGTAATCGTTTTTGAACGGTCTGCATTCGATAATTTAACCATTCTTTTAAAGGAGAAAGTAAGTCTTTAACTTGTGGTCGACCGTCAACTCCTATAATATTCAAAATCTCAGACAAACTTATGGTATTGTTTATCGAAAAAAGTAAGACAATATAATAGAGCTCAATGCAGTTGGATACGTAAATAACTTTCCAAGTTAAGAATCAAATTAAATATTTAAGAAACTCTACGTATGTAATCGATTTCCAAATATAAAGTCAGAACTGATAAGACTTAAATTTTCTCATGGACTAGCTTGTTAATTATTCTGACCAAGAAAATTTTCTGTTTTTACCTTGTTTTAACAAAGAGAAAAGCAAGATATGACAAAGAAAATGTTGAAAATTATTATATTTCAAAAGTTAATACACTATTAAACATGCACTGTGGCCGATAACATAGAACAACAAAAAGAAATTAATGAATTGTTGTTTGAGAGAATAGCACCTATAGATCTAAGAGATATATTCAATTAATTTTTTTTGGATTACTAGAAGAATTTTCTAAAAAAATCTATGAGAGTATAGCTAAATAATAACTTAAAATATAATAAATTGATTTTAAAAAGCGAGTCTAATGACAACAAACACGGCTTCACATCATTTCATTCTCTCACAATAATGCTAATGAAAGTAGAAAAGTGATATATTTTTATTTAATTCGAAAAATTATTGGAGTAATTTCATTACCTTATTTTTTTATTTGATACACCGGATTTAATAGCGCATTTATATTTTTGAGAAAATCTTATTATATAAGCAGTGATTAAGAGATAGAAAACAGAATATGGATAAGCATCAATTTTATAATTGTGTGAAAGAGACTAATGGGAAAATTTATATGTACACTATTTTTCAAAAATTATTATACATATCCATTTTTCACTTTAGGTATTCAGACAGGAATGATAGTAATCATTCCTGTCTGCACTCTTCTTGATAAGAGAAAAATGCTTAGCATTAGATGAATAATGTTTGATCTGAAAGTATAACTAATAGAAGATTAACGATGTAAATCTATTTAGAAATGCTGGTGGTGATTGGTTAGTTTTGTGATAAGAGACCTATTTAAACCATTTTGATATGTATCTCTACAGTAAATAAATTATTTTATGCTCGGATGGCCGATGAATTCATGATTATCCGTCTTAAAATATGACAATCTAATTTGAAAGATTGGAGAGATATTAGAGTAGAAATTATTTCCGCATTTTTTTAAAAGCTTTACTTTATTTAATGAATTCTATTGATGTAGTTTTTATTTTAATTAATTATTTGAAGTTATTTTTTAATTTAGATGGAAGATCTTTAATAGAATAGGTCTATCATGTATTAGAAACAGCTGCCTCGAATATTTTAGATCAGTTCTTAAAAAGTATTCAAATGGGATTATTTTCTCGGAACGCTAAACTTCATTATTTATTTTTCTTTTTCTTTATTATTCGATGTACCAAGCAGGATTTTTTGATGGATGATCCGATAACATCATTTAATATTCGTATAATTACCCTATCTGTTTTTACGTTGCAAGTTTTATTACTATTCATCCTACTTATTTCTCTACTTTAACTAGAATAAGATGATGCTCTGTTGTTAGTTGATATCTATATAGGTGTTATCAGTTAAATTTATATCCTTTATCATGTACGGGTAGGAAAAGACTGACGAAAGAAACAATTTGAAAAAATAATAATAGAAATTAAATCAGTATTATATAAAATAGCAAATATGAATTTAAAAGGGGGTTTTCTGGCACTGTAATTAATTTAATTTTATTCTTGCCCTTATCATAATATAATAATACTCATCAGATTTTATAAACTGATTTTGCTACATAAGGTTATCCCTTCAAAATTTCTCTTTATAAAATGGGATTATAATAGAAAGTCTGAGAGAACGCTAAATGAGTCTATCCAACTTTTGTCTTTTTGATACAATCTTTCACTAATTTTCATTATTTAAATTCTATTAGACGAATACTAATGATGCTCTTTTTATCAGAAGGTAACATCAGTTTGATTATATAATTTCAGTTAAGGAGAACAACAGACGTTAAATTTTCTAAATCAATAATGGGCTCTAATTCAATCGTGATAGTTTTTTTATTTGAAAGTGCTTAATATATAGAAATTTTCTGTTTCAAATTCAAAAATGAAAAATATTCCAGAAAGATTAATAGATTGTGATTCTAATTTTAATTGTACGATTAATGTTTAGTTAACCGACATCGAAAGTCTACCAAACATCATACTTTTTCTAAGAACATTTAAATCTATATATCAATCTCATCGTTTCTAGATTTTTCTTATATTTCCTAATAGCTTAATGCTTCCGACATCATATCGAACTCGATAATTGTAGGTTACACCAATTTTTTGAGTGCCCGCGAAAACTCACGTTTTCTCTTTGCAAGAGAGTAAACTAAATAGTCTAAAAATAATCAGCTAGATAGAAAATATTAAAATATTAGCTGTAATCATAAAATGATACCTGTTCATGTATTATCTTTCTTATTTAAAGGATAAGACAGCGACAAGAACCAATTTCTAGGTGGAAACAATCCTTATACCGAAGAATGGAATCACTTTTTCTAGAACATGGTCAAGAGTATATACTTATCATATGATATGTTACGATAAATCGAACTATTTGCCCCTTTTAGTAGTATGTTTGGTGAACGCAAGTAACCTATGAAAGGTACGGTATTCTCGTAAGTTGTAGTTAAGATCTAATATTCAAAAATGGCTATGGGTGGGTTCGAACCACCGACATCAGCATTATGAATGCTGTGCTCTAACCAGCTGAGCTACATAGCCGCAGAGAACTTAAGAGAAAAGTGCATTTTGGAAGATTTTCTATAAGCTTGTCAAGTTACTGATTACCCACCCGAAAGTACATTATATCACCATCTTGTACAATATAGTTTTTACCTTCAAGACGCCATTTACCTACATCTTTAGCACCTTGCTCCCCATTAAATTGGATATAGTCATTATAGCTAATAACTTCAGCTCGGATAAAATGCTTTTTAAAATCGGTGTGTATCACACCAGCAGCTTGAGGTGCTTTAGAGCCACTTGGACAGGTCCATGCTCGAACTTCTTTAGCGCTAGCAGTGAAAAAAGTAATTAAACCCAATAACTCATAGCCTGTTTGAATGACGTAATGTAATCGAGACTCCTTGATATTAAAGCTTTTTAAGAATTCTATCTGCTCTGAAGGAGAAAGCTCTACGATTTCTGCTTCAAGTGCTGCACAGATAGAAACTGCTTTCGCATTCTCTTTTTTGGCATATTCAAAAACTTGTTCCAAAAAAGGCTTATTAAAGAAGCCTTCTACGGACACATTTGCGACATACAATACAGGCTTTATAGTTAAAAGTTGATAAGGTCGCAACAACAATTCTTCTGCTTCTGTTAATTTCAAGTTTCGTAATGATTTTCCTTTATTTAACCAATGTTTAAATTTTTCAAACAAACGTTGAGTATCGCGAGCTTTTTTATCCTCGCGTTTCGCATCTTTAATAAGTTTAATTAAAATTTTATCGACTGCTTCTATATCTGCTAATACTAATTCCGTATTTATTATCTCAATATCTACAATGGGTTTAATGGTTCCAGAAATATGCGTAATATTTTCATCCTTAAAGCAACGGACAACATGAGCAATAGCTTGAGTTTCAAGAATATTAGAAAGGAACTGATTGCCTAATCCTTTTCCTTCAGAAGCACCAGCAACAAGACCAGCGATATCGACAAAGTTGACAGTGGTTGGAATGATTTTTTTTGAGTTCACAATTTTAGAAATTTTTTTAAGTCGTTTATCGGGTACTGAGATGATTCCCACATTAGGTTTAATAGTACAAAAAGGATAGTTAGACGCCTCGACACCTGCCTTTGTCAATGCATTAAATAATGTAGATTTTCCGACGTTAGGTAAGCCAACAATTCCGCATTTAAAACCCATTTTTTCTTTTCTCATTCATACAAGTCAAAAGGAAAGTATATCAACTATATAAATTACTTATTGCTTTTTGAAACTCACCGATTATTAATTCTCCAACGACGGATAGCCCTTTTTCGATAGCCTTAAGAATAGCACTTCGATCACTTTTTGAAGGAAGGCTTAGTACATAAGAAGAAACCAAATTTCTATGTTTTGGACGGCCGATACCAATCCGTAAGCGATAAAAATTAGTGGTTCCTAATCGTTGAATAATATTACGTAATCCGTTGTGTCCTCCGTGCCCTCCATTTTCTTTTAGACGAATATCTCCGACTGAAAAGTCTAATTCATCATGCACCACTAAAATTTCTTGTGGGTCCAATTTATAAAACTGAGCCACAGCAGTTACTGCTAGGCCACTTTCATTCATATAAGTGCAAGATTTAAATAACCAACAATAATTCCATTTACCAATTACTCCATGAAATTTATTTTCTTTATACAAGAGTTGCTGTTTTCGATCAGCTAGCGTTTCGACAAACCAGGCTCCTACATTATGCCGTGTCTTAGCATATTCATCACCTGGATTTCCTAGACCAACAATGAGTTTAATCGCATTTCCCAAAAGTGTTTATCTCTTTTCTTTAGTTCCAGTTCTTTCTGATTTACTAGTTAGTTATTATTTCTCTTCAGGATCTCCCGATATAACTTCTTCCGTAACTTTAGCAGTTATGCTGCTGTTAGCATCTTCAGCCTCAATATCCGCTTTACTTACTCGTGGCAGATGAATATTCACAATGGGCAAATCATTTTCGTCCTCGATAGCAGTAGCTAATTCAACCCCGGAAGGCAACTTAAGGTCCGATAAATGGAGCGATTTATCCAAGCCTAACTTAGAAATATCCACTTCGATATATTCCGGTAAATCAGAAGGGAAACATCTGATTTCTACATTAGTTTGAAGATGAGAAACGATACCACCAGATTCTACCCCTAAGCATTCTTCTTTGCTAATAAAATGCAGAGGAACATGCATAGTTAGTTTTTCGGATGCTTTAGTACGTTGAAAATCAATATGAAGAATTTCAGGTTTTGTCTGGTGACGTTGTAGATCTTTCAGGATCACTTTTTGTTTCTTATCGCCGATTTTGAGTATCAAAATAGAAGAAAAAGTGGCTTCATTCTCTAAAGCTTTTAGTATATCTTTCTGAACCAAACTGATAGGCTGAGGAGCCTTTCCTGCACCATACACGACACCTGGTATTTTATCATGAAATCGGCGTATATGTCGTGCTGCTCTTTTTCCAGTGTTTTTACGTAACTCTGCCTGAAATTCAAAACATTCAGTAGCCATATTTTACTCTCCCATTTTTGAATTAGGCATTTTACTGAGATTTAACTAAAAAAGAAATCCTCATAGATAAAACCTGCTAGACGTAAATATCAAAGTTACATTAGTCTTTAAATTAATCTTCCGAACTACAAGAAAAAGTGGTCTAGTGGAATATAAGTGATATGCTTTACAAAGGAATTATGTTTCTATCTTCCATAGCTCTGCTTGATTTTATAACTGTCATACCGCATCTCTTTCTGCTATACAACCAAAATCTCAAGTGGGTCACTACCTGTCATCTACGATGAGTAATAGAATGTTTATTCTCTCATATTTTACTGTTTCTATGACAATAGTCGGAAAGTTGGGAGATTATGTTCAGTCATCAGAAAATTTTTTACGTAGATATATCTTATTTACGATTACTCCCGTTATGACAGTAGGTTTTTTTATTATCAAAAATGTTAACTATTTCTCGCTTTTTTTGATAAAGTTTGGTTTATTTATTATCTGCTTTCTTTACTGTATAGTCTCACTGAAAAAGGCTTACCAATTAATTAGTTGTGATTATTAAGATTTATGGTTATTCAATATAATCGGTTGTGAGTTTTTTATTTATTGTTCAAAAAGTAGAAGCAAACCGTCATTTTCTTTATTGATGTTTAATTACTTATGAAACCTTTATTTTTTATTGCAATAGTGATTTGTGTATTTGTGTATGTAGTTGATAAATCATTAAAAGTATTTTTATGAGTTTTTATATTGGAACAACTGAGACTTTATTTTATTTAATTATGGATCTTTCAAACTCTATTCTCTCTACCGTACCACGTATTTTTTAGTATTTTGGACTATTTGTAAACCGGTGTCATGAATTAAGCTCCATTGTGCTGTCTGTGTTCAGAATAAGAGAGTTGGTTGCGTAGTATTTACACTTTTTATTGAGTTATTCAATACATATAAACTTACCGTTTTGATTTTTCAAAATGCCAGATCGAGTCATTCAACAAATTTCTTTTTGATAGCTTTAAAAATAGAGAAAACACGTTAGGAGAATCACAAATACATGCAATTAGTCAGTTTTATTACACATCCTTACAAAAGAACTTCTGACACATAATTACCGGTTTTTAGCTCTTCTCAATAAATTTTATCGTTATGACAAATATTACTTGACTAAACAATTAATCTAAAAACATTGAGCTAACCGATTCTTTCTGATTAATGCGAGAAATGGTTTCAGCAATAAGACGGCTGAGCGAAATTTGTTTGATTTTGATACAATTTGCAGCTGCTTTTTGTAGAGGAATAGTGTCGGTGACAATAAGTTCATCAATCGCAGATTCTATAATGTTTTCAATAGAATCCCCTGACAAAACTGGGTGAGTACTATAGGAAGAGACTTTTACAGCGCCCTTATCTTTTAGAGCTTGAGCAGCATGGCATAAAGTACCAGCTGTATCCACAATATCATCCACAATAACACAATGACGTTCCTCTACATTACCAATAACATTCACGACTTCAGTTTGATTAGGTTCAGGACGGCGTTTGTCAATAAACGCTAAATCCGAATCATTTAGCCGCTTAGCAATAGCGCGAGCACGTACCACGCCCCCAACATCAGGGGAAACGATCATGGGATTTTCTAACTTCTCGAGTAAGCGATATTCTTCTAATGCGGTAATACTAGCATAAATATTGTCCACCGGTATATAAAAAAATCCTTGGATTTGATCTGCGTGGAGATCAACAGTGATTAAGCGGGAGAAACCGACATTTTGCATCATATCAGCGATCACTTTCGCGCTTATAGGTACCCGAGAAGAGCGGACTCTACGATCTTGACGTGCATAACCGAAATAAGGTACAACCGCAGTAATACTCGTAGCAGATGCTCGACGAAAAGCATCCCCCATTAAAATTAATTCCATAACATTTTCATTGACTGGATAACCAATCGAATGAATAAGATAAATATCTCGGCCTCGAACATTTTCCTGGATTTCAATTCGAATCTCGCCATCGCTAAAGCGAGTAACTAACATATTACCAATAGTCGTATTCAATGCTTTCGCTATGTTAGCAGCAAGAGTAGGATTAGCACTGCCGTGGAAAATGCGAATATCGCTGAAATTAGACACAAAATTTCCTTTGAGAAAATACCGTTGAAAAAACACCTTATCTGGGGTGCCAGGATTCGAACCTGGGAGTGCTGGGATCAAAACCCAGTGCCTTACCGCTTGGCGACACCCCAACAATTAGACCGAAAATAGATAAATTATAGGCCATATTAGCAGTTTTAGCATTCCTGTCAAACTTGAGAGCATGTTTAATAACTATCATTCTTATTCCTTAATTAAAATTAAGACTTTTTAAGATCAGAAAGTTCATCTCTTGCATTTCAAAAATTCTTGTTTGAGTTTCCTAAGAATCTAAATTATCAAGCTTTGACAATGTCTCAAATAGAAAAAGAAATCCCTGTCTAGTTGAAAATAAAGTTTGATGTAAAAAACAGAATCATTATAGTATATCGAAAATTGGATTTTCCAGCTTTATTGTAAGACAAATAACAGAAATCCATCAAACTAATTACTGTTGCAATAACTGTTCTAATGTATAAGTAACATAATAGCGCTTAAGGAGAGCAACACAACATTACAATTTTAGGTCTCCGGATATTTCAATACTATAAAAATAAATACCTGTAGGTAAAATGAATGAGTGAGTTGAGGTAGAAAATAGGAGAGATTAATAACACTGAACCGGTTTGGTATAAATCCATACAGAGAAATTAATCTCAAATAAATTTTACGGGGATCCTTTCTTTTAAAGTTAATTGTGGAAAGACTAACTCCACTTTGACATTTTAACAATTTGCTTTAAGGTAATTACATGCTAGTCGAAGATTTGCCCCCCCCAGATCCCATTGCTAAGCTTTACAGCAATCGCTTGAAGTTAAAGATTATTGAGGAAATTACTAAACAAGGACCTCTCACTTTTGCATTTTATATGTACTTAACTCTTTATTCACCTGGTCTTGGATATTATAGTGCTGGTGCACATAAATTCGGCAAAGTAGGTGATTTTATTACAGCTCCTGAAATTTCTCCCATTTTTTCTCAATGTGTGGCGCGTCAATGTTATCAAATATTACAAGATTTAAACGGTGGCGATATTCTCGAACTTGGCGCGGGTACTGGAATAATGGCAGTCGATATATTAAAAGAACTTAATGACAATCAATGTTTACCTAATCATTATTTCATCTTAGAAGTCAGTGCGGATCTTCGAGAACGTCAAAAAGCACGTCTTCAAAAAGACGTTCCAGAATTATTTAATCGCATTGTTTGGCTAAATCAATTACCCACCGATTTTGTAGGCGTTATTGTTGGAAATGAAATAATGGACGCCCTGCTGGCTCACAAATTTAAAGTTGAAAATAACATTATCAAAGAAATTTATGTAGATTGTAAAGAAGGAGAATTTTTTTGGAAAATAGCTGGCCCATCATCATCTGATTTAATTTGGCAAATTGAAAATTTAGGAATCGATTTTCCTGATGATTATGAATCCGAAATTAATTTATTATTGGCACCGTGGATTGTTTCGTTAGCAGATATTCTAAAAAAAGGACTAATCTTATTAATCGATTACGGATTCCCAAGGCATGAATATTACCACCCAGATCGTAATAGAGGCACCATTGCCTGTCATTATCGACACTATAGTCACTTCAATCCACTTATTTTTCCTGGTATTCAGGATATCAGTGTCCATGTTGATTTTACAACTGTTGCGGAGGTGGCGGCCCGTAATCAATTAATCGTAGCAGGATTTATTCACCAAGCAGGTTTTTTACTCAACTGTGATATCACTTCATTCGCTTCTTCACCAGAAAACATAGTAGAACATTATCAAATTACACAACAAATTAAGAGATTAACATTGCCTAATGAAATGGGTGAGTTATTTAAAGTAATTGCCTTAACTCGTGATTATAATGCTACTTTGCTCGGCTTTACAAGTGGAAATCAAATAGCTCGCCTTTCATGATTACATATTTTGTTCTGGAGATAATATATCTGATACAATTGAGAAGCGAATTGCTTCCAGTCGTAATGTTTCAAGCGCTTTTGCGAAATTTTCCCCTTTTAACTGTCTTTCTTGTAAGGGTTTAACGTTAATTGATTTAATGGCTTTAATAGCTTTTTTAATTTTATCATTATTCTTTACTAACGCTGGATAAAGCGATGTACAAATAAAAAGAAATTGTTCAAAACGTTTGTCTCGCCGTAATGCGTCGGTTTTAAGGATGAAATTCAATAATTCTTTTTCATTTGTTCGGCTGACATATTTATATATTCCTTGGAATCGTGAAATCATGATTGCTAAATCGGAATATTCATTTGGAACACGATATTGTAGAGCCAATTTTTGAATGACTTTAGGTGAAAGATCACTTAGCAAGGCAGCAAATCGCATAACAGGAGATGGGGTTCTACTTGCGATTTGAGATAAAGCATTTACACCTTTGTTTTCAGGATGCAGAGCGTAAAATAAAATAGCTAAAGCACCACAATCATGTAATACTGTAAAAAATCGGGTAGGAGCTTTGTTAGCAATTGCACGTACCAGTTCTTGCCAAACTCGATTAGGTATTAAAGCATTCACTTCCCCTTTATTTGTCATTTCTTTCATCAGATCTAATGTTTCAGGGTGAATGGAAAATTCAGGAAATTTTGTTGCCAATCGGGCCAAGCGCAAAATCCGCACGGGATCTTCTTGAAAAGCTGGGGATACATGACGCAAAATCTTATTTTTTAAGTCCTGTTGGCCACCATAAGGATCAATAAGCTTACCACTCGGTGTTTTAGCTATAGCATTGATGGTTAAATCTCGACGTTTTAAATCCTCTTCGAGCGTCACATTGGGAGTCGTATAAAAGCTAAAACCTTTATAGCCCTTAGTTGTCTTTCGTTCCGTACGAGCAAGTGTGTATTCTTCATGAGTCTGGGGGTGTAAAAATACCGGAAATTCTTTTCCAACTGGTTTAAAACCACGAGTAATCATTTCTTCCGGTGTAGTACCTACTACAACCCAATCTTTTTCTCTTACTAGCAGACCTAATAATTCATCACGAACAGCTCCACCCACCAAATAAATTCTCAACTGTGTTATCCTCTCTGATTTATCGTTTAACCCTATCTTACTTTGTAAGTAATCTGTGAGTAGAAAAACTGCTACTCCTGAAGGTTTGTCTAGGAATCTTTATTAAGATTATGAGTAAATTACATAGATATCCGCAATACACTTTATCTAGAATAGTTGGTTGGCTTGCTGACCGTCAATGGGGTCTAATTACACGGATCTTAATTTGGTTGTTTGTCCGTTTCTACGATGTTAACATGAAAGAAGCACAGAATCCTGATATCCAATCATATCACTCATTTAATGCTTTCTTTACTCGACATTTAAATTCTACTTTACGGCCAACAATTACGACTGACCCTCAAGCTGTTGCTTCGCCTGTAGATGGGATTATCAGCAAAATAGGACAGTTAAAAGGGGAAACAATCCTTCAGGCAAAAAAACACAGTTACACTGTAACTGAGTTATTGGGTGGCAATAGCGAACAAGCAAAAATTTTTCGGGAGGGTATGTATTTTACAGTATATTTAGCTCCAAAAGATTACCATCGAATCCACATGCCAATTGATGGACATTTGCTAGAGATGGTATACATACCTGGTTACCTTTTTTCTGTCAATCCTTCTTCGGTTCAGACAATTCCGTTGTTGTTTGCTCGAAATGAGCGAGTAGTATGTTTATTCGAAACACAAATTGGTTTTATAGCTGTCGTGATTGTGGGTGCTATCTTAGTAGGAAGTATTAACACCATTTGGCACGGTACTGTAACTTCTACTATCCAACGTGCTATTTCAGTATGGAATTACCGAGAAGAGAATATTCATCTAACTCGAGGTGACGAATTAGGTCATTTTAAAATGGGGTCTACAGTGATTTTATTATTTCCATTACATAGAGTACAGTGGGAATCTCATTGTCAAACTAATAGTCGTGTTTTTTTTGGTGAGAAGATTGGAACGCTAATAAGATAAAGAGTTTTCAATTTGAATTTTGGGAGAATAACCTACAATTAGGTAGAATGAGATTGCGCTCTCTTTTTTAACTGTTCAGCAGTTACTCAAAGTGAACAATGGTAGTAAATTTGCAGTGACTGTAGAAATGAGCTTGAGTTCTTTCGTAGGTTTAATCCAGTTACTTTATGTTCACGTTTATATCTAATTTTAGTGATGATGACTGAAGTTGCAGCAGACGTTAATTCTAAAATAGACTAAGATTCAGGGAGTAATCAATCTAAATGGAATTAAAAATTTAGTCTATTTTAGATTTTCGTCTACAAATGTAAAGATATTAAAGAGGTGACATTTTTTGATCATCTGTAAAATCCATATGGGTAAAAATAATTATTCCGATCACTAAAAAATTCGTGAGGTGGTAGTTCTAGAAATGCGTGTATACTGGTTTTTAGAGTAAGTTTCTCAAGACAAGAATTAAAATACTATTGTAAAGTGGATTATACCGCATTAGGTATTAGATATTACATCTTTACAATTGGCTAAGCGACATCCGCTGGAAAAGCAATGACGTCCTTAATTTGTCGTTTTTTTGTTTTAATCATGAGCAAGCGATCTAACCCTAAAGCAACTCCAGCGCAAGGAGGTATTCCAGATTCTAAAGCAGCAAGTAAGCGACGATCAATCTTGATCTTGGAAAGTCTTCTTTCTTGACGTTTTAAAATATCTTGTTCGAAGCGAAAACGTTGTTCCTGGGAGTTGATTAATTCTTCACAGCCGTTCGCGCACTCTATTCCTTCAATATATAATTCAAATCGTAAAGCAATATTTGAGTCTTTAGGGTAGATTTTAGCCAAAGCTGCTTGGGAAGACGGAAAATTATAAACAAACAGCGGTTGATTAAATCCAATTTTCGGTTCGATGATGTGAGAAAATAGAAACTGTAATAAAGTATCGCGATCTTTATAATCTTCAGCATTTTCTAGTGAAAACTTTTGAGCTAAAGCTTGTAACTCCTTTAATAAAACTCGAAATGGATTAATCGATAGGTATTCTATGAATAATGCAGCATAAGTTTTTCGAGCGGCTTTTTTTGTTTGTAGGATAAATTTTAATAACTCATCTACTTCATTCATTAAATTTTGATGACTAAAATCTGGTCGGTACCATTCTAATAAAGTAAATTCGGGGTTGTGTTGAGATCCAATTTCACCGTTACGGATGGCTTTGCAAATTTGATAAATTGGTCCACTTCCACTAGCAAGAAGCCGTTTCATGGCATATTCCGGAGAAGTTTGTAAATAATATTGGCGTTTTTCTTTGTGACTATAGTAAATTGTTTGGAAACTTTCAATATGAATATCGGTGACGGTATATTTTGATAAGAGGGGGGTTTCGACTTCTAGGATATCCCGCTCAGCAAAAAATTGCCGAATATTGGAATACAATGTTGCACGCAATCGTTGATTTATAAGAGAAGCAGTTGGCTGCCAGTTTAAATCGGACATTGATTTTTATTTATTCAGAAAAGTTAGTTAAAATATTATCTGTCATCGTTTCTTGAATAAGATTGAATAGAGGCATTTCAAGAAATGTGTTGTAGATTACTTCGCTCGTGAAACGTATTCTCCACGACGAGAATCTACCCTAATCACTTCTCCTTCATGTAAAAACAATGGAACCTTTACTACAGCACCGCTTTCAAGTTTTGCACGTTTTGTTCCGCCAGTAGCTGTATCACCACGAATCCCGGGCTCTGTTTCGACAATCCTTAATTCCACGAAAATAGGAGGATCAACCGATAGGGGAGCGCCATTCCACATAGTCACTGTACACAACGCTTCTTCTTTGAGCCACTGTTTCGTATTCTTTATTGCTTCAATTGAAGCAGCATATTGTTCATAAGTTTCTGGAACCATGAAATGCCAAAATTTTCCATCATTATATAAATAATGCATTTCTATTTCGACCACGTTAGCAGCAGACAGGGTTTCACCAGATTTAAAAGTGCGTTCCAATATCCGGCCTGTTTTTAAGTTGCGAAATTTAACACGATTAAAAGCCTGGCCTTTACCAGGCTTAATAAATTTATTCTCAATGATGCTACAAGGGTCTCCATTAATCATGACTTTTAATCCGCTACAAAACTCGTTCGTGCTATATATTATCATCAAAATCTCTTGAGATTGGTATCACGATAGTTATCATATGTTCATGTCAATGATCTTACAAGTTGCTGTACCAAAGCCGCTGTATCAGTGTTTTGATTATTTAGTGCCCACCTCGCTTAATAATGTAAAATTACAACCGGGTATTCGTCTAAAAATTCCTTTTGGCCGAAAAGACTGTATAGGCGTGTTGATGGAAGTAAAATCTCATTCTTCCTTGCCCATTGGACGTCTTAAGCCTATCAAAGCAATCCTCGAAAAGGAACCACTTATTCCGCCCTTTTTGCTTAAATTGTTTCAATGGGCGAGTGATTATTACCATTATCCTATCGGGGTAGTTATTCTAGGTGCCTTACCGAGGATTTTTTGTCAAGGAAAACAGGTTATTAAAGCTCATGATAATATTAGTTCGTATATTCCGCAAGCTCCTTTAAATTTAAACCACTATCAAAAAAATGCTGTTGCTACAATTAACAGTAGCCATAATTTTCAGACTTTTTTGCTTTTAGGAATTACCGGGAGCGGAAAAACTGAAGTTTATTTGCATTGTATTGAAGCATTAGTTAAGCAAGGAAAACAAGCATTGGTGTTAGTTCCAGAAATTGGGTTAACGCCCCAAACTGTAAAGCGATTTCGTGAACGATTTAATGTACCCATTGTTATTTTGCATTCTAATTTAACTGATAAGAAACGCGCTCAAGCTTGGCTAATGGCTAAAAAGGGTATAGCTAAAATTATTATTGGCACTCGCTCAGCTATTTTTACTCCTCTTCTTAACATTGGTATTATTATTTTAGATGAGGAGCATGATACTTCATTTAAACAACAATCGGGTTTTCGTTATTCTGCACGTGATTTAGCTGTAATACGTGGCCAGTTTGAAGACGTTCCAATTGTGCTTGGTTCAGCAACTCCTTCATTAGAAAGTTTTTATAACGTTAAACGTGAACGTTATGAATTATTATTGTTACCCAGCCGAGTAGGTAGTGCTTCCTTGCCTTGTATCACAATAATGGATTTGCGTCAAAAGCAATTAATGGCAGGGATGAGTGACGAATTATTAATTGCTATTGAAAACCATATTAGTAATAACGGCCAGGTTTTATTATTTTTAAATCGTCGGGGTTATGCGCCTACTCTGATGTGTCATGGTTGTGGGTGGATAATACATTGTAACCGTTGTGATGCGCGGTTAACTTTTCACTATCAGCCTCAACGACTTTACTGCCACCATTGTGGTTCTAATAAAAAAATTCCTACCGTTTGTATACAATGTAAACACCAGGAATTAATCGATGTCGGTTTAGGTACAGAACAATTGGAAACGGTTTTACGAAAGCGATTTCCGGATTATGGTATTGTGCGTATTGATCGCGATAGTACCCGCACTAAAAATAGTATGAAAGAAAAATTAGATTTGATTCACAACCGAAAAGCATCGATTTTAATCGGAACTCAAATGATTGCCAAAGGTCATCATTTCCCTCACTTAACTTTGGTAGCAATTGTAGATGCTGATAGCAGTTTGTACAGTGTTGATTTTCGTGCTGCGGAACGAATGGGACAACTACTAATTCAAGTGGCAGGTCGTGCAGGCCGTGCAGAACGAAAGGGTGAGGTATTTATTCAAACGCATCATCCTACAGACCCTTTACTTACTTTTTTATTAAAGGAAGGGTATGCTGCATTTGCAGAGGCTTTGTTGAAAGAACGTAAAGCAGCTCGGTTACCACCTTTTTCTTACCTAAGTTTATTACGTGCTGAGTCTCCGAAGCCTATGCTTCCCTATGAATTTTTATCGGAAATAAAACAAAAAATCCTTGTTAATAAAGGTGTTGAAATTTTAGGGCCAGTTGCTGCTAGCATGACACGTAAAGCAGGACGGTACCGCTATCAATTACTTTTTCAATCCAAACATCGTGCGTGTTTGCATCAAGTACTAACCAAATTAATCCCTTTACTTCCAACTCAACATACAAAGGTACGCTGGACTTTAGATGTGGATCCGCAAGAGATAATTTAATCTTAGAGCTCTTTAGAGCGTTCTAAGCCTAATCTAATAGAGCTAATCTTAATCTTATTTATGCCTATCGTAAATAAGTTAAAATAAGTGAAAGGAATATCTGATAAAAAGCTTCGAAGATCTAAACCATATAATGATGACCATTAAAAACAAAGATGTTGAAAATTCACTAATCAGTTTGAAACGATATTAAAAATCAAACAGAAAATAAACGCATCTCTGAGAGTTAATTAGCTAGCTGGGTGAAGTCGGTCCTAATATCAAACTCTTTATAAAATAATAATCTTATGAATTTAATTATTTAAGGAAAATTTTTCTTCTTACTATACGGGCTTATTTCTTCTTACTTTTGTTTTTAACTTATGCCAGGCTTCCTTTTATCATACAAGGATGATAAAAGGAAGCCTCTGTTAATTTGGTTAAGATTTTCTGCATGATCGTTAAGTAGATCATTTTAACTTGAATAGGAAAGTAGGTGTTCAAAATGGCATCTGCGCTCCAAAAGCACCATAGATTGAGTAGAATTGAATAGGACACACGATTTAGGGCTGCCGATTATCTACTTTTGGCGCAATAAAAAAAGGAGGGTCTTCTTAATTAACATTAGGATTTTTAAGCAAGTCGAAATTATTGGAAGGAGTTCAATCAAGATTTGATTTTCTCAATAATCTGGCAAATTTAAATTTAATTGAGGAATTTTGATGATAAGATTAAATCACTTAAAACTATTACAAAGTAAAGTTTGCACGTCGGTGTATTCACCCTCTTTAATAGGGTTGCGTTTAGTATTTTAAATCGCCTTTAGTATCCTTTCTCTTAATCAAAAGAAAATCCCCATTGTTGTAGATTTTTTTTTAGATTTGGTTCTAGTGAAGGCGTTAATTGAATATTTGAAAATTCCTCACGTAAAGGATAATAACGACGTAGTTTTTCAAACCAATCTAGATGCTTTATCAGTAATTGGCTCATGATTTGAGTTTCTTTCCCTGGATCATAGATTTTTAATAAGACATCTTCGACAGTACGACATTCACTGACATCAAGAGTTGTCTTTTCTGATAATTGTTGTGGTTCTTTGACACAAGGAATATCCGATAATTGAAAGTGCTTTAAAAAAGCCTTGTAAATCATTAGCGACGCACGTAATTTTGCTGCTTTACTATAACCAGCGATGTGCGGAGTTCCAATAACAATTTTTTGCAATAAATTCAAATTAATATTAGGTTCATTTTCCCATACATCTAAACAGGCAATGACATGATCATGCTCTAATAATGCTTGATTATTAATCACTGCGCCTCGTCCAGCGTTTAACAAGACACAACCAGGCCTTAATTTTTTAAGAAAGATATCATTAATTAAATGATAAGTAGAAAATTTTCCAGTTTTAATTAGAGGCGTATGTAAACAAATTAAATCCATTTTCGTAAGTGAATCTAGTGGGACAGAAACAAATTCTTTTTCAGAAACAGCACGTGGCGGATCATTATGGACAACAGAAAAACCTATTTTTTTTAAACGATCAGAAACGATTCGACCTACATGACCAACTCCAATGACAGCAGCGTTTAGTGATCCTTTCGGTAATAAATCCTTTTTACGTAAAAAAGCAATACAATGAAGCACATATTCAGCCACTGCTACAGCATTCGCTCCAGGTGCGTAAGCCCACGAGATAGGTTGTTTTGCTAACCATTCATGATCAATGTGATCAAATCCTGCAGTTGCGCTGCCTATAAATTCAACAGTGCTTCTTTGTAATAAAGTAGCGTTGACTTGAGTTATCGACCGCGTTAATAAAACATTGACTGTTTTAAGATCGCTTCTTTGAATAGCAGTTCCTGACCTTAAAATTAATTTGCCCCAGCGTCCAAATAATTCAGAAATAAAAGGAATGCAGTCATCAACAAGAATTGTAATCATCTTTTGAAGTCTATCAAGGAAGATTTATTGGATTCAAGTGTCTTTTTCTTACCCGATCACCTCAATCCACTTTTAATAAAGTGGATTGAGGTGATCGGGTATTCATCTCGTACTTGCTTTAAAACAATGATAATAGCATTTGATTTAGATGCATTTTTTTCAACGAATTAGAATTTGTAATTGCTACCTATAGGTAGCACAGATAGCCTTTTAATAAAAATCTTATTCTGTAAAATTTTTTGTAATAGCACACTTAAAATAAGGCAGAAATGGACTGATTAGCTCATAATATAGTTTACTGTGATAACAAAAACAGATAATTAAACTTTAAAAATAGTATTATTACGGTGATATTGCCTGTAATCAGTAGTTACTATTTGGATTAAAGATCATTAATTAGCGATTAGTAATGTACAACATTATGTGCTGAAAAATAGTTAATACAAATCAAGTGCAAGTGAGTGTACGTGCAGGTATGAGAAGTAGCTACACTTAATTTACTGTAATAAGAGCTAAAGCTAGTATTAACACTTTTTTAACGATACTACAAAATAGCTTAAATACTTATTTAGATACTGATCATCAAACTTTTTTATAATCGTTGTTAATATATTAGTAGCAGGATCTATTAAATAATATTGAATACCAAATGTTAGTCATTCGTTTTGCAATTAATAAATGTTTTGTAACTGAGGTGAAATAGAATTAATTATCATGGTCCATCAGTAATTTATTAAATTCCATAATGCATTTCCCGATTAGCAAGATTAATACCAATCGTCATAACTAGAATTAAAAACGAGAGTAAAAGCTATTGTGATAAATAATACTTTTCTTGCAATTAACGCTTTAGGGCGTTTTAATTTTTTTATTGCTTGGTCCGTTTATAATTCGGAATAATCGGAATAAATAGAAACTTAAGGAACGACTTATGTTAATAAACAAAGCATTATAAACTTAGGTTTTCTATTAGTTTTTCATTATTTCAATCGAGATAAAATTAAAAAATGCTACTTACTGAATTATCTAAATAATGAGTAATAAAAGTAATGAAAAGTGATTTAGCTATTGCTATTTTATTAAGCATTAGTGAAAGAGAACTGACTTACAATATGAACATCGTCTCACAATCCTAAATAGTAACGTGTTGTTAGCAGGCCCGATGTAAGTTTAGTTAAGAATGTTGACATAACAAAATAGTTTCAAACTCTGCGCAAGATGCCTTTCGCTCACGAGTAGCGCACGATGAGCAGCGATGAATAAAACTAAATGTAAAATAAGCTGTATAAATTTTATATTCAAAAAGATAATCGCATTAGTCTATCACGATAGAAACCTTACTTGTTGAAATTTAATTGATAATTATAGTTATTCACCCTTCCTCAAGGAACTATTATATAACCCAGAGTAGCAACTTAATCATCAGGTTGCTGTTACAAGAAAACAGGCTGAGATAAAAGGATTATCTGAAACATAACAAGAAAAAGAAAATCCATCAGTTGCAAGCTCGATCCCATATAAGAAAATCAGTCAGAGCTAATGTATCGATGTATTTCTTTTTTTATGGAGTCTACTTCAGATAGAATATTAAGGTGCTTCTACTAAACTAAGGTGTAGATTGAACTTTAAAGTGTGAAAAATCCCATTTTTACTTAAAATACCGTTAACCTCCTCCTTGCTTTGGAGGAGATGGTGGGTTATTTTATTGGCGCTAGAAATTTTGACAAACTTCTTCTTCTTTCAATAAACAAAAGGCCTTAATCCTTTATGCGGTTACTGATCGAATTCAGGATCTTGAAGGAAACGTTGAGTGAGTTCAGCGGGCAATTTAAATTTCATTGCCAGCCATAAAGTGAAAATACAAAATACACCAATAACAATAAAATCCCAGCCGAAAGGAATAATCTCTTTTCCTCCACCAAAATTACCGAGATAAGAAATTAATGCCATCCCTAGAAAATAGGGCCATATCCATATCGATGCTCGCCAGTGAAAAGAAAATCGCTTATCTGGCTCGATAAAATAGCGGTGAACAACCAATATAGTAAGCCCGATAAGTAAAGTAAGGCCGAGTTTAGAAATAATCATCCATCCACTCCAGTAAGTAAGAAGAGTGCAGATATAAAATGCTCCCGCAGTCCATAAAGTAACAGCAGGTAGTCTAAATGGTCGCAGACGTTGAGGAAGCTGTTGACGTAAGGCTAACAAGCAAATAGGAGCAACACCATACGTTAATGCCATTAATGAAGTGAGAAAAGCTATCATGCGATTCCATCCCGGCAGTGGTGCAAAGAGGCACATCCCTAAAACAAAATTAGTAAGGATAGCAATCGAAGGATTTCCCTGAGTCGTCAGACGTTGAAATAAAAGAGGAATATGATTATTTTTACTCATACTATACAATGCGCGACCCCCACTACCAGTGTACATCAACGCAGCGGCTAAGGGTCCAATAATTGCTCCTAAATACAATAAAGGAAGGAGAATATCTAAGTGTCTTTGATGTACAATCGCGGTGATAGGACTTTTTCCACCTTGTAAGTCCAAGTGTGCCCAACCGTGAATTAAGTTAATGGGCAAAAGCGAGGATAAAAAAGCGGATTGCAGTAAAAGGTAGATGATTAGACAAATTATTACAGACCCAATGGTAGCAAGAGGTAAAGCACGCGTTGGATTTTTAGCTTCCCCGGCCATTTCACAAGCTTGTTTAAATCCACTAAAAGCAAAAATAATTCCGCCAGTGGTGACTGCTGAAAATATTCCGTGCATTCCATAAGGCATGAAGGAGGTATGAGCAGGATGAATAAGTCGAGAAGGGGAAAAATATAATTTTAAAATAACTATAGCTACTACCGTAGGGATAGAAATTTTTAAAATGGTTAAAGAGCTATTAAATCTTAGTAACCAACGTAAAGAAAAAATATTAATTGCTGAAATTGCTATCATTAATACTGAAGCTAAAAAATAGCCTAAGGTAGTTAAACCACCATCGTTATGAACCAATGAGGGAAAGAAATAATTCAAATATTGCAGGACTGCTTGAACTTCCGTTGAAGCTAATGAAGCGTAGAACAGCCAGATTATCCAAGAAAAAAGAAAGCTTACCAGTGTACCATGTGTATAATGCGGGATTCGGATACTAGCACCGGTAATCGGCAGCATCGTGCAAAGCTCAGCAAAAACAAAAGCAATAATGATGGTAGCTATACCACCAATAAGCCAAGCAAAGATCGCTGAAGGACCTGCCAGTTCCGAAGTGTAATAAGTAGCAAACAACCACCCCGAGCCCAAAATGGCGCTAACAGAAGTGAGTAACAAAGCAAAAGGTGATATAGATCTTTTTAACATAGTCTTTAATGAAATTAAACATGAACATGATTATCAAAAATCGCTCATGTTATCAGTTTTGTGTGTTTTTGAACAGTTTGAATCGTATCTAATTGTTTTCTGGTTCACTGAGATGTCAATTATCCTCAGCGAGCATCATAGGTTAGTGATTTCACCCTAATATTAGGTTTCTTTCTTAACCCATTTATTTCGTGATAGCAAATGATGATGAGGGCCTTATGATAAATGAAACTACTAAGCCATTTGTTTTGTTGGTAGATGGTTCATCTTACCTCTTTCGAGCTTACTATGCATTACCGCCGTTAATCACTGTAAAAGGGCAAAAACCGACGGGAGCGATATATGGTGTGATTAGTATGCTGCGAAAATTAATAGCAGAGTATCAACCAGAGTATGTTGCTGTAGTGTTTGATCCTAAGGGGAAAACATTTCGTGACGATCTCTATAGTGGCTATAAAGCGAATCGACAAGAGATGCCTAGTGAATTGTCTCAACAAATAAAACCGTTATTTGAAATTATCAAAGCACTCGGATTTCCGTTGATCGTTAAAGACGGTTATGAAGCTGATGACGTTATTGCTACTTTAGCTAAAAAAGCTAAAGCAAATGGGTTGCCTGTTTTAGTTTCTACAGGAGATAAAGATTTAGCACAAATTGTCAGTGATCGTGTTACTTTAGTTAACACAATGACGCATCGTTTCTTGGATCCTTCGGGTGTCGTAGAAAAGTTTGGCGTCCCCCCTGAAAAAATTGTTGACTATTTAAGTTTAACCGGTGATAAAATCGACAATATTCCAAGCATTCCCAAAGTGGGCCCAAAAACCGCTGCTAAATGGTTGAATGAATATGGATCCCTTGCAAATATTCAAAAACAGGCTAATGAAATAAAAGGAAAAGTAGGTGAAAACCTTCGTGCTCATTTGCATCAATTACCGTTAGTACGTCAATTAGTTACGGTGATTTCTGATCTACCTTTGGAAGAAAAACTAACGGATTTAAAATTGGGATCTAAAGACAATAGAAAATTAATTGAATTATTTACCAAATATGAATTTAAATCCTGGCTCTCGGAGATTTTAATGGAAAAGACTATTAAATCTTCTGATAATCCTAATTATATTACCATCGTTAGTAAAAAAACTTTTGAAAAGTGGGAAAAAAAATTAAGAGATGCTAAAGAATTTTCTTTTAATATAGAAACTAATAATTTTTCTGCTGTAGAAGTGAGCGTAGTCGGAATTTCATTTGCCATTAGACCTAATAAAGCAGCCTATGTTCCTATAGGCCATAATTACGCTCATGCCCCTGTTCAACTTGAAAAAAAGTGGGTACTGCAGCAATTAAAATCAATTATCGGTGATTCAGAAAAAACAGTTATCGGTCAAAATGTAAAATATGGCAGTAAGATGTTAGCCAAAGAAGGCTTGAGTATCAAAGCAAAAATATATGATATCCAATTGGAATCCTATATTTTAAATAGCAATAGTAGTCGATATAATTTATCTGCATTAGCTTTACATTATCTAAGGCGTTCAATACTCAAGTTTGAAGATATTGTGGGGAAGGACATCAAACGGATTACCTTTAATTTAGTCCCCATTGACAAGGCAACAATCTATGCTGCTGAAAATGTGGATCTAATCTTACAATTACATTATAAATTAATGTCGTTAATCGAAAAAGAAAAAAATTTAAAGAAAGTTTTTGAGTCAATTGAAATACCGCTTATACCTATTCTAATGCAAATGGAAAGGCATGGTGTATTAATTGACACCCAAATGTTGCGCTTACAAAGTGATGAATTGAGTCAATGTATCAATAAGCTTGAATATGAGGCTTATAAGTTAGCAGGGCGGGCATTTAATCTCGGCTCACCGAAACAATTACAAAAGATTTTGTACGATGAATTAAAACTGCCGATATTCAAAAAAACTCTCGGAGGGCAGCCGTCGACGGCGGAAAATGTATTGCAGGATTTGGCACGCAATTATCCTTTGCCAAAAGTTATTTTGGAGCATCGAAGTTTTAGTAAATTAAAATCGACTTATATCGATCGTCTACCTAAACAAGTGAATTCATTAACCGGTCGGGTGCATACGTCATACAATCAGACCATTACCTCTACAGGACGTTTATCTTCAAATAATCCTAATTTGCAAAATATCCCTATCCGTACGGATGAAGGTCGAAAAATCCGACGTGCTTTTATTGCACCACCGGGTTTTTGTATCGTTTCAGCAGATTACTCACAAGTGGAATTACGTATTATTGCTCATATGTCCAAAGACTCCGAATTAATCAAGGCATTTGAAAAAAAATGGGATATTCATAGTACCACCGCTTCTGAGATTTTTGAAGTACCATTAGAGCAAGTAACAACGGAACAACGTCGTCATGCTAAGACGATTAATTTTGGATTATTATATGGTATGTCAAGTTTTGGTCTTGGACACCAACTTGGTATTGAACGTAAGCTTGCTCAAAAGTACATCGATATTTACTTTAAACGTTATCCTAAGGTTCATGAATATATGAAAAAAACACGTGCTATAGCTTCTTTGCAGGGCTATGTAGAAACCCTTTTTGGTCGACGTATCTATCTTCCTGACATTAACGCTTCTAATCTTCAGCGCCGCCGTGCTTCCGAACGCGCTGCAATTAATGCACCTGTACAGGGTACTGCAGCGGATATCATTAAAATTACTATGATCAAATTAAATGATTGGCTTAAAAATAACAGTACCATTAATACCAATTTGATTATTCAGGTGCATGATGAGCTTGTCTTTGAGGTTGCAAATAAAGATCTTAATCGCATTATTCCGAAAATTAAGAAAGAAATGGAAGAAGTCACATCCCTTTTAGTGCCGTTAGTGGTTAATATTGGAGTAGGAAATAATTGGGATGAGGCACATTAGGTTTTTATGGCGCTAACTTCCATGGATAACAGACGTTATACTCGCCATTTTCCATTAATCGGTCAAAAAGGGCAAGTACGTCTCTTTAATTCACGCATTCTCTGTGTTGGTGCTGGGGGGTTGGGTTCTCCTGTATTGCAATATTTAGCAGCAGCAGGTATTGGTACTTTGGGTATTATTGATGGTGATCAAGTGGAAATATCGAATCTTCAGAGACAAGTCATTTTCACACCTAATGATATTGGTAAGAATAAAGCAGTTCAAGCAAAACATTATCTTGAACAATTTAACCCTTCTTTAAAAGTAATTACCTATGAAATCTTCTTAAGAGAAGATAACGCAGAAAAAACAGTGCGTGATTTTGAGATTATTATCGATTGCACTGATAATTATCGAACACGTTACTTACTAAATAATGTCTGTGTTAAACATAAAAAACCCCTAATTTTTGCAGGAATTTACCAATTTCAAGGTCAATGTAGTGTCTTCAATTATAAAGAAGGTCCCTGTTATCGTTGTTTATATGAAGCACTATCACCAAAGGAACTTATTGGCAATTGTACATTAGGTGGTGTTCTAGGTGTATTACCTGGAATTTTAGGTTGTATTCAAGCCACCGAAGCTATAAAAATTTTATTAAACAAAGAAAAAGTACTATCGGGACGACTGCTGACTATTGATGCTTTATCAATGAAGGTAAAAGAATTTGTTATACCCAAAAATCCTCATTGTCCATGCTGTATTGAAGGTGAATCAATCAGTGAGTTTTTTCCGATAGGTAAGGATCAAGCACAAATTCAGGAAATAGAAGTGAAGACACTCTCTCAGTGGTTAGAAAAATCAAACGCAGACATTTTATTAATTGATGTGCGTGAATTCTATGAAAGGGATATTTGCCATATTGGTGGTCTGCATATTCCGTTACCTAAACTTAATAAGCTTCTAACAACGTTACCGAGAAACAAGTTTATCGTTTGTTATTGCAAGTCCGGGCAGCGTAGTTATTACGCCGCACAATTACTAAAAGATAGTGGGTTTACTCGAGTTTCAAGCTTGAAAGGGGGTATTCTTGCCTGGATTAACTGTATTGATTCTTCATTAGCAAGTTATTAATATCTGCTGTACTCTAGCGATACGATTCGTATCGTAAGTTTACATAAACCCCTCTGTATTTAGAGTAGAGCGGAACTGTGATCTTTGATTACACGTGAAAGCGGTTTTAGAATGCTAAGCCGTCCCTAGTCAATTTCAGGGGATTTATCCGATTTGTATAGATTGCAAAAAGCATTTTTAATTTGTTTACTGGAGTTGTTTCTTAGTGATTTATTGTCAGCTATTAAATAGCTATCCATAGTTTAATCTTTATTAATTAATCATTAGAAGTAAGTGTGGATTGCCGACTTCATATCAAGCAAGCTCCATTGCGTAAGCATGATTATGAATATCAGTTTTTATCAATATAAAGCGAAATATTGTCTTTATCGCTGATCTTATTTGACTTTATTATCAGTTTGATTATTAACAGCATTTATTATTTAGACAATGTTTTTAAATTGGTTGAATTTATCAGTACTGCTTTAATTTTTCTTTGCCAATTTCATTGGCCAATGCATTTTTACTGTGGGTGCTTGGCTATTTTTAAAGAAACTTGAAAACAGAAAAAGCAACGCATATCTGATTTCATCACGCTATATATTTTATTAAGATTTACAAGATTTTAATACGGGTGGGGTTGTTGAACGGAAAAATCCGAAAATGAAAACATTTCATTTTTGCATTAGTGGTGATTTTATGAATTGAGTAGTTTCCTTCCATTCATTTTTGATTTTTCTTACTACTATGGATTGTTTACTCTTCTTACTTCCCACGGATGAAATAGGGTTTTAATTTTAGTTGTGGTTATTTTAGTGGATTAATAAATCGTCTATCAAAGCAATGTTGATTAAAATCAATGGGCATCCAATTTCTCTTAATTGTTGCTGTTTTATTTTAAGATTATTTATTTTTGGGTTCTGTTGGTATTTGTAGCATCTTCTTCTATTGATTGTTAGCTATTCAGTAATTATTATATATGCTTTTCGGACTAAATGAGTTAAACAAGCAAAGATAAGTGAATAGGCATTATGTTTTCTCAACTTCTTTTCTAACCGATTATTTGTGTTAGCTATGGGTGCTAATATTCTCATGACTCTAACTGTTCGCTGGATGAAGTTCTAAGTAATCTTTATAACATCGTTCCTAAGCTTTGAGAAAGCGAATCATTTGAAAAATGATTGTAATATTAATCAATAGATCACGAATATTCTTTTTCTAAAAAAGTAGTGAAATTTTTCTCGCTCTTAAAAAAGAGGTTATAACCCGGTAATTAGGTTTGATTAATGAGTATGCAACCTTTTGAAAAGGATAGAACTCTTTTTCTGATAAATAGTAGTAAATTTAGGAAAGACTTGTTGATGCAAATGATTACATAAAAAAGAAGCATCAGGTGAAGGACTTATGTGATATTTCTCTAAAAATTTTTTTTGTTTAGGTTAATATCATTTAATCTTTTCCTTACATCGATTAGATTTTGTCAGCGATGATTATCAATCTTGGAAAATAATAGATTTTATTGATTCAGTTGTATTGCGTAAAGCAGGTGATGTTATGATTACTCTACAATAATACATTTTGTAGCGGAAATTTCTTCTTAAAAATGACCAAGCTTCGGGTAACGGAAAATTTGGTTAGGTTAGTTAAGTAGTTTTGAATTAGCGTGTGTATCTTCACTCGATATGGAAAAATTCCAAAGGAGGTCTGTAATTAATTGCTTACATTCTCAAATGGGTATAGCTTGACGAAAAATGCAAAGGAGACTAAAACATGGTCAAGTGGATTCTTCTTCTTAGTTTCTAGCGACCCGATGCCTTCATTATACAAAAATTCAATTTAAAGTTAAGTAGACTAAAGTTAATCGGGTAAAAAGGGTTTTGAAATACATCTTTCTAAAACAGAGCAAGGACAGAAACTTCTTTAGTATATACTAGCTTTATACCTAAACAAGGAACTTTAGAAATATTTGCAAACTATTTAGGATAATGCATATTAAAGCATTCTTGAATTTCATCAAAGATCAGTAAGGCTTTATCATATATGTACGTATGCTCGTGATTACACCTAGTCAAGAGTTTACGGTCAGCTTCTTGAGATAGGTCCGAACGTTTCAAATAACTTCCGCTTTTATGGTAAAATTTTAACCAACAGAAAATCTGTAAAAGCTAATACATCAAAAGCTAATACATCAGTTGAGAAAATTGAGCTTAGTGATTTTTTAGAGCGACTTAGGGCCAAGAGCAATTTTTATTCTACCGTAACAGATTTCGCTAAATTGCGTGGTCGATCAACATCAGTTCCTTTTAAAATAGCCGTATAATAGGCTAGTAATTGCAAGGGTACGGTATAAGCAATAGGAGCGATTATGTCAGCCATAGTAGGCATTTGAATAGCTAAGCCTAAGCTATTGTAAGTTTTGGATTTCCAGGGAATTTGTTCATCTATGAAAATATATAATTCACCTCCCCGCGCTCGAACTTCTTGTATATTTGATTCTAACTTTGCAATCAAATGGTTATTAGGTGCAATGACGATAACTGGCATGCCTTTATCGATTAAAGCTAAAGGACCATGTTTTAATTCGCCTGCTGGGTAAGCTTCTGCATGCATATAGGAAACTTCTTTTAATTTTAAAGCGCCTTCTAAAGCGATTGGGAAAAGTGCACCGCGACCCAGAAATAAAGCATTTTGTTTATCCAAAAAATGCTGCGACAACTGCTTGACGGAAGCGCTTAAATCAAGTGTTTTTTTTATAAGATCTGGTAAATTTCGTAAATGATTAATGATAATTTCACATTTTCCATTATTTTCTCTTTGAAACAAGGCGACTAGTAATAATAAAGAAACTAATTGTGTAGTAAATGTTTTAGTAGCTGCAACACCGATTTCAATTCCTGCACGAGTAAGAAAAACTAGGTCAGTTTCGTGAGCTATGGAACTTGTTGGAACATTGCAAATACCTAAGGTTGCAGCATATCCCAATTTCTTTGCTTGGCGTAATGCTGCTAACGTATCAGCTGTTTCCCCAGATTGAGATATAGCAATAAATAAAGTATTAGGTTCTACTACTACTTTGCGATACCTATTTTCGCTGGCGATTTCCACTTGACAAGGAATACCGGCTAAGTCTTCTAACCAATAACGACCAACTAAAGCAGCATGAAAACTTGTACCGCAAGCAACAATTTGGAGACGTTTTATTCTTCTAAGAATAGATTCTGCTTTTTGATGATTGTAACTCTGTAGGGTTACTGTATTATTTATTAAATGCCCAGAAATCGTATCTAGCACACCTTGTGGCTGCTCGAAAATTTCTTTTTGCATAAAATGACGGAATTTCCCTTTTTTCACCTCATCATAATCAATTTTCGAAGTATGTGAAGGCCGTTCAATTAATTTTCCAGATTGGTCGTAAATAGAAACAGTATTAATTCCAATTTTAGCAATATCTCCTTCTTCTAAATAAATAAATTTCTGAGTTACTGAAAGCAAAGCACTAATATCTGAGGCAATAAAGTGTTCGCCAATTCCTAGACCAATAATTAAAGGGCTGCCACAGCGAACCGCATATAATGCTTCGGGTTCTATAGTGGAAATAATGGCTAAGGCATGAGCTCCCTTTAATTCCTGAGTGGCCTGCCGGATAGCTGGTAATAATTCCTTTTTATTTTTACTGTAATAATTAATTAAGTGAACAATTACTTCTGTATCAGTTTCTGTCTTAAATACATAGCCTAATTTTGTGAGCTTTTGCCGAAGCAATTCATGATTTTCGATGATACCGTTGTGAACGATGGAAATGGAATTTTTCGAGCAGAGAGGATGAGCATTGTTTTTTGTGGGTTTTCCATGCGTCGCCCAGCGAGTATGGGCAATGCCTGTGTAACCTTTCAGAGGTTTTTTTTCTAGCTTTTTGACAAGAGCTTGAACCTTACCTTTAATACGAGATCGTTGAATTTTATAAGTTTCTGGATGAAGGATGGCGATTCCGGCAGAGTCATAACCACGGTATTCTAAATAGTTCAAACCTTCCAATAAAATGTCTGCCACATCACGTTGAGCAATCGCCCCTATAATGCCACACATCGTTTCATTCCTTTATCGAAAAATTTAAAAACAGAATTATACTTCCCATTGGATTATATTTCTATTTTTGGAAAATTGGAGATTTATAATAAGATTAACAACATTCCTAACCTCTAGGAGATAATACGCTTAGACCTCAAAGTGTTACAGTCCTGTAATATTATCCAATGTTAATCTGAATGCTCTAATTTTCGACCGAGAATTTTACTTAACGTCAATTTTACTTAACACCAAACCTCTTAAAATTGCGTAACCTCTTTAGACGCGTTACCATCTATAGTTTGATATTTATGTTTTAATTTAGAATTCTAATTTTTAGAATTATCAAAGGAAAAGGTTTATGCTATCACGCCGAGAGTGTGCTAATGCAATTCGTGTGTTGACAATGGATGCTGTAGAAAAAGCTAGTTCTGGACATCCCGGAATGCCAATGGGCATGGCGGATATTGCTGAAGTATTGTGGCGCGATTTTTTAAAATTCAATCCTACTAATCCTTATTGGTTCAATCGTGATCGATTTATTTTATCTAACGGTCATGGAGCCATGTTACAATACGCGCTGTTACACTTAAGTGGGTTTGATTTAACAATTGAAGACTTAAAAAATTTTCGTCAGTTCCATTCACGCACACCAGGTCATCCTGAATTTGGGCACACTCCTGGTGTTGAAACGACAACGGGTCCACTTGGGCAAGGTTTAGCCAATGGGGTGGGAATGGCTATCGCCGAACAAGTTTTAGCTAGAACTTTTAATCGTAAGAATTTTCCAATCATAGTGGATCATCACACGTATGTTTTTGCAGGTGACGGGGATCTCATGGAAGGTATTTCCCATGAAGCTTGTTCGTTAGCAGGAACCTTAGGTCTAGGAAAATTAATTGTTTTTTATGACGATAACGGTACCTCTATCGATGGAGATGTGCGAGGGTGGTTTACCGATAACACACCAAAGCGCTTTGAAGCTTATGGATGGCAAGTAATTCCACATATAGATGGGCATGATCCCGACGTCATTTCTCAAGCTATTATTGTTGCAAAAAATGAAATCACTAAGCCAACACTAATTTGTTGCAAAACGATTATTGGTTATGGTGCGCCTATTTTGGCAGGCCAAGCGTTGACACATGGAGCTCCTCTAGGAAAGGAAGAAGTTGCCGGTGCTCGAAAAATTTTAAATTGGCTTTATCCGCCATTTGAAATTCCTCAGGAAATTTATGCTGCATGGGATGCGAGAGAAAAAGGGGAAGAACGCGAAACTCAGTGGAATCAATTATTCACTCATTATGAAAAACATCATCCTAAGTTAGCAAAAGAATTTTTGCGACGACAGAAAAAATTATTATCCGTAGACTATGCTAAAACAGTAGAAAAATTTATTTTAAATATGGAAGAATTGAAAGAAGACAGTGCTACACGTAAATTATCTTTGAAATGTTTAAACGCTATTGTACCTTCATTACCTGAATTAATTGGTGGTTCTGCCGATTTATCAGAATCGAATTGCACAAAATGGTCGGGCGCGAATATTTTGAGTAAAGAAAATCGTCAGGGAAATTATATTGAATATGGTGTGCGAGAATTCGCGATGACAGCTATAGCAAACGGCATTGCACTACACGGTGGTTTTATTGCTTTTGTTGGTACTTTTTTAACTTTTTCAGATTATGCGCGAAATGCTATACGTCTAGCAGCGCTTACTCAGGCACATACTATTTTTGTTTATTCTCATGATTCGATTGGTTTGGGAGAAGATGGTCCTACGCACCAACCAATTGAGCAATTGCCTTCTTTGCGAATGATTCCAAATTTGTATGTGTGGCGTCCTTGTGACGGTACCGAAACAGCAGTGGCTTGGCGAGAGATGATTGAGCATTATGGACCAAGTTGTATTTTATTAACTCGTCAAAAGGTTACCCATCAGCATCATGATTTGAAACAAATGAAATTAATTGCAAGAGGAGGATATATATTGTGGGAGGCGACAAAACCAGCTCAAGTTATTCTAATAGCTACGGGTTCTGAAGTAATGATTGCTGTTGAAGTTGCAAAAGCTTTGGAAAAAAACATTCCGGTACGAGTTGTTTCTATGCCCTGTTGTGAAATTTTTAAAAATCAAGATATCAATTACCAGGAATCAGTTTTATCTTCACACATAACCAAGCGCATTGCTATCGAGGCAGCTCATCCAGATTATTGGTACCAATTTGTTGGGCGCGAAGGTAAGGTAATTGGGATCGATCGATTTGGCGCTTCAGCACCTTATCAAGTGATGTATCATGAATATGGATTCACTCCAAAACGGATTATTGATACAGTGAAAGGGTTTTTCTAAAAATTTGAAACTGAGGAGAGATAACATGGCATATAAAATTGCTATTAATGGTTATGGCCGCATTGGCCGAAATATTTTACGGGCTTTTTACGAATCAAAGAGGCATCATGACTTTAAAATTGTTGCCATTAATGATTTGGGAGATACCAACATCAATGCTGCTCATTTAACTAAATATGACTCAGTGCATGGACTATTTCCAGCTGACGTGAGCGTTGACAAAGAAGGACTAGTGATTAATGGCGATAAAATTAAAGTATTTTCGATAAGAAATCCAAAAGAATTACCCTGGCGAGAACTTGGTATTGATTTAGTGCTCGAATGTACAGGATTATTCACGAATAAAGAAAAATCTGAGGCGCATTTGAGCGCTGGAGCAAAAAGAGTTTTAATTTCTGCACCCGCTGGTAATAATATCAAAACCATTGTATTTGGTATTAATGAAAATACTATTACTAAAGAAGATAGAATTATTTCTAATGCCTCGTGTACAACAAACTGTTTGGCACCTCTGGTGAAAGTATTAAATGATGAAATTGGAATTAAACGTGGGTTAATGGTAACTGTTCATTCTTATACTAACGATCAAAACCTTACTGATAGCTATCATAGAGATTTGCATCGAGCACGTGCAGCTACACAATCAATGATTCCTACCAAAACTGGAGCTGCCGTTGCTGTTGGGTTGGTATTGCCAGAATTAAATGGAAAATTAGATGGTTATGCTATTCGTGTGCCTACAATTAATGTTTCTGTGATTGATTTTACTTTTAATGCCAAAAAATCAGTGAATGTTTTAGAAGTTAATGCCTTGATGAAAGAAGTTTGTTTGGGTAAAATGAAAGGTGTTATTGGTTATAATGAAGAGCCGCTTGTTTCTATCGATTTTAATCATAACCCGCATTCATCAGTTTTTGATGCAGGTCAAACTCGAATAATCGATAAACTAGTAAAGGTTATCTCTTGGTACGATAATGAGTGGGGGTTTTCTAACCGTATGTTAGATGTAGCGGATGCTTTTTTAAAATAAAAAAACAAACGTACTTTCATTCACAAGGCCTTAATTATATTTAAGGAAAAATAGCACAATTGCCGATGATGTTCAAATTATGTTGGTTAAAATAATAACGATTCTGCTTTTAACTCGGCACATAAAAAAAAACCACTTGATTTTTTCGTTATAGTTAGGACGTTTATGTGTAATCTCTATCGCAATAGAAGTTGCAGAATATACTCTAAATAGTAGCTTACGCGAGAACTATTTTTTATGGGAAAAGAGCTTATTTAATAATGAGAATTTTATAATGTTGGGGTAAGGGTGATCATATAGATACAATGGAGATGGATAGCTTATAAAGCCATAAAGATTTTACCCTTTAAAAGTGGTTCATAATAAAACATAAAAAAGAAGGAGATTTTGTGGCTCTTATCACTTTACGGCAACTATTAGATCACGCTGCCGAGCACGGGTATGGAGTTCCTGCTTTCAATGTCAGTAACTTAGAGCAAGTACGTGCAATTATGGAAGCAGCTGATAAAATGAGAAGCCCAGTTATCGTTCAAGCCTCAGCGAGTGCACGCCAATACGCTGGTCCTCATTTTATTCGTGCGCTCATTCTTGCAGCAACCGAAGAATGGCCACATATCCCGATTTGCATGCATCAAGATCATGGTGCTTCACCATCAGTATGCCAACGGTCTATTCAAATGGGGTTTACATCAGTAATGATGGACGGTTCTCTTCTTGAAGATCAAAAAACTCCTTCAGATTATGAATATAATATCTCAGTAACAGCATTAACAGCACAAATGGCACATGCTTGTGGTGTTTCGGTAGAGGGGGAGCTTGGTTGCTTAGGCTCGCTGGAAAAATTAAAAGCAAGCAAAAAGGATGATTTGGATTCTGAAAAGAGATTATCATATGAGCAGATGTTAACGGATCCTGAACAAGCTGCTGATTTTGTTAAAAAAACTAAAGTAGATGCGTTAGCCATTGCTATTGGCACCAGTCATGGTGCTTACAAGTTCTCACAACTTCCAACTGGGGAGGTGCTTTTTATTGATAGAATCAAAGCTATCCATGAACGACTACCCGATACCCATTTAGTAATGCATGGATCTTCATCAGTTCCCCAGGAGTGGCTTAAGATAATTAATAAGTACGGAGGTAAAATTCCTGAAACCTATGGTGTACCTATTGAAGAAATCCAAGAAGGCATTCGCTATGGTGTTCGGAAAGTTAACATTGATACGGATTTAAGATTAGCTTCTACAGGAGCCATTCGTCGTTATCTGGTTAAAAATCCCTCTCAATTTGATCCGCGAAAATACTTAAGTGAAGCACTAAAAGCAATGAAAGCCATATGTGAAATACGTTATGAAGCGTTTGCCACTGCGGGGCAAGCCGACAAAATCAAAGTGATTTCACTAGAAAATATGATGAAACGTTATAAAAATGATGAGCTTGAACCGAGAGTTCGGAATGCATAGATGCTACTTCCTTAGAAAAGTAGTTGTTTTCGGTTAACAATTTAATCTTAATCTTATGATGGTTGTCGTGTTGAATAATTATATGAATTTAGTATAGATCACATCTTCTCGTTGAGTAACGGTCTGTCTTCAATTAATAAGAAAAAAGTTATTTTAGAAAATGACTTGTGTTAATTTTTAAGTTCCGAGGAAGGAAAAGACGATTTTAATAAAATAGTTGTTAGTTAAATGTTTAATTCCAACGCTTACTATTGCAAGTTTATCTCATATTGAAAAGTTTATTCACTTCCTAGAAAATTGTTATTACTGTTTGTGCTCTTTACGATAAACTTGTTCAAAAAAACGAAGATTCCTTGAAAATTGGAAACTTGAAAGGAAAGGAAAGGAAAGGAAAGGAAATTTATTCTGCCATTCAAAAAATCTCCTAAATTAACAGGAAAAATTTTTGTTTTAATTTTCGCAGGTTCAGGATAAAGTGATGATTACTTTCAATAAAGTCCAATTTGGCAGGAAGAATTTATCAAGTTCTTCTCTCTTCTTAGATCCTTTAGATTCTCTACTTCTACCATATAGGCTAAATGGGAATATAGAAAAATATTATACTCACAAGCCGCCCATCTTCTGAATGAAGTACTGAATTAAGCCATTAAGTTATTGTTGAATAGTTGCTGTTATAACAATTTCGGCCTCTCAATTAGTTTTCCATTTAATTCGTCATTTAATTTTTTTAGGGGATGAGTAACCAACATTGATGCTCAACACATCATTTATCTGAGAAATGGATAAAAGAACGTTGCCTATTCGGATTTATACAAGAACTAAATTTAAAAAATTAGATAAAGTTCCGTATTTTATCTTAAACAGTGTTATACTTTACCCTTCAAGATTAAACATTTAAGTTTATGATCGAACTATGATATCCACCATCTATCAAGAGACAAAATACCTTAATAGTGCGGCTGAATTTAGTAATTTTCCGCCGGATAAGGGAACCGAGGTTGCGTTCATTGGTCGATCTAATGCCGGAAAATCGAGCGCATTAAATGCAATTACAGGTATTAAAGGTTTAGCGCGTACCAGTAAAATGCCTGGCCGGACGCAAATGATTAATTTTTTTGCCTTAAATGAGAAACAGCGTTTGGTAGATTTACCAGGCTATGGTTACGCTAAAGTTCCTCGTATAATTCAAGAACGATGGGAAAAGTTAGTTAGGAGTTATTTAAAAAAACGGAACTGTTTAAAAGGATTAGTAGTAGTTATGGATATACGACACCCTTTAAAAGGGATGGACGAGGATGTGATTGAGTGGGTGGTGAAATACAATATTTCTCTTCACATACTCCTCACGAAATCAGATAAACTTAATCAAAGCGTAGCGAAAAAAGTTCTTAGTGAAGTACAACATTGGCTGAATACTAGATACGGCAATAAGAACAGCAATAAGATATCCATTCAATTATTTTCTTCTCACAACCGGAGCAGTAATGGTTTGGATGGAGTAAAATTAGTATTAAATGATTGGTATCGATAAAAATAGAAAAAAAGGAATCAAAAGAGAGGAAGGTTGCCTTTTTTAAAAAACCACTGTAAAGTTCTCAAATTTTGAATAACTTACCTCTTTGTGAGGTCTAGGAGCGCTGTGTGTATCACACCACACCTTGCTTAAAAACTTCCAGTAGTTCCCTATATAGTCCATAGGACTATAATGATAGTTTTCCAAACTGCACCTAAATTTAGGTTTTTGCAGGTAATGTAGAAAGCCGATGGACGATAGTTAGTTATAGTAGAAATTATCGAATCTTGATTTATCGGATGTGGTGTTTCTCAGTTTCAGTTGATGCCACCAAAATTACTCCATAAAAGAAAAAGAAATAGAGAGGACGTGTTGTTATTTAAAAAAAAAACGTATGCAAAAAATGAAGTTATTTTATCTCCGATCCCGAATTATTGGGACGCAGTCGCTCTTTTATTGGTTTTAGCCATTCTTGTTTTACTAGGTTATGGCGCCAATGCAATGATGGCAAGGTTTGATTTAGGGCAGCCTCTCTCTATTTCATTAGATCCGACCATGCTGCCGTATTATGCATTACGGACTATATTACGCATGTTAATCGCAATGTTTTTTTCACTATTATTTGCATTTACTTTTGGTACTTGGGCTGCCAAAAGCCGCAATGCTGAACGCATTATTATCCCTATAATTGATATTTTACAATCCGTACCCGTGTTAGGTTTTTTAACAATTACGGTAGCTACTTTTGTTTCCATATTTCACGGTAGCTTATTAGGCCCTGAATGTGCAGCATTATTCGCAATCTTTACAGCACAGGCATGGAATATGGCATTGAGTTTTTATCAAAGCCTTCGAACTGTGCCAAATGATTTACAAGAAGCTTCTACAATGTTGCAATTATCTGCTTGGCAATGCTTTTGGCGAGTGGAAGCTCCATTTGCTACACCAGGTTTATTGTGGAATACCATGATATCCATGTCAGGTAGTTGGATTTTTTTAGTGGCTTCAGAAGCGATTACTGTAGCAGGACACGATATTATGTTACCGGGCATTGGTTCTTACATCGGTTTGGCAATTAAGCGCGCGGATAAAATGGCTGTGATTTATGTGATTATCACAATGATTATCGTGATTGCATTATATGATCAATTGTTGTTTCGTCCACTTGTTGCTTGGGCAGAAAAATTCAGTGCGGAAGTAAATGTAGGCGAAAGTGAAGCACAATCGTGGATATTAAATTTATTTCAGCGTACGCGATTTTTACGTTTTATTGGTAAATATTTCTCTTTATTAGGAAACACTATCGTTAATTGCCGGATCTTTCATTATCGTCTTCCACGAAAATTTTCTGAATATCGACATTTATTCCGTCGGTTTTTTACTATAAGCTGGAATATGCTTTTAATTTTGGCATTGGCGATCTCTTTTTACTTGTTAATGCGTTTTATTTTAGCTGAAGTGAGTTGGTCTGAGATATTTCACGTCTTTTATTTGGGTTTTGTGACAGGATTACGTGTTACTATTTTACTTATTTTCAGTTCTCTCATTTGGGTGCCTATTGGAGTTTGGGTTGGTTTACGACCGAATATCTCTCGAGTAGTTCAGCCTATCGCGCAGTTTTTAGCAGCATTTCCTGCTAATTTGTTATTTCCAATCATAGTGGTTTGCATCATTCGATTTGCTTTAAATGTAAATATTTGGACTTCACCGCTGATGATTTTAAGCGCACAATGGTACATTTTATTCAACGTCATTGCTGGAGTAATGGCGTTACCTAAAAACTTACACCATGCTGTTGGTACATTGAACGTTACGGGGTGGCTCTGGTGGAAACGATTTATGTTACCAGGAATATTTCCTTATTACATTACAGGCGCCATTACGGCAGCAGGTAGTGCTTGGAACACAAGTATTATTGCTGAAGCAGTGAACTGGGGAGACACGCATTTACATGCAATCGGATTGGGTGCTTATATCACATCTGTTTCTCAACAAGGTGATTTTCCACGTCTTGCTCTAGTGATTATGGTGATGTCTTTATATGTATTAACATTTAATCACGGCCTGTGGAGACCGCTATATCGATTGGCGGAAGAACATTTTCAGGTTAAATAAAACAGGCAGAGTAGTGGATCGTGAGAAAAAATAATCATCCTATCACCGAAGTTAGAAATGTAAGTAAACTATTTAAAAAACAAGGTTTACAGGATTTATTAGTGCTAGATCGTATAAACTTTAATTTAAATGAGGGTGAAATTATCGCAATTTTAGGAAAATCCGGATCTGGAAAATCCACTCTACTGCGAATTATTGCAGGCTTGATTAAGCCTTCATCTGGAGTAGTTCTTTATCACGATAAACCCATCGTTGCACCTGTTCCTGGATTAAGTATGGTGTTTCAACATTTTGCATTGATGCCGTGGCTTACGGTATTAGGAAACGTTGAATTAGGTCTAGAAGCCCGAGGTGTCCTCCGTGAGGAGCGTCGGGCTCGTGCTCTTAAAGCTATTGATGTCGTGGGCCTTGATGGTTTTGAATCGGCTTATCCAAAAGAATTATCCGGCGGTATGTCTCAACGGGTTGGGTTAGCACGAGCATTAGTTGTAGATCCAGAAGTGCTATTAATGGATGAGCCATTTTCAGCGTTAGATGTTTTAACGGCTGAAAATTTAAGAAGTGATTTAATTAATATATGGCGTTCTGGAAAAACTAACATTAAAAATGTAATTATCGTAACTCATAATATTGAAGAAGCCGCATTTTTAGCGGATCGCATTTTAGTATTTTCAATTAATCCAGGAACTATTCGTGCAGAAGTGAAAGTTGACTTGCCGCATTTGCGAAATGATCAAGATCCAAAATTTCGTCAAATCGTAGATAATATTTATGGATTAATGACAAAACCATCATCGGTAGAAGCTGTTCCAGAAGCCATTAAATTTAAGACTATCGATATTGGCTATAGGTTACCGCAAGTACCCATTTCTGAAATGATGGGCTTTATAGAAACATTAGCTTCTTATGAGCAGAAAAAAATAGATTTACCTGAATTAACGGAAGAATTACATTATGAAATTGATGCGTTATTTCCTATTACAGAAGCACTTGAAATACTGCATTTTGCTCGCGTCTCCGGTGGAGACATCGAATTAACAAAGGCAGGACGTCAATTAGCAGAAGCTAACATTCTAGAACGTAAAAAAATATTTGCAAGGCATTTAATTGAATGTGTTCCATTAGCAAGTAAAATCTGCCAAGAATTAAATAAACATCTCAACCACGAGATTTCTAAAGAGCACTTTCTGGATAATCTTGAGAATTATCTCAGTGAGCAGACAGCGAGCGAAGTTTTAACTACTGTCATTGACTGGGGTCGATATGCAGAAATTTTTGCTTACGATTATAATTCAGGTATTCTAAGTTTAGAGAACCCTTAATGAAATTGTTTTCAAAGAAAAAGAATAGAACATCTTTACTAATGCTAAATAGACTGAAAAAGGAAAGTTATAAGTAATAACTAAATGGCTCTTTAGTTTAAAGAAGCTATTTAAGAGATCATTTTTTGGCTACTTCAAAGCTACGCGCATCTATTTTTCGTGCTCATTTGATTAAACTTCGAGAAGCATTGAATGCGAATACCTGATTTAAACTGGTCCGTCATCTTCTTTAGTCATCCAAAATTTCGTAATTAAAATAAGAATCGGCGTAAATTTATCTAATCTTATAGTTCAAATCTCTTAAGAACCAATAGGAAAAAGCTCTTTAATATTTTAGAGAGATTTTTAAAGAACTCTAGAAATCATTTTTCTGTTGCACAGAATTTTTTAGAAAGAGCGGTTCTGAAGATTGGTCATATTTAACGAGAATGATTCTCAATTTTCTTGACACCAATCTGGAATTACGAGGATAATAGCGAATTATACAATTGCATCTCATTCTCATTTAAAAGGAGGAATGTTGACTCTTTCCGACTTAAATTTTGGTGACATGGGTAGGATTTGTGGGTTTCATCCAGGTGATGAATCTTATCGACGAAAATTGCTTGCCATGGGTCTCACGCCAAATACTCAATTTCAAGTAATTCGGCGGGCTCCGCTAGGAGATCCAATCCAGATACAGGTACGTGATTTTTATCTTACTCTCCGGCAAAACGAAGCTATTCAATTAAAAATTGAGCGAGTGGCGAATGAGTAGTGATTTTACTGTTGTTTTAGCCGGTAACCCCAATTGCGGAAAAACTGCTATATTTAATTTGTTAACAGGTAGCCGTCAGCATGTAGGAAATTGGTCAGGAGTTACAGTTGATAAGAAATATGGCTTTTTTCAGCATCAAAACTCTTGTGTGCGAGTGATAGATTTACCCGGAGTCTACTCAACAAGTGTAGCATCAGATGCAGTCGATGAAAAAATTGCTTGTCAATGTTTGTTGTCGGATGAAGCTAATATGGTCATAAACGTCATTGACGGTAGCAATCTTGAACGCAATTTATATCTTACTTTACAGTTATTAGAAATGAATATTCCGGTGATTTTGGCTGTAAATATGATGGATATTGTGAAACAGCGTGGCTTAAAGTTAGATCTTAAGCAGCTCAGTAAATTATTAGGTTCTCCAATTGTTGGTTTGGTTGCTTGTCAAAATCAAGGCATAAATTCATTAAAAGATGTTATTTTAAAATTAAAAAAAACTCCCTACCCTTCTAAATTTCGTTTATTGCTACCAAGCGAAATTAATGAGGCAGTTCATCTACTTACGAGAATGATATCTTTCGGCGATAACCATTTATCAAAATGGTTAGCTTTACGTTTATTAGAAGATGATTATTTAGCAAAACAAATGGTGGAAGAGTCGGTTTTAAAATTTTCTAAAAATAGAATTGATTTAATTAAAACTAAATTCAATGAAGAGCCTGATATTTTAATTGCCAATGCGCGTTACGTATTTATTAATCAGATGATGCAGGAAATAACACAATTTATTAAAATACCGCGACAATCTATAACAAAATGGATTGATTGTATCGTATTAAATCGATTTTTGGGTATTCCAATATTTTTCGGAGTTATGTACCTAATGTTTTTATTTGCTATTAATATAGGTGGTGCTTTTCAAGAATTCTTTAATATTAGCAGTATGACCGTTTTTGTTGGCGGCCTGACACGTGTGTTAATATCTTTGCATTGTCCCGACTGGATAACTATGCTTTTGGTTAGTGGTGTTGGAAAAGGTATAAATACTACCATTACGTTTGTACCTATTATTGGAGGTATGTTGTTATTCCTTACTTTCTTAGAAGATTCTGGTTATATAGTGCGAGCTGCTTTTGTGATGGACCGTTTCATGCAAGCATTAGGATTACCTGGGAAATCGTTTGTTCCAATGATTGTTGGTTTTGGTTGCAATGTACTGGCAGTGATAGGAGCACGTACATTAGAAAATCGACGCGATCAAGTGCTAACCGTTATGATGGTACCTTTTATGTCTTGTGGAGCGCGGTTGGTTATTTTTTCTGTTTTTGCCAGTGCTTTTTTTCCAAGTGGGGGCGCTAC
This sequence comes from Coxiella endosymbiont of Dermacentor marginatus, assembly GCF_907164955.1. Lineage (GTDB taxonomy): Bacteria > Pseudomonadota > Gammaproteobacteria > Coxiellales > Coxiellaceae > Coxiella. Next base: position 230,663 of record NZ_OU015521.1, on the reverse strand, counting down.
TATCATATTTATTTTATATTTAATCGGTATTTTAATTGCTGTTCTATCCGGTTTAGTGTTGCGGAAAACGATTCTTCCTGGAAAGCCTGCACCATTGGTGATGGAATTACCTCATTATCATGTGCCCCGATTGTGTTTTATGTATCGTCATATGTGGCAGCGACTAAAAAACTTTTTGTTTCGCGCTGGCCAATACATTATTCCGATTTGCGTCATTATTAGTGTTTTAAACTCAGTCACCATAACAGGAAAATTAGTGCAAAATATAACTCATGAATCACTATTATCAGCTGGGGGACGAATCATAACACCTATATTCGCTCCTTTTGGAATAAAAAGAGATAACTGGCCAGCTACAGTAGGTTTAGTAACGGGTATATTGGCGAAAGAAGTAGTTGTAGGTACTTTAAATACTTTATATAGCGAACAGGAAGGTTGTTTAAGCAAGCAGACTGTAGTATTTCAATTTAATTTTTTTAGGGGGCTGTGTGACGCTATTAAATCTGTGCCACAAAATTTGAGTCAATTAGGGGATGCTTTCAAAAATCCTATTTCAACTAATGAATCGCTGTATGAGATGGATAAAACAGCTTATGGAGTCATGTATAGACAGTTTGGCGGGAAGGCTTCTGCATTTTCTTATCTTTTATTTGTTTTATTATATTTTCCATGCATCTCGACAATAGTAGCGATATCTCGTGAAGCAGGTAAGAAATGGGCTTTATTTTCTATACTTTGGAGCACAGTCTTAGCTTATACATCGGCTGTAATTTGTTACCAATTATTGACAGTGTTTGAGCATCCATGGACCACACTATTATGGAATACAAGTTTACTCACTTTTTTAATGATTGTTATTGCTGGATTGCGGTGTTATTGTGATTTCTCAAGAAAAAATAAGAATCGAATAAGTAGCCAAAGAGGTTGATTCCTTTTTAAACTGAATATAAGCAGGTGCGATGTGCTTTTATCTTTAAAATCTTTTTTAAGAGAACGAAAGACAGCTAATTTGCAAGAATTATCTTTACATTTTTGCAAGCAGCCTCAAATAATACGTTCTATGTTAGAACACTGGATAAAAAAAGGGAAAATATACCGTCTTGGAAAACCATCAGATTGTGGCACGAGGTGTCAAATTTGCCATTCCCAATTTACTGAAATTTATAAATGGATTGATGAACAAATATGAGGTTGTTATCTGATTTATTGTTTTGTAGGATGTGTCTTTTTTGTTAATTTAGAAATGAAAGCAGAGAAGTGAATACTAAATGGTAGGAGAGAGTAGTACTTGTTCGAAATTATTCACTTTTCAAATACACACATTCAATAGATAAAAAAAGTATAAAGAAAAATATGAACTAATGAGATATAAGGTACTCTTAAAAAACTCTATTTAAAAAATATAGATTGGGATGCGGCCTTTAGCGCGTAGAAAATTCTCTGCTTTTTACAGTATTGCTGCGTTTTTTACAAGAAGTAAGCATCAGTGCAGTGGAAGATTTTCTAGAGTCTAAGTCTATTACGGATAAATCGGAAGGATGATTTATCATTATGGTAAGTTAATAAATAGCTCTCCCAGGTTTTTTGATTCGAAGAGGGATTGCTATATTTTCCTAGAGGGGTATGGTAGTTAAGGAGGATAATAGCGATGGTGAAATCATAAATCCGAAAAGGTACTCTTAGTCAATCCTTTGGTAATCCTTTGGTACTGAGGCGGAAATGGTTCCTGGCTAAAAAATATCCAGAGTGGATGAACATGATGTAGGATAGGATGATTGACCGGTCATCTGCTGTTATATAGGCAGTATGCACAAAAGTCTCCGATAATCGAGTTTTTGCTCGCAGAATATTGAGATAGACGGAAAATCTCATGAAAGGCACAAGCGTATCAAACAATCGAGAATGCAGGACTTACGTATAACATCTATCTGCGGGTATACAGCATAATAACAGCATATTATAGGTCTTAGTTATAAAGCTCTTTCTAGTTATGTCTGTTATATTGATCTTGGAGATGACGGTTTTTTAATTTCACTATAATTAAAAGTGATGATTTGTTATTTAATGGATAAATACATAAAATACTTAAGACTCTGAGATGTTGATGCTATATAGAAAATTAAAGAGTATTTTGTATCTTGACAGCATCATAATTAGGAGATCAAATGTTATTGTGGAAAAACATCTATAAAAATCAATGTGTATCTGGAAAGGATAGGAAGCATTGAATTATACAATACATGGGAATGCGGAATTTATACTTTATTAATCGCTATAAGTGAGAGTTATGTTTATCTATATGTTCATCCAGAAAATGACATTAATTCTCTTTCCTTCTATCTTAAGAAGAGAAATCTGCATCATAGGCTAGGCCCTTTTTTTTGATTTTAAATTTTATTCTTGCTGTATTTTAAGATGGGATTTTTTCATTTTTATCTTTTTCTAAAATGGATTGTATTGTCCGATAACGTTGACGTTAGCATGTAGTTAAAACCAGTGGTTTAATTCCTTAAATTGGGAAGCTGTGTTACCATCGTTGTCAATACGGCATTAATGTTAAGCACTTCATCTAGTAATTTTGTTAGTGCTTGATAAGTGTTTTAAGTGGATTTTTTATAATATTGTCTAACGGATGCTTTTCTTCATTAGTATTTCTGAAATTGATGTATTTGATAGTCAATTCTAAGATATATTTGCTAATCGTTTATATAGGTGTTGTTATAATCGCATCATTCATATGTAGCCGTTTCGTTGTTTAGGCCTTGAATTTGAATATATAAAACAGCTAATCTAATTGATCATCTCAGCTAATCTTTTGATTTTAAAAGTATTATTTTGTAATTAAGATTACAATTAAGATTACGTCGGTTAAATGGCCAAAAAGGTCGATGTTACTCCAAGTTGAGCTTTATTGAGAATGTAGAGCTTTTTTAATATTCATCTTCAAGTCTTTGATCCTGTGTTTAATAATGGTTATGATAATGTTTTTGTGTCACAATCCATATCTACTTCATTTTTTTTCTTTTTCTTTGTTCTTATATTTTGCGAGTGTATTAAAAAAGCGGCATTTTGAGTTTTTATGTTTTAGAATTACTACTGAAAGCAATCATATTAGTGGGAACATCTACTTTTCCAGAAAGCGTCGTTAATTGATTGAGTTTATCGATGAGAACTCTAACCCGATGTCAGATTTTTACTTTGGATGTTCATCGATACTGAAAAAAGATAGTTCTTAATTTTGCAACGCTTTTAAAATAGGGATTAAATTTTTAATCGATTACCTAATCGTGTAAGAAGAATAGTGGCCATCCTACACACACAGCCATTATGGAGATAATTATCCTCGTGAGCTTAAGTTAATTTAAAGTGAATGTTAGGAATCTTTTAAAGATACGTGATAAAGATACGTAATAGAGGATAAGACAAAAAAGAGGTTATTATTCTTCCTTCTAGGCATAAATCTTTACTTACTGTAAGTCGAACGTTGATGACATCATAACAGATTTAGCTTCTGAATATCATTACTCTAAACAGGACTCACAAAATCTTTGCTACTTAGCAGGGCTTCTCTCGCTAAGACTAGAATATTAAGTTAGGATTTTTATAATGAATACGAATTGGTGAGTACATATTGAGTAAAATTGAGTTTTAGTTTTGTTCTTACTACACTGTTTTGTAGATTTCTCTTTTTACTTTACTTAATAAGAATTCCTTCTTTATGTTTTCTACAATTTACTATAAATAGTAAGAAAGCTACTATTGAAAAGTAAGATATTTTCGCATAAAAACGAATTTTTTTAAAATTTTTTCTTTTTAGACTTTACCTTCAGCACTTTCTAGCCTTAGTGATTTTTTTATCCTCGAACTTCTTTGGCTATCTTTTTTCTCGTCGCAGTGCTGTTGCTTCAAAAATCACTAAGGCTAGAACATTCCTCTTAGAAAACGCTCTTATGCTTGCATATCAATACAATGTGCTGTACCATGCTTTCCCTTTCTTTGAATTGATGATTTTATAACTATGGTGACTTGTAGGACAAACGTAAAGACTGTTAAGCCACAGTGGCTATTAGTGGATGCAAAGGACAAAACACTTGGCCGGTTGGCAAGCCAAATTGCTATGCGCTTACGAGGAAAGCACAAACCAGAATATATTCCTAATGCTGATACAGGTGACTTTATAGTCGTTGTGAACGTAGATAAGATACGCGTTTCTGGTAAGAAATTGAAAGATAAGAAGTATCATCATCATTCTAGATATCCTGGTGGAATAAAAACCATTAATTTTTCTGATTTGCAGGCAAAATATCCGGGACGTGTGTTAGAATTAGCAGTTAAGGGAATGTTACCTAAGGGTCCATTAGGTTATAAGATGTACAATAAGTTAAGAGTTTATGTGGGAAATCAACATCCTCATCAGGCGCAACAACCTGAATTAATTAATCTGGTTTAGATACAGAAGAAGGGGGAGAGAAGTCTTAGCTATGGCACTACTACAAGAAGCGATAGAAAAGCGAAATTTGGGCACAGGACGTCGAAAAACGGCTTCTGCTCGGGTTTTTTTGAGACGAGGTTCTGGAAAGATCGTGGTTAATGGAAGAGAGTTAGATGAATATTTTAGTCGAGAAACTGCTCGGATGGTAGTTTGTCAGCCATTAATGAGCCTTAATGCCCAGTCTCAATTCGATATTTATGCTACTGTTGAAGGTGGAGGTGATAGCGGACAAGCCGGCGCGATTCGGCATGGGATTACTCGAGCTTTAATAAGCTATGATGAAGAAAGTAAAAAGGGTGGCTCATGGCGCAGCGTATTGCGAAAAGCTGGATTTGTTACTCGGGATCCTCGTATGGTTGAGCGTAAGAAGGTAGGCCATCATAAGTCACGAAAGGGTACCCAATATTCTAAACGATAATTCTAGGATAACCTAAAAGTTAACCATGATTATGTTAAAGCGTTCCATTATGACTCTCTATTCAGGTCCTATGGATATTTATAGTCATCAAGTACGAATCGTGCTAGCGGAAAAAGGTGTTAGCGTTGATATCATTAACGTTGATGCGAATCATCCTAGCAAAGATTTAATTGAACTTAGCCCCTACAGTGCTTTACCTACTCTTGTAGACCGAGATTTAGTCCTATTTAATTCACATATCATCATGGAGTATTTAGATGAACGTTTTCCTCATCCTCCTTTATTACCTGTTTATCCTGTAGCTCGAGCAAAATGTCGTTCATTAATGTATCGTATTGAACGAGATTTATATCCGCGATTAAAGTCCATTGAAAAGGATTTCTTTAAACAGTCAGAAGTTGAAGGTGAAGCACTCAAAAAAGATCTAATACTGATGGAACCAATTTTTAAAGAAAAACCTTATCTTATGAATGATGAATTTACATTAGTGGACTGTGTTTTATTGCCATTATTATGGCGATTATCGCATTTAGGCATTCAATTACCTCGTTCGGCTAAAGCTATCGCTAATTATGAAAATCGATTGTTTAATCAAAAATCCTTTCAGACAAGTTTAAGTGAAGCTGAACGCGAATATAGAGAGTCAAATGGAAAGCTCTAGTCATTCCTTCGCAAGAACTTGCTAATCGTTCTTTATTTGTTAGGGGATATTTACGATTTAAAATGGGAAAAACGATTTTGAATGTTGAATCCTAAGCAATGAGCGTGATTAAAAAATAAGTAATAAAATAACAAAACAAGTAATAATGTAATTGAATTTACACGTTCTTCTAGTTACTTACCATATTTTTATTTCAGAAATAAAAATATACACGGTTTGCATCTTTGAAACTAGCTGTGAAATACCTTATAATAAAGAAGGGACTGGAAAAAGTGGGGCTCCCATATGACTTCTGAAAAATCCATCTACAATTCTCTCCTGGTCCAAAAAGCTAGGATTAGAAGCACGCTCAAATAAGTGTGCTGGTCAAAAAAAGGCTTGAATATTGTTAAATAGTTTTTGATGTCTCTGATATACTAAGCCTCATGAATTATAACAATCTCATCCATCTTATTGCAGTCATTATTTTACCTTTATTGTTTGCAATTACCTTACATGAAGCTGCCCATGGGTGGGTAGCTAGTAAATTAGGCGACAAGACTGCTCTCATGATGGGACGGGTTACAATTAATCCTATAAAGCATATTGATCCTTTGGGAACTATTATTTTTCCAATTCTGATGTTAATTCTGAGTAAATTTACGTTTGCTTTTGGCTGGGCAAAACCTGTTCCTATTACTTGGCAGAATCTGAGAAAATCTCGTCGAGATATGGCTCTTGTAGCAATCTCAGGTTCCTTTGCCAATTTATTTATGGCATTTTTGTGGGCAGCTATTGCAAAGCTAAGCGTTATTTTGGGAAGCGGAACAGAAGATTCTATCTTAATAAATATAACGGTTTTTTTCTATAATGCAGGTATTTTTGGGATATTAATTAATATAGTGTTAATGATTCTTAACTTAATTCCTCTTCCCCCTTTAGATGGAAGTCGCGTTGTTTCTGCTATATTGTCTCCTAAAGCAGCTTATAGCTATTCAAAAATCGAACCTTATGGGATGTGGATTTTGCTGGGTCTGTTAGTGTTTGGATTACTCGATCGAATACTTTCACCCCCCGTTATTTATCTTTCCCAATTTATTCGTTCTATTTTTGGGTTGTAAATAACTTTGACGTAATTATTTATATTATTTATATTCAAATACCTTGACTACTTTTTTTACTCCAGAAATTTGACTGGCAATGTCGGTTGCTATTGCTGCTTGCCTAGGGCTGGCTGTACCCATCAAATAAACGACTTTATTTTCGGTCATTACTTTAAAATTAGAAAAATGTAAACCAGCTATATCTAGCATAGCTGTTCGAACTTTAGTAGTGATCCACGCATCGGCAGCTCTTTGTACCAAAGAAAGCAGAGATTCAATAGTAATTTCGTTATAAATGTATTGAGAGTGAGTCAATTTTTTTACAATTTGATAAGCACGATCGCGAATTTCTGGTTTTTCAGCTTGCCCTAGAAGCAGTATTGCGCTTTTAAATACTGAAATAGTAATATGAGATCTTCCTTTTAAAAGCGGATCATTATTTAAGCAATACTGGATAATCGAACGAGCGTTATGACCTTGATTTATTGTTCGATAAGCTCGTTGATCATGAATCACAGCTTTACCTAGACCCAGAGCAGCACTAGTAGCACCACCTGCTAAAAACACAGCAGGAACGCAACCTACTAAAGGAAAAATAAACATCATTAAAATTATTATTTTTTTCATTATTTTCTTATAATTAATGATTTCTTAGAACTGCTAGTAAATGTGTTTTTATTTATCAAATTCAAACAACTAGCAGCCGATAATATTACATAGATAATACATAATAAGTAAATGAGTTTCTTAAACATAAGTACAGATTCTGCAGGCACTCGAATCTCCATGTTCTTGAAGGAATTAATTAAAGGGAGAGGTCTTCCTCATTTCGCTCCCGTCAATGCAATGACATTCATTGTATGCTGGTGAGTAGCGTCTATTACTGAAGGAGATTTTGAAACAACCGAACAAGTACTATGGGCTGATACAATATCGCTGCTTGCTCCTAATCCTTTAATTTATAGGGAAAAGATTTCACTTTCCGAAACTTAGAATTTTATGCTTTGTAAGTAAGCATTGAACTATATAATGAACTATATAATTTTCTTGCTTGAAAAATAGAATCGACAAAACACCTCGCACAGCTATTATTTTAGTTTGATTTTAGTTTGAATGTTTTCGTTGAAATTATGTTAAATACGTTAAAATAAATCCACCATTAATAATACTATCATAAATATCAAAGCGATATACGAGTAAATCAGCAAGATAATTTTAATCAAAATAGAGCGGGAGCAGTTTTTATAAGGTAATGCTTTTAGGCAAAAAATATTTTATTAAGATGTATGAAATGAAAAGAATAACGACAGAAAACTCATAAAAAGACTAGAATTGATCGATAAGATATCATTAAATCAATTACTTCCGTCTTGTGTACAAAATTTTTCTTGATGTAAAGCAATTGTAAAAATTTGCAAGATATTTTCAAATTTAAAACCAAAATTAAAGTTATAGTAGATAATAGGATTTTTAAAATTATTATCTCATTACTTGTACGCTTAGCTGTTAATTGCTTTTGCGTCTATTTTAAGAGCTGGAGATAACTTGCTAATTAGGTATTAAGTTTAGACATGAGTCGCTAAACTTATATTGTTATTAAGAAGAAAACCATAGTAAAACCTCATGGTATTTGATGCATAGAAGGGGAGGTTTTACTTTTAGGAATTTAGCCAGAGTATATTAATTTATTGCGCGTTTTTTGAAAAAGTAATGGCAATTATTTATAACCAGAATCTAGATGTACCATCAAAAATTGTGCCATCTGGGTCGTGTCGATAACTGCTGTTTAGAATAAATATAGCAGAAATTGTATAGAAAGGAAACGTCGTCTGCATAATAAAAATGAAATAGTAGAATAATTTGTCTCACTTAGATGTAAAGTTAGTAACTAGAAAAATAGTGTCAAAATTTTCTTAACCAATGTAGAAATAAAACACATTTTTTTATGCAATGCTTTAGCATAAAAGCTTAACATAAAACGCTGATTTCAAAATTCTAATTTGTCGATATTTGATATAATTTTTTGACAATTGACAAATTTCGTAGCTTAATTCCTTATTAACTTTATAAATTGTCTTTTTGTCAAGTAATTCTCATTGTGTTTGCAGGACATGAAAAGAATCTGGATTAAATAAAAAAGTGTAACTAAAAATCAAAAAAGTGCTGATGGTAGTTATAACAATCTTTACTACATGACCCAAAATCTATCTTAGTCCAAAAAACTTTTAATAGAGTTACTCTTTTTTACCTAATACCTGATTTGTATACATTATTGCTATTTCCAATTGAGTAGTAAACCGATATTATTTCTTCAGGCGATCAAAACCACGCGAGCTTATTAACTTAAAAACGAACCTATTGACTTAATTGAGTTAGAGAGGATAAACCTAAACACAAAGACTTATTGCAATATTGCGGAATAAAGACCTCTTTTCTATTTTTACACAGACAAAATGAAGTCTCTTCAGCATTTCCTATATCCCCTATTGTGTAAAAAATTAAAGAAGAGAGCCAATATTATCATGATTCTTAATGTGAGATTTCGTAGCGTGAAACTAAAAGTAGCTTGCAAGTTAACAAAAGTTCATATTGATACTATCTTCTTAGATAAGAATTAAAAAAACGGTTAAGTGAAAATTCAGGTCAAAAAGCGACAAATTTTTGTTTTTTATCTAGTGATATCCTGAAATAACAAAAGAAATAAGTAAGGAAAATCATATTTATTAATCATATTACTTTACCTAATAAATTAATGCTTAAAAAGAAAGTGGATTTAACCATGATTGCGATGTTTCTCGAAAAAATTTATTCTTTAGCACTTATACTATTCAACAATAGCGTATGCACTTATCGTCTTTATTTCCGTGATCTGATAGCGATGACGATTATTATTCACGCGTTTTCGTAGATCTTTTCCTGGTTTAAAGTGCGGCGTATATTTTGCTTCAGTATAAATACATTCGCCTGTTTTTGGATTGTGCGCCTTGCGAGGAGAACGGTAACGCAAAGAAAAACTACCAAACCCACGAATTTCAATTCGGTTATTTTGGCCTAAAGTTAGGCTCATGCGTTCTAAAATGTAGTTAACACTGAGTGCAACATCCTTTAATGAGAGGGTTTTTTGTTTCGTTGCGATGCGATTGATAAGTTCAGACTTAACCATTACACTGTTACCTGTATAAGCTCTATTTACTGACAAGTAGCGATTATACATGATGGGCTATTAACAATTCTACTCTATTATGGTGTTTTCTAAAGTTTCAATCGGGGAAACTCGCAGATCCTAGATGAGGATTTTTTCCCCAAAGCGAATTTCGTTTCTGGTTGTATTATTCGCTTTTAATTTGTTTTCCGTTCTTAGGTAATATTTCCTGATCCAAAAAAACCTTATCTCCTACCAATGTTAGACGTCTGGCTATAATCCATGAAAGAACCTGGGGATATATAATACGCTCAATGGCATTAACTCGTGTGCGTAAACTTTTTAGAGTATCATGGGATGAAACTAAAAGTTTAGCATGGCAAATAATAGGTCCACTATCTACGATTTCCGTTACATAATGAATACTAACACCATGTTCGCGATCACCTGCTGCGAGTACACGAGCATGAGTATTAAGACCAGGATATTTTGGGAGGAGAGCTGGGTGGATATTAAGTATTCTTCCTTCATAATAACTTACAAAATTACAGCTCAATTTTCTCATAAACCCCGCTAGTACAATTAATTTAGGGTGATACTTATCAATAGTTTTCTGAAGAATCTGCTCAAAACCACTACGCTTAGTAAAGTTGTTATGAGGAATAATCTCTGTGGGAATGTAATATTTTTTAGCCCGTTCTACTCCATAAGCATCTGTGTTATTACTGATAACTGCGCGTATTTCCGCTGCTAAGCCTTGTTCTATTGTATCAATAATGGATTGTAAGTTACTTCCATATCCTGAAATGAGAACAACAATAGGTAATTTTTTGGCTGTCATTGACAACTCATCATGACGTTGGGTTCCTTGTTAAGAGAAAATTGAATCTCACCAATTATCCAGGCTTTTTCGCCAAGGCTGAGAAGAAAATCTAGAACTTTGTTTGTGTCTTTTTCTGCAATACAGAGAACCATACCTATTCCTAAATTGAAGGTTCGGACCATTTCTTGTTCTGTCACTCCACCTTCTTTTTGTAACCACTGAAAAATTTCTGGCCAATCCCAGCTACGAGTATTAATAACAGCTCGCATGAAAGGAGGTAGCACACGGTAGATGTTTTCTATCAATCCTCCGCCTGTAATATGAGTTATAAAATGAAGATTAAAGTTGTGTAAAAGTTGTTTAATGATCTGAGCATAAATTCTAGTAGGTGTAAGTAACGTATCTCCAAAAGTAGAGTCTTTAAAAACATCAGTAGGTTTTACTTTAGTACGAGCAAGAATTTTATGAATTAGTGAGTAGCCGTTAGCATGGGGTCCTGATGCCGCCAAAGCGATCAAAATATCCCCTATGTGAACTTGACTTCCATCGATAATCTTTTCTTTTTCAACGATACCCACACAAAATCCCGCAAGGTCGTAGTTGACACTATCATAAATCCTAGGCATTTCTGCTGTTTCACCCCCGATCAAAGCTATTCCTGCCATTTCGCAGCCTTTGATAATTCCTGTAAGAATTTGATGCGCTTGCTCAATATTTAAGCTGCTTGTAGCATAATAGTCGAGAAAAAATAATGGTTCCGCTCCGCTAGTAATAACATCATTAACACACATGGCAACTAAATCAATACCAATTGTATTGTGACGATTAAGATCGATGGCTAATTTTAATTTGGTCCCTACACCATCTGTTCCTGAAACTAAGACAGGGCAATTGTAACCACCTGGCAGTTTGAATAAGCCACTAAATCCCCCGATACCGCTTAAAACCTCAGGCCGATGAGTGCGTTTAGCGATGGGCTTGATCGAATTTACAAACAAGTTGACTTTTTCGATATCTACACCAGCATCACGATAGGATAATAGTTTTTTAAATTTGGACATAAATGAAAGGATAGCAAGGGAGTGCAGATAAACGGAAGGAGAAAATCATATAATTCTTTAGAAAAAAATTAAGTTATAGGATCAGTAGAGAGAAAAGTTCATAGGTGATAATTTTTTTTCATGTCATTTGGCTCTATCTTAACTAAAGATATCAGAGATCAGTTACTTTTAAAATTTAATTTAAGAGATTAAATTACTTTTAATAATTTTTATCATAATAAAAATAGATCTCATATGAACTAAAAGAAATATTAGAAAATAAAATTAATTGATTTATTTAGTTAAAGTATTATAAATGTATGCATATGAATCACGATTTTAAATTACCCCCTGACGAAGGTTAATTCTTAGTGCATCACTTACCTTGCAAGATGCGTCTCATAAGCTATTTAAATAGGTTAGATCAACAAGCCTCACGTTAATCTGAAAATTACTCTAGAAAGTGCTCTATAGCTTTTTCTTTTTACCTACTACCCCTTATGAAAAAGAAAATTTTTTTTCTTCTTTACTTAAATAAACTTTTTTCCTCAAAGCATTTTCTCTTCTCTTCAATCAGTAGGGAGGTGGGGTTAGGTGAGTAAAGAGAGGAAATCATCCTTTATATCTTGGGTGATAGCTATCAATGCTTTACATTTGCTTCAAGAACTTTTTATTAATCTTGTCCTTTGGTCTTATCATTAAGATCGATTACAATGTGAGCGATTTTCCTGCAAATTAATTCCATAAGTAATATTATATTGGTCTTTGAGATAACAAGGGTAGAAAAATTCGGACAATCATGTTACGATTCCGCTCTAGGAATTTTTTTATTAATGACATTAATTTTACACTCTCTGTTTGTTTGAGTTTTTATAGTTGAGAAAATTAATAGAATAAAGCACTAAAATTGAGGTAAGCAAATTACTTGAGGGCAATGCTGGGAATAGCACACTTAATTTCGAAAGGTATTTCTTTAACTCAGTCCAATAGACTTGTGTAATTACAGATGAGTAAAATATAATAACGTCTAACCAAAAATCATGCTAATGATTATTAATTCTTTCTTTCCTTAGTTTATTGGGTATCTCATATAGAAACATCATGAGAAGTCAATTGTGAAACTTGTGACATTATTAATGTTAGCATCTGCTGCAATTCAATAGCTTTAACACTGTCAAAAAAACTTTTATCGTGAAAATTATTTAAGAATTAAAATAAAATTATATTAGGATTTACAGGCATTCTGTTAAGATCATCAAGGAATATCTAACAAAATAGAAACAAAAATACAAAAACAAAAACCACTATCTTTGGGAAAGTGTTCAGTAAGCAACACTCTATTACGTCCTTGATATTTTGTTAAGTGCAGTTAAGTGATATATAATTAACATCTTGATAAAAGTAGAGTGAGAAGAATGCTCCCTGCCGTTTGGCAATTAACGAAACCACTTGATGCTATTGCTTTTGATTGTGATGGGACCTTAAGTCAGATTGAGGGGATAGGTTATCTAGCAGCAAACAATCATGTTGATGACGATGTCCGATTTTTAACAGAAACGGCAATGAATCTTACAGGGATTACCACAGATATCTATCGTAAGTGCTTAAATTTGGTTCGTCCTACAGCTAAACAAGTAGCCTGTTTAGACGATTGTTATTATGCTAATTTAACACCAGATGCTGAGAAAGTAATAGCTGTCTTTCAAAATATGAATAAACCTGTTTATGTGGTTTCTGCTGGAATTAAGACGGCGGTCAAGGCGTTTTCTGAACGCTTAGGAATCCCTGCTACACATATTTTTGCAGTTGATGTGTATTTTAATAATGAAGGGCAATTTGATAGCTATGAAGAAGATTCTCCAATGACTTATCAACTGGGAAAATGCAAAATAATTAAAGAGCTAAGAAAGGAACACCCTCGCATCGCCTATATTGGTGATGGAATGAACGACGTAGAAGCTGCTAGTTTAGTAAAGCGATTTATTGGGTATGGCGGAGCTTATTATCGACATCATATTGCGGAAATGTGTGATTTTTATATTAAAACAAAGACATTGTCACCGGTTTTGCCTTTATGTCTGGCACTTAATGAACAAGAGAAATTATCACAAACAGAGAGAAATCTTTTCCAAAAAGGTCTAAATCAAATTAATCAGGGGAACTTATTAATTAAATAAAAAACAATAAAATAAAACAAGTGAAGTTGAGGTTTGTTTTCAAAACTTGCAGATGGACACTTAACTAAGATAAGGTGGCCGCGAGCTCAATTTCAAAAAACATTACGGAGAAAGCCTCAGGGCGAAGATGTGGAAAAGACAGTTTTTCAGAAAGATAATGCAGAGCAATACTGATTAAGCAAAGTGATGTTAATTTTTTAAGGTTTATGTTGTGGAATGTCAACCACCAATACTCAAAAGCGTCTCCGAATTATTAAAGATTCTTATGTTCATACTTAAGGAAGGTTTTCATTTTCTTGTCACCATCAGTTTTGATTTTTATCACAAAAACAGAAAGTTATGAACCAATATGATTGATGGATCAAAGTGGGTATGCTTCACAATATCTTATTCTCAAACTTTAAGAAAATTGTTATCATTAGCACATGGATTGCCGCTAGACAGCGTTTTTTATTTTTTAGCGAAGAGATCTTAATTTAAACGGGATTAAATACTTTTATAAACCTATTTTATCGTTTTTTTATGTTAAATTTAATCTAATTTATGTAATCACTTGTTTTGATGAGTTAAATTGTTAAATTAGTATTAATTTCCCTATCATTTTTAATGACTTAATGTTGCAATGTGCCAAGTTAGGACCAACGTAATGAGCAAACTTAGACTATTGGAATTATTATGATTCCAAGATATTGGGCGGGGGTGGGCCTCTATCCATTCCTGACAAAATGCACTGTCATATTTTACCTGCATGTATTTTTTAGTATTTTGATAACTACTAAGTTATTGCAGCATTCTACTAACTCGCAACTTCTTGATATTTCGAGAGGAAAATAAACTCAAAGAAATTTTTTCCGAAAAGGAGATGGATCTGCTGTGAAACATGCTAATACCATTACTTATTGTTACAGACACTCAAAAAAATCAAAAATATTAGAAGATAAATAGGTAAAGGTAATAACAACCATAAAACACTAACTACAAACATTATTGATGAAAACCGTTCGGATAAAATAGAGTTGGGCTGGAAATTTTAGAGAAAAGCGAATAGTTATTACATTTCTTAAATAATCCTAAAAACAAAAGAAGCAATCTAAAAAAATTTATTTGGAGATATTATCTTAAATTCAAAAACGGAATGGTTAATAGTCTTTAGGCTGAATTAAGAGTTGTTCAGTCTTCTCATTAAAGCCAATTTTTTTCCAGATAATGGATATTTTGTGTTCCTTTATAAAAAGCCCTATCCTCCATCATCGTTTGGTGAAATGAGATATTAGTTTTTATTCCTTCAATCACCAGTTCAGTTAAAGCGTTTTTAACGCGGGAAATAGCTTCAGGACGATTTTCATTATAAGCAATTAATTTTCCAATCAGGGAATCATAATAGGGAGGAACTCGATAATTTGTATAGAGATGGGAATCCATACGTACGCCCAATCCGCCAGGTGCATGATAAGCAGTTATCACTCCGGGAGACGGCATAAAATTTTTAGGGTCCTCAGCGTTAATACGACATTCAATTGCGTGCCCTTTAATTGCAATATCTTTTTGTTTATAGCGTAAAGGATGTCCAGCAGCCACATGAATTTGCTCTTTTACAATATCAACACCCGTAACCATTTCTGTGATGGGATGTTCAACCTGAACTCGCGTGTTCATTTCGATAAAATAAAATTCACCTTTCTCGTATAGAAATTCAAATGTTCCAGCACCTCGATAATTCATAGTAACACAAGCTTGAGTACACTGTTCACCGATAGCAGCGCGTTGCTCTAGTGTTATACCTGGAGCGGGAGCCTCTTCAATAACTTTTTGATGACGACGTTGCATCGAACAGTCACGTTCTCCAAGATGAATAGCATGCCCTTTACCATCACCAAGAATTTGGATTTCAATATGTCTGGGATTTTCAAGGTATTTTTCCATGTAAATTTCATCCGTTCCAAAAGCAACAGCTGCTTCTGTCCGTGTTAAGGCAATTAAATTTAATAAATCCACCTCTTGATGAACAACACGAATGCCTCGACCACCACCACCACCACCAGCTTTGATTAAAACAGGATAACCAATTCGATGAGCTATCTCTATATTGGCATTATTATTTTTACTTAGGGCACCATCAGAACCAGGAATACAAGGTAGACCTATTTTTCTCATCGCTTTAATAGCTGAGATTTTATTTCCCATAAGATGGATAGTATCATGAGTGGGTCCAATAAATGTAAATCCACTTTTTTCTACTTGCTCAGCAAAATTAGGGTTTTCTGCAAGAAAACCATATCCTGGGTGAATAGCATCAGCATGAGCGATTTCAGCGGCTGAAATGACAGCTGGAATATTCAGATAACTGCTAGTGCTATTGGGTGGTCCAATGCAAACCGCTTCGTCTGCCAGTCGTACATGCATAAGATTTTGATCAACGGTAGAATAAGCTGCCACCGTCTGGATACCGATTTCCTTGCAGGCTCGATGAATGCGTAAGGCAATTTCACCGCGGTTAGCGATTAATACTTTTTTAAACATGAAAATATCGTCTAGCCCTTAGCCTTGTTCAATAACAAAGAGTGGTTGATCAAATTCTACAGGCTGTTCATTTTCAACAAGGCAAGCACTAACGACACCACTCTTATCAGCTTCAATTTTATTAAACATTTTCATTGCTTCAATAAGACACACTGTCTCGCCTACTGAAATTCGCTGTCCAACCTCTACGAAAGGTTTTGCTCCAGGCATTGGTGATAAATAGACCGTCCCTACCATGGGGGACTTTAAAGAGTGACCATTTAAGGCAACATGGGCTGAAATCTCACTTACCTCCGGTGTCATCATCAGAGCATTTCTAGAAAAGGGTTCCTCTGGTGAATCAGTTATGACGGTAGTAGGAGCAGGAGGTACTATAGAAGACCGTTGTTGAGGGAATCGACTGATGCGTACTAATTCTTGGCCGGATTTTACTTCAATTTCTTCCACCTCTGTTTCACGAATTAATTCAATGAGTTTTTTAATCTTGCGAATGTCCACAGAAATTTCTTTTATCAGGTCAGGAAATAATTAACCACCACTATTCCCATTTACACGAGAATCACTTGTTAGTAATTTTGCCTCATCTTGTCTTAGTTGTCTAGAATCGAAAATTGATCATCTTATTTGCTACAGACCTCAGTAAGATCTAACTTATTTTATTAAAAACCAGTTTAATCAAAAACGCTTAGCTAGAATAAGTTTTATCTTATTTTGAACAGTAGATATATGCCCTAATATTAATTAATAATTACCTAGAAGATCTTCTCATGGTAAGACTATGTAAGGAATTTCCAGAATCTTTAACATTTCCTTTTATACTCTTGAATTTGGAAAAGTTGATTGGTTCGTCTGTTCTTAGGAAATATATCAATCCAAATAAAAATCAATTAGAATAAAATTGATCCAGGTCTTAAGCTATTTATTTTTAATAGTTACTTGGTTCTTGAATTAAATAAATCAAAAAAAATTTTTCTTTATTCCTATTTTGAGTTTCTGATCTTCCCGAAAAAGGATACAGAGGGTTGATATTTCCAGAGAAATTGCGAACTAAGACCATCTATGGAAATAAATAAAATTAATCCCACTAATTATCTTATTTTTTACAATGCGTAGAATTAATGACTAATATGAGAGTTCATAGTAGATTAGTAATGTTATCCGATAAATATGCGCTAATATTTAAATAGCTGTTACCCAAATGGGCAGCTGCGTGTCAAGGACAAGTGTACTTTTATCACTTTAATTAATCTAAATAAAGTAAGATAACCCAAAGTTTTGAAATGCAAATGACAGTGCCACTAAGAAGCACTATAGTTTCTATTTTTGAACATGCTGCGAGGTATAACGTCTATACTCAACTAATAGTGGGAGTAGTAAGTTGTATACAATTCTCAACTAAGAAATAACCACTGTTTCGAAATGAGCAGATAGATACCTTTATCCAAAACTTTGTTGGGTAATCTATCGTAAAAATAAAGCATTGAGCTGGTAGTTTTTAATTAAGAGGAATTAGGTATTTTAAATCGGATGAAACAAACCGATAATTTTCAAGGTCGGTTTTAAGTAAATTGGAAGGGATCTGATTGCATTAAGAAGTAGAAAGAATCGAATCCATTCTATGTGTTAAATAACAATATCACATTTGGTAATCTTTAAGTGCAATGCTTGATCAAAGAGGTAAATTGTTCAAGTGGTATGTGTAGTAGAGAAATAAATAGTAACCAGCTTTGCGAATAAAAAGCGTCTCATTTTCTTATTTTAACATCTTACTGATTGTGGTTTTTCTATAAACTCTATTTCCTTCGGAAATACGTTGGATACTATTGATATCCACAATTAATAAATATTTCCAACAGAGAAGAACATTATGTATGAACTGACAGAAAAATAATCTAATGAATAAAACATTTAGAAACCACTAACCCATTAAAATTTCTAAGTGCTCGATAACATTTGACGCAATACAAATTGCAAAATGCCATCGTGTTGGTAGTAAGCTAATTCATTTTTGGTTTCGATTCGACAACGCAGCGGAATTTTTTCGATCATTGTGTTTTTACGCTTGATTGTCATAATGACATCTCTACCTGGGTGTAAATTATTTTCTATTCCTGTAATATCAATTATTTCATTGCCCTCTAATTTTAGACTTTTGCGATTAGCGCCATTTTTAAATTCGAGCGGTAAAATACCCATACTCACCAAATTGGAACGATGAATACGTTCAAAACTTTCCGCAATAACAGCTTTAACACCTAATAATCGTGGACCCTTAGCAGCCCAATCGCGTGAAGAACCTGTGCCATATTCCCTTCCAGCGATTACTATCAGCGGGACATTTTCATGGCGGTATTTCATTGCAGCATCGTAAATAGATAATTGCTCGCCATCAGGGAGATGTTTAGTGAATCCCCCTTCTATGTTAGATAGCATTTCATTTCGAATGCGAATATTGGCAAAAGTGCCTCGCATCATTACTTCGTGATTTCCTCGACGAGAACCGTAAGAATTGAAATTTTTAACGTCGATACCCTTTTCAATTAAATACTTACCGGCCGGGCTGTCTGATTTAATAGCACCTGCTGGAGAAATGTGATCCGTTGTTACACTGTCGCCAAAGATTGCTAAAATACGCGCCTTCTTTATCTCTTTGAGAGATTTAGAGTGAGTCCCCATACTTTCAAAAAATGGTGGTTTTTTTACGTAAGTGGAATCTTCCTGCCAATTAAATGTATTACCTGTAGATACAGTAATACGTTGCCATTCAGAATCGCCCTTAAAAACATCCAAATATTCTTTATGAAACATCTCATGATGCACCTGATGGACTACTTCAGCAATTTCCGCATTCGACGGCCAGATATCATGTAAGTAAACTAACTTACCTTGATCATTAATTCCTACTGGATCTTTAGTAAGATCAATTCGAGTGGTTCCTACTAGAGCAAAAACTACTACTAGAGGAGGTGAAGCTAACCAATTCGCTTTAATCAAAGGGTGGATCCGACCTTCGAAGTTACGATTGCCGGATAAAACGGCTGAAACAATTAAATCATTTTTTGTAATTGTTTTAATAATTGTTTCAAGCAAAGGCCCAGAGTTACCAATGCAAGTTGTACAACCATAGCCTACCAGATAAAACCCAAGCTGTTCTAAGTAATCAATTAATCCCGTTTTTTGTAAATAATTTGTTACTACTTTAGATCCTGGGGCTAGCGATGATTTTACCCAAGGTTTTTTTCGCAGACCTTTTTCCACCGCTTTTTTAGCAATCAGGCCTGCAGCAAGCATTACATTGGGATTTGAGGTGTTAGTGCAACTTGTAATTGCTGCAATAACTACATCTCCATGATGAAGATTGAAATCGTCGGTACTTTTGAACGCTTGGTTTAATTCTTGAGCTTGCGCGGCCGTAGTAATAAAATTTTCGGTGGCTCTTTTTAAATCAGGTAGCTTAACACGATCTTGTGGTCGTTTCGGACCTGCTAGACTAGGTTCAACCGCGGAAAGATCTAGTGAGAGCGTATCACTAAAAGCAGGTTCTGGAGTGTCTTTATTATACCAGGTACCCTGTGCTTGGGAATAGGCTTTCACTAGTTCAATGATCTTAGGGTCACGACTAGTTAGTTTCATGTATTTGATGCTTTCTGCATCGATAGGAAATAAACCACAAGTAGCTCCGTATTCTGGAGCCATATTGCTAATAGTTGCGCGATCAGAAATAGGAAGCTCAGCAAGACCTGGGCCATAAAACTCCACGAATTTTCCAACTACTCCTTTCTGTCGTAGCATTTGAGTTACCGTTAAAACAAGGTCGGTAGCGCTTACCCCTTCTTGTAACTTACCTGATAGACGAAAGCCCACTACTTTAGGAATTAACATAGATATAGGTTGGCCTAGCATGGCTGCCTCTGCCTCAATTCCACCTACACCCCATCCTAGAACACCCAGACCATTAATCATAGTAGTGTGACTATCCATACCAACGACGGTATCTGGATAGGCAAATAGTTTATCTCCTACTTGACTAGACCATACCCCGCGCCCTAAATATTCTAAATTTACTTGATGGCAAATACCGTTTCCTGGTGGGACTAATTGGAAATGATGAAACGATTGTTGTCCCCATTTTAGAAATGTATATCGTTCATAATTCCGTTGCATTTCTATATGCATATTATTATAGAAAGCTTTTTTATTTCCAAATTCATCTACTTGCACTGAATGGTCAATGATGAGATCTACGGGACAAAGAGGGTTAATTTTAGTTGGGTCGCCTTTCATGTTTGCTATAGCATCACGCATAGCGGCTAAATCTACTACAGCAGGAACGCCAGTAAAATCTTGCATTAATACCCTAGCGGGATGATAAGCGATTTCTTGATTGGAATGTTGTTCTCTTAGCCAATGTGCAAAAGCTTCAATATGTTTATAAGTAACTGTTTGGCCGTCTTCGTGTCGTAATTGATTTTCTAAAAGAATTTTTAGAGAGTAAGGTAAAGAATGAATATTTGATAGCCCTGCCTCTTCTGCTGCTGTGAGACTATGATAATAATAAGTTTCACCATTAACGATTAGTGTGCGTAATGTTTTGAATGAATCTAACATAAAATAACCTCACAGCAGCAGAAGTTGATCTCGCACTGAGCTTATCATAATCTTTATCTTGCAACCCAATCTTTGGCTCCGTCACAGAAAAATTCTACTTTTTTATTTTGTTTCCGCTTTCGCCCTTGAATTTTTACTCAACGCCCTCATATACTTAATGATTATAGCTCGCGCTTAGTGAGCTTGTGTAAGTGAAATTTAAATTATGGAGAGAGTAAGCATGAATATACGTCCATTACACGATCGAGTGGTGGTCCATCGTCTTGAAGAGAAAGAGCGTACTTCAGCAGGTGGTATCGTCATTCCAGACTCTGCCGCTGAAAAACCTTCTGAAGGGAAAATCGTTGCGGTCGGTCCAGGAAAATTTGAGAATGGTGAAACTCGCCCTTTGAATGTCAAAGTGGGTGACCGTATTTTATTTGGTAAATATGCTGGTACCGAAGTCAAAATTAGTGGCAAGGAATATGTCGTCATGCGAGAAGATGACATTATGGGTGTATTAACTGAAAAATAATCAAAGTGGAAATAAGAGGTAGAAGAAAATGGCTGCAAAAGTTTTAAAGTTTTCTCATGAGGCGTTACATGCCATGAGTCGTGGTGTGGATGTTTTGGCAAACGCTGTAAAAGTGACCTTAGGCCCTAAAGGGCGTAACGTTGTACTGGATAAATCGTTTGGTGCCCCAGCCATTACTAAAGATGGTGTAAGCGTTGCCAAAGAAATTGAGTTGAAAGATAAATTCGAAAATATGGGCGCCCAAATGGTTAAAGAGGTAGCTTCTCGTACTTCAGACGATGCTGGTGATGGCACGACAACCGCTACCGTATTGGCTCAAGCTATTTTAGTGGAAGGTATTAAGGCAGTTATAGCTGGTATGAATCCAATGGATTTAAAGCGCGGTATTGACAAAGCAGTAATCGCTGCTGTCGCAGAATTAAAACAAATTTCTAAACCTTGCGCAGATAAAACTGCCATTGCTCAAGTAGGGACCATTTCGGCTAACTCAGATGAATCTATCGGTCAAATCATTGCGGATGCGATGGAAAGAGTAGGTAAAGAAGGTGTTATCACTGTAGAAGATGGCTCTGGATTGGAAAATGAGTTAGAAGTAGTTGAAGGTATGCAGTTCGATCGTGGTTACCTGTCGCCTTACTTCGTTAATAACCAGCAGAATATGAGTTCGGAACTCGAAGATCCATTTATTCTATTGGTGGATAAAAAGATTTCTAATATTCGTGAATTAATTCCGTTGTTAGAAAATATTGCGAAATCGGGTCGACCACTCTTAGTAGTAGCAGAAGATGTTGAAGGAGAAGCCTTAGCGACTTTAGTTGTAAATAATATTCGAGGTGTTATGAAGGTAGCTGCTGTTAAGGCGCCAGGTTTTGGTGATCGTCGCAAGGCTATGTTACAAGATATTGCTATTCTGACGAATAGTAAAGTGATTTCTGAAGAAGTAGGGTTGTCTTTGGAATCGGCAAAATTGGATGACTTAGGTTCTGCTAAACGCGTAGTAGTTGCTAAAGAAGATACCACCATTATTGATGGAGCAGGTGATGCTGGGAATATTAAGGACCGCGTAAAACAAATTCGTGCAGAAATTGAAGCAAGTACTTCTGATTATGATAAAGAGAAATTGCAAGAACGACTTGCTAAATTGGCAGGTGGTGTTGCGGTCATTAAAGTAGGTGCTGCAACGGAAGTTGAAATGAAGGAGAAAAAAGCACGAGTAGAAGATGCTCTGCATGCAACCCGGGCTGCTGTGGAAGAAGGTGTAGTACCTGGGGGTGGTGTAGCGTTGATCCGTGTTATAAAGGCTTTGGAAAACAATAGTATTAATGTGGATAATGAAGATCAAAGCATGGGTGTTGAAATTGCGCGTCGTGCTATGGCGTACCCGCTTTCTCAGATTGTAAGAAATGCAGGGGAACAGGCTGCTGTTATTGCCGATAAGGTGTTGAGCCATAAAGATATGAATTATGGCTACAATGCTGCAAAAGGCGAATACGGTAATATGATTGAGATGGGTATTCTCGATCCCACCAAGGTTACCCGCACTGCTTTGCAAAATGCAGCTTCTATTGCTGGGCTCATGATTACTACGGAATGTATAGTGACTGAGGCTCCAAAAGAGAAAGATGAGTCTGTTGCTGGTGGTGATATGGGAGGAATGAGTGGTATGGGTGGCGGCGGCATGATGTAATTGCTTCCGAGCTTTTATCGATGAAAAACCCCCACCCGTGTGGGGGTTTTTCATTTTTATTTTACAGGAATATCACCTTTATTTTACAGGAATATCACCGCGACAGGCTTTTAACGAAAGGTTTTCTAAACCATATACCAAATGATCAAGATCCATTACTTTTCGACATGCAATAAAAATACCTGATATTGTACAGCTACGATCTATTCCGTTATGTTGAATGGTCAGTGTTTCCTTATTTCCACTAAAGATTACAAATTGATGGGAAAATAAGCTTGGAAGACGAACAGAATGGATAGGCACATTATTTTTTAATACTCCGCGAGCAGAGTTTCGATAGATTTCTCTTCCTTTAGAAGCAGGACGTACTTCTTCCATCATTTGAGCAGTTTTAATTGCAGTGCCTGAAGGAGCATCTACTTTATCAGGATGATGCATTTCAATAATTTCGGCATTGGAGAAATAACGGGCAGCATCCATGGAATATTTCATCATTAACACCGCTCCTAAAGAAAAATTAGGAGCAATTATTCCACCTAGTTTTTTTTTCTGACATTGTTTTGCTAAAATGTTAATCTGTTCTAGAGTCAATCCAGTGGTCCCAATTACAGGGCAGGCGCCCGCATCAATAATTATTTCTGTATTGACAAAAACTGCATCTTGGGTAGTGAAGTCAATAACGATATCTGCTTTTGTTGCTTTAATAATTTTCGATAAATTGTCTTGTCGGCCAGTTCCTGCAACTAAGTGAAAATCAGATTGAGTTAAAATACTTTTTTTAACCACACGGCCCATTTTACCGTTAACTCCATTGATAACAACATTGATCATTGAGATTGAAAATTTTTTGTTACAAAATCCCAATTAACTATATGCAAAAAATTGCTGATGTATTTGGAACGATCATTGCGTGTATCAATGTAATAGGCGTGTTCCCATAAATCACATGTTAATAATGGTTTTCTACCATCCCTCATAGGATTATGAGCATTTACTGTACTCAAGATTTCCAATTTCCCATTTTTATCTTTTATCAGCCAGGTCCATCCAGAGCCAAAATGATTATTAGCTGAATTAGTAAATTCCTCTTTAAATTTTTCGAAGGACTCAAAATGGCCTTTTATTGCTAGTTCTAAATCACTACTCAGGTCATGACCACCTTTCGGACTCATACAATGCCAATAGAAGGTATGATTCCAGCTTTGGGCTGCATTGTTAAAAATGCTCCCATCAGATTGCGTGATAATTTCTTCAAGGGATTTGCTCTCAAAGGATGTATTTTTAATGAGTTTGTTCAATTTATCCACGTAAGCGCGATGATGTTTGCCATAATGATATGATAGGGTTTCTTGAGAAATATAGTGTTCGAGGGCATTTAATTTATAGGGTAAATCCGGTAGTTCAAAAGCCACTTGAGTCTCCTTCTAATTAACTTAGAAATTCTTAGTAAAACTTGAGCTTAATAATTTTTTTAGATTTTTTCAAGTATCATAAATATTACAGTTTACCTACTTGTTTGGTGCAATATTTCTATTAATTTTAAATACCATTGTTTTCCCTTTATTTAAAGGGTATAATATATTTTCTTTCCTAATGTATTCATATTTCTAAAAAAGCTTAAAAAAAATCATCAGTATTAAAAAGCCGTACTATGTTAGAAGTACCTGAAAATAACAGAAATTGGTCTAAATTAGAACTATTTAGAAATTAAAGAGTGAGAAAGTACATCATGCAGCAGCGTTTCAAATTCCCGTTGTTGAATTTCAAAAACCCAGTACACTATAAATATAACATAAACCGCAATGTTTAACCTAAGATAGGACTAAAATAAATAAGAAGTATTGCATAATGGATGCATATCTGAAGCAGAGATATATTTTCGTAGGTTATATCTTCGCACTTCTGATCACCTTTTGGGTGACGATAGATGGAAAAGATAAAAGATTTATGGCTCTTCTCGTCTCCATCTTGGTCCAATTTTATTGACAATGTGGCAAAATAATGCAGCTGCACACTTGGCATCATAAATTGCGGAGTGCGCTTCGTTTTTATCAAATGGAATACGAGCCTCCTGCAGTGCTTTAGCTAATACAGGTTTGCCGAATACAGTAGCTGCTAGAGTAGCAGTATCAAGACAAGTAAATGTGTGAAATGGAGATTTTTTTATCTTACAACGCTTCATAGCCGCTTGAATAAAGGACAAATCAAAATGGGCGTTATGACCTACGAGAACTGCTCGACGACAGCCATGATTAACCACAGCTTTTTCCACGAACGTAAATAATTCCTGTAATGCTTTTTTTTCTTTAATAGCAAAGCGGAAAGGATGAAAAGGATCAATTCGCGTGATTTCTAAAGATACTGGGTCCAAAGAAGCACCTTCGAATGGTAATATATGACGAGCAAATAATTTTCCGGGATGTAATTTTTTTTCCTGATTAATTTCAACTAAAACAGTAGCTATTTCCAATAGAGGATTTTTAAGGGGTTCCAGTCCACCCGTTTCAACATCTATTACAACAGGAAGATAACCGCTAAATCTCTTTTTTAAAAGGTCGTTTGGATAGGAATCATTTTTGATCATAAGTCATAGGTTTCAATTTTCAAGTGATCTTTTAATGGCAAAGTGCGGCTAATCCGCCAGTTTAATATTTCACCTGCTAATAAGGGTATCACAGTGTCTGAACCAAAAGGTAAAGCTTGAGCTACTCGCCAAGTTTGTTTAACCAAAGTAATTTTTTTAGCATTAATTGGTAAACCGTAGAATCGTGCGCCAAAACGACTAGCAAAGCCTTCTAATTTGTCTAACGCATTATATCGATCAAATAGTTCTGTATAAATTTCGATAGCGGCAGGAGCGCTATAGATACCTGGAGCTCCACAAGCTGATTCTTTTTCTATTTTTGGATGAGGAGCACTGTCTGTACCTAAAAAGAATTTTGGATTACCGCTAATAGCTGCTTGAATAAGCGCAGCTTGATCTGAACTCGTCTTTAAAATTGGCAAACAATAATAATGAGGACGAAGACCTCCTTTTAATAAATGATCTCGGGTAAGCCAAAGGTGGTGAGGGGTAATAGTCGCTGCCAATGTTGGCAGCGCTGTCTCTGTAATAAAATCTACTGCTATTTTAGTAGAAATATGTTCTAGAACCATTCGTAAGTTTGGAAAATGCTTAATTAAATAAGTTAATTCTCGTTCGATAAAAACAGCTTCTCGGTCAAAAATGTCGATGGTTGGATCAATAGTTTCCCCGTGAATTAATAAGGGTAGATCCATAGATTGTAGTGCTTCTATAATGGAATAAATTTTCTGAAAGCTTTTAATACCTAATCGAGAATGTGTAGTTGTTCCCATAGGATAAAGTTTAAAAGCAATGATAAAGTTCGATTGTTTTGCTGCTTTAATTTCTTTTGGTGATAGAGTATCGGTAAGATAGAGTGTCATTAGAGGGGTAAATTTGGAATTGGCGGGAATATGCTGTTTGATTCTTTCATAATATGCTTTAGCTTGAGCCACTGTTGTGATCGGTGGCACTAAATTAGGCATAACAACTGCTTGCTCAAACTGGAGCGCAGCATCTGTGACGGTTCGTTCAAGGTATGGATAGTCACGTAAATGGCAATGCCAATCATCTGGCTGAATTATTGTAATTTTATTCATTCTCACTTGTTCCTAAATTCCAATTAAAACTGATTCTAGCAAAACTCATTTGATCCGTGTACAACTAAAAGTCTTTTTTCGAAAACTTCTAATAAAGCCCAAAAAAATGAAAAATGGTTTTTGTGACATTTTCGGCTACCTAAAGCTTTATTGCTTATTCTTCTTTTTGACATTCGAAAAATTCGAACGATGAAGAAATAAGGCACAAACTGCAGTAAATTACGTATAAAAAAGAAGAATTATATTGTTTAAATGAGGATCACCGCATCACTAATCAAAAGCAATATACAATCATACTCTCCATACACATATACACATGTTCAGCTAAAGAAGAAAAAGCGAAATTAAGTGAAAGTCCTTTGATGAGTTATTAGATTGAATGTCGAGAAAGTGTTGTTGGTGGAATATTGCAACCTATGGGAAAAATCAGTACGTGTTTAGACTCATCTTATCTCATACAAAGCGAACACTGGTAAGCATCTAAAATATATTTGTTTTGCAATTCGATGTCTATTTTAAAATCGCATTTTGCTATAATGGGTCCTAGGCTTCATTTTTGGAGTGGGTTTTTTATTTTTATCAGGTATTTATCCGCTAAGTATGATTTTTTATATTATTTTTCAAATTCTTGATATGAGATTATTTATTAGAGATCCCATCATTTTTTTAGATTTTCCAAATGAAGTTATAGTTAAACATTTTACCTCATGTATGTAAAAAGGTAGTATGTCTTTCTTCTGAAGTTATTCGCGTGATAAATTAATATTACTGAAATTAATTAATTTCCCAGCGAGAGTGGTTTTTATTACATTTTTAAGTTTCGAAATATTTTCATATACAATCATCTTCTTTCGTCAGTATCCTAAGTAAATGGTTTTTATTTAGGATACTCACATAAATCATTAATAAAACATTCAGGGCATTTAGGGCGACGAGCAATGCATATATAACGACCATGTAAAACGAGCCAATGATGAGCATCAGATAAATATTTTTTAGGGACTATCTTCATTAATTTATTTTCCACTGCTAAAGGCGTCCTTCCTGAAGCTAAACCAGTACGATTAGATACGCGAAAAATATGAGTATCGACTGCAATAGTAGAATAGCCAAAGGCAGTATTGAGAATAACGTTTGCTGTTTTACGACCAACTCCTGGTAGTGCTTCAAGTCCCTTCCGCGTTTTTGGTATTTGTGAATAGTGCTTTTCTATCAATATCTTACAGGTTTTTATTATATTTTTAGATTTGTTGTTATACAATCCGATAGATTTAATATAATTCCTTAAACCTTTTTCACCAAGATCTAACATTTTCAAAGGTGTATCTGCTACTTTAAATAGCTTTTTAGTGCTTTTATTAACACTCACATCGGTGGATTGAGCGGACAATATTACTGCAATTAATAATTCAAATTCAGAGCGATAAATTAATTCTGAAGTAGGTTTAGCATTATGAGCTTTGAAGCGGCGAAAGATTTCCTCGCATTCAATTTGATTCATGATATTTTTTTTTTGCATGAACGCGAGCTACAGCAGCTCGAACAGATTCTTGAAGAGCTTCT
Organism: Coxiella endosymbiont of Dermacentor marginatus; assembly: GCF_907164955.1. Taxonomy (GTDB): domain Bacteria; phylum Pseudomonadota; class Gammaproteobacteria; order Coxiellales; family Coxiellaceae; genus Coxiella. The sequence continues at coordinate 202,273 of NZ_OU015521.1, read as the reverse complement.
AGCGTTTTTTTAGAATTAACTAATTTTGCCTCCTGATGTTTCTGTTGCTGTTCATTTTTATCGTGTATGAGTCTTTTTTGACGTTTTTCATAACGCAAACGCCATTTTTGTGCATGATGTTTTTTTACTTCTGTGTTTATGGAAGGGAGTGTTTTTATTTCAATACAATTCATGGGACAAGAGGGAAGACACCGTTCACATCCTGTGCACGCATCAGTAATTATTGTGTGCATTAGCTTGGCAGCACCAATAATAGCATCGGTGGGGCAAACTTGAATGCATTTAGTACAACCAACACATTCCTCTTCACGAATGTTGGCTATGGACGGTAACTTTGCTTTTTTATGCATTTCAGCCATATACGGAGTCGGATCCTGACCTAATTGAGTGGCCACATTGATGAGCGTGTCAACTCCGCCTGGCAAACAACAGTTTATGGTAGCTTTATTATTTACGATTGCTGTGGCGTAAGGAAGACATGCCTCATAGTTGCACAAACCACATTGTGTTTGAGGTAATAAGTCATTCAGTTTATCAATTAACTCTTGCTTTGTACTCATTGAATTAATTGATCTGTAGCTTAGGTGTTATTCGTTGCATTAATGGTTTAAATGGATTAATAGAACAGTTAAGTAACGGTTCTTTTAAATTTGCGAAATTTAATTCATTGCAATTTAGAAATATTTCTACTTTTTTTGCTGTATTTGGCAAAATAGGTTTTAAATAAGTTGTTAACACTTTAAACAAATTTAATCCTTGTGTACACACAGCTTGAAGACGTTTTTCTTGACCAGCTTTTTTTACCAGCACCCATGGTTTTTCTTCATCGATATATTGATTAGCTCGATCAGCGAGAGTCATAATGATACGCACGACTTTTTTGTAATTTAAGGTTTCATAGCATTCTACGATATTTTTTTCAGTTTCTATAAATGATTCATATAGCGAAAGTTTCGGTAATTTATCAGCTAATTTTCCTTTTCGGTTTTTAGTGATGAAACCAGCGCACCGACTAGCTAAATTAACATATTTACCGACTAAATTGGCATTCACACGTTGAGTAAAATCCTCTAGATTGAAATCGATATCTTCTACTTTGGGGCCTAGTTTAGCAGCAAAATAATATCGTAAGTATTCCGGGTTCAATTGTTCTAGGTATTGACGGGCGGTAATAAATGTTCCACGAGATTTTGACATTTTCTGACCATTGATGGTAAGATAACCATGTACATAAATTCCTGTTGGCAAACGAAAGCCAGCACCGGCGAGCATGGCTGGCCAAAAAAGAGCGTGAAAATAAACGATATCCTTTCCTATGAAATGATAGAGTTCGGTTGAACTTTCTCTTTGCCAATAGAAATTAAAATCAATTTCGGCACGTTGCATAGTAAGGTTTTTTAAACTAGCCATGTAGCCAATTGGGGCATCTAACCATACATAAAAATATTTATCAACCGACCCAGGAATCTTAAAACCGAAATAAGGAGCATCGCGAGAAATATCCCAAGCTTTAAGGTCATTCGAAAACCATTCTTTTAATTTATTTACAACTTGAGGTTGCAAATGACCTCCATTTATCCAATTTTCTAATAAGTTTCTATACCGATTTAAAGAAAAAAAGTAATGTTTTGAACGCTCTTGTATAGGCTTAGCACCTGATAGAATGGAAACAGGATCAATTAATTCTGTAGAACTGTATGTAGCACCGCACGACTCACAAACATCACCGTATTGATCTAGCACTTCACAATGAGGACATGTACCACGAATAAAACGGTCAGGAAGAAATATATTTTGTACAGGGTCGTAAGCTTGTGAAATAGTTTCTGTAAAAATGTCGCCGTTATTTTTTAATTTCTGATAAACAAATTCTGATAATTTACGATTTTCGGGAGAATGTGTTGTATAAAAATTATCAAAATCTATTAAAAAATCAGAAAAATCTTTCGCATGGTCTTTATGCATTCTAGCTACTAGAGCTTCAGGGGAGATGCCTAGTTTTTGGGCAGTAATCATGATAGCGCTTCCATGAGCATCTTCTCCACAAATATAAAGACATGAATTTCCTAAAAGACGCTGAAAACGCACCCAAATGTCAGACTGGATATACTCTACCATATGTCCTAAATGAATAGGCCCATTAGCATAGGGAAAGGCAGCAGTAACTAGAATGTATCGTTTTTTTGTATCCATAGACTAACACTATACTCATTTTATTAAAGATTTTCATCTGGAAATTATTTTGTATTAGCTCTTAATTAACCATCTCACCTCAGCTCTTTTCCCTTCCCACTTAATCCTAAAGAGAATAAAATTGGAGTATATTTTTACACACCATTTCCTTTTATTTAGCGCAGTGCCTTTCCCCTTTTTAGATAAGGGTGTTTGAATAAGCGGAAGGACGTTTATGATATAATTTCTCTATGAAGCAATCCACGCGTGACAAATTAAAACAACGCTTTATTTCAGCATATGCAGTACAAGCAGGGCAAAAAGGAATTACTACAATTAAAAATATTATTGCTATTGCTTCAGGAAAAGGTGGCGTTGGAAAATCAACTACTGCTGTCAACCTTGCTTTAGCACTTTACAAGTTGGGAGCCGAAGTAGGTTTACTAGATGCCGACATTCATGGACCTAATCAGCCCATTATGCTAGGAGTTGACGAAAAGCCCAAAATTAGTTCTAACAAAAAATTTATTCCTCTTCGTCAGCATGGCATTCAATCAATTTCCATTGGCTATTTAATTGATATGCAAACCCCAACGATATGGCGTGGGCCGATGGTGAGCCAAGCTTTGCAGCAGTTAGTTTATGAAACGCTTTGGGAAGATCTTGATTTCCTTATCCTGGATTTACCTCCAGGCACAGGTGATATACCATTAACTTTAGCTAAAAAAGTTCCTCTTGCTGGAGCTATCATCGTTACTACTCCTCAAAAGGTGGCTTTAATTGATGCAGGTAAGGCACTTATGATGTTTAAAAAACTGGGTATTACGATTTTAGGTATCATTGAAAATATGACAACTTATAAATGTCCTCATTGTAACCACGAAGAAACAATTTTTGGAAATGGGGGTGGAAAAAGAATGGCTGAAAGTAGCGATATCCCCTTATTAGGACAAATGCCTCTCAATATTACTATTCGTAAAAACTCGGACAGAGGAATACCTGCAGTGATTGCAGATCCGGATAGCTCTATAGCAAAAATTTATCAGGATATTGCCTCTAAATTAGTGGAACAATTGTCATTACAGCCGATTAATTATGGCATAAAATTCCCAAATATCGTAGTGGAGAAAACAAAATAATGTCAATTAAGTCAGATAAATGGATTCGACGTATGGCGAAATCCTATGGAATGATTAGCCCTTTTGAACCTAATCAAGTTCGACAAACATCATCGGGGAAGATTTTATCTTACGGAACTTCGAGCTACGGTTACGATGTTCGTTGTGCGGACAAATTTAAAGTTTTTACCAATATTAATACCTCCATTGTTGACCCAAAAAACTTTGACCGAAATAGTTTTGTGGATTTAAAAGTGGATGTTTGTATTATTCCACCTAATTCTTTCGCTTTAGCCTGTACAATAGAATATCTAAAAATTCCGCGGAATATATTGACCATTTGTTTAGGAAAATCTACTTACGCACGATGTGGAATTATCGTCAATATCACACCATTAGAGCCCGAATGGGAAGGACATGTTACCCTAGAATTTTCTAATACTACCAATTTGCCTGCTAAGATTTATGCTTATGAAGGTATTGCACAAATGTTATTTTTAGAATCTGACGAAGTCTGCGATCTTTCTTATAAAGATCGCAGAGGGAAATACCAAGGTCAACGAGGAGTAATGCTGCCAATCGCTTAAAATTTAGTACACCGAAGTTTGACATAATGAAAATGAGCTCTTGTGTGATATTCTAATCTTCAGAGTTTAACGAAGACAAACTGATTCCTATATCTGTCCTAGCACTACTGCTCGGGTTAGGGTTATTAGGGTTATTAGGGTTGGATTTATGTAATATAGTACAGTCCTCAGGGTATTGAGGTAGAGTATGGTTAAATGGGGCACTGTGGTGGGGTATGGCTAATTTTCTACATCATAGCTCAGAATCAGTCTTCTTACTACGTTGAAAATCAGAAAATCCAGTGATAACAATCCTGGAAATGAGAAATTCTGTGCAAAGATTTATCTGCTTCTACGATTATTACAAATTATCAAAAGATCTCACAAATATTGTTTATTTAAAGTTAAACACAATAAATTGGTTTTTAATGGATTGTTTATCCTCTTTTAGAATCCAGACTGAAGAGATAATAAATTTCTGTTATTTTTCTGTGATTTTTTATAGTGAGTTACGATGCATTTGCTAATGCTAATTCACTATTTAGTATCAACAAAATCCTCTGCTAGTCGACATTATAGTTTCAAGTTATATTCACTTTTGATAAAATGGCTTTCCGTTTTCAGTAAAAGCGGGGAAGTTGTATGACACGGTACATCTTTATTACCGGCGGAGTGGTCTCTTCCTTAGGAAAAGGCATTACTTCGGCGTCTCTTGGTGCAATTCTTGAAGCACAAGGCCTTAAGATTAATCTTCTCAAACTTGATCCTTATATCAATGTCGATCCTGGAACTATGAATCCTTTCCAGCATGGTGAAGTATTTGTAACAGAAGATGGGGCAGAAACAGATTTAGATTTGGGGCATTATGAACGCTTTGTTAATATGGCCATGACGCGGAAAAATAATTTCACGACAGGACAGGTTTATGCCGATGTAATTAGAAAAGAAAGAAAAGGCGATTACTTAGGTGGAACAATTCAAGTTATTCCCCATATTACCGATGAAATTAAAGAGAAAATTCTTGTAGGTGCTAGTGAGTCTGATATCGCTTTAGTAGAAATTGGAGGAACTGTTGGAGATATCGAATCTCTACCGTTCCTAGAAACTATTCGTCAGATGCGTATTGAATTAGGAGAAGACAGGACTTTATTCATTCATTTAACATTGGTACCCTACATTGTTGTTGCAGGAGAAATTAAAACTAAACCCACTCAGCATTCAGTGAAAGAATTACGTTCCATTGGTATTCAGCCTGATATTTTAGTATGCCGTTCCGAACAGTTCTTGTCAAAAGCTGCGCGGGCAAAAATTGCTTTATTCACTAATGTGGCTATATCGGATGTCATTTCTTTATCTGATGTAGAATCTATTTATGAAATTCCTTTGGTTTTATATGATCAAGGGTTGGGAGATCAAGTCTGTAAAAAATTAAAAATTGAGGCGGTTCCAGCTAATTTGGACGATTGGAAAAAAGTGATAGCAGCACAAAAAAAGCATCTTTACACAGTGACTATTGCTGTAGTTGGGAAGTATGTAGACCTTTCGGATTCTTACAAATCCTTAAGCGAGGCGCTTATTCATGCCGGTATCCACACAAACACGCAGATTAATATTAAATATATCGATTCTGAAGCGATTGGATTACAAGGCACTAATTTTTTAAAAAATGCAGATGCTATTTTAGTGCCGGGTGGATTTGGATCGAGAGGTATTGAGGGGAAAATTTTAGCGGTACGTTATGCACGGGAAAATAATATCCCTTACTTAGGGATCTGCTTGGGAATGCAAGTTGCAGTAATTGAATTTGCTCGTCATAAAGCAATGATGAAAAATGCTAATAGCACAGAATTTGATCCAAATACCCCCTACCCAGTCGTAGCATTAGTGAGTGAATGGTTGGCGAAGGAGGGCATGATTAAAAAACGTAAACTCGGGGAAAATTTAGGTGGAACAATGCGACTAGGTGGGCAAGCCTGCCAACTTAAACCTCAAACACTAGCAAGACAACTTTATGGTAAAGATATTATTACAGAACGACATCGTCATCGCTATGAAATTAATAATGATTGGATTGGAGAATTAGAAAAAAGAAATCTAATTGTATCAGGACGTTCGATTGATGGTTGTCTCGTAGAGATGATTGAGTTATCTGATCACCCCTGGTTTGTGGGCTGTCAATTCCATCCTGAATTCACATCTACCCCTCGTAAAGGGCATCCACTTTTTATTAGCTTTGTTAAAGCTGCATTGGCGAGTCAGGAAAGAAAAGAATTGGTGTTCGGAATACCCATAGATAAAATGGGATAAAATAAATTTTTTATTATTATTTTTATTTAATTTTATCAAAAACTATCAGTGGATAATCATAATAGTTATTATAAAGCTTTTCCAAGCACGTGTTTGTTATTCCTTATTAATTTCTTTAAAGTGTGGAAATGAAAATCGCTAATTTTGAAATAGGCTTAGATAAGCCTTTATTTTTAATTGCAGGGCCTTGTGTAATTGAAAGCGAGCAACTTGTCCTAGATATGGCAAATGAGCTCAAGTCAATTACCCAGGCACTTAGAATGCCTTTTATTTTTAAGGCTTCCTTTGATAAAGCTAATCGCTCTTCTCATTTGAGTTACCGAGGTCCTGGCATTGAAAAAGGATTAGCCATACTTGAAAAAGTTAAAAAAATAACTAACGTTCCAGTTTTAACTGATGTTCATGAAGATACGCTATTAAATGAAGTAACTTCCATCGTGGATGTGTTACAAACCCCAGCTTTTTTATGCCGACAAAGTAATTTTATTCGCAATGTTGCAGCCTGTGGTAAACCTGTTAACATAAAAAAAGGACAATTTCTAGCGCCATGGGATATGAAACAAGTGGTGGCCAAAGCATTAGCAACAGGAAATGAAAAAATTATGGTTTGCGAACGAGGTTATGCTTTTGGTTATAATAATTTAATTTCTGATATGCGGTCTTTGGTTATCATGCGTGAGACTACTTGCCCAGTAGTGTTTGATGCCACGCATTCTGTTCAATTACCTGGAGGTCAAAGGCTAAGCTCAGGAGGACAACGTGAATTTATTCCTGTCTTGGCACGTGCTGCAGTTGCAACTGGAATTTCCGGGATTTTTATGGAGACTCATCCGAATCCTGATCAGGCATTAAGCGATGGATCTAGTTCATGGCCATTAGGAAAGATGCAACATCTATTAAGGGTGTTGAAAGCTATTGATAAAGTTGTTAAAAATCAGAATTATAGAAAGTAGCTTAGAAACTCGAGAAAAATAGGTATTTGAGAGCATAGTAATCAGCAATGCTATAGTAATTTCTATGAAAACCATCATTACCGATATTGATGCTTGTGAGATTTTAGATTCCCGTGGTAATCCTACCATTGCGGTGGAAGTTACATTGTCCTCCCATACGCGAGGTTTTGTTACTATACCTTCTGGAGTTTCAGCTGGTAAGCATGAAGCTGTGGAGTTGCGCGATAACGATCTCGATCGTTATGGGGGGAAGGGTGTTTTGCAAGCGGTGGAAAATGTAAACGGCCCTATTCGAGATGCCTTATTAGATCAAGATCCAGGGTCGCAAGAAGATATCGATCGCATTATGATTGAATTAGATGGGACGGAAAATAAAGCTAATTTGGGTGCCAACGCAATTCTTGGCGTCTCTTTAGCAGTGGCCTATGCAGCAGCTAATGATGCTAATCTGCCTTTATACCGCTATTTAGGGGGCGATGGCCCTTTTAGTATGCCTGTTCCCATGATGAATATCATAAATGGTGGAGTGCACGCAAATAATAATTTAGACTTTCAAGAATTTATGATTGTTCCTTTAGGAGCGCCGACTTTTTCTGAAGCTTTACGTTACGGAGCTGAGGTTTTTCATGCATTAAAACGCCGTTTGACATCACAAGGATTGATGACGACTGTCGGTGATGAAGGGGGTTTTGCTCCAGATTTACCACGAACCGAAGCAGCGTTTGAATTAATTTTAGAAGCTATTGAAGATGCTCATTATATTCCAGGTAAGGATATTTATTTAGCTCTTGATGCAGCGAGTTCAGAACTCTATCAAGAAGAATATTATCTCTTTGAAAGTAATAAACTCACTAGTGAAGTGTTAATCAATCGTTATTCAGAATGGACAAAAAAATATCCCCTCATTTCTATTGAAGATGGACTCTCTGAACATGATTGGACAAGTTGGGAATTATTAACGAAACACCTTGGGAAAAAAGTGCAACTAGTAGGGGATGATATTTTTGTCACAAACTCAAAAATTCTTGAAGCAGGAATTAAAGATGGTATAGGAAATGCTATTTTAATTAAGCTTAATCAAATTGGAACTTTAACGGAAACGTTAGCTACTGTAGGCTTAGCTAAGAGTGTTAATTACGGCGTTATTATTTCTCATCGTTCTGGTGAAACAGAAGATACTACAATTGCTGATTTAGCAGTAGCAACCACCGCTGGGCAAATAAAGACAGGTTCTTTATGCCGATCTGACCGAGTAGCTAAATATAATCGACTTCTGCAAATTGAGCGTGAACTCGGTGAACAAGCGCCGTATACTAGCAGGCAAGCACTTCCTTTTTTAGAGTAAAAAGCGATTAAAAATGCGTTTGATTATTTTAATTCTTTTAACTACGTTCTTTTTGTTACAGTATCAATTGTGGTTTGCAGCAAGTAGTATTTTATCAGCTTATCGCCTTTACGAAAATCTTAATTATCAAGCAGTTGAGAATAAAAAATTAACAGAGCGTAACACTGTATTAATAGCCGATATTTTTTATTTAAAACATGGTAATCAGGCCATAGAAGAATGTGCTCGGAACGATTTAGGAATGATTAAAAAAAGTGAAGTATTTTATCAAATTGCTAATCTTTATCAGTAGTTCTAAAGAAAGTTCCCAACAAAAAAGCTTTTTCGACTCTTTTATCGTCAAATTAGATGCAAAATGTTAAGCTTCCTGCTATGAAAAGTACCTTAGATAAGAAATTGCACTTATTACTTTCCAATGATGACGGTGTGTATGCAAAAGGACTATCAATTTTAGCCAAAACCTTGGGAGATCTCGGTCGCGTGAACGTCGTAGCGCCAGATCGTAATCGTAGTGGTGCGAGTAATTCTTTAACTTTGCATGCCCCATTACATATTAAAAACTTAGAAAACGGAATGATCAGTGTAGAAGGAACGCCTACCGATTGTGTTCATTTGGCCATTACAGGAGTACTTCTGGAAATGCCAGATATGGTGGTAGCTGGGATTAATGATGGACCTAATTTAGGTGATGACGTTTGGTATTCCGGCACAATCGCTGCTGCTATGGAAGGGCGGTTTTTAGGTTTGCCTGCACTAGCAGTTTCGTTGGCAGGAGAACAATTTTGTTATCACAAAACAGCAGCCAAAGTAACTCGACAATTAATTAGACATATTATAAAAGATCCTTTACCACCTACTATGATATTAAATATCAACGTACCAGATCTGCCATACCATGAATTAAAGGGTTTTAAAATTACTCGGTTAGGTACTCGACATCGAGCTGAGCCAATAATTCGACAAATTGATCCTCGTGGTCATCCTATCTATTGGGTAGGGGCAGCAGGAGCTGAACAAGATGCAGGTCCTGGGACAGATTTTTTTGCCATCAACAATCAATATGTTTCAATAACTCCATTGCGTGTGGATCTTACTTATTATGAAGCTTTTGATCCATTAGTTACTTGGATAAAACATCTTGAAAAATAAGAGTACTACTTCTGCATGGTAAGCTTTATCTAAAAAGTTGAGGTTTCGGTCTGGCAAAATATTAGACGTTTCAAGTTAAACTGGGTGAGATTGCCACATCGTGAGTTTTAGTTTGAATTACTAGACTGCATCTATAATGAGTAATTTGCATCTCCCCACTTGATTCAATCTGGTATGGTCTTATAAATGATAATTATTCCTCGATCGATTGATGAAGTTGTTTTTGTAGTGATACTTGGAATACGAGATTATGTAATTTTTAATTACAAAACATAATGGCATTACCTTAATACTTATGCATTCAACAGACAAATCCTCTTTGTAACTTCGAGCCAATAAACCCGATTTTAACCAATTGTCATAGTAAAGTAATACCGATGATACCGATGTATGCTTCGACTTTGGGAAAGTAAAATTAAAAAAAGCTACTTCTGTATAGAAAAACCATTAAAAAAATAAAAACATATTTAGCAAAAAGGTTGTTTAAGTTCATAGAGTGATTTTTGTAAAATAAAAGGAAGCACCTTCAAAAAATGAAATGTCGCGAATAATTGAAGGATGTTGTTTTCTTTTAAAAGTGAGGAAAAACTAAAATTCGATCTAAACATTTTTCTTGATGAAAGCAAATGTTAAAATTGCTTCTTTGAAAGAGGACAGATAATGGCGAAACGTGAAAAACTTCAATTTGCTGGACAGAGATACTATGAAATAACTCAATCGGATTTACCACTTTCTTGCCCTATGCCAAAATATCATCTCTGGGATGCTCATCCTCGGGTTTACTTACCTATTAAGCAAGAAGGCTATTTTGTATGTCCTTATTGTGGAGCTAAGTATATTTTAAAAGATCTTAAATAACTTCAGGAAATGATGAAAATATCATTTATAAAAAATAAAAAAATTTAAACCGCTGATCTGTGTCAACTTATTCTCCAACCATGTGGTTTCGATTGAAAGATTATTATCGGCTTTCTTTGTATTATATACTGCTATATGATTAATAATTTTCTCACCTAATTCTTGTAGGTCAGATTAACGCTTTCCTGGATTTGATAAAATCTGCTGCTAAAATCGTATAAGGATAGAGGTAGGAAGGAGAGGGTGCGCTTGCTTTAGATGACCGTACCTGTGTACCTGTGTACCTGTGTACCTGTGTACCTGTGTACCTGTGTACCTGTGTTTAAGTGCTTAATTACTTTAAGAAATATAAATCAAATCAAATGACAAATTTTAGAATCAAACCTAAATTCACGTTAAATCATCTTTTATCGTCACTCAAAAAATTTATTTTAGATTTGTGTCTCTGGACGGAATCCTAAGTGCTGTGGTACTTCCTTTAGGAAGTACTATTGTTAACAACTAAAATGGCTTTACAAATCTAGTGCAAGATTTTGAATACGTTAACAAAATATTTTCAAATACGATCTGTAAAATGATGCTATTTTTACTCGAACAAATTCGCACATTACACTATTTATTTGATCAAAGTCAAAAAACGACAGACCGCGCTTGGCACACCACTGAATCCCACTGTAGAATCCGTAATTACTAATTTATCGTCGAAACTTTTTCCCATTATCTGTTTTTTCCTTGAGTTTTTAATATCATCGATATTTTAGATCCACGCGCTCCTTAGCCAATTTAAACCCATGATTTGTGAAATCCAATTTAATATTCAATGGAATAAAAAAATAACATCTTAACCAAGTAAGATGTTATTTTTTTATTCCTTGGACAGTTAGTTATTATAAATCTCGAAATTTAGCTATAATTTTGATAGATTTGGACAATGGTTTTTATAGTGTTGATTTTCATAATGAGCAGCAATTCTTTGATTGTATTGTCAATCATATTATCGATTTACAAGTGCCTGGTATTGATCCGAATACCAATTCAGTTTTAGATGGATTACCTACAATAGAAAAAAATCCAGAATTATTTAGAGATTTTAATAGTATATCACCATCGGAAGTAAATTTTTAATTATTATCGGTGGCAAAAGCAACTTTGCCAAAACGTGGTTAATGACAGGGTATCTCTTATAAACTCGGAACGGTTTCATCGCCAGAATAGAGATTTCGATGATGAGTAGTTTATAGATAAACATGTATATAAATTGTAGACAACACCAATTATTGGAATATCAATAGGTATTTATGTAAAATAACTTAGAACGTAAGTTGAGTTATTCTTTAGATTCTATTGAATGTCTAAAAATTTTAGGCTCCTTTTTTATAATTAGCCTTGATAACGATTATAGCCTTTAATTGGCTTAGCATTCCTTTCTATAAAATCAATAATCATTCCAGCAATATCTTTCTGAGTAATTTTTTCGATCCCATGCAATCCTGGGGATGAATTTACCTCAAGCACTAAAGGGCCGCGTTTTGAGCGTAATAAATCAACACCAGCTATATTAAGTCCCATAGCTTTAGCAGCATTAATAGCAATCTCTCTTTCCTTAGGGGTAATTTTAATTAGCTTCATCGTTCCTCCTCGGTGTACATTCGATCGAAAATCACCGGGTTGTGCCTCGCGCTGCATAGTTGCAACTACTTTGTTACCAATCACAAAACAGCGAATATCTTGCCCCTGGGTCTCCTCAATAAATTCTTGAATAATAATATTTACTTTCAATCCCAGGAATGCTTGTATTACACTTTCTGCCGCTTTTTTGGTTTCAGCTAAAACCACTCCAATTCCCTGTGTTCCCTCAATAAGTTTAATAATTAAAGGTGGACCACTCACCATTTGAATAAGATCACCAATATCATCAGGTGAATGAGAAAAACCAGTAATGGGGAGATCAATTCTTTTTCGAGAAAGAAATTGAAGTGAACGAAATTTATCCCGAGATCGAGTAATGGCCATAGAAGAATTGAGACAAAAGGTTCCCATCATTTCAAATTGGCGTACCACTGCTGTTCCATAAAAAGTAATGGAAGAACCAATACGAGGAATAATGGCATTATATGTAGCTAATTCTTTCCCCATATAATGAATAGTTGGTTTTTCATGACTTAAGCTCATATAACAGCGTAATGTGTTAATAATTTTCACTCGGTGTCCCCGTGACAAAGCAGCCTCTTTTAAACGCTGAGTAGAATAGAGTGCTTGCTTAGTTGATAAAATCGCAATTTTCACTAAAAAGGATCCTTATGACTTGCTATAAATGATCGATTGGGATTGATAATAATGTTCTTTAGAGCTGATCGACCCAATAACATTCGAAAGCCCATGCTGGCGCGATTAGTGAGAGTAATTTCGATGGGCCAACGTCTATTACCTAGAATAATGTCTGTTTTAATGACGTAACGCAATTCTTTATATCCACCTGAATTAGTTATAAGTCGTTGATCCAGAATATCTGCTTCGCAAGCAACTATAACTTGATCATTTTTTTGGATGGAATGCATGTGAAAGCATAAGCGATTGGGATTCCCATTTACGATATCCACGGAAAAAGCGTGGAGGGCTGAAGTCCTTGCACCGGTATCGATTTTAGCTTCAATGCAATTGACACCAAACTCAGGAAGAGTAAGCCACTCACGCCAACCAAGGGTCATTAAAGATACGTTCGAAGATTGCTTAATCATAATAACTTCCTTGTACTTTACAAAATAATACAAGACCTTTTTTCTATCTGCCATTTTGCTAAATAATTTGATTTAATTAATTTCACCTACGGACAATATTAAAAAAGGAAGAAATAACATGAAGTGGTTTATTCCGCTAGTAAGTTAGCTTTTATTAAATTCAGTCATGCCGATAGTAATAATAAAAGTGGTTATTTGCCAATCTTAGACCAATCATGGATGAGATAAAGTGTTAGATTGAAAGAAGCGGGAGGGCTATGGTTGTAGCACCACCTCGATATATAACCCTGTTAGCTTAGTTCAGAAGCCGATTCTACTTATATTATGTACTTAAGAACGATACCGATAACATTGAATAATCACAATAATCACTTTGATAAAAGTGCCCAAGGGGGAATTAGAATTTAATTAAATTGACTTGACTTGACTTGATAGATGCTTATTTGTCTCATAGGATGGTAGTATAATAAAAATAACCCTATCTAAAGAAGAGGGCAGATAAACTACGGGCCCATAGCTCAGTTGGTTAGAGCGATCGACTCATAATCGACAGGTCCCAGGTTCAAATCCTGGTGGGCCCATTAATTCATAAAGCAGTGTATACCAACAACCATCTTAACGACAAAGGGATTTATTTTATCTTATTTTTAATTTTTCTAAAGCAGCTTTCTTTACTCGTGGAGAAGTAGTGTATGGGTGTGTTATTTTAAAAATTCGGTTATTAGGAAAGGTTTTCTGTGTTATTTTTCTAGAACTTTTTTTCTGATATATAGAGAATAGAAACGACTTAAGAACTCTCTTTTACTCGATAGAAGGTTGCCTTTTCCCCATGATTCTATGTAATGTTTGGAGGACTGATTGTGTACAAGCTTGCAGATTTTCTTTAAATTACTTTTCATTTTGAGAAATCTCATTGATGCTAGCGTATGAGTTCTTCTTACTTATATACTTACAGGGATTTAATGTAGCCATTAAATAAGATTTTACTGCATTACTTTTAATGGGTTTTACGAATCTTTTTAGTGAAATAGATTTAGCTTATTCTTCAGTTTCAAGAAAACTGTGTAATTTTTCGGCTCGGCTGGGATGGCGTAATTTTCGTAACGCTTTCGCTTCGATTTGACGTATTCGTTCTCGAGTTACATCGAATTGCTTACCTACCTCTTCCAAAGTATGATCAGTATTCATGTCAATTCCAAAACGCATACGTAAAACCTTGGCCTCACGTGGTGTAAGAATGGATAAAATTTCACGGGTTGCCTCTACTAAACCGGCTGAAGTTGCGAAATCAATAGGTGATTTTACAGTTACATCTTCAATGAAGTCACCAAGGTTAGAGTCTTCATCTTCACCAATTGGTGTTTCCATAGAAATAGGCTCTTTAGCAATTTTCAGTACTTTTCTTACTTTTTCTTCGGGCATATCCATACGACGACCTAATTCTTCAGGAGTCGCTTCCATGCCAGTTTCTTGCAAAATTTGCCGACTAATTCGATTAAGTTTATTGATAGTTTCAATCATATGTACAGGAATTCGGATAGTGCGTGCCTGATCAGCGATTGAACGAGTGATTGCTTGCCGGATCCACCAAGTAGCATAAGTTGAAAATTTATAACCCCGACGATACTCGAATTTATCCACGGCTTTCATCAAACCGATATTTCCTTCTTGAATAAGATCAAGAAATTGTAAGCCGCGATTGGTATACTTTTTTGCTATAGAAATCACTAAACGTAAGTTAGCTTCAATCATTTCTTTTTTTGCGCGGTGTGATTTGGCTTCCCCAATAGCAACTCGCCGGTTAATTTCTTTAATTTCCTGAATAGTCAAATTACTTTTTTCTTCTAATTGTGCAAGATTTCGTTGAGCACGATAAATCTCTTTACTGTAAAGTTCCAATCGTTTTGCTTGCTCTTTATTTCTTTTTTTATATTGTTCTAACCAATTCATATTAGTTTCATTATGAGGGAAAGATGCAATAAATTTTTTACGGGGTGTTTTTGCTTTTATCACACAATAAGTCATAATTAATCGCTCATAATTACGTGCTTCTTTCAATAAATGACGTAATCGTCCGGTGAGTTGATTGAATTGCCGAATAGAGAGTTTAAATGTAGAAAAGAATTCTGCTAAGTTTCTTTGATTCCTAAGCGTAACATGTGCTTTCTTACCGTAGCGTTTAATTGTATTTAAGTAACGACTGTAGAGTGCTTTAAACTCTTCCATATGTTTTTGAGTTACCACTGGATCTGGCCCGCTTTCACCGAATTCATCTACACCTTCTTCATCACTTTCTTCTTCATCGAAAAACCTGATAAGTAAATCGCTTAATCGACCCTCAGTAGCTACGATGGTCTCATATTCTTTAATAAAGGATTCAATGAGTTCTGGGTATTGGACCACAGCCCCCATTACTTGACGAACCCCTTCTTCTATTCGTTTAGCAATGACAATCTCACCTTCGCGCGTTAATAACTCGACGCTACCCATCTCCCGCATGTACATACGAACGGGATCTGTGGTTCGCGTTTCCGTCGCTAATACTTCTGCTACGTCTTCATTAATTTCGTCATCGTTTGATTGGGTATCGTCTTCCAAAAGTAAAGAATCTGTATCAGGTGGAATCTCGAATACCTTAATGCCCATCTCAGCGAGGCGACCGATGATACCTTCCATTTGTGTAGGATCGGCATAATCGTTGGGTAAAAGATTAATGAGATCTTCGTGCACTAGGTATCCTTTATTTTTAGCTTCATCTAGTAAGGCGCTAAAACCTAATCGTTTGATCTCGTTTATATTCTCTTCTAATTTAGCGGAAGAAATAGTTGATGAGATGAAAGCTGCTTCTTCTTTAGCCTGTTGCGCGGGGAGGGGACCCGGTTTTTTAATCGCTTCTCCTTCGATTTTTTTAGACACCAAAACTTTCGCCATTTTTATTACTTCTCTTTTGGTTTTGGATGGTTTGGATTTCTTTTCCACTGAGTGTTTAATCACATGTTTCGTTTTGAGTTTTACGGAAGCTTTAATCTTAATTTTGTTAATCTTTACTTTTATTGTTTTTCTTTTTTCTTTCAAAAAATTGGATTTTTTCTTATGAGTTGGCATAAATATTTTTCTACCTTATCACGTTTTGGTTAAAATACAGCCTATTTGCTAACGTATAGCCTATCAGTATATCATTCCTCATCCTTCAAATTGAAACTTTACCAAAGACTTTCTTAGGTATTAATTAAAATGGATCAGACAATACAAGATTTCCCTTTATATAAGGTTATTTGACTGTTTCGTCAAGTTCCTTCTTCTTCAAGAGCTGCAATATTTTTTCTTTTTCATTTTGCTCTTTAAGGCGTCGAATAGCATCTTGGAGTTCAATGGCTAAATCGTCGGTTGATAAACGGGCTTCTTCGAGCAGACGACGTCCGACTAGCTCTGCAATTAATTGGCGTTCTTGAGAATTAGGCCATAGAGCAAGCAATTCAGCAGTCGAATTAATCTGATTTTTAGCTAAGAATGTAATAACTTTGAAGAGTAATTGCATATCAGGCGCATCACTGATAGGAAAAACGTTCTCCAAAATTAAACTAGCCAACGAGGGTATTTGTGCCAAGATAGATATTGCATGATTAGCTAGAGAGAGTACTTGGGAAGATAGACAAGAATTATCGGTTTTCTTTTCTGAATTGTCTTCAATAAGTGAATGGATCTCACTAACTCTAACTGTTAGCCGTTTGGCAAGTTCTTCGACGAGAAGTTGATAAAAGAGACCTTTTGGCATAGTGCTTAGATACTTTAACGCCTTTTTAGCAAAATCAGCTTTGTCAGCAATGGAATGTAATGGAATTTCTTTTTGCAAATGCTCAAAGAATACGTCACTCAATGGCAAGGCTGCTTTTATTTTTTCTTCAAAAGCACTCTTACCGATTTTGTAAATTAAACTATCGGGATCTTTCCCTTCGGGTAAAAATAAGAAACGAATATGAACACCATCACGCATTAAAGGTAAAATCTCAGTGAGTGCTCGCCATGCAGCTCGCCTTCCAGCGCTATCACCATCAAAACAGTAGATAATTTCATTAGTATACTGCAGTAATTTTTTTAAATGTTGTACATTGGTTGATGTACCTAGTGTAGCTACAGCATAGGTAATCTGATGTTGATGAAGAGAAATAACATCCATATAGCCTTCTACAATTAAAAAGCACGGTGATAGATTGCCATGCCTTTTATGAGATTCATACAACCCATATAATTCGTTGCCTTTATGAAAAATTGGTGTTTTAGGAGAGTTTATATATTTAGGTTGATTTTTCCCTAGAGCTCGTCCTCCAAAAGCAATGATATGACCTCGAGCATTGCGAATAGGGAAGATAATACGGTGACGAAAACGATCGAAATAGCGATGGTCTTTTTTAATAAGTAATCCGTTGGTAATAAGTTGAGCTTTAACTTTAGGATTTTGAGTAAACATTTTCAAATTTTCCCAGTTCGATGGCGCGTATCCAATGATAAACTGTTTAGCAATCTCACCTGTGAGTTTGCGCGATTTTAAATAATTAATAGCAATTGGTGAATATTTCAATTGTTGTTGATAATAACGAGCAATTTTTTCTAAAAGATTATAATGATCTTCCAGTTCGGGTACGGTCGATCTCTGAACTTCTGCTGGAATTTCAAGGCCGATCTGAGCAGATAAGTCTGTAATGGTTTCAACAAATTTGCTGTGATTAAATGCCATTAAAAAATTAATAGCATTTCCGTTTGTCCTACAACCAAAACAATAATAAAATTGTTTCGTGGGGCTGACGGTAAATGAGGGCGTTTTCTCATTATGAAATGGGCAAAGTCCTAGGTAGTTTTCACCCCTCTTTTTTAGATTCACACGTGATTGAATTAATTCTAAAATATCAACACGAGATAATAGATCTTGGATGAAAGATTGTGGGATACGTCGCATAATTTTATTTTACACGCAGAGCTTAGGTTTTTCGCAGTCGTTCAGAGGGGGAAGAAGAGATAATGTTTTATATTGCGAGATTATTCGAAATCATAAAATTATTTTTATTTTTAATTGAAATTATTTAAATCTTTATATAGTTATTTTTCATTTTAATAATTATTTAGTTATTTTAAATTATTTGATCAACTTCCTGATATAGTTCTATAAGAGGAATCCAGAGACAGCTATATTATATTCTTATTATAGATATAGAAGACAAACTTTCTCGACGTTACGTACTTGCTTGTTTACACTTTGATTACTTTATTATGTTGTTACCCCTCTTGCCCCTTTCTTTAGGAACATTGATTTTGTGTTAGCGCTTAAATTGCATCCAGTGTAGCCAGATTAAATCCTCATTTTTCCTCCTTTTAATAAACTAATAGCGGGTTCGCTCGCGTTCTAGTGCTTCTTTTTCTTTTTGTATCTTCTTCGCGTGGCGCTTCACAGCAGCAGCTTGTTTTCGTTTGCGTTTGTTTGTAGGCTTTTCACAATATTCAATTTGACGTAATTTGGTAAGAATTCCCGCTTTCTCACACGCTCGTTTAAAGCGTCGCATAGCAACATCAAAAGCATTATTATTAGGTACTTCTATAATTGGCATACATTAATTTACCTCTAAAGTCCTTAATCATACTGGGTTTTAGAACAGAATACAATCACTCGCCTTCTAACTAAGTAGCAATTCGAGAGTTTAATAACAGCGCTTCTAATGAAGCATTGATCTATCATAGACTTTATTAGTGAGCAGTGTAATCTCTTGATTTCTATAGTCTTATATCGGCAGATGTCATAAATCGATAATAGAGATTGATCAAAGCGTCTGTCGTAGGTAAATTAAATGAAAACCTGAGTTGTCTGTCTTATTTAAACTAAATAGCCTTTGAAATTTAAATTTGTTGAATTATGAAGTTTTATTTTAAGGAAAGTAATTTTTGGGCTCGACACTGCGAAAATTTATTAAATTAGAATCCGGTGGTGGTATTGTCTTATTTATCACCGCCATTTTGGCGCTTATCCTTGATAATACACCATGGTGTACTTATTATGAGGCCCTGTTCAATTTACCTCTGAATATTCAATTAGGCCCGTTACAATTATCCAAGCCTCTATTATTATGGATTAATGACGGATTGATGACGGTTTTCTTTTTATTAATAGGATTAGAAATTAAAAGAGAAATACTTGAAGGCAAGCTCAATGATTTTGCTCAAGCTTTTCTTCCTGTAATAGCAGGATTAGGAGGGATGTTTATTCCCGCCTTAATTTATTTTGCTTTTAATGTAAGGGAGGGTACTAGTTATTTGCAGGGATGGGCAATTCCTGTCGCCACTGATGTCGCATTTTCATTAGGAATTTTATCGTTATTAGGAAATAAATTACCTATCGGCCTCAAAGTATTTTTAACGGCGTTAGCCATTTTTGATGATATTAGCGCAGTTTTTATTATTGCCGTTTTTTATACGCATCATATTTCCTTAATTCTCTTATTGAGTGCAGGTTTACTCTTAGGATTATTAATCCTATTAAATCAATTACATGTGACAACAATTATGGCTTACATTTTGATTGGTGTTGCTTTATGGTTTTGCGTTTTAAAATCTGGTGTTCATGCCACTTTATCCGGTATCGCCTTAGCTTTTACGATTCCAATCCGTGATTGGAGAAACCCTCGAGTTTCGCCATTGCGTAATTTAGAGCATACACTATATCCATGGGTAACTTTTGGGGTGCTTCCAATATTTGCTTTCGCGAACGCAGGTATTTCTTTTTCGAAAATAAGGTTATTAGAAAATTTATTTAACCCTATCACACTAGGAATTGCTTTAGGTTTATTTTTGGGAAAGCAAATTGGGATTTGGTCGACCTGTTGGATTTGGATCAAGACAGGTTGGGCTCATATGCCATACGGCGGTAACTGGCGTTCTCTCTATGGAATTAGTTTGGTGGCAGGTATAGGTTTTACTATGAGTTTATTTATTGGAGTTCTTGCATTTAGCAGCATTGAGCAACAGCATTATTCTACGATGGTGCGATTAGGTATTATTATTGGTTCCTTCCTATCTGGGATATCAGGTTATTTAGTTTTACATTTTACCTTGTAAAAATCGTCAAAAAAAAATATTTGACCTTATAATAAGATAATAATAAGACAAATCTCATAAGTAAATAAGGTGTTATAAACCACTCAGTTAAAAAAAATCATTTTTCATCTTCTGTGCCAGTTTTTGATTAATGAGGTCTAATAATTTCTGTAATCTTATTATAAGTGAATTAAATTGCGGTGAATATTATTTATAAACTGATGAAAGTGCAATCTCATTTTCTTGATAAGTAGAAAATGATAAAAATTTTCATTAGAAAAGTTTTAAAAACACTTAACTACTATAAATAAAAGGTTATTAATAGACACAAGTTGAGAAGCAAATAAAAAATCTAAAGTAAGTTTTGATTAAATAATGAATATGTTGTAATTTATCAAAAAATGAGTTTTTTAAGAGCTTTTTGAATGCAATTGATCTGCTAGATTTATTATTTATTTATTGTTATTACCTTAGGGGGGGGTCATTAAGGATTTTCTAACAATCTTATCTGCGGCAGATTATCAAACGATGGTAGAAGAAGAATAAAATCATAATATGAATACAATACATTCTGAAGCCTCTTGACTATTTTTAATAGTATCCTTTACATCTTTGACTGAGGATTAATGTTGAATTTAACAGGAAGATATTTCAGATAATTGTCCTAAGTTGGCATTGAAAGAATTGAATAAACTATCCTATCAAGAATTTGATGATATTTCTTGAGCACTAGTATCTTCTTTTATCCTGCTGTCTAACGAAAAGTCTAAAGAATAGTAATTAACAGGGAAAACAAAATTGTGCTTTCCTCGATTCTTTTATGTTACAATCCAAAATGTCCCGAAGCATCACTGATTTATATAGCTTACGAAATATCTTCTTTGTTAAGTACTCCTGAAGTTTTGGTAAGGACAAATTTTTTGCTCAGGAAAATTCTTTATAATTAAGGTTCAGAAATAATCGAGCATATCAAGACCGCTAAGCTAAGAAGCTTTTTAAGAAATTGGGAAAATCTTGATGCTAGATGGCTTTTTAAATTTTTACTAATAACGCCCCTAAATATATTCTTTACTAAAACATAAAGCAGGTATTCCGATTCTTTATTGACTTCAGACAGAAAATTAAGCATTTAAAAGCTTCTCGAGATTTTTTATATAAATCTGTTCATAAAACAACTCGTATTGATACAGATATGCCAAAGTGTGAAACTTGTTTGTTCCTCCTTCATAAGCTTATAGCTCTTTTCTTTTCAAATGTCTTTTTTCAAGGCACTTTCTATACTTTTAATATCAGAGAAATATTTTTCTGATTATGAACTAGTTCGATTATTGATTGGTAGAAATTATCAAAATCAAAAAAATTCTTTTAGTATTCATTTTCTGAAGAAATTCTTCGAATAGAAACTTTAAAACTTTTTATTTGAGACATTACTTCTTTTCTATTGTCTTTGCTCTATTTCTACGGTCCGCATCTCTCATAGAGACAGAAGTGGCAGCTTTACTTAGATCTAAGTTGATTTGTGAAGATGTTACTATTGGCTATTGTAATTACTTATCCTTATCATCTTTAGTGTAAAGTATCACCTAAGTATTTTTGATTTTGTGGTAGAAGATGTTTGAGTTATGAGTTCCACACTATCAGCTCCGGCACGCTGCAGTAATACCATAACTTGAACAACTTTTCCATAGTCTACTTTCTTATCACCCTTCACATAAATCTTTCGTTTTTGATGATTTTGTTTAGCTAATTTCAAAGCTGTAGTAATTCGAATAATAAGATCTTTTTTGGTAATTGGTTGATAAGGCTCTTTTGCAATGTTAAGAAAATCATTTCCTTGACTATCTATACTGATAATGACAGGGATTTCTTTTTGCAGAACAAGTTTTTTTTCAGCAGCTTGTGGAAGCTTCACATGAATACCTTGTGTTAGGGGGAGTACGGTTATCATAAAAATAACTAATAAAACCAACATGACGTCAATATAGGGGACTACATTAATTTCAACTAATGGTCGCTTACGCATTTTCTTGTCTTAAACTATAAGATTTGCGATTTAATAGAGTTAAAAATTCTGCCTGGAAAGTATCATAAACTTGAGTTATTTGCTCTAACTCACTGATAAAGTAATTGTACGCAATGACAGCGGGTATAGCTGTAAAGAGCCCTATGGCAGTTGCAATTAAGGCTTCAGAAACCCCAGGCGCTACTACGGAAATAGTAACTTGTTGAACAGTACCCAAGGCTCGAAGTGAGGTTATTATTCCCCATACCGTCCCAAACAAACCAACATATGGGCTGATTGAGCCAACTGTTGCTAAGAAGTTTAAATTACGTTCCAAAAAACTTACTTCTCGTCTTTGAGCGATATGCATGGCACGTTGTGTTCCTTCTAAGATGGTTTCTGATTTTAAGTGTGCTTCTTGTCGTAAATGAGAGAATTCATTAAATCCAGCTAAAAAAATATTAGCCATATTTGAAAGTTTTCTTTTTTTTTCTGCGAGTTGATGAAATAGTATTGTTAAATCAATACCAGACCAAAAAAGTTGTTCAAATTTTTTTATTTCCCTGTAAGTATAACGTAGTAAAATAAGCCGTTGAAAAATAATAGCCCATGAAGTAATAGAAGCTAAAAATAAAATAGAAATTACTAGCTTAACGATAAAGCTAGTATGACTGATAAAACTCCACAGAGTAAGTTCACTCATTTTTTTCTCTCTGTTATGTAGATTGTTGATTGATTTTATCAGAGATGTTTGAGTAGAACACCCCGCTAATTTTGAGATTTACATTTTATCTAAAATAGGAATTAAATTCAGCATTAACGATAAGTAGTTTGAGAAAATTAGTTCAAGATGTCGAGATAAATTTCTTCTACTTATCTTGAGGCACTCAAGAAAAGAAATGAGATTCATTCAGAGAATAGGAATAGTGAGAGTATCTCTAAAATAATAACAAAATAAACGAGTAAATTCGATAGTGTTCTGCTCCTTCATGCATACATTCAAGTACCGAAATCATTACAATTACTTTACGATGATTAACGATATTTGAAATTTTCATCTAATTAGTGGATTGAAGTAAGATTTTAATGAAAATAGTAGTGCCCACTTATAGGATCACAGCGGTATTATTAATGTTTTGGAACTCAACTAATAAATAGTACATGTTCAGTATGAGTGGATCCTGGAATTAATTCAGAATAAAGATGTCCAAATACGTAGTTTTTATGTAGTATAACCTTTTTTAAAAGGATAACCAATAAATTAAGGATAAAATTTAAACGTAATGAAAGGAATAACATTTTTCAGAACATCGTATATCGTTAAAAATTATCTGAGTGTTCGTACAGTATACATTATAAAAAGAAAATACTTAGATGTAGTACACGTGATTATTTTTATATCTAAACTAAGCAAAAGGAATGTACTTCCCCATACAAAAAGGTTCAGTTCGAAAAGAACCGATAACGAGATCATACCACACAATAGGAAACAAAATGCACTGATATTCAAAAAGGAGTAACATCCTTTCTAAATATCAGTGTAGCTATAAAAAACATTTCCTACTAAATGATTGAATAGTAGAAAAAAACGCTAATGAGAACTGAATATCCTAATAAATTCATTGATCACTTCGACTTCGATTAAGTTCAATTAAATATTCACTATCTGCTTCTAAAAGACAATAACTTTATGGAGAACTTTTTAGTCCTGGTTTTCAGAACCTTTAGTAACAGCTCTCTCTTTTAAAAAGGAAAATAAGGAGACCCCTCGTTTTGGAGTAAATAAAAATCCATCTCTAAATAAATGCAGATCACTTCAATGACTGGGATTTCTTACAAAAGTGGATGAGAGCATGGGTAATTTAAAATGATGGTAAGTTTGTTCAGTAGCAATACGACCTCTAGGCTTGCGAAGAATAAATCCTTCTTGAATTAAATAAGGTTCAATAACGTCTTCGATAGTATTGCGCTCCTCACAAATGGCTGCCGCGAGATTCTCGATTCCAACAGGCCCGCCTTGAAATTTTTCAATAATAGTGTGCAGTAATTTTCGATCCATCAAATCCAAACCGCGAGTATCAACATTTAATAAATCGAGAGCTTCTTTAGTGATATTTTCAGTAATAACTCCAGAAGCTTGAACTTCTGCAAAGTCACGAACCCGACGAAGCAATCGATTTGCAATACGGGGGGTGCCTCTCGAACGACGAGCAATTTCTTGAGCACTATTTTCTTCGATAGACGCTCCTAAAATTTGAGCAGCGCGTCTTATGATACGAACTAAATCGTCAACGCAGTAAAATTCCAAACGTTGAACAATCCCAAAACGATCACGTAATGGAGAGGTTAGTAGACCAGCACGGGTAGTAGCACCAACTAAAGTAAAAGGCGTTAAATCTAATTTAATTGAGCGAGCTGCAGGACCTTCGCCAATAATAATATCCAACTGAAAATCTTCCAACGCAGAGTATAATACTTCTTCAATAGTCGAATTTAATCGGTGAATTTCGTCAATAAATAATATATCGTGTGGTTCAAGGTTTGTAAGCAAAGCAGCCAAATCACCAGGTCTTTCCAATACAGGTCCCGAAGTTTGCTTTAAGCCTGCTCGCATTTCATGAGCGATGATATGGGCCAAGGTTGTTTTACCTAGTCCTGGAGGTCCAAAGATTAAAACATGATCTAATGCTTCTCGTCGTTTCATTGCTGCACGAATAAAGATATCCATTTGTTCCTGTACAGCTAATTGGCCAATGTAATCATTTAACCGACGTGGACGGATAGAATTTTTTATTATCAATTCATTCGGTTCCAACGTAGCATCAATTAGACAGTTTTCCATTCCTTATACTCCTCTGTTACCATTTTCTTAATGCTTGACGAATTAAATCTTCGCGGGTTAACCCTGGTTTTTTTAGGGTTTCGATGGTACGCTTGGCCTCTTTAGGCTTATAACCTAATGCAATTAAAGCGCTAATGGCATCTTGAGCAGCTTGAGTGATAGATGTATTAATTTCGTTAGATGAAATTATATTCAATTGCCAGCTTGTCAAAGTACTTTTCGTTTCAATAACTAAACGTCCTGCTGTTTTTCGGCCAATTCCTGGAATGCTTATTAATTGTTGAATATCTTGGTCGACAATACAGCGTACAAACTCATTTAAACCCATACCAGACAAGATTGTTAATGCTAATTTAGGCCCAATACCGTTTACTTTAATTAATACACGAAACAAACGACGATCATGTTCATTATAAAATCCATACAGAACATGTGCATCTTCGCGAACGACAAGATGGGTATAGAGAATTATTTCCTGATCTGTATCAGGAAGATGTTGAAATGTCGATAAAGGTGCTGCTATCTCATAGCCTACCCCGCTTACCTCAAGTAATAAATAGGGAGGTTGTTTTTCAAGGATAATCCCTCTAAGTTGTCCAATCATATTTCTCTTCTTACTTATTTATTTAACTGCGCTGAGGAAATTCTTCTTGATTAAAACCGATTCTCTTTACTCTCGAAATCATTTAACCAGTAGAAAATTTATTATGCACGCATTAATTTTTTGTTCAAACGGAAGCTGATTGCGTGACATAAAGCAATCGCCAACGCATCAGCCGCATCGGCTGATGGCACTTTTTCTAATTGTAGCAGTATTCGAATCATATGTTGTACTTGCGCTTTTGTAGCTGCCCCATAACCCACAACAGCTTGCTTAATTTGACGAGCGCTATATTCGGCTACAGGAAGGGCATAAACAGATGTAGCTACTAAAGCGGCCCCACGAGCCTGTCCCAGTTTTAGAGCTGACTGATGATTATAAAAAGTGAACACTTGTTCTATAGCAGATTCGTTAGGTTGATAAGTACTGATGATGTTACGTAACTCTTCTTCAATTTGGTGAAGTCGACCATTCAAAGACTTAGCCCGAGTTTTGATTTGTCCGAATGTTATACAACCCTGCTGAGAACCTTTTGACCAAATAACCCCGTAACCGGTAATGCGTAATCCTGGATCGATACCAATGATGATGCGCTTTGATTGGTTCATTCTACCATTCTAACCTTCTTCAATCTTATCTAGAATAAACATTTCGAACATCATTTCAGATCTTCCATATTTTTGTCAATCGTTCCATTTTTTCTGCGATTTTATATCAAGTTTAATTGCATGAAGATAAGCATTTGGTAATTTTAACGTGAAAAGAAATAAAATTGGAAGCATATGCTGTACATACATTTTTAAATGTCCTCACACTTTTAACACACTCAATAATACGATAAATCGTCATTTATTTTCTTCTCATCCGTAATACTAAGGTGCAGAAAAAGGCCATCCCTAAAGCGAATTCCATCATTTTTTCTTTAACTAGTTCTCTGAATCAAGATTACATATAGGCTTTTGTTTAATAAAGATAAACAACAATCCCTTTATTTCTACATATATCACCGAATTTATTGAAGATATAGCATACTTCCGTCATTGTAGTATGATGATATTGACTAAATAATTCATTATAAAAGCTTATGCCTCAAATCCATATTCACTTTTCATAGTGAACTTTTAAACTATCAAAAGTGTTCTTGTTTAATAGATTAATTAATGTCTTTTAGCATATTAGTGTAAAATGTTTTGTTGACTGCTGTAATGCTTGAAAACAGGCATTGGAATTCGTACTTTTGTTATTCAAACGAGTAGCTATGATAATTTTGTGAATCAGTGAAAAGCTTGTTGTGGTTTAGTAGCGTCTTAATAAACTGTCGTGTGTTTAATAGCAGTCGCTTAATATGTTCAACACAATTTATCTATTTTCCGTATTTACTTACCTTAAGCCCCAAAGTTTCTAATTGTTGAATTTCAACAGGAGCAGGTGCGTTTGTTAGAGG
The DNA here is from genome assembly GCF_907164955.1 of Coxiella endosymbiont of Dermacentor marginatus. Classification (GTDB taxonomy): domain Bacteria; phylum Pseudomonadota; class Gammaproteobacteria; order Coxiellales; family Coxiellaceae; genus Coxiella. The sequence goes on along the minus strand of NZ_OU015521.1, from coordinate 175,098 downwards.
GCATTGTGCTGTTTGGGTTTTTGGGAAAGCAATTACATCACGAATGGAAGAAGCACCAGTCATGACAGCTATCAGTCGATCCAATCCAAAGGCAATACCGCCCATGGGCGGACACCCAAATTGTAATGCTGTCAATAAGTACCCTAACTGTGTTTCAGCTATTTCTTTTGAAATACCCAAAATTTTTAATATCGCGTACTGCATGTCAATATCATTAATACGAATTGAACCGCCTCCAATTTCACTCCCATTAAGAACCATATCATAAGCGCGTGAAAGCGATGCCTCTGGGTAAGCCATAACTTTAGTTGGGTTTGTATCTTGAGGAGCTGTGAAGGGATGATGCAGTGCTTGCCAATTTCCAGAACCTTCGCGTTTAAACATGGGGAAATCTATTATCCATAGAGGTTTCCATGATCCTACATACAAATTACGATCCGCACATAATCGTTCACGTAAAGCATTTAGCGATTCATTGACGATTTTTGCTTTATCAGCACCGAAAAATATTAAGTCGCCGTTTTGTGCTTGTGTGCGAAGTAGAAGTTCTGAAATGATTTTTTCCGGAAGAAATTTCCGAATGGGCGATTGGAGGAGTTCTTTGCAACCTCGATTGATATTCTCCACTTTAATATAAGCTAGTCCCTTAGCACCATAGACACTTACGAATTGTGTGTAATCGTCAATTGCTTTTCGCGATAATTCAGCGCCTTTCGGTAAACGTAAAGCAACTACGCGCCCTTGCGGATCATTGGTTGACTCTCTAAAGACTTTAAATTCAACAGCTTTCATTAGATCTGTAACATCAACAAATCTCAAAGGATTGCGAAGATCAGGTCTGTCTGTACTATAGTTTTTAATTGCTTCCGCATAAGTCATACGTGGAAAAGGATTAGGTAAGTCCACCTTTAAAAAGGTAGAAAATAAATAACGGATTAATTCTTCCATGAGGTTTTGTATATCTTTCTCTTCTACAAATGCCATTTCCAAATCGAGCTGAGTAAATTCAGGCTGGCGATCGGCTCGGAGATCTTCATCACGAAAGCAACGAACGATTTGGTAATATCGATCAAAACCTGCAACCATCAACATTTCTTTAAAAATTTGTGGCGATTGTGGTAATGCAAAAAAATGACCGTGTTGAGTTCGACTAGGAACAAGATAATCTCGTGCACCTTCAGGCGTAGATTTAATTAACATGGGCGTTTCTACGTCTAAAAAGCCACGCGCCTCCAAAAAATGTCGAATTTCTCGAACGATATAGGAACGCATTTTAAGACGATGAGCTATATCGGGTCTTCGTAAATCGAGATAGCGGTACTTCAGACGAACTTCTTCGCTGATTTCTTGATATGCATCGATATTAAAAGGTAACGGTTTAGATTTATTCAATAAAATCATATGTGTTGCCGCTATCTCAACTTCACCAGATGTAATATCTGGATTGATTGTCCCTTTTGGCCGTTTTTGAACCGTTCCTTTAACGCTGATGACATATTCATTTCGTAAGTTTTCTGCAATTTTAAAGACTGATGGTTTGGTAGGATTGCAAACGAGCTGAACTAATCCTTCTCGATCACGTAAGTCGATAAAAATCAACCCTCCATGATCTCGACGACGATGAACCCAACCTGAAAGAGTAATAGTCTGCCCGATTAATGCTGAACTGACCTTATTAGTATAATGCGTACGCATATTTCTCTCAGCTAACGACAAATAGCTTTGAATAGTATCGGGAGTTGCAAGATAGAGCAAGAGAAATCAGTGTAAGCAATTTTGTGCAAGAAAACCTCTTAAGTCAAGAAAATATAGGGTAATAACTACTAAAGTAATGAAAAATTTTTTTCCTTCCAACACAGGCAACTACTTGCTCTCCCTTATTTATTCATACAGTTTGTTTAGATGTAACAGCCTTCTTAATATCCTTTATTTGTCCCATCTTAGCGTACCACCAGATTGATATTCAATCACACGAGTTTCAAAAAAGTTTTTTTCTTTTTTAAGATCCATCATTTCACTCATCCAGAGAAAAGTATTTCTAGCACCAGGAAATTGTTCAGGTAAGCCAATTTGAGAAAAACGACGATTAGCAATATATTGCAGATAATCTTTAAACATTTCGGCATTTAATCCTAAAATGCCTCGTGGCATAGTGTCCTTAGCATACTGATATTCAAGCTCTACACCATCGAGAATCATCTCAATAACTTCTTCTTGAAAATCTTGCGTCCATAAATGCGGATTTTCAATTTTAATTTGATTAATCACATCAATTCCAAAATTTACATGCATTGATTCATCGCGCAAAATATATTGAAATTGCTCAGAGGTGCCAGTCATTTTACCACGTCGTCCCATTGCCAGAATTTGAGTAAAGCCTACATAGAAGAAAAGTCCTTCAAAAACTACATAGAATGCAATTAAATCTCGCATTAAACGACGATCATTTTCTAGAGTTCCAGGTTTAAAAGCAGGATATGCAAGACTTTGCGTGAAAGGTAAGGCCCACACGGATTTTTTAGCGACTGCTGGTAATTCTCGATACATGTTAAAAACCTCTGCCTCATCTAATCCTAAACTTTCAATGATGTGCTGATAGGCATGCGTATGTAGTGCTTCTTCAAATGCTTGACGCAATAAATATTGACGGCATTCAGGATTGGTAATATGTTGGTATATTACTAGAACTAGATTATTAGCTACCAAAGAATCCGCAGTTGAGAAGAATCCAAGACTTTGCTTCACGATCTTCCGTTCGTCTTCAGTTAGACCATGAGGATCTTTCCATAGAGTAATGTCTGCTGCCATATTTATCTCATTTGGCATCCAGTGATTGGCACAACCAGATAAATATTTTTGCCATGCCCATTTGTACTTGAGGGGGACCAATTGATTAAGATCAGCGCGACAATTAATAATTTTTTTGTCATCCACTTGGATTCGTGCTGCTCCCATCTCAAGCTTTTCTAAACCTGTTGCTCCACTGTAAGTGGCATTGCTGCTGTCAGATTTTTTGTCACTATCTTCATTTTCTGCATTGGATTTGCCTCTAAAAAGAGAAGTTTGCTTATTTCCAAGCTGTTTCTCTAAAGTATCACTTAATAAGACATCTGGATCATAATAATCATCCCAGTCAAGCAGGTTTCTTGTTTCTTGTTGATTTGACATTTGTGCTCTCCTTAATTTAGTTCGGATGCTCTATTTTTAAAAACGAGAGGTGATACGGCATTATTGTTTTTTCCTTCGAATTTCCACTCTTAAAAATGACGACTTGATGGATTGAGCCTACGTCTCATTGACATACTTCACAATCAGAGTTATCACTAATTGAACACATATTTTGAGTAGTTTGGTTAGTAACCGCATTCAATGTCGCATCGTGGATGGTTGCCTTTTCTGTTCCGGTAGCTCCCATACTGCGTAGATAATAGGTTGTTTTTAATCCACGCAACCAGGCCATACGATAAAGAATATCGAGTTTTTTACCTGAAGGTTCTGCCATATATAAGTTAAGCGATTGCGCCTGATCAATCCACTTTTGTCGTCGCGATGCCGCTTCTATTAACCATCGTGGTTCTACTTCAAATGCGGTCGCATACAACTCCTTAAGATCTGAAGGAATACGATCTATTTTTTGTACACTACCATTATAGTATTTAAGGTCATGTACCATAACACTATCCCATAAATGACGACTCTTAAGTTCTTTGACCAAATAGGGATTTATGACCGTAAATTCGCCCGATAAATTCGATTTAACAAATAGGTTCTGATAAGTTGGTTCAATGGATTGAGAAGCGCCACAAATATTGGAGATCGTTGCTGTTGGCGCAATTGCTATGATATTGGAATTACGTAGCCCATAAGTCTGTACTTGCTGACGTAACTGGTCCCAATTTAAAGTTTGATGAGTATTTTGTTCTAAATATTTACCACGACTCTTCCTCAATAATTGAATAGAGTCGATCGGTAAAATGCCTTGACTCCACAAGGAGCCTGTGAAAGTTTCGTAAGCACCACGCTCCTTAGCTAATTCCATTGAGGCTTGAATAGCATAATAGCTAATTATTTCCATACTTTGATCGGCAAATTTTATAGCTTCTTCAGAAGCGTAAGGAATTCTTTGTATATACAAAGAATCGTGGAATCCCATCAAGCCCAAACCGATGGGTCTATGTTTAAGGTTGGAATTACGTGCTTGTGGCACGCTGTAATAATTAATATCGATGACGTTATCTAACATTCTAATCGCTGTTTTAATAGTGCGTTCTAATTTCTCGACGTCTAATTTTTTTTCTTTCATATAGTTGACAAGATTAATACTACCCAAATTGCAAACAGCGATTTCATCTATCGAGGTATTTAGAGTAATCTCTGTACATAAATTAGAACTATGAATAACCCCAACATGTTGCTGAGGAGATCGTAAATTGCAAGCGTCTTTGAAAGTCACCCAAGGATGACCGGTTTCAAACAGCATGCTAAGAATTTTACGCCATAATGAAATAGCAGGCATAGTTTTCGCGCGAATTTCACCTCGCTGAGCTTTTTTTTCATATGTGACATACGTCTTTTCAAAGGATTCACCAAATTTATCATGTAAGTCAGGCACCTCATCTGGGGAAAACAAAGTCCAGAATCCGTTTTCAAAAACGCGCTTCATAAATAAATCCGGAATCCAATTAGCAGTATTCATGTCATGAGTACGGCGACGGTCATCACCTGTGTTTTTACGTAAATCCAAAAATTCTTCAATATCCATGTGCCAAGTTTCTAAATAAGCACAAACAGCACCCTTACGCTTACCTCCTTGGTTCACTGCAATAGCGGTAGCATCAGCCACGTTTAAAAAAGGAACGACTCCCAACGATTTTCCATTGGTGCCTTTGATATAAGCACCCATTGCGCGTACTGAGGACCAGTCATTTCCTAAACCCCCAGCATATTTGGATAACAAAGCGTTATCTTTAAGAGCGCTGTAAATACCTTCTAGACTGTCAGGTACCGTAGTTAAAAAGCAACTAGAAAGTTGAGGGAAGAGTGTGCCTGAGTTAAATAATGTTGGTGTTGAGCTCATAAAATCAAAGGAGGACAGAACATTATAGAACTCAATTGCTCGCTCAGTGCGGTCTTCTCCTTCCGGCTGAGCTAACCCCATTGCTACACGCATAAAGAAAACTTGAGGTAATTCAATACGTACTTGACGATGATGAATTAAATAACGATCGTATAGTGTTTGCAAACTCAAATAAGTAAATTGCTGATCACGCTTAGGATTTAAAGCTTGGATAAGGCGATCTAAGTCGAACTTATTTAAGTTAGGGTCTAAATGTTCGGTCTCGATTCCTTTTTGAATAAAAGTTTTAAAGGCTTCAGGATAATAGTTAGCTATTTCTTCGTGCATTAGATTGTGATCTATGCTCAAACCGTTTAGCACTTCGCTATAGAGATCATGTAAAAGTAATCGTGTAGCAACATAGATGTAATTCGGTTCGTTCTCCACTAGCGTGCGCGCAGTCATTACCAATACTTTGTAGATATCTTTCAAAGCGACTCCATCAAATAGGTTATTCTTTGTTTCCATCAAGATTTTATTGGCATCTACGTTTTCTAGATCACTACAAGCTAAATGGACAATGTGAGTTAGCCATAAATCATCCAGTATGACTTTAGCGCCATCGTCAAGTGTCACGTGAATGATATTACTTTCTAAATTATATGTTCTTTTCTCTTCTCTTTGCTTACGACATTCTTCTCTGTATAGAACGTAAGCATGAGCGACTTTATGTAGTCCAGCGCATGTCAATACAAGTTCTATTTTGTCTTGAATAGCTTCAACATGAATAATACCACCGGATGGCCAGCACTTTTGAAATATAGCAGTGATTTGATTGGTAATTTTAATAACGATTTCTTGGATTTGATTAGAATCTTGAGCTACTTTTCCTTCTGCAAATAAGAAAGCTTTTTTTATTACTGTGATGATTCGACTAACATCGTATTTCACTACTTGTCCATCATGCTTAATTACACGTAATTGACTGAGATGAACACCGTTCATTGGAACGGTGGTTTGAGAATCAAGAGCTAATTGGTCGTCTCGTTTTGTATTTATTTCCATAGTTAATTGGTCGTCTCGTTTTGTATTTATTTCCATGAGGTCTCCTGACCGATAAAATTAGGTTTATACCATTAACATTGAATCAGGAATAAAGTTTCGATATCCGGAACAGCAGCAGCTTTCCTTACCGAACTAGCTCATGTCCTTGAACCCACAACATATGGGTACTTTCCCTATTTTTATACACAATATAATGTGTTTTAGTGTGAATTACAAGTAGAACAACATGGAGAAAGGTTATGGATAAATTCAGAATTTGAAATGACTAACATTCATAAAGGTTGGTGTTATTGATAAAAATTTTTCTTGTAAAAAGTTTATGGAAAGTCGTTAGCAAAGCGACAATGAGTTAATATTAAGTTTAGTAGAGTAAGTAGGTTGATTAAGCGTGAATTCAATAGGGTGCCAAAATAGTTTTTAATCAACAGGAGAAAATACTTTTCTTTATTTAAGACAACCGAGTGGAGTGGGTATGAGTAAACCGGATAGGAAATTTAAATACTTGGCAATTGTTTAAGGGGAATTTTACCTACTGTAATACCTCCTTGCAAATTCATGATTTAAAAGCTAATGGAAGCAATAGGTTTGAATGCTAGCGCATTGTTCACATAGCGTCCAATATTGATATCACCGTTTATGGATAATATTACCTGCAGATTGTTGTTACAACAACACGACAGGACCTTATATACGTTGAACATGTGAGATAAATCTCACTGTTTTGAAAGAATTTTTTGAATTTATTTAACTATGATGTTAAAAATTCTTCGCCGGATTACTCAAGAAGTCAATGCTGCTCCGAATTTGGAAGAAGCATTGACGCTTGTGGTTAGACGATTGTGTGAGGCTTTGCCGACTGATGCTTGTAGTATTTTTATTTGTGATGATGTACACGGAGAATACGTTTTAATGGCTACTCAAGGATTAAACAATAAACAAGTAGGTAAAGCACGTCTCAAATTTGGAGAGGGATTAATTGGATTGATTGGTGAGCGAGAAGAACCTATTAATTTAACGGATGCGCCTCTTCATCCCAATTTCAAACGCTGTCTTGAATTAAGTGAAGAGGAATATCATGGTTTTTTAGGAATTCCCATTATTGAACAAGGAGAATTATTAGGTGTATTAATGGTCCAACAGCGTGAGAATTGTCCTTTTTCTGAAGAAGAAGAAGCTTTCTGTGTCACTGTTGCCATTCATTTAGCTGCTGAAATTGCTCACGCTCGTGCTAAAGGCGCATTGGAGACACTGGAAGCTCAGAAGCGGCGTCGTAAAAAAACAGAAATGGTTTTATTCGGTATACCTGGCTCTTCAGGTGTGGCTATCGGAACTGCTACGATTGTTTATCCGCCAGCAGATTTAGATGCAGTTCCTGATCAAGAAATTACAGATATAGAGACAGAAATTTCTGATTTTAAAACTGCTCTTGCCGCAGCGCGCGATGAAATTCATCGATTACAAGTGCGAGCAAAAAATTCTCTTAGCTTAGCAGAAAACGCACTATTCGATGCTTATCTTCGTTTACTTGATAGTCGCACTTTCATTAATGAAGTTATTTCTGAAATTAAAAAAGGACAATGGGTACAAGGGGCATTAAAACGCGTTATCAAAAAGCACATACTCCATTTTGAATCTTTAGGGGATGCTTGTTTACGAGAGCGTGCTGCAGATTTTCGAGATTTAGGGCGTAGGGTCCTGAGTCATTTGCAATTTAGCGAACAAGAAGAATTGGAATATCCTAAAAATACGATCTTAGTAAGCGATGAAGTGACACCCGCTTCTCTGATGGAAGTTCCTCGTGATCGTTTAAAGGGTGTGATATCAGGGGCTGGATCAAGTAATTCTCATGTAGCTATTTTAGCACGCGCCCTAGGACTTCCGGCTGTAATGGGGGTGCGTGGAACTCCGCTTTTTAAACTATCTTCAAAAGAACTTATTGTGGATGGTTATAATGGCCAAATTTATTTATCGCCTTCGACTGAAATTAAAAAAGAATTCAAAGCATTGGCTTATGAAGAGCAACAACTCGACGAAGAATTAAAATTATTGCGAGACTTACCAGCTGAAACAACCGATGGGCATGTGTTAGCACTTTACGTTAACACAGGTTTAGCTATCGAGGGAGGATTTTCATTAAGCGTAGGTTCTGAAGGTGTTGGATTATACCGTACTGAAATGACTTTTATGATCCGAGATCGATTTCCCAGTGAAGAAGAACAGCGTATTATGTATCGACAACTACTAAATACGTTTGCTCCTCGACCGGTCATTATGCGTACATTAGATATTGGGGGTGATAAAATTTTACCTTATTTCTCTGTGAAAGAAGATAATCCCTTTCTAGGATGGCGGGGGATTCGAGTTACTTTAGATCATCCAGAAATTTTCTTACAACAAGTTCGAGCAATGTTACATGCCAGCGAGGGATTAAATAATTTATCCTTGTTATTACCGATGATTACTTCCGTAAGCGAAGTAGAAACGGCTATTCGTATGATCAATCAAGCATACAAGGAATTAACCGAAGAAAATGTGAAAATCCAATTGCCGGCAATTGGATTAATGATTGAAGTACCTGCAACAGTTTATCAAGCCTATGGGTTAGCGAAACGGGTAGATTTTCTTTCTGTTGGAAGCAATGATTTGATTCAATATTTATTAGCTGTTGACCGCAATAATCCACGAGTGGCGAATCTTTACGATGGTCTACATCCAGCAGTTTTACAAGCGCTAAAAGTTGTAGTAAAAGCAGGGCATAAAGCAGGAAAGTCAGTCAGCATTTGTGGAGAAATGGCTGGTGATCCATTAGCTGTGGTTTTGTTACTAGCGATGGGATTTGATACATTAAGTATGAACGCTCGAATATTACCACGTGTGAAATGGGTTATTCGTAATTTCTCGTTAGAAAAAGCTAGGGAATTATTAGAAAAAGCTTTAAAAATGGATGATGCTAAAGATATTCGTCTTCATATGGAAAATGCTCTGGAAGAAGTAGGTTTAGGCAGTTTAATTCGTGCAGGAAGATAAAATAACTGAGCTTTCCACAAGTATTTTTATTTCTATCTTTAAATCTTTCTTGATTAGATTAACTTAGATTTTAAGGGATATTATATAGTGCTGTATTATCCAGATATTAATCCGATTGCCTTTCAACTAGGGCTAATTAAGGTGCATTGGTATGGTCTCATGTATCTGATAGGATTTGTATCTGCTTGGGGCTTAGCTTTATATCGTGCTCGTCAATCCCAGGAAGAATGGAATGCCGCGCAAATTGGTGATTTAATTTTTTACGGTACAATAGGGGTTATTATTGGTGGGCGTTTAGGATACATGATTTTTTATGATTTTTTTAATTTTATTGCTAACCCTTTAACTGTTTTCAAAATATGGTATGGAGGTATGTCTTTCCATGGTGGGCTTATTGGAGTGGCAATAACTATGTGGATTTTCAGCCGTCGTATTAAAAGGCGATGGATGGATGTGATCGATTTTACCGTGCCTTTAGTACCCTTAGGTTTGGCGGTAGGAAGGATCGGAAATTTCATCAATGGTGAGTTATGGGGTCGAGTTACGATGGCCTATTGGGGAATGATCTTTCCTAACGCTGGGCCCTTGCCACGTCATCCCTCACAACTCTATGAATTATTTCTAGAAGGGATTTTGCTCTTTGTCATTATATGGCGATTTTCTGATAAACTTAGGCCACGTTTTGCAATAACATCATCGTTCTTGTTCTTTTATGGATTATTCCGCTTTACGGCGGAATTTTTTCGCCAACCAGACCCACAATTAGGATATATTGCATTTGACTGGTTAACTATGGGACAACTTCTATCGCTACCAATGATTATTAGCGGTGGGTTAGGTTTTTGGTGGGCATACCACCGACACAGGGAACAGTAAAATGATTAAACAATTTATTTTCAATTGTATTATTTTGATGGATGATAATATTTTTAGAACCGAAACTCATTTTCAGATAGATTAATTTACGTTCGCAATTGTATTGCGAACGTGCTTCCATGTTATCTTTATTTGATGATCGGAAAAAGAGACTAATTCAAAATATAATGTCTCTCTTGCTTATCCTTTTACTTGCAAGTTTTATCATCATCAATTTTGGCTGACTATGCGGTAGTGTACAAGATAATCTTTAAATATAAGTTGCTTTGTTCTAGTTAATCTTGATAAAACTGATAAAAACGTGATAAAGCGAAAAATCGTGTGATCCTTTGTCATATTGTATAAGCTTAATCAAAAATTTAACCTAAACAGTGATTGGACGATGAAACAATACCTCGAATTTTTAAATTTTATTTTGGAGCATGGTGTTGACAAAAAAGATAGAACTGGTGTTGGAACACGGAGTATTTTTAGTTACGAAATGCGATTTAATATGCAAAAAGGATTTCCCTTAGTCACAACAAAGAAAATTCATTTTAAAAGTGTTATTTATGAATTATTATGGTTTTTAAGAGGTGATACTAATATTCATTATTTAAATAGTAACGGTGTTACCATATGGGATGAATGGGCGGATGAAAGTGGTGAACTAGGACCTATTTATGGAAAGCAATGGCGTCATTGGCAATGTGCTGACGGGCGAGTCATTGATCAAATGGAATGTCTTCTTAAGACTATAAAAAAAAATCCTGATTCACGACGATTGATTGTGAGTGCTTGGAATGTAGCTGAACTAGATCAAATGGCCTTATTACCTTGTCACCTGATTTTTCAGTTTTATGTGGTTAATGGGATGATTTCTTGTAAGTTAATCCAACGATCAGCGGATGCTTTTTTAGGGGTACCTTTTAATATTGCTTCTTATTCATTATTGACATATATGGTTGCCGAGCAGTGTGATTTAAAAGTAGGAGAGTTCATTTGGTCTGGAGGTGATTGTCATATCTACAATAATCATTTTGACCAAGTTCGTGAGCAATTATCGCGCTCTCCATGTGAATTGCCGCAGTTAAAAACTAGACGAAAACCTGTATCATTGTTCAATTACAATTTTTCCGATTTTGCAATTATTAATTACAATCCTTATCCGTTTATTAAAGCTCCGGTAGCTGTCTAGTTTTTTAATCCGGATATGGGTGAGGAGGTAAAGCGCATTTCAGATTACTAAGTCGATTTTCTCAAGAAATCCAATATTCTGTTTTTTGAAAACATTATTCAGGGGTCTTAAGAATTAATAACGAACGAGGATTTCGACTGACTTACTCATAAATTCTTGCAAGTTAATTTTAAGCAATCAAGCTAAAGCTAAAGAATATCATGCTTAGGAGATATACAATTTGTTTTCATTTCCTTGGCTCATAAACTCAATCCTTTTTTTTAGAAAATGTGGATTTTATAATATAAATAAAATGTAAAAGCTGCAATTTTTTTAGGGTACAGATTTAATAATCTGTATATCGCCCGAGGTTATATTTAGTACTCAATTCTCAAATTGAAGTCCCATAATCTCTTCATTATTTAGGCATAAAAGACAGTAAAAGTAATACCTTTAAGAAAAGGTACCCTGTTTCATTTTTCCAAGATTTCTTCGATATATAAACTAATCTATAGTTGCTTAATTCTAGATTCCATTCTTATTACCATTGCTAGTATTCTAAACGCGTTTTATTTTGTAAATCTTATGCTGCTTCGAGATTTTAAAAGTACTCAATCATTTGACCATATTTTTAATAGTTTTACGCTCACTAATTTTATTCTGTATTTCTGATTATTCCCTAAACCCAGTAAATAAAATAGTCATTATCTTTTATAAAACTTGCTTTTTCTCATAAAAAGACCTAAGAACATTTAATGAAATTTATTAGGCAGGAATTCTCAATGTTTGAAAATTGCTAAATACTTTTTTAGCTGATAAGTTTATTTCTTTAAAAATATTTAAATATTCCGTCTATTACTGAGAGAAAAGGCTTTAAATTTTTCGTAGGATAAGATATTCTTTACCAGCATTTATTATAATCTGATTCTGGATAATGATAGTTCTTCTAAGGGCAATATTGGTGAAACTCGTCTTAAATAATCTTGCATTTCTTAATATAGGTTTTTCCATTCAGAAAACTGAGACAAAAAAGATAAAGATGAGCTGAGGATTTTGTACAATCCTATTATCTAAAAAAGTTTTGATTTTTCCAAAAATTAGAGAGGGGATATCTTCCATTTATAGAATTTCAATAAAAAGTAGAATATTATACCAGATTACACTCTTTCTCTCATGACCCAAAAGCATTCGCTTCAATCGTCATCGTATACCTTTAGGCGCTTTGTACTTGTTTATAAAATTTTTCAATCCGATAAAGCAAGAGTATAGTTCCTTCCTTATGATACGACTCTTCATATTTAAGTAACAATCAGGATGCCCAAACTAATCCATTAGCGAATCTTGTTTAATTTTCCGCTATAGACCAGACCCACTCTCCTAACTAATAAACCTTAAAAAACTTTGTAAAGAAAGCTATTTCCTTTCTTTAAGATAGCTGTTGTAGTATTACGTATTTGTTCCGGTTTGTGTTTTTTGATTATAGAATTATAGAAAAAGATTCTTTTCACTAACAAATAAATGAATATCGAAAACAGTGAGTCAGTTGAGTCTCTAACTTTAGATAGTTAAACTAGAGTTGTAAATTAATACAAGACTACTTTTCAAATCAAGGACCCTTTCCTTTATTTTGGACTTGATTTATTAGTTTCTGTGATTACTAATTTCGGTATGGGTTTTGAATTTATGAATTAAAATTAACTTCATTAAAATAAACGAACCTTTAATTTGGTTTTGTGATCTACTTTATTTTTTTCTTCATTTACTTTATTCTCTCGAGAAATCTCTAGATTAAAGTATAGAGTTAACAGATGCTAGGAAAATCCATAAATGTTACTATCCTGCTGCATAAAGCTTAAGTTTTTTATAAGAGAAGATGCTGCCAGCTTGTAGAAAGAAGCACAACATAAAGGGCAATTTAAATTGCCCTTTATGTTAATAAACATATCTTTATTACCACAGTTTAATTTTATGAGAAAAAAGTACATAGTAATTAATGAAAATAAATCGATTAGCAGAGCCCAAATTCGCGGACTGTGCCTCATCGTCTTAAATATTTTCAATACAGATAGAATCGACAGTAATGATGATACGTATAAGGGGTTTATTTAATAAAGATTTGAAAAATTCTTTCTGGCTTCTGTCGCTAATACACCCTTGTAAAGGGAACAAGAATATTCTAAAGGAATATTCTTGTATTGTAGAAAAGTAGTAAACCAGATAAATTTAAAGCTATCAGTCTCTCTTGACCACTAATTATAGTAATTTAGGCGAGCAATAATTCCAATTTTATTTAGAAATGAGCATTTAATCCATGTAGTATAAGAAGTGCTTCATACAATTGGTAATCTGTTTTTGCTAGCTTTAATTGAGTTTGTAATAGTTTCTTTGATTGTGCAGTGGTTGTTTTCGATCTGTCCATACTGTTAAGTAAATGATTTTGAAAATCTGCTTCATCGAGGGTCAACCCTGATGAAGCAGTAGTCTTGACGGTAAGTTCTGGCACGGTAATGTTCGGAATAATTCCTTTTGCTTGAATTTCTCGCCCAGATGGGGTGTAGTATAAGGCTGTTGTCAACTTAATAGCATTGTTCTGATTAATAGGCAAGATAGTTTGAATAGATCCCTTCCCAAAACTGGGCGTGCCCATAATAACAGCACGTTTATAATCTTGAAGAGCACCCGCTACGATTTCTGAAGCAGAAGCAGAGCCACCGTTAATTAAAACTACCATTTGGGTATTGGGAATTAGATCTCCCGGAGTAGCTTTGATATGAATGTTAGCGCCAGGCACACGACCCTTAGTATAAAAAATATAATTGTTATATTGATGAATTTTATTAGAATCAAGAAAACTATCAGCTACTTTGGAACTAACATTCAAAAGTCCACCAGGATTATTACGTAAATCAAGAATTAAACCTTTCAAATGACCGTTAGACTTTGTTTTTAATTTATAAATCTCTTCACGTAATTGTGAGATTGCGTGAACTTGGAAAAAGGTAATTCGAACGTAGCCGTAGCCAGGCTCCAACATCTTACTTTTCACGCTAATTAAATGGATAGGCTGGCGAGTAATCGTAAAAATAAGAGGTTTATCATTAGATTTCCGTAAAACTGTTAATTTAACGCTAGTACCCCTTTTGCCTTTTATCATACTAACTGCTTTTGATAAACTCATATTTTGAACAAGTTGTCCATTAATTTTTACAATAAAATCATTTGATTTAATTCCAGATCTGGCGGCAGGAGAGTTATCTAACGGACTAATAACTTCTAATAACCCATCTTTTGAAAGGATAAGCTCGATACCAACGCCCACGAATTCTCCTGATACAGTTGTTTTAAGTTCTTTCAAATCGTTAGAGTCAAGGTAATTGGAATGAGGATCAAGACTAGTAAGCATGCCACTAATGGCACTATCAAACAGCTGATCATTGTTTACATTTTTAATGTAGTAACGGTGAATAAAAGCTATAGTAGTAGTAAAACGTTGAACATTCTTTTTTGATAATTCGTCGTTTTGATTTTCGACTTGCGCAGATGTTATTGTTGACAACAAGGGACGATGAATAGCTGTGGTGGATGTTAAAAAGCTCAAACCAAATCCAAAACATGATGTTATAAATACCATTTTTTTTTTAAAAATAGACTTGGATTGCAGTTTAACTATACTAATTAACTGCTGTAAATTCATCAATTTTCTCCTTACCTTGTATTATCTTAAAAGGGTATTTAGCAGTTTTTTTGGCTTATCGCGAATAGCCAAATTAAAGTACAATAGCTTTCTCACTGTCGCTTTACATCTGTAAAGCTACCAATCGTTTTTTTTGAATCGCATTAACGAACTTTTATATAAAATAAGAAAAATTTTATCTGTATTTAAAGTGCCATATAACCATGTTCGTGATTGACAATCAATAAGAATTCTTTCTTGCAATCACTTAACGAAAACTACCAATCTTGAACCTACTTGCTGCTATAATAAATTAGATTCGTCTTTAGAGTGCAGTAATCGAAATTCTATTCTATTTTTAATTTACTTTATCTGATGCTCTTGTTTTTACATGCCTAAGCACACGTTCCACATTCTTAATTTAGCAATTTTTGTAAGGTTGCGGTTTTAGACTTTAATTTCGTCTTAAATTATTTTATAACTAACAAGAGCAAATTGCAGTTGTGATAGCAAAAACAAATGCCTTTTAATAAAAATTCGTATCATTTTGACTTAAAATCAATGTTAGGATAAGATGTCTGTTGAAATAAAATTCCCACTTCAAGTTGTTGTAATCAGGATGAATTTTTGGATGAGCCATTAATATTGGGTCCACGCTTAATTTCATATATAGCGTATTGATTTTTTTTAAATCTGCTTTTTTAAAAAATGGAACTATATCTGGTTAGTAGCAAAGAAGACAATGTGGCGAATTTAAGTTTTTCCAAATAAAAAACTTGTTTATTTTGATCTTAATGACAGAACTATTTTAGTAATTGAAATTTTATTATTTTATTTAACGTCAGAAAGATCTTCGAAAAAACTCAGTGGAAAATTATCCACGTAAAAAAGTAAGAGCAGAATATCAGATTCTCTTTTATATTATTTTAAAATAATTAGATTGCGTCCTGTCATTTCAGAAGGTTTTTTAAGTCCCATAAGGGAGAGTAAAGTTGGTGCTACATCATCCAAAGCACCAATTCCTTGTTGGAATTGGGCGTGCCTTCCTACATAAATCAATGGTACTAGATTATTTGTGTGAGCTGTATGCGGTTGTCTTGTTTTTTCATTAAACATTTTTTCTGCATTACCATGATCAGCTGTAATTAGAGCTTCGCCGCCAACGGATTTTAATGCTTCGATAATGCGTTTTAGACAACCGTCAATCGTCTGAATAGCTAATTTAGTAGCAGCTTCATTGCCAGTATGTCCCACCATGTCTGGATTAGCAAAATTGCAGACTATAAGATCATAATTACTATTTTTAATCACTTTTACAAGCTTATCAGTTATTTCATTAGCACTCATTTCAGGTTGAAGATCATAAGTGGCTATTTTAGGTGAGGGAATTAATTCTCGATCTTCCCCCAGAAAAGGTGCTTCTTGACCTCCGTTCAAAAAATAAGTGACATGAGCATATTTTTCCGTTTCAGCAAGTCGTAGTTGTCGAAGTCCTAAAGTAGATAAATATTCACCTAACGTATTATTTAATTGGAGAAGTGGAAAAGCAACGGCGACATTGAGATTTTTTTCATAGGTTATTAGAGTTACAAAGCTCGCGAGTTTTAGTGTTATCTTTCTTTCAAAAGCCATAAAATCTTTATCAATAAATGCATGTGTGAGTTGTCGAGCGCGATCAGCACGAAAGTTCATAAAAATAATAACATCTCCATCTTGCATAGTTACTGGATTTTCTCCATCGTAGCAAATGCTAGTGGGATTAATAAATTCATCGGTTTCGTTTTTTTTGTAAGCAAGAGCAAGTGTTTCTTCAGCTGTTGCAACGTGACGAGTAGCAATTCCTTGGGTTAATAAATCATATGCTTTTTGCGTTCGATCCCAGCGTTTGTCTCGATCCATAGCATAATAACGTCCGATAAGAGATGCAATCTTGCCCCCCTGGGTAGCGCCTGTAGAAAAAGAGGATTGATGAGAATAACTGAGGAACTGTTCATTAATTCTTTTAATAGAAGATAATGCTGATTTTGGTGGAGTATCACGGCCATCTAAGATAGCGTGTAAATAATTCTTTTTTATTCCTTGAAGATGCACCAACTTGATTATCGCTGCAATTTGTGTGTCCCGACTGTGTACTCCGCCAGGAGATAATAAGCCAATTATATGAACGGCTTTATTGCATTGTTTAGCTTTTTTGATAGCTTCAACAAAAATAGGATTCTTGAAAAATTCACCGGTTGAAATGGCCTCATCAATTCTGGTTAAATCTTGAGGAACTTTCCGACCAGAGCCAATATGAAGATGACCTACTTCTGAATTGCCCATTTGCCCTTCGGGCAAGCCCACTGCACTTCCTGAAGCTTGTAATAGTGTATGCGGGCAGTGCGCCCACAATTCATCTAAGGTTGGTGTATCAGCAAGCTTGATTGCATTGTGGGCCGTTTCTTCACTTTCACCAAAACCATCAAGAATAACAAGCGTCATAGGCTTATGGTAATGCTTTTCTGTTTCATTAGCTAGTGAGTTCATCAACAACTTTATTTAGATTTAGAACTTAATTAAAAAGATAATCATTTTATCCGTTTCAAGAAGTTATTTCGAGAGAGAGCTGATTATTGTTCGAAATTCGAAAAAAAACTTTTGAATTTTCATCTTAATTTACAGTTAAACGGTAGTTATAAAAAAGTTTTTTACGATTCCTATAAAATCACCTAATATAGTGCAGAAATAACAGTATCTTTCTCTTGTATTCTCGCAAACGTTACACATCCTCAGACGAGGAATTTATCTTGGATGTTAATTTGGAAGAAGCAAAATAAGCATGTCATATAATTATGCGCTTCTCAACTCAAGGAAAGAGTACAAGCTGTTACACCACCTGGTTTGCATGCCCGTACTCGCGTGCATACAGTAGAAAAAATTATCTAGTTGACGGAGACATAATTTATTTTTTTTGTGATAAAGAGCATTGGTATCTCCGAAAGCTTGGCAAAACACTAAAGCCAATTTTCACTTACTGTAAAGAAAATAAAAATTCTTTATGTCGATGGAGTGATCACTCTTGATGGAAAATAGCTGCTCCTCGTTGCAGGAATCACTTAGAAAAATCATTAAAAATGCTTTAGAAGATCAAAAACTATCTTGAATCTGTGATGAAAGTTTCTTATTTATTATGATAACAAATAAGGATAAACAAATATTGGGGCTCATTAGAAATAGTCATTATTTTGATTTTAAATTGCTTTTTTCAAATTTTTCATTAGCTTTAGTAGTGAAAAATAATCAAATTATTTTCATTGAAGCAAATCGATTTCTTGTTTTGGCATAATAAAATATTAATAGCAGCCAACTTTGTATTCTATGATGAACGTATGTTTTATAATGAACACACATTGATAAAAATTGATGGAAAATACTTTCATTACCAAAATCGATCAGACTTCCTAAAGAGGAAGGAAAATCAGCTTGTAGTTTTTATTATCCTCTCTATAATGAAAACTACGTAGCTTCTCAAAATGAAAAACTTCCACTGATTGTTGTTTAGACACAGTGGACCAACTGGCGTTACTTCTACAACATACTAAATTTAAAAAATTAATTTTAGACCAGTTTAGACGTTAATTATGGGAGGCAAGGTATGGAAGAACTTAATAAAATACCTAGGGGGGGGTTAATAGGGTGTTGGCTTGAGGTTGCTGATTGTATTAAGGAAAGGTCGGTTCTAAACGATTAATTATCTATAAGAGAAATTAGGGAGGCTGTGCGACATTATGTGCTTTAGTTCTTTATGATATTTTTTCACTAGGTGTGAGCAATTTTGATATCGCGGATTTAGAAAGTTTTTTATAGATAATGTGTAAATTTGAGTCACATTGTTTTAGAGACATTAGCTTAGGTAGTACCGGAAAAAAGTCATTTATGAATATAAAGTTCGTCGCTCATTCATCATGTAAAAAGCTATCTTGTCCTACCTATTTTTAAAAAGGACTAGCAGGTAAAGTTTTTCTGCCGGCTCAAGTTAAGATAAATGGTTACTGAAATGAAAAAAAAGAAACTTCCTTATGC
Organism: Coxiella endosymbiont of Dermacentor marginatus; assembly: GCF_907164955.1. Taxonomy (GTDB): domain Bacteria; phylum Pseudomonadota; class Gammaproteobacteria; order Coxiellales; family Coxiellaceae; genus Coxiella. The sequence goes on along the minus strand of NZ_OU015521.1, from coordinate 156,183 downwards.
TTATTTGACTTTTTCTTTCGAGCAACATGAAATTCGAGACGCAAAAAATATTAAAACAGCCCCCGATCAAGTCTTTCGGATAATAATTTAAATAAAAAATTGGCACAATTTAGTTGATTAACTCCATATCCATTATAATAAATTTCATCGGTGCAGGGCGTGTTGGAAAAACTATCGCTAAACAAATTGTAGACAGCAAGGTTGCTACTATTCAAGGAGTATGTAATCGCTCATTGGAAAGTGGTAAAAAAGCAATAGCCTTTATTGGACAAGGTAAAGCTTTTGCGGAAATTCAAGAACTACCACCAGCCGATGTCACTTTTATTACCACTTACGATGATGTAATAACAAATTGTTGTCAAAATCTAACAAAAAGTTGTAATCTCAAAACAGGCAGTATTATACTTCATTGTAGTGGTTCTTTTTCATCAGATTTATTGATTTCTCTAAAAGAAAAAGACTGTTACATTGCTAGCGTGCATCCTATGCGAAGTTTTTCTATTCCTTTTGATATAAATCGTGATTACAATAATTATTGTACTTTCGAGGGTGATGCTGAAGCATTAAATTTATTATCTTATCTTTTTAAGACAATGAATTATTCGATTCATCCGATTGATAAGGAAAATAAAAGCATTTATCATGCCGCAGGTGTTTTCGCTTCAAATTATTTGGTCACACTATTCGAAAGTGCTTTATCTTGTTTAAAAAACGCTGGGATAACAAAGGAAAATGGGTTTAAAGTAATTTTAAATCTAATGAAAAATACCATAGATAATCTTGAATTTACTCAATCAACCGAAACAGCATTAACAGGTCCTATTAGCCGTGGTGACTTAGAGGTGATTAGAAGTCATTTGCAAGCGTTGTCAAAAACTAATTTAATAGAGCTTTATAAAGTACTTGGTTTGTCAACTTTAACACTTACGAATTTGACAGATAGTAAAAAGGAAGCTTTTGCTCAAATGTTTTCACTCTTAATAAATTAAAAGTCCTAAAGATTACAAGTATTTCGAGTAGCAAGTATTTCGAGTAGTGAGCATATATTAAAGGGAATTGTTAGCTTACATCCCCTGTTTGAATCATGTATACTTTATTGACTCGTATTATGGAAAAATTATCTCAATTTATTAATAACCACTGGCTTTTAGTTACAACATTTATCATTATGTTGATTGTCTTATCTATTTTAGAGGTATTGAATAAAGGGCTAGGGAGAAATAATCGCTTGACACCTGCTCAAGTAGTTCAGTTAATTAACAACGAAAAAGCTGTAGTTATTGATATTCGTGACTCTAAAACATTTGAGAAAGGGCATATCACCCATGCGATTAATATTCCTGTCACCGAATTGAATAAGAGTTTTAAAGAGATTGAGCAATATAAACAACAAACTTTAATTATTGTTTGTACGACAGGCAAAGAATCTGCTTATTTTGTTAATAAATTATATAAACAAGATTATCAAAAAGTTTATATGCTCGTTGGTGGTATGAGCGCTTGGATCAATGCGAATATGCCAGTAATAAAGTAATGTAAATAAAGTAGGTTTATATCACTGACTATTTATTGCTTTTATTGTTTGATGACAAAAGCTCTTCTCGAGCAAAAAAGTGTGGATTATCTAGAAATCCTTTATTGTAGATAAGAAACCAGAGAAATTTGGAGAAATGATTAAATGGAACCAATAAACAACGAAGTGTTACACAAATATTTATAAATTTTATAAATGACCAAGGAATTTGTAGTTTCGATGATTTTTAGAAGCTAGAATAAAGAAAAGAATTAGATAATGTATTAATTTCTAATAAAATAAAAATTGAGGAAGCTTGATGGAAAAAAATCAAAAGATTAATCAATCAAATAATGATCCTGAATTTACAATCCAGCGATTGTATGTGAAAGATTCGTCATTTGAATCTCCGTATAGCCCTCAAGTGTTTTTTGAACCATGGAGTCCAGCATTAGATTTGGATTTAGCCACTAAGATAAATGATTTAGGAAGCGATAATCACGAAGTAATTTTAATCGTGAAGGCTACGGTTAAAATAAAAGAAAAAACTATTTTTATAGCTGAAACTTTTCAGGCCGGCATTTTTATTATAAAAAATTTTCCTGAGAACCAAATGCGACTGATGTTAGAAAGTTCTTGCCCCAATATCCTTTATCCCTATGCGTGCGAAGCGATTACGAATATGGTTGTGCGTGGAGGATTTCCTCAGCTTTATTTAGCACCAATAAATTTTGACTTACTTGTAGAACAACATAATCGTTCCCAAGAGAATAACGACAGAGATCGTGTGCATTATATATGATGAACCGTCCGCTAACCATCCTTGGTGCTGGTTCTTGGGGAACGGCTCTAGCTCTTTTGTTATCTCGCAAAGGTCAAAATATTCGACTCTGGTCTTATAAAAAGAAACATGCGCAGGAAATGCAATTGGATGGTGTTAACGGCCGTTATTTACCGAATTATCATTTTCCGAAGTCATTACGTGTTTATCACAATTTAAAAGCAAGCTTGCAAGGAGTAACTGATATATTAATCGTTGTACCTAGCTTTGCTTTTCAGCAAGTAGTTCAGGAGATTAAACCTTATATTAATTCCCGTGGGCGTATTGCCTTTGGAACTAAAGGTCTTTCTTCTGATAATCGTCTGTTGCATGAAGTTATTGAAGCAGAATTTGGAAAAATACCTATTGCGGTATTATCAGGTCCAAGTCTTGCTATCGAAGTAGCATCTGGATTGCCAACTGCGATAACATTAGCCAGTAATAATACAGTATTTTCTCATGATTTAATTGAACGGTTTCATAGTCCCTATTTTCGAGTGTATCAAAATAACGATTTAGTAGGGGCTGAAATTTGCGGAAGTGTAAAAAACATATTAGCCATTGCGACCGGAATCAGTGATAAGTTGGCCTTAGGTGCGAATGCTCGAGCTGCCTTAATCACTCGAGGACTAACTGAGATGGGCCGTTTAGTTAGGGCCTTAGGAGGCCAGCAAGAAACCTTAATTGGATTAGCTGGATTAGGGGATTTAGTTCTTACTTGTACGGATAATCAATCACGTAATCGTCAATTTGGTTTAGCATTAGGTGGGGGTGTAATCAAGGAAAATGCAGAGAAAGCAATTGGTCAAGCAATTGAGGGTCTTTATAATATTAATCAAGTTTTGGCACTCGCAAAAAAATATAAAATTGATATGCCTATTACACAGCAAATTTATCGCATTCTGCATGAAAATCTTGAACCAAAGCAGGCTGTTCAAGAACTTTTACACCGGTCTACTAAAACAGAACCTTAGTATGATGTTCTAAAAGTTAAAAAACCCTTACTATTATAGAGATGAGTTAGATCCTTATTTTTTAAAGTTAGTAAAAACATCTGCAGATCGATAAGAGAGCATGAATGATGTTTCTTTATTCGCTGTGGCAATAATTTTAGGCTGGAAAAGAATTATATGAAACATTATTAAAACCTTTTTTTGCTAGTGACTTCAGAACAAGAGACCGGGGATTAAGAATAGCGATCTTCTAGGTTTCTAGTGATCTTCTGGAAGATTTTAGGCTTCTATTTCTTTAAATAATTTCTTTTATTATCGTCCGTGAAAATAACAACGCATTTTATAACAGAGAGCAATCTATCTCATCTCCTATGCTCAAAAAAACCAAATCATCCCAGACAAATAACTTGGAAGCAAACAAGGGTATAAAACTAATAAAAAGCAGCTCAAAATTTACTCCTTCAAGAAATTTGTTGTTCAGATTAAAGAAGAAATCATCACGATACGCTGCCCTGATATTAATCCAGAAAAAGAAACAATTCGCATGTTTCACCTGAAACTTTTCATCACTGGTATCAAGAAAAGCATGATATGGTAGTTCTCGATATACGTAGCGATTTTGAAGTCAATGGGAACCTTTACTGATGTTATTGATCTTAACATTCAATCATTTAGCAATTGTGGTGGAGCCTTTTTTAAAGGTAAATGTTTTATTTTCGATGATCGGATTTCTATTGAAGTTACATAATAATTGGCTTTAAGAACCAAATAATAACCATCATGATGGCCATCGCAATAATCCCAAAGGAGATGGCAAGTACTTTTTGATAACACTTTAAGGGGTCATGTAGAGAGTGAAAATGTTCATTGACGACCCCATGGAGCGCCCCAATATAAAAGAAACTACCGGCAGCAAATGCGCTAAGTAAACTTGTAATAACAACAGCCAGTCGTGTCTGAAGAAAAAATTCAATAAAAGCAGCCATAATAATTCCAAATGGAGTCACAAAAGAAAAAGCCCATAAAGTCCCTTTTATTTTGTTTTCGCTTTTAATACCAAAATGAAGTCCCATTATTAAAGCAAAACTCTCAAATCCTTTGTGCACAAGAATAGCAATCGACAGAAGTGATATGACATTGATCGTATCTGAAATGCCGAACGCAGCTCCAACAATAAGAGCATGAACCGATAAAATTCCTGTTAGCATCCAAGTGCTCGGCATACACATTTGGTCCGTGGACTTAATTTTATGTTGTTTTTCTCTTCGTATAATTGAACGTTCAAGACTAAACAGAAGTAAAAATCCGAACCCCATAAAAACAATAACTAGGATATAGGAGCTTAATGCACCAACCTTGTTTAATAGCCCTTGAATAGCATCAGGAAATAAATGGAAAACGGCCGTTCCTAAAAAGATCCCGTCGGCAAAGGCATCGCTCATTAGCAATAAATGCTGATAGCGACGCACAAAGTGTAACGACGTAAAACCTACCGTTAGAGTAACAATAGCAATAATGAAGGCAATTAGACACTTATAATCAAAGAGTGATATATTAACTCCTAGCAGAAATAAATTGGCACTGCTACATTTAACCATATTTGTTTCACTGATAGGGTTAATTATGAATTTGGACTATTTAGATTTTGAGCAACCCATTGCAGAGCTTCAGGAAAAAATCAATGAACTCCGTCGTGTAGATACCAATCAAGAACTTAATCTTATCGAAGAAATTGCTAAGCTAGAAGAAAAAAATGCTCAACTGACACGCCAAATCTTTTCTAATTTAAGAGCACATCAGATTGTGCAACTGGCACGGCACCCTTTGCGTCCGCATACCATCGATTATCTTCAGAGGATTTTTTTATATTTCAACGAACTACACGGTGATCGTCATTATGACGATGATGCTAGCATCATCGGAGGATTAGCTCGTCTAGATAATGAACCAGTCATGGTAATCGGTCAAGAAAAAGGCCGAACTACTAAAGAAAAAATCTACCGTAATTTTGGCATGTTGAAGCCAGAAGGATTTAGAAAAGGGTTGCGATTAATGAAACTTGCTGAGCGATTTTTAATTCCGGTTATTACATTGATTGATACACCAGGGGCTTATCCTGGAGTGGGTGCTGAAGAACGCAATCAAAGCGAAGCCATCGCTCGAAATCTTTATGAAATGTCACAGTTAAGGACCCCAATTATTTGTATCATAATCGGTGAGGGTTGTTCAGGCGGTGCATTAGCTATTGGTGTAGGAGATCGTACTTTAATGTTGCAATACGCTTATTATTCTGTAATTTCGCCAGAAGGTTGCGCTTCCATTTTATGGAAAAGTGTTGAAAAGGCAAGCGAGGCGGCTGAAGCACTTGGACTAACCGCAGAACGACTCTATGAATTGAACTTAATTGATGAAGTGATAGAAGAACCGCTTGGGGGGGCACACCGCGATATTGAGGCTATGACAGAGAAACTTAAGAAACGCTTACAGTTAAACTTGTCTGCCTTGCAATCTAAACCTATTGACACTCTTCTAGAAGAACGTTATCGCCGATGGTTAAGTTATGGCAAGTGTTGAGCAATGCTTTACGTCAGAGAAACTTTTTACAGTTTTGATCACGCTTACTAGTAGTTCTCATTTTTATATCGCTTATAGTGGTGGCTTAGATTCGCATGTCCTGCTGCATGCGATGAACGAATGCCTTAAGAAAAATCCACTCTTACAGATTCAAGCTCTGCACATCAATCACAAACTTAACCCAAAGTCTGATCTGTGGGAACAACACTGTCAACATACCTGTGAAAAATTAAAGGTGCCTTTTCAGACAAAACAATTAAGGCTAACAATTTATCCAGGTGACAGTATTGAGGCAGTTGCCCGAGAAGCTCGTCATGAAATATTTCGCTGTATTATTCGCGAGAATGAAAACATTTTAACAGCTCATACTCAAAATGATCAAGCGGAAACTTTTTTGTTGCAGTTAATGCGTGGTTCCGGTATTAAAGGATTAAGCGCTATTCCAATGAAAAAGAAATTAGGTTCTGGTTATTTATTGCGTCCGCTACTGGATTTTAATCGCAGTGAATTAAAAGTTTATGCTGAAAAAAATTATTTACATTGGATTGAAGATGATATGAATTTAGAGTTGCGATTTAATCGCAACTATTTACGTCATACAGTGCTGCCTATTTTACAGCGACGATGGCATGAAGCACCCGCCATTATTTCCCGATCGGCGAGCCATTGTGCTGAAGCGACTTTTTTGCTTAATCAGTTAGCGGATAATGACTTGAAAGCTATACAAATTGGCACAAAATTAGCGATTAAGACACTATTACAATTAACTCCTGAGAGGCAGAGAAATGTTTTACGACGGTGGATTTCTTGCAGGGGATTCCTTACGCCTCAAACTAAGCAATTAGAACAGATACGAAAAGACGTATTAGAAGCAGAAGAAAATGCAAATCCCATTTTTATTTATCATAATGTGGAAATTCGTCGATATAGAAATGAGCTCTATTTGTTAGATTTTTCACCACCACATGATGCCAATTTAGTCATTCCATGGGATTTTCAAAGGTTGTTAATTCTTCCCAATAATTTTGGAATTTTAAAGGCTACAAAACGAAAGGGTGAGGGAATTAAGGTTACGCCTGATATTCATCAAATAACAGTACGTTTTCGACAAGGAGGCGAACGATGTCAGCCGGTAGGTCGAAAAGAAAGCCATGCATTAAAAAAACTAATGCAGGCATGGAAAATCCCAGCTTGGAAACGTGATTCTATTCCGTTAATTTATCGTAATGAAAAATTAGCAGCTATCGTAGGTTATTGTGTTTGTGAAGATTGTATGGCGAAAAATTCAGAATGGGGATGGGTTGTTAATTTTGAGACAGACAAGCTAAAATAAACTTTGTTCCTATATCCGACTGAATATAAAGTGTTAATTAAGTATCATAACACATGTTATGATACTTCTTGTGGTCAGCATTGAGGCGCACATTACAAAAGTGTTTGACATGGAATTCATTTCAGTAAATTTTTTTAAGGATATAAAACGTATTTTTTATCTGACAAAGAAAATTTAGGTACTAACGAATCTAAAATATTTCTATAGCTTAATTATAGTTTAATTGAAAATCATTTTTTATTAGCTGTTATGAGACTTTATTCGATGATTGCTGAAATTAATAATGGTTTTTCTTTCATAAGTAAATCAACTACATATCCAGTGGATATGATTGGTTAACAGACTTCTTAGTTTCTTTATTTTTAATTATTTTAGCAGTTGCGGGTTATACGGTATTGAGCTGTTTAGTAGGATATTTTGAAATATCCTACTAATATTGCAATATCTTAGTTAGCTAGAGCAAGCGGTTGTTAGAATAGCCATGTTTTAATTATTGTGTTCATTTTCTTGCAGGTCTCATTATCATGAGCAAGGAACGTTAATCTTGATACATCATTTATTTTCATGGAATTATGTCTTAAAACTGCGCGTGTTATTTGTGATAATGAGGAAATGGACATGCCTAGTACAAGAAAATTTAAAAGTTGATGGTTAAATATGGAGGTAGAGTTTCGTCCAGGCGAAAAATCCTATCGATGAAGCTAACACAAGAATCTATTCCATAAAAAAAGATGACGAGGTTACTCCAGAAAGCGGCAATATAGCAAACTTTATTTATCGAATCACCATGCAAAAAAGATCATATTTTTATTCAAATCGTGCATTTATTATTGTTTTAGATAAAATAGAATGATCATTATCGAAAAACTAGTATTAGTGCATATTAAAGTAATATAAGACATCATAGTTAATATCTATTTTAAACCTGTAATTAAGACAATTCTCAGTATTTTAGCTGTGTTGCTAGATCCTTAAAACAGATGATTTTAAAAAATAATCATTGAACTTCATTATATAAGATTAAAAATTGTCATTTGGTATTAGAACAGTCTAATTACAGCAGATTTGATGAATTGAGTAGTGGGGAAGGTTTCAAGTAATTACTGAAGTGTTTTTATAAAGATAAAGTAAAAAAAGTATAAGAATTTCAGTAAAAAGAGGAAAAATTAAAATAATGAGCGATGAACTTGAATGATAAACTGTTTTTGATTATAGCTGATGTTAGTTCTGCACTAGAATAAAGAAAGTGTAGCGTTAAAAACACTAATATTAACTCAATAAACGACTTAATAGGGGTAAATACAGTTGTAATTTCCAAATTATGAATCTGAGGATAGTTAAGAATCGTTAACTACAGCTATTTTCCTCCATTACTTTGAGCATGCTGCAGTAACTGTGCGCGTTTATTGAGTATTGATTTTTATGTTGCCAGAGAAAATCCATATGTCAAGCATTTTAAAGAAACAACTTCCTCTGAGAAACATAAGAATTTTTCAATTCTTTTAATAATCGCGATTAGAATTAGGAATCTCGCTGCGTTCGCGCGAATATGCTACTATTTACCCATTGAAAGATGACAAAACTGATGACAACAATGCTCCAAAAGTTTATTCGTAATTTTTCGATTGTCGCACACATTGATCACGGTAAATCCACATTAGCGGATCGATTCATTCAGCTTTGTGGTGGATTGACTAATCGCGAGATGAAATCTCAAGTTCTTGATTCGATGGATATTGAACGGGAGCGTGGAATTACTATCAAAGCCCAAAGTGTTACCTTGGTTTATCAAGCTAAAAATGGGCTTACTTACCAATTAAATTTTATTGATACCCCAGGGCATGTAGACTTTTCTTATGAGGTATCTCGATCATTAGCAGCCTGTGAAGGCGCTTTATTAGTGGTAGACGCTACTCAAGGTGTAGAAGCGCAAACGGTAGCAACTTGTTATACAGCTATCGAACAAGGTCTCGTAGTATTGCCAGTATTAAATAAAACTGATTTACCGCAAGCAGATCCTGAGCGCACTATTCAAGAAATTGAAAATACTATTGGTATCGAGGCACATGGTGCTATTCAGGTGAGTGCTAAAGAAGGTCATGGAGTACGAGAACTGCTAGAACAAATTGTTGCTATTATTCCTCCACCATCGGGAGATCCTGAAGCGCCGTTACAAGCTTTGATTATTGATTCTTGGTTTGATAGCTATTTGGGAGTGGTTTCTTTAGTACGAGTTAAAGCAGGCACTTTGCGTAAGGGGTATAAGATCAAAGTTCTTTCGACAGGAAAAGATTATTATGTCGAGCAGGTAGGTCACTTTACACCAAAACGCCAAACTCTAGAAGCATTGAAGGCCGGTATGGTAGGGTTTATAGTTGCTGGAATTAAAGATATTTTTGGTGCTCCTGTAGGAGATACGTTGACACGTACTAAAGAGCCTGTTAGTGTACCTCTATCTGGTTTTCGTCGAGTTAAATCACAGGTTTTTGCCAGTTTTTTTCCCGTTAACTCTAGTCAATATGAAGCCCTTCGAGAAGGGCTTGCTAGACTACACTTGAATGATGCAGCTTTATTTTATGAACCAGATTCTTCAAATGCTGTTGGGTTTGGATTTCGTTGTGGTTTTCTCGGTATGCTCCATATGGAAATTGTCCAGGAACGTTTGGAACGCGAATACGATCTTGAGTTAATTGCCACGGCACCCACGGTAAAGTATCAAGTCGTTACTAAACAAAATAAGATTTTATATGTGGATAATCCGAGTCGATTATCAAAGATTGGTAAAATCTCTGAAATTCGTGAACCTATTACAGTAGTAAACATATTAGTACCGCCTGAATTTTTAGGGGCGGTAATTAGTTTGTGTATAGAGAAACGAGGCATTCAAAAAAAATTACTATATTTAAATACTCAAGTATCAATGAGTTATGAAATTCCGTTGAGTGAAATGGTGCTAGATTTCTTTGATCGCTTAAAATCCGCAAGTCGCGGGTACGCCTCCTTAGATTATAGTTTTAGTCACTTCCAAAAGGCAGATCTGATAAAATTAGACATCTTAATAGGTGATAAAACCGTGGATACTCTAGCAACTATTTTACACAAAGATCAAGCCTATTCTCGAGGACGTGAATTGGTAGAGCGACTTAAGGATTTAATTCCTCAACAAATGTTTGAGGTAACTATTCAAGCCGCGATTGGTGCTAAAATAATTGCGCGTACATCAGTGAAAGCATTGCGCAAAAACGTGACAGCTAAATGTTATGGAGGAGACATAACACGGAAACGAAAATTATTAGAAAAACAAAAAGCTGGTAAAAAGCGTATGAAACAAGTAGGTAAAGTAGCTCTTCCGCAAGAGGCATTTTTAACCGTTTTAAGAATAAAAAATGATACTTAACTTTGCTTTTATTCAGTAAGTTCAGTATTTTTGACCGGAATAATTTTTCTTATCGGTTATTTTTTCTTAAAATAACATGCTATTTGACTTCCATGTGATCTTTTATAAAACGAGTAACTTTATATCAATTGAGAAATAAAAGTAAAAATTTCTCTACACTGCGGATGACGCGAATTATTTTTGGTATTAGATAGTCAGCATTGTATATGTAAAAAAGAAGATCTTGGAGGTATCAATATAAACTAAACTACGTTTAACCATAAAGAAAGAAACCGAACATTATGATTTAGCATTTTCTATCATAGAATTATCATGATAAGTGACAATTGAGATAATCATGATAATAATTCTCAGGAAGGAAGTTCCTATTGGGATTCGGCTTAGTTGGATTTTTTCTTGAGTAAATACATCTGGATAGGATCGAATCAGAAACTGGTTCCAATAAGCATTTTCTCTTTTATTTCTATTAAAAATTATAGGGAAAATTTCATGAACAAACTTGATGAATTGATGCAACGTTTAGGACATCAATTTAACGATATTGGGTTATTAAGAATAGCTTTAAGTCACTGCAGTGTGGGAGCTCACAATAATGAACGTTTAGAATTTTTAGGAGATTCCGTTTTGGGATTTATCATTGCGTTAGAATTGTATCAACGTCATCCTCAGGCACAGGAAGGAGAATTAAGTCGAATGCGCGCTTCTGTTGTTAATGGTGATATATTAGCGCAATTATCGATTGATTTAGGGGTAAGTGATAATTTGCACTTGGGGATAGGTGAATGTAAAAGTAGAGGAACACGACCATCAATTTTAGCAGATGCTTTAGAAGCTATAGTTGGTGCTATTTATCTTGATGCTGGATTAGAAGAATGTCGTCGTTGTTTGTTACAATGGTATGGTAAGCGTGTGGATAATTTGTCCAAGTTAACTCCAAAAAAGGATGCTAAATCGCGCCTGCAAGAATGGTTACAAGCTCAGAAGCTGCCCCTTCCTGTTTATGAAGTGCGAGTAAGTGGAGAAGCGCATGCCCAAATTTTTATGGCCATTTGTTACGTTAAAGGACTAATTTATAAAACAGAAGGTATCGGTACCACGCGTCGACGAGCAGAACAAATTGCTGCTTTGCGGTTTTTGGAATTAATAGATGAATAAGCATATTACCTACTGCGGTTATGCTGCTATTATTGGTCAACCTAACATGGGCAAATCCTCATTACTTAATAGGATCTTAGGCTCTAAAATAAGTATTACATCACGAAAGCCTCAAACTACTCACTATCAGATTTTAGGAGTCAAAACTTTTAGAAATATTCAGGTAATCTATGTTGATACGCCTGGTTTGCACCCACATATACCTAAATTGATAAATCGCTATATGAATCGTATTGCTTTGAGAACATTACAAGATGTCGACCTTATTATTTTTGTTATTGAACCTCGTTGGGATGAACGAGATGCTTGGGTGTTAAAACAGGTTAAAGATATTAAGACGCCTATTTTTTTAGTTATTAATAAAACTGATCAAATTAAAGATCATTCAGCATTATTGACTTTAATTGAAAAAGTTTCCTACCTACATTCTTTTAAAGAAATTATTTCTGTTTCTGCGAAAACTGGTAATCGCATAGGAGTTTTGGAGCGAAAGGTTAATGAACAGATGCCAAAATCCTCTTTTTATTTCCCTGCCGAACAAATTACTAATCATAGTAATCAATTTCTGGCAACTGAAATAATCCGCGAAAAGCTTATACGACTATTGGGTCAAGAAATTCCTTATTCGTTGGCGATCAAGATTTTAATATTCCAAAGAGAAAAAAATTTTTTTCATATTTCAGCTGTGATTTGGGTTGAACGGAAAGGGCAAAAAGGAATTGTAATAGGGAAAGACGGAGAGCAGCTTAAAAAAGTTGGCACAACTGCACGCATTGATATGGAAAGATTATTCAATCAAAAAGTATTTTTACAATTATGGGTTAAAGTCAAAAGCGGTTGGTCCGATAGTAAGCCTTTATTAAAAGAATTGGGGTTTTAGGAATGACACATCGCGTTTTTTTGGAGCCTGCTTTTATCATACATCGACGACCGTATAGTAATACAAGTTTAATTCTTGAATTTTTAACACTAAATTACGGTCGAGTTTCTGCTCTTGCACGAAGTGCCCGAGGGTTAAAATCGCGCTACAAAGGTAGGTTAGAATTATTTTTTCCCTTTCTTATTTCTTGGTCAGGTCGAACAGATTTAAAATTTTTAGGGAAAGTAGAATTGAATGGGATTCCATATCTTTTAGAAGGAGAATCTTTATTATGCGGTTTTTATTTAAATGAATTGATATTACGTCTATTACATCCAGGTGATCCAGACAATTATTTATTTCAACATTATAAAAATACATTGGATCAATTATCAAAGGGTGACATAGACGCTTCTTTACGAAGTTTTGAAAAACGACTATTAGAACAGCTGGGTTACGGCTTACCCTTAGAACGTGATATTAAAAAAAATATTCCATTTGAAGAAGATCAATTTTATCAATATATCCCTGAGCAAGGGTTTTTACTCTGTAAAAAGAGCAGAGAATTAAATGTGTTTTCAGGAAAAAGTTTACTTGCCTTACGAGGAGAAGTGTTTTTCAATGTGGATCTACTCAAAGAAATGAAGCGTCTAATGCGATTAGCATTAGGAAGGTTACTTGGGAAGAATCTCCTTAAAACTTGGGAATTGTTTCGCTAAAAGAGTATACTGCTAATTCAAAGGAGATACTATGGTTCGTTTAGGTGTGAATATTGATCACGTGGCTACGTTACGTCAGGTTCGTAAAGCTCGCTATCCAGATCCTGTTGACGCAGCTTTAATTGCAGTTAAATCGGGTGCTGATATCATCACTCTGCATTTGCGCGAAGATCGACGCCATATCCAGGATGATGATGTCCGTAATTTAAAACGAAAATTGACAGTGCCTTTGAATTTAGAAATGGCAGCGACTGAGACTATTATGCAATTTGCCAAAGAAGTTAATCCCGAGTACTGTTGTTTGGTGCCTGAAAAACGAGAGGAATTAACGACAGAGGGCGGTTTAGACGTTTTTAATCAACAAAACAGCATAAAAGAAGTTTGTGCTCATCTTGCAGATGTAGGTATTGAAGTTTCTTTGTTTATCGATGCTGATGAAAAACAAATCGATGCCGCAAAAGCTTGCGGGGTTCCCATCATTGAAATTCACACAGGGCATTATGCTGATGCGAAGATCAGTTATGACCAAAAAAAGGAATTAGAACGTATTACTTCTGCAGCTAATTATGCCAATAGTTTGGGTCTTGTAGTAAATGCTGGTCATGGTTTAACAGTTTATAATGTCCAACCCATTGCAGCTATTCCTGTAGTTAATGAACTAAATATTGGCCATAGTATTATTTCTCGTGCTGTTCTGATTGGTTTACCTAAAGCTATTAAGGAAATGAAGACTTTGATTATTAGTGCAAGAAACAAATTGGCGCGAGAAGGAGGGGACGCGGTTTGTGAGGATAACCCTCTTCATTAACAGCTAATATACCCTAACCTTTCCGTTTTTAAAAAGAAGAGAGCTCGAATTCACCATTGCAAAAATAGCGGAAGATGCTCCCATTCTCATGCCAATCTCCTAATACAATACGTTTGGCAGGCTTTTTATTTATTAAGAGATTATGAATAGTCGGGCGATGAGTATGCCCGTGGATTAATAATTCCACGTTCATTTGATACATAATACGTAGGACTTCTTCTAAATTAACGTCAGTAGTTTCATTAGATAAATAGCGATTGTGATTACGACTTTTTTCACGTAATTTTCTTGCTAGTCTGCGACGCAGACTTAGAGGAAGTGATAGCGTTAACTTTTTTACCCATCTTTTAGTAATGTTTCGTCTGTATGCTTGGTGTTTATGATCTAAAGTGCAAAGACTATCACCATGTACTAATAAGACGGATTTATCGTATAAGGAAATGACAATAGGGTCTTCTATTAAAATTACTCCTGTGTTTCTCGCAAATTTTTTCCCTATCAAGAAATCACGATTTCCGCACATGAAGTAAATGGGGGTTCCATTTTTAACTAGAGAATAAAGTGTTGAAATAATTTGTTGATTAAAAGTAGTTTTGTCATCATCACCTATCCAAGCTTCAAAGAGATCACCGAGAATATAAAGTGAATCAGCCTTTGGTGCCTGCTCTTTCATAAATCGAAAAAAAAGCATTTTGACGTTAGAAGCCTCTTCTTTTAAATGCAGATCAGAAATAAATAAAGTGTGTGATTTCATAGTCTATAATTCTCTGTTAATTATATTAATCCCTTCTTCACCTTGTAGGAAGAGATCAAAATGAGGATATTTTAAAATCATCAGATTCCAAAAGATCACTCTCCTTGGAAAGCCAATTAAAAATTGTCATAATGATACGTTTTTGAGGAAGAATTAATGATTAAAAGCCGTTTTTGTCCTAGTCCTACTGGTCTTATGCACCTTGGGAATGCTCGTACGGCACTCTTTAATTTCTTGTTTATAATGGATAAAAAAGGAGTGTTTTTACTCCGAATTGAAGACACTGATGTTGAGCGTTCAAAGGATATGTTTGAACAAAGCCTTCAAGAAGACTTGCGTTGGATAGGATTGGAATGGCAAGAAGGCCCTGACAAAAATAAAGGGAATGGCTCGTATTGTCAGTCTAAGCGGCAAACTATTTATAATAATTATTATCAACTTTTGGAAGCAGCGAAGTATGCGTATCCTTGCTTTTGCAGTAAAGAGCAATTGAAGCTCGCCCGTAAAATCCAAAGATCGATTGATAAACCACCGCATTATGCCGGTACATGTCGTTCTTTGTCTTCAAAAGAAATAGAAAAAAAATTGGCTGAAGGATTACAACCCGCTTTGCGCTTCCATGTACCTGATAATGAAGTAATTATTTTTACTGATCTTGTAAGGGGAAAACAGCAATTTCAAACTAGTAATATTGGAGATTTTATTATTCGTCGAGCCAACGGTACTTCACCTTTCATATTTTGTAATGCTATTGATGACGCCTTAATGGAAGTTACTCATGTTCTACGCGGTGAAGATCATTTAACAAATACCATAAGACAACTTTTAATTTTGCGGGTTTTAGGATTGACTATTCCTACTTACGGACATATTGCCTTAATGTTAGAGTCTGATGGTAGTCCTTTATCTAAACGCCATGGGAGTCGTAGTATTAAAGAGTTGCGTGAGACAGGGTATTTGCCTGAGGCGATAACAAACTATCTAGCGCGCTTGGGTCATTATTACGAAAGTAATGAACTTTTATCATTAGGTGATTTAGCTAAAGGGTTTAATATTGAATTACTTAGTAAATCACCTGTTAAGTTTAACGCGCAACAATTGGATTATTGGCAAAAAAGAGCTGTAAAACAAATGGCAGAAGATCGATTTTGGCAATGGACAGGGAGAGAATTAAAATCAAAAATTCCTGATGATAAACTCAATTTATTTTTAATAACAATAAAGTCTAATGTAATGTTTCCTCAGGATATTGGTTATTGGGCAGATGTTTGTTTTAATAGCAATTTTTTATTACCTTTTAATCAAAAGGAATTAAAACAGCACATAGAGAATAATTATTTCAAATTGGCTCTAGAGGGATTTAAGAAATTTGATAAGGATTTAAAATCTATTATAAATTATATGAAAGACTATTTAATACTAGAAGGAAAAGCATTATACCATCCTTTGCGTATAGCTTTGACAGGAGTAGCATACGGTCCTGAACTAGCTAAATTAATTTTATTAATGGATGATAAAATTGTATACGAGCGATTGCAGAGGCTTTCCAGTGAAAATCTTTAATAGTCTCACAAAAAAAAAAGAACTTCTTAAACCCATTAAAGCAAAAAAAGTAAAACTTTATGTATGCGGAATTACTGTTTATGACCATAGCCATATTGGACATGCTCGCTCATTAATTACTTTTGATATGGTTGTTCGATACCTACGCATGCGTGATTATGAAGTTACTTTTGTTCGTAATATCACGGATATTGATGATAAAATGATTAAACGGGCTCGAAAAAATAAAGAAAAGCTAGAAGCTTTAGCAGAACGATTTATTCAAATCTTGCATGAAGATGAAGAAGCATTGTGTGTTTTACCGCCTGATATTGAGCCCAGAGCGACACAATATATTCCAGAAATTATCAAACTTATAAAAAAATTAATTGAGAAACAACATGCCTATGTTGGAAAAAATGGAGATATCTATTTTGATGTTCGCAGCTTTAAAGGATATGGCAAGTTGTCGCACCGTAATCTCGACGAACTCCATGCTGGAACGCGAGTAGAAATCAACGAGAGCAAGCGTAATCCATTAGATTTTGTTTTGTGGAAACGAGTTAAATCCGGTGATGAGGAGCCTCAATGGAAGTCACCATGGGGAGAGGGGCGACCAGGTTGGCATATCGAGTGTTCTGCAATGTCGAGCAGCCTTTTAGGGCAACCTTTCGATATTCATGGTGGAGGATTAGATCTTAAATTTTCTCATCATGAAAATGAAATTGCACAGTCGGAAGCAGCTAAGGAAAAGAAATTTGTAAATTTATGGATGCATACAGGACTTTTGGAAATTAACAAAGAGAAAATGTCGAAATCGCTAGAAAATATTATTTTACTTCGAGAAGTGTTAAAAACAAATGATGCGGAAGTATTGCGATATTTTCTATTGTCAGGACATTATCGAAGTCCTTTAAGCTATTCTGAAGAAAATTTAAGTAATAGCCGTGTGGCTTTAAAGCGACTTTATTTTGCAATAAGCGGATTACCTATGATAGAGAAAAAAGAAATTTCGGAATACACTGAGCAATTTTGCAAGGCTATGGATGATGACTTTAACACGCCGGCTGCTTTTGCAATTTTATTTAAAATGACTCGAGAAATTAATCGGTTTCGTGATGCCAATCAAATAGAAAAAGCAGGAAGATTAGCAATTGAGTTAAAATACTTAGGTAATATCTTTGGTTTACTGAATTATTCTCCTAAGCAATTTTTTCAAGGCACCAAAATCGCATCGAATGTTGAAAAGATCGAGGCGCTTATTGCTGACCGTAACAAGGCACGAAAAGACAAGGATTGGAAATCTGCTGACGAAATCCGTGAGTTGTTAGCCAGCATCGGCATTGTGATTGAAGACTCACCTAAAGGTACTTCGTGGCGTAGAGAATAATTAGCTGAGAAAACCACTCCTCTCCTTTGCTTTTATTACAAGGTATGGTGTTTTAAAAGTCCATCAACTTCACTCTATTTTAAGGAAGATTAATTTTCCGGTTAGCTTGCAGGACAAGATGACAGATGATGAGACGATATTTTTATTCGATAAAGAACATCATATAAGTAAGTTCGTAAATAAACTTTCAATTTTAGATTTAATAAAGAATCTCTATTTGCTAAATCTCAAATAATAATCGTCACGCTTTCAGTCTGTATTAGTTGCGATTATCCTTTTACAACTTCTCTTGATAGATGGAAAAACAGTAGTTCTAATAACAAACGTTATGCTAAAGAGACTAATAACTATTTATAAAATAGTTTAATCCTATTTTTATAAAAATCTATCAATTAAAATTGAATATATTAATTCCATCAAGGTTTCTTTAACAGATTTAACTTCTACTCCTCTCAATATTGATACTATCTTGGTATTATCTATTCTCACATTATGAATAAATAGCGTTATAGCCTTTTATATAGATAAAAGTCATATATTCTTTGGCTATTTCAGATAAAGATTATGATATGACATGATTATTTGAACTGCTTTCCGATGGAGATTAGCCTTAGATGACTGAAATAAGATTTCTATCTACATTCATTCTTTAACTGTCATCAACTGCTTATTGCTGCCTTTTTGTAGCGAGTCATTTTTTGAAATACAACCAAGAAATAGAAAATTTCTAACTAGTAAATTTTTTCTAATTATAAACTAATAAAAGTGTCTTCTAGTTAAAAGTGAAAAAGTTTCTTAAAAGAAATTAGCTAATTCTAAGAGTTATATAAGTTTATCTGAAAAAAATTAACCCAGATCCTCTCTCCACCTGCCAATCGAGTTTTAGAATCTCTTCTAGTAAATTTTTGAAGTCTTTTCCAGAATTCCCTTCTTCTTCCAAAGAAAAACGTGAGACTCCTGCGCCTTTTAGTTAAAAACATTTAATGATATTGCTTTTTACAATATGTTTCTTTAACTATAAAACCACTAATTATAAAAGCTAAGAAAAATAAAAATGGAATCATTGTGAGGGCAATTTGATAAGCATGAATGCTATAGACAGGAGCCGAATTTACCATCTGTCCATCCCACAATTTATCAAGCAATAACCCCACAAAAGGCTGTAACGCTACGCCAGCGAAAATAATTCCCATGTTGGTTAGACCTGAAGCTGTTCCTAAAGCTTGTGGCTGATTATTATCAATCACTAACCCGAACGCAATTGCCTGGCTGGAAGAAGCAGCGCCGAATAATAGAAGACAGATACTGAGCGCTATTTTTGGTAATGCTGGGACATATAAAATTAAACATGCACTAATAAAACCAAGTAATGCGGCCGTAATAATTGGCAGACGACGACGCTTGATAAAATTCGTCCACCAGCCAAAAATAGGCCCCCCGATGGTAATACCAATCCAAATCAGAGAAAGCAGACCGGTAGCAAAAACATTAGAAAAATGATGTGAGCTTGTGAGAAATAAAGCTCCCCACGATGTAGCAAACAGAACTACAGGCCCCCAGATCGCGAAACCGAATAAAGCAATCCACCAAGATTGAGAGCTTTTGAAAACATCACGTAGATAGAACTTATCCTCTTTAGGAATAAATTTCTTCTCTTGAATTGATTTAAGATTCGACTTTTTTTTAGATTTATCTTGAATAACAAACCAATTTAAAATTGCGAGGAGAAAACCAAGTAGAGCAATCAAGTAAGAAGTATTTTGCCATCCATAACTTGTTGTTAAATGAGCAACTGGGGCTGAACCAATAATGGCTCCAGTACATCCTAATACTTGAACAAGACTTGCGTAAAGAGCAAAACGCTGAGAGCCTAACCAATAAGCGCCTACCCATAGTGCACCAAGATAAGAAATAGAAGCGGTGAGGCCCATAATAATTCTAGCAATAACAGCAATAGGAAAACATCTTGTGAATCCAAAGACGGCAGTTGCCATAGCACAGATAAAAAGACCAAAAGAAAGCAAACGCCGGGCACCAAATTTATCACACATCATACCCCCAGGAATTTGCATTAAGGCATAACCATAAAAGAAACCGCTAAATAAAATACTCAATTCACTTGCTTGAATTTTAAATGCGCTTAATAAGTCGTGTGCCATCGCCATCGGCATCACACGAACTAAAAAGTCATAAGCGTAAAAGGAGGAGGCTATGATTCCGATGATAAAAGGAACCAACCAGATATAAGATTTGGAATGCTGTGTGTTTTTTGCCATAACCACTCGCTGTGCAATA
Organism: Coxiella endosymbiont of Dermacentor marginatus; assembly: GCF_907164955.1. Classification (GTDB taxonomy): domain Bacteria; phylum Pseudomonadota; class Gammaproteobacteria; order Coxiellales; family Coxiellaceae; genus Coxiella. Next base: position 136,071 of record NZ_OU015521.1, on the reverse strand, counting down.
TTTTATTTGTATTTTATTCATGGATATCCCATAATAAAGCATTGATTTTTTTTGTTTCTTTAGAAATGTCATAATGCTGAATATAATAAATTTAGAGAAGGGATTCATCATATGTTGTTATTGATAGTATTCATTTTCTGTATTTCGGTTTTAATACTGGTTTTCAACTTGCTAGAATTGAGTATCGACATTATGCATAAAACAAAGCGAATAAGCCAGCAATTTTAATCGAAGTCAAAGGATAGTTATTAGAAAAAGATTTTTTATCTGTGGTTTAAATAAGTAGAAGAAAAATAAGTAGGAGTTATTGTCCTTTATCTGAATTAAAAGCTGCTATTAATATTAAATCCTATATTTAGAAACCTAGTGCAAACTTTTTGATCATAACGTTGATTGGATAGAAAAATAAAAACTCAACGTCTGAAAGCTGAGATCTTTCTACTGAAAAAGTACTCAAAATTAATATCATGTATGTATTGTAAGCACCCAATGTTCTAATTTTATTAGAATAAACGAACAGTGTGGAAAACCAACTTACAAAGTATTATGATGAAGATAATTGATACAGAAATTTATGAGATGTTATTAGACGAGAGATTTATTGCTAACTTTTTACGTTTTTAAATTGTTGTTGGCTAATTACGCGGTAGGTTTGGCATTAATTTTAGCGTTAATATTTATTGAGATCGATTTTTTATTGATGGATGTAAACTTTTCTACCTAATTTTGGAACGTTAGAAATAGATAACCGGTTAGTTTTAAATTTCGTGTTTCGTTTACAAAGAAAGCCTATCATTACGGATTATAAGCGGGGTAAACAGAAAACATTAATAAATATGCACGATTACTACTTTTTAGGTAGAGTGTGGGTGGGTAATGATGGTAATTTATAAAGTAATATTTTTCTTAAATATGGTGGTGAATTTATTGTGGGACGCTTGAAAGGATTAATTGTACGAGTTAAACTTGTAGGAGAAAATCACAATGATAATAGTTACAATTGTAATCGCGATCTTAGTCTCATTATTATTATTTTCAGCAATCCATATTCTTAAAGAATATGAACGAGAGGTCATCTTTACCTTAGGGCGTTTTTGGAAAATCAAGGGTCCCGGTTTAATTATCGTAGTGCCTGTTATTCAGCAAGTTGTACGTATCCAATTACGAACTGTAGTGATGGATGTACCGAGTCAAGATGTTATTTCTCGAGATAATGTATCTATTCGAGTAAACGCAGTTATTTACTTTCGAGTAATTGATCCTGAGCGAGCTGTCATTCAGGTAGAAGATTATTATGAAGCTACCAGTCAACTAGCACAAACTACGTTGCGTTCAGTGCTGGGTCAACATGAATTGGATGCAATGCTATCAGAAAGAGAAAAATTAAACAAGGATATTCAAGAAATTCTGGACGCAGAAACTGATGCATGGGGAATTAAAGTTTCTAATGTAGAAATTAAGCATATCGATTTGGAAGAGAGTATGGTCCGTGCGATCGCACGACAAGCTGAAGCTGAACGAGAAAGGCGAGCAAAAGTGATTAATGCTGAAGGAGAATTTCAGGCTGCACAACGTTTAAAAGAAGCAGCCGAAATTCTAGCACAACAACCTCAATCTCTACAATTGCGTTATATGCAAACACTAATGGACTTATCTAGTAATAAAACTTCTACCATTATATTTCCAATGCCAATCGACCTTCTGAAAGTGGTTCAAAAATCTTAGGACGTATTTAACTTAATATGAATAATAGATTGCAAGGTTGAGCGAATTTATTTCTATTTAGCAGGTAGTCACACTTCCAACTTCTACGATCTTTAACTATCTGAATTATTTATTTTTGATCTGTCTTGGTAACTAAGTCACTGATTTCATATGTTTCTTGAGGTTATGATTACATGTTTTATCTTAACTTAGTATTTTATCAGATTTCTTTATTTGAAAATTAGACAAGTTAATGTCCTCATTGTACTTACTATTACGCTGGAGATCTGCTTTATAATTACTCTTGATATTACATTATACTAAAAACGTTTTTCAAGTAGCAGAAGAAGTTAATTGATAATGTCGATCAATTGAGTATTCAGTATGTATTTTCTTTATAAAAACAGAATACCTAGCCATCTTCCAGTTAAAATTGGAAGTTAGTCAAGCTAAATTAGCATATCATGCAAGTTTGTAAAGCAACAGAACTTATAGATAGCTTTGCGAGAGCTAAATGAAACATAAACATCCACCAAAAGATATTTTTTTTAATTATGATGATCCTTTCATTTTCATAATCAAGTTAATAGCACTGTATAACATGTCTTTGCTGACAAAGCAGTTTCTGAGTTATATTTTTAAAACATGGTTTATAGGAAGTATTACTTTAAGTTTTTATATGTTTTTAATGCTTGAAGTTCGCTTTTCTGCACAAATTATTGAGAGAAGATAGATCTAATTCAAACCACATCTATTTTAGATGGCTATAAAACATTACAGTAGTTCAGCACTAGCACAGAGCTAAGGAATTTTATTTTTTGGAAGCATTAACGAGCTCTAGGAACTGTTTTTAAAGATACATTTCCTACAAGAATTTTTTTATTTTTTAATTTAAAAAATAAAAAAATAAAGCCATAGCATTGTTGAGATTTGAGTTGGATATCCAGTTACTACCGAGGGTATTTGTTAAGCATGTCCGCGCTTATTATGTTCTATAATTATTTCCCCTTTCTCATCTAATTCATTGCAAGATCTGTTATTAAGCATAAAGAAGCAACAATGATCAACCTTTGTGTTATGAAGTTCGTGTATCTCCTGAATATCAATTGTAGGATAATTCATCAATTTGTTTGCCAATCCTTAAACTAGTTTTGCTACTAATTAGTACTTTTTCGTTGTTGTCTCTTTATAAAGTTAGAGTTACTTTCTTATTCTTAAGGATTCTTATAATGATCAATATCCATGTCATGATGCAATTGCAGATATTGCGCTTATTGATTTAAATTGATTGTCTAAAATAGAAATTAAAACTTATAACTTAGTTTCAACGTCTATTTTAATTCCATAGATTATTCTTAAAAAATAAATACATTGATATAACTTAAGTTACAGGATAAAAAAAGTTTCTGTACGTATCGATTCAAAAATTCTAATAGAAGATCCTAATTTCTAGGCTATTAGATAAGAGAACAAAATATAGTAAATGCTATTCAATTTGATTTTGATGAGAATTGAGACATTTACTAATTTGGAAAGCTTAGAAATATATAGATAGGAGTTCCTTGGCAATCCAAGGATAGTTCTTGAAGGATAGTTCTTGATGGAACAGTTATATTAATGCTGTCCTTTATTAAAGCATGACCTGACGTATCTTTTTGAATAGTATAGATGACGTGATCTTCTTTACGACTGTAACAGAAATGACGAAGAATAATCTCGAAGTGAATAAAAAAGACTTTAAACTTTATTCTTTGGATGTTGCTACCATGTAGTCGTGGGCTTATGTATGTATCAATATTTGTGAAAAGTATCTTATTGAATCTGTCAATATTGCAGTGTTATGTAATGGGATTTAGCTCAATTTTCTATAAGCGTTAATTAACCTGTGATTTATTACCTTTAATAACTAATTAATTAACGCTTATGGTTTTTTCACCTCGTTGCCAATTGCAAGGACATAATCCCTTAGTTTGTAAAGCGTCTAGTACACGCAAGACCTCCTGTGGATTACGCCCTACATTTAAATCATTGATCATGATAAACCGAATTGTTTGCTTGGGATCAACGATAAATGTAGCTCTTTCTGCAACGCCTTCACTCTCATTGAGAATTCCTAGTTGTTGCGATAAATTGCGTTGAATATCGGAAAGCATTGGGAAGGGCAGCTCATGAAGCTCTTCTTTTTCACGACGCCATGCTAGGTGAACGTATTCAGAATCTGTACTAATACCCAAAATCTGAGCATTACGACTCGCAAATTCGCCGTACAGTTTTCCAAATTCAGTGATTTCAGTAGGGCAAATGAACGTAAAGTCTTTGGGCCAAAAAAACACTACCAACCACTTATTTGGATAATTTTTTTCATCGATCCGAGTAAATGCCCTATTGTTATCATTGCTAATAACACCAGTTAATGAAAATCTAGGGAATCTTTCACCAATTTTAATCATGTTTTTCTCCTTAAGGTCATTGAATTCTATATTAACGAGACAACATCTTAAAATCAATTATTCTTATAGATTTGATAAGTAAAAATTATGGTATTAGTCTTCCATATACTTTGTTTTCTGAGCTATAAAGAGAAAGTCCTCCCCAAAGCCAATAATGATTATAATTTCTTCTTCAATAACTCGTTTACCTGTTGAGGATTGGCCTTACCCACAGTAGCTTTCATAACTTGCCCAACAAAAAAAGCAAACAATTTAATTTTACCCAAGCGATACTCGTCCACTTGCTGAGGGTTACTCGCGATAATTGCATTAATGATTTCTTCAAGCTCGCTGATATTTGTTATTTGTTTTAAGCCTTGACGTTCAATAATAGCATCAGCGTCTCCTTTGGTACTCCACATTGCATCGAATACTTGTTTTGCCATACTGACGGATAATGTGTTATCCGCGATTCGCCGTAGGAGTTCTACTAATTGCTCGGCGCTAATTGGGCTTTCGCTAATCTCAAGATTATTTTTTTTTAAAGCAGCTGCAAGATCACCAGTAATCCAATTAGCAGCAAGCTTTGGAGAAATTGAGTTATCTATTTTTAATAAAGTCTCAAAATAGTTAGCAGTATCTATATCTTTGGTAAGCAATTTGATATCATAACTGTTCAATTGATAGCTTTCTTGAAAGCGGTGGTATTTTTCTTTGGGCAACTCAGACAGCTCCTTCTTGACTGATTCGATAAATTCCGCCTTAATTTCAAGAGGCAGTAGGTCTGGATCCGGAAAATACAGATAGTCGCGTGCTTTTTCTTTAGTACGCATGGGCCGAGTTTCATCGCAAGCTGCATCATAAAGTCGAGTTTCTTGTGTAATTTTTTTTCCAGCTTTTAAAAGTTCTTTTTGCCGAGAAATTTCAAACAAAATAGCACGCTTAACGAACCGAAACGAATTCAAATTTTTAATTTCTGTTCGTGTTCCAAACTCCTTTTCTCCCTTAAGACGTAAAGAAATATTAACATCAAAACGAAAGGCACCTTCTTGCATGTTGGCATCACTCACGCCGATATAACGGACTAACGTATGTAAAGTTTTTAAATAAGCTACCGCTTCTTTAGCGGAGCAAACATCTGGTTCAGAAACAATTTCCAACAAAGGATTTCCGGCTCGATTAAAATCGATACCAGAATAACCTTGTATTCTTTCATGAATAGATTTTCCTGCATCCTCCTCTAAATGTGCACGGGAAATTCGAATACGTTTAGAGATGCCTTCCTCAATTTCAATATTTAAATAGCCATCTTTAACAATGGGTAAAGCATATTGACTGATTTGATAGCCTTTTGGTAAATCTGGATAAAAATAATTTTTCCGAGCAAAAACAGCATGAGTTAAAATTGTGGCTTGAACAGCAAGGCCAAAACGAACAGCCAATCTTACGACTTTTTTATTTAAAACAGGCAAAATGCCAGGAAATCCTAAGTCTATTGCACAGGCTTGAGTGTTAGGTTTAGAACCGTAAGCTGTGGAAGCACCAGAAAAAATTTTTGATTTTGTACGTAATTGCGCGTGAACTTCTAAACCAATAACAGGTTCCCATTCCATCTTATCTTCCTACTCGGGTGGCAATTTTTTATGCCAATCTGTTTCTTGTTGATAGCAGTGTACCATCTTTAATAGCCGTGATTCTTTAAAATAATTTCCAATTAATTGAGCTCCAACGGGTAGTTGGTCTATAAAACCTACTGGAAATGCAATAGCAGGTAATCCTGCAAGATTGACGGAGATGGTATAAACATCTGATAAATACATCGCAACGGGGTTTTTTGTTTTTTCACCTAATTTAAATGCTTGGGTAGGTGTTACAGGAGTTAAGATAGCGTGCACCTGTTTAAACGCCTCTAAAAAATCATTTTTAATTAAATGACGTAATTTTTGTGCTTTTAAATAATAGGCATCGTAATATCCTTCTGAAAGCACGTAGGTGCCTATTATAATTCGGCACTTGACTTCAGAACCAAAGCCCTCGGTACGTGAGCGTTTGTAAAGATCTTCTAGATCGATAGGATTAGTACAACGATACCCATAACGGACACCATCATAACGCGCCAAGTTAGAGGAACACTCAGCAGAAGCGAGTACATAATAAGCCGATGCAGCGTAGTTTGTATGAGGCAAACTGATGTCGACTAAAATAGCGCCCATTTTTTCGAATTCTTTTTTTACGGCTTCAATAGATTCCACTACGACTGAATCTAAATCTTCACCAAAATATTCTTTTGCCAAACCAATCTTTATACCTTTTAAAGTTTGGTTTAATGTAGATGAATAATCAGGAGTTTCTTTGTTTATACTTGTAGAATCTCTTTTATCATGAGCTGCCATAACGTTAAGAAGCAAGGCAGCATCCTCAGCCGTTTGGGTTAATGGCCCACCCTGATCTAAACTTGAGGCAAAAGCAATCATGCCGTGACGAGAGACGCGACCATAAGTAGGTTTTAGTCCGGTGACGCCACATAAGGCGGCAGGCTGACGAATAGAGCCGCCAGTATCGGTTCCTGTTGCTCCTGGAACTATTCGGGCTGCTACAGCAGCCGCAGAACCACCTGAAGAGCCACCTGGAATGCGAGTAATATCCCATGGATTTTTAACAGGCCCGTAATAACTATTCTCATTAGAAGAACCCATTGCAAATTCATCCATATTAGTTTTACCGATTAAAATTGTTCCGGCTGCTTTAAAACGCTCTACAACAGTAGCATCGTAAGGAGCAATAAAATTATCGAGCATTTTGGATGCACAGCTGGTTTTAATCCCTTGGGTACAAAAAATGTCTTTATGAGCAATTGGAATACCAGTAAGAACTGTTGCTTCATCTCTGGCTAAAAGCGCATCAGCTATTTTAGCTTGTTCTATAGCTTGCTCCTCGCTAATGGTAATAAAACAGTTTAGTTTTGGATTAAATTTTTTAACTCGATCGAGAAAATGCTGCGTAAGTTCCAAACTTGATATTTTCTTGTTGTGTAAGTTTTTGCTTAATTCAACTATAGTTTTTCGGTGCATGTTTTTATCTGTTATTCTTTGCTCTCAATAATTACAGGAACTATATAAAGTCCAGCCTCTACCTGAGGTGCATTTTTTTGTAATAAAGTACGTTGATTCATTTCAGTAACAATATCTTTCCGAAGACCCTGTATTCCATTAAAAGAATATACGAGGGGTTCGATATGTGTTGTATCTATTTGATTCATTTTATCCACAAGCTTAAAAATTGCATTTAAATTTTGTTCTAGTAATTGACTTTCACTTTTAGAAATGACGAGTTTGGCTAAATCTGCTGTTTTATCAATATTGATTTTGTTTATAAACATTATTCAATCCATCCATAATAATGGGGTGTATTATACAGAAGATCAGCAATGGAAGATAGGTTTGAGTAGCGCTTGAGAGAAAAGCACTTAATCAATAAGATGGATGTTCTCTGATTCCTTGTTTTCTATTTTAATTCTCGGTTAAAGTAAGTTTATATTTTTTGTAATGTTTTAATTAAGAATCAATTAAGGAAGAATTTTCATGTTTTAAAAAATACGTAGCCTATTAAATTAATTTTTAAACGTTCTTCAATATTTGAATCTGGGTTGCGAGCTTTTTTTTATATGGGCTTATCAATTATATTAATTGTTTTTAGTCAAAAATCAGAATTTTTTCATAAGATTAGTGCTAATCTGTCATTAGTCGTGCTTCCTATTCAATATTTGGTGAATACACCAATTAAAACAAATGCATTGGATGCTACAAATATTATCACTCAACAACAGTTAGTGGCAGATAATGCGCGTTTGCATGTACATAAGTGGTTATCTAGAATCGAGATTACAAAAACTTCTGTTTCTTGAATGAGAACGCTCAGTTACGTAAATTATTAAAATCAGCTTCTCAGTACGAATACTTGTTGTCCAATTAGCTGGATGCGGATTTAGACCCAAATCTTCAACAAGTTACAATTGATAGAGGAACACAATCCCATATTTATGTAGGACAACCTGTTGTTAGATGCTTATGGTATTTTTGGGCGAGTGATTGATGCAAGCCTTCTAACTAGTAAAGTTATGTTAATTTCCAATCCAAAAGAGTGCTGTTCCTGTTCAGAATTACCGAAATTGCAGTTGGCATGGGAGGCTCTGGAAAGTTAATGCTAGTTAACGTCCCAAATACTAGCAATATCCAAGAAGGTGACTTTTTTATGTCTTCTGGGCTTGGGTTATGCTATCCAATAGGGTATCCGGTTGGAATAGTTTCTAAGTTAACACATAATCCTAACTAAACGTTTTGCTACAATTATCCTTCGGCCATATCAGCCCATTTAGACCAGTCGCAACAAGTATTAATGGTTTGGCCCCATAGGGCTCTTTAACAAATGCTGTATGAGAGGAGTTGGCGTCTTTTTCAATAAAGGACCAAATAAAGTGGAAAATAATAATTTTAAACGAAGTGTTTTCATTGGACTCACTTTTCTGGCAGGGATGATGTTAACTATCCTACCTCTTCCCAAATGGGCTGTATGGTATCAACCTGTCTGGATTTTTATGAGTCTTTTATTTTGGATGATTACTATTCCTTATCAAGTGGGAATCGGAACAACTTTTATAGTAGGTCTTTTGCTTGATTTGCTTACGGGAACCATTTTGGGACAACACGCACTAATATTTACTCGTCTTGCTTATTTTTTCATTCGTTTTCAAATCATTATTCATAGTCTTCCTGCTTGGCAACAAATGATATTGGTTTTGATCACTACAGTAGTGTATCTCGCGTTACAATATTGGATCATGGTAATAGTGGGTTCTTCTCTATTGACTGGGAAATACTGGATGCCTTCATAAGTATTACACTTTTATGGCCATGGCTGAGGTTTTTATTAAATGATTACCAACATCTATTTAAATTGGACTGATGAATGTTGAAATTTTAGTGCGTCGTTGTGGAAAATGGTTGCTAATGATGGCGGTGAGCGCCATCATTCTCTTTTCTGTATTAATTAATGTCGCCCGTTTAACAATTCCTGTTCTTAATCATAAGCGTTATTTTTTTGAACGATGGGCAAGCAATTTTTTACATCAATCGGTATATGTTGGTGGTATTAAAGCTAATTGGTACGGACTTGATTTTGTTGTTAGCTTTCGAAATGTTTTTATTATCAACTCTGTTCATCAGAAATTACTGTTACACATCAATCAGCTTTCTGTTAGAATTAATCCATTTCTTAGCCTATTTCATTGGCAGTTGTTACCTAGTCATTTAGTGCTTTCTGGAGCTCGATTTGATGTTTCTGAAACAGAAAATGGAAGTCTGCATGTATGCGGAATAACCAATTTCAGTCATAAATATGTGTTGACTAATTTAGGAGATGAAAAAAACATTCTTTTTTGGATGTTAAAGAAATCTAGTATCACTCTAAAAGCGATTAGCATCAATTATCACACATTCCATGGGAATCTAATTTCTATTAGTAATTTGTGTGTTGAGATAAGTAATGGAATTTTACATCATCAGATGACTGGATTTGGGAATTTATCAAAAAAAGTCCTAATGCCATTTCAATTTTTGATTATTACTTCGTTCAATAATACAAGTCTTTATGTTGAAGCTAAAAAAGTAATTTTTAAACAATGGCTAGATAGTTATTTTTTACAGAAGTATTTCAAAAATTTGTCAGTGTCATCTGGGGAAGGCGATATACAACTATGGGCAAGATTTCATAAGGGAATGCTTAAATCAATACAAAGCTTGATGATAGGTAATCATATTCGATTGACCTTTAATCAAAGCCATTTATTATTACTCGATCACATTTCAGCAAATTTATTTTGGCGACCCTATACGGATGGTTGGGGATTAATAGGCAATCATGTTTTTCTGCAAACAGGAGGAAAAAAATGGCTGGAAAATAGTTTCGGCGTTCGTGTTATTTATGAGAATTTAATCCCTACGATTTTATTTAAAACAAATTACCTTCAATTAAAAGACATCTGTCCACTTGCTAAAAAAATAAAGTATTGGCCGGAAAAATTTCAAAAACTTTATCGAAAGATTCAACTATCCGGAGAGCTCCATAGTTTCAGTTTGTTTTATTTTCCAGATAAAAAAAGGCCTTATTATCACATAAAAACAGATTTTACTGCTTTAAGTTTTCAACCTCGAGATCATGTGTCCAGTAGTTCACAATTATTCGGTTCAATAGATTTAACTCCTTCAGGAGGAAAACTGAAATTACAATCGAACACTAATGTGATTAAAATTCCGGGAGTTTTTAAAAATCCCCTTACATTAAAACAATTACATTTAATTACCCAATGGTATCAGAGCCCTAAGGGATGGAATATTAATGTATTACGATCATATGTAGTTAGCAGAAATTGGCAATGGTGGGGAAAAGTAAATTTATTCTTGCCTGTGAACAAATCACCTTATATTTCTTTACAAGGTAAATTCAAAGTAGAAAATGTAAATAGCATCAAATCTTACTTACCCTACCGTTACATGAGTTCCAATCTATCAGACTGGTTGAATAAAGCATTTATATCGGGGAAAATAACTGCGGGCACTGTAGAGTTAAAAGGCCCACTTAAGAAATTTCCTTTTTCCCACAAAGAGGGGTATTTTAATGTCGTTGCTGATGTGAATGGGGTTACATTACATTACAATCCTAAATGGCCGAATCTTCACAATATTCATGGTATAATTTCTTTTCACGACGATGGTTTAGATATTTTTGCAGATCACGCAGAAATCATGGGAAATCCTTTGAACCATTTAAGAGCCACTATTGCTCATTGGACTAACCCTATTTTGGTAGTTAGTGGAGATGCTGTTTCTAATCTAGCAGACGGTTTTCGTTTTCTACAAGCAACTCCTCTTTTAATAGCTAAAAAAGTCAAAGCTATTATCCTAAATGGGCCTTTGAAGATAAATTTAAATCTAAAAATTCCGGTAAATCAGCGTAGGGTGAATGCAAAAGTGGATGGACATTTATTCGTTAATAACGCGCAACTATTCTTAAAAAATTGGGGAATAAAGCTTGATCAAATCACTGGAAATTTTAATTTTGTTAACGAAAATTTTTCAGCCGACCATATTGAGGCTCAATTTTTGAATTCACCAATCAATTTTTCCATTGCTACTACAAATCAAGGTACATCTCTACCAGTGTTTCAGATTAGGATGAGTGGGCAAATTCCAGCTAAGATGTTACGAAAGCAGTTTAATTTTCCAATTTTAAATTATTTATCTGGATTAACTTCCTATCGTGCATTGTTAAAACTACGAAGCAACAAAGATTCTATAGCCAATAGTTTTTTTCTGATAACTAATTTAATTGGGATTAGATCCATGCTGCCCCCCCCTTATTCTAAATTAGCACAAGATTCTGCTCTTTTAAATTTGACCTCATTTTTTCGCAATAATAAAATCTTGATAATTAAAGTCCATTATAAAAATCATTTGATAGCCAAAGCAGATACATGGCTTGGTTTATCTCCTCGACACGAAGGTTGGACTGTGAATATAAATAGCCCTTTGATTATAGGTGACCTTTCAATCCCTTCTGATCAACGTCAATGGAAAGGGTATTTTTTACGTTTTTACTTGCCTAATAAAAAAGCAAAAGATAAGAAAATGAAATGGAATCCTAAAAAATTGCCACCTATTGATTTAGCAATTAACGATTTTCGTTATGGTAAGAATTTATCAGGTAAATTAGTATTGCAAACGTCGCGAATAAGAACCGGGTTAAATATTGATAATTTTACTGTAATAAGTCCCTTATTTTATATTAGAGCTACAGGAAAATGGCAGCGCAAAAAGGATCAGACAGAAACACGACTAGTAGGACAGTTTGTTAGCCCCAATTTAGGGGGGCTTCTTAAGAAATGGAGGGTTACTCAAGTTCTCGAAGGAGGAAAGGGTCGAACTGATTTTTCGTTACAATGGTCGGGATCACCTGATCAATTTGTAGCTGCTCGGTTAAGTGGAAGTATTAAAATTAATTTTTATCAGGGACGTATAACAGAACTAACGAAAGGAGCTGAATCCGAATTGGGCTTTGGTCGCCTACTTAATTTATTTAGTTTACAATCATTACCAAAACTACCGGTTAATCTTGCTAATTTTTCTAAAAAAGGATTTGCATTCAACTTATTTAGGGGGAATTTTTCTTTATCTAAAGGAATTGCTAAGACCAAAGACGCTTCTTTAGTAGGAGATATTGCCTGGGTTCAGATTAAAGGTCTTATTGGATTTGTAAATAAGGATTATGATTTTCATTTAGAAATTATCCCAAATATAACTTCTACCTTGCCGTTGATTGTGAGTCTTGCCGGCGGACCTTTAGCAGGCGTTATTACCTGGGTCGCCAATCAAGTTTTAGCACCACATGTTGGAAAAGCAGCTAAGGTGAATTACCATATTTTGGGATTTTGGAATAAGCCAGCAGTCATCTTACCGACTCTTGCTGGCAAAATTTTTAAATGCACAAATAAATAAGAAAATAAAAACTATGAGTGACTTGATTCAAATTGCTACTGATTCTCTCTTAAAACCTTTTAATCTTAATGCTAATAATTTGGAAAAAATCGTGGGGAGAGTTATGGGCCCTTCTATTGATAGTGCTGACATTTTTTTGCAAAGCATCCAAGAAGAAAGTTGGGTATTAGAAGAGGGTATTGTGAAAGAAGGTGATTTTGCCATTAATCAGGGATTTGGATTACGAGTTATTAGCGGTGAAAAAACTAGCTTCGCTTATGCTGATGATATTAATGCGAAAGCTTTGCTACGAGCAGCGCATTCTGCAAAGAGCATTTCTTATTTTGGAGGCTCTATACTTATAGATACTTTACATAAAGCATCTATTAAACCTCTTTATTCTCCGATTAATCCTATTAATTCCATGACTACCATGGAGAAGGTTGAATTACTAAAATGTATTGATCAATATACTCGGGCTAAAGATCCTCACGTGAAGCATGTAACTGTCAGCTTGACAGGAAATTATGAAGTCATATTAGTTTTAAATAGTGAAGGATTAATAGCAGCTGACTTGCGACCATTAGTAAATCTAAGAGTCCATGTTATTGTAGAACAAAATGGTCACCGAGAGCAAGGCTCTGGGGGCGGAGGTTCTCGATGTGATTATGGCATATTTTTATCAACCGCTTATTCCTATGCAGATAAGGCTGTTCGTCAAGCATGTCAAAATTTAAAGGCTGAAAATGCGCCGGCGGGTACTTTACCTGTGGTCTTGGGACCTGGGTGGCCAGCAATTCTTCTTCACGAAGCTATTGGACATGGTTTAGAAGGTGATTTTAATCGCAAAGGAACCTCTGCTTTTAGTGGACGAGTAGGTCAGCGAGTTGCTTCTCCCTTATGCACAGTGGTAGACGATGGAACAATTCTGAATAGACGAGGTTCTCTAAGTGTAGACGACGAAGGGACTGTAACGCAAAAAACAATTTTAATTGAGAATGGAATTTTAAAAAATTATATGCAAGATCGTCACAATGCTCGTCTAATGAAAATGACGCCAACAGGTAATGGTCGTCGTGAATCATATTCACATTTGCCACTGCCTCGTATGACTAATACGTACTTATTGCCAGGTAAAAGTGATCCACAAGAAATAATTGCTTCAGTAGAAAAAGGATTATATGCGGTAGATTTTTCTGGAGGTCAAGTTGATATTACTTCAGGAAAATTCGTTTTTTCTGCTAGTGAAGCTTATTTAATTGAAAAAGGAAAAGTCACACGGCCTGTTAGGGGTGCTTCCTTAATTGGTAATGGACCTGATATATTAACTAAAGTATCAATGGTGGGAAGTGATATAGCACTTGATTCCGGAATGGGTATTTGTGGGAAAGCAGGGCAATTAGTTCCTGTTGGAGTAGGACAACCAACCATTAAAGTAGACGCTTTGACGATAGGTGGAACTGAACAATACTAGATCAGTCACTATTTCGTTAGCTTTTGTTTATATAGTCCTTACACTCTATTATATGAAGAGATTTTCTCTTAAAAGCATTATAAAGTAGGTATTACTCAGAAGCTCCTAAATTCTTCTAAAAATAAAGTCTTATGCTTGACAGTCAGGGAAATCAGTTGGTATAACCTGAAGAATTTAAGGAAAGGGTAAAAACCCGACCATTAATTGATGGAACTACCGAGAGGAATTTATGAATAAAAACGATCTCATTGAAGTCATGGCAAAATCAGCTGACATTTCGAAAAATGCAGCGGCTCAAGCTCTGGATGCATTTATTGATTCTGTGACGCAATCATTGCAAAAACATGAGGATATTGTTTTGATTAACTTTGGGAGCTTTAAAGTGAGCCAACGCGCAGCTCGCACTGGACGCAACCCACAAACAGGTATACCTATGCGAATTCCGGCCAGTACAGTGGTGAGATTTTCAGCTGGCAAAAAGCTTAAAGAAGCTTTGAATAAAGTAAGAAAAATTAGGCTTGATTAACCTAAATATATTCGCTATCTTCATTGCCCCAGATTATTCAGTAATGTTGGGGCAGTGCTTTGACGTGTATCCGAGAATGTTATAGTAAGAATATCGAAGTTTAGCAGTAACGGAACATGTTGTGGGTGCTTAGCTCAGTTGGTAGAGCGTCGCCCTTACAAGGCGAATGTCAGGGGTTCGAATCCCTTAGCACCCATTTGTGAACGACCGGAAGACTGAGGACAGAAGACAAATTTCTATCGCTGTTAGTCTTTTTTTTCCGCAGAGGAGTGGTAGTTCAGTTGGTTAGAATACCGGCCTGTCACGCCGGGGGTCGCGGGTTCGAGTCCCGTCCGCTCCGCCATTTTATATGAGTCGTATGAGTTTATAGGTCACGAGTTAATGTGTATATTGCGAAACCTCCACGATATATTGCATACCTTATTTTCCCTTAAAAAATTTCAAATTTATTTGTAATCTAGCTCAGAAGAAAGTAAAATCCCGTAAAAGCAAATGCAAGAATTACATCAAATAATCAGGAAGTTGCTTGTTTTTCAAGAAAACAGATGATTTTTTCCTGTGTAATTTCAGTAGTTTCTCTCTGAAAAATTCTTTGACTTGTAATTACAGATAATTTAGACATAAATGAAACTAGCAATCTCCTTATAATTTAGAAGATTAAAATTAAGATAAAAACGGTAGATAATTATTATTACTAACAACTAATCTCTATTAATGATAATCCGTGATCAATGAATGATGAAAAATGAAAAATGCTATTAATTAGCATACTTTAGTTATAGTTCTTGTCTCATATTTCTCAAGGAGACCAAGGTAACGTAGAAACTTTTGTTGGAAAACGAAATGTTCAGGATCTTGATGTATTATATTCTAAAGTAAATAATGAAGGAGCGGTGTGGTGCTCAAACATGGAAATATATCTATTTAAGAAGAGACTGATATTCTCTAGGAGGCCTGGGTGTTTATTTGGCAAGACAGTTTCGGTAATCCTAATCATGATACAAGGTAGTCCAACTGCTATGTTAAATCATAAATAAATTTCTTTGTGCATAGACAGAAGGGTGAGATCTTAAAAAGACTTAACTCCTGTATGTGGGAGTTATAAATGTCATAGAGGGTAAAGCATATGAACCGTCGTCCATTAGTGGCGGGAAATTGGAAAATGAATGGGAGTACTGAAACCGTTGCCGGACTATTAGAGGGGCTAAAAGATGGCTGTGAACGTGTGGAAACGGCGAAGCTAGTTATTTTTCCTCCTTATATCTTTATTCCACAATGCAAAGAAGCTCTATTGCGAACTCAAATCTCTTGGGGAGCTCAAGACGTCTCAGAGCATGAAGTTGGATCTTACACAAGTGAAATATCAGGGGCCATGTTGCGCGATTTTTCGTGCCATTACGTTATTGTCGGTCATTCTGAAAGGCGAAAGTTACATGGTGAGACAGACGAATCTGTGGCTCGGAAAGTAAAGAAAGCTCTAGAGAATGGAATTCGTCCTATACTTTGCGTCGGAGAAACTAAAGCACAGTATTCGGCAGACAAAACATTAAAAATCGTTCAAGAACAGCTTGCGGTTGTATTAAGTATGCACGATAATCAGGTATCATTAGATAATATCATAATTGCTTATGAACCAATATGGGCTATTGGAACAGGTAAAAGCGCTGCGCCTATCCAGATAGAAAAAATCCATTCTGCTATCCGGGAACAATTATGGCAATATGATGCTACATTAGCTAAGAATACACAAATTTTATACGGAGGTAGTGTAAAACCTGAGAACGCAAAAGCTTTGTTTGAAATGGAAAATATTGATGGTGCTTTGGTAGGAGGAGCTTCTTTGGAAGTGGAACAATTTTTAAAAATAGGAGAACAATGCAATCAATTATGTTAATTATTCATGTACTGATTGCAAGTTGCTTGATTGGATTAGTATTATTACAACATGGTAAAGGAGCAGATGCAGGTGCCGCTTTTGGTAGCGGTGCTTCTAATACCATGTTTGGAAGTATGGGTGCGACACCTTTTTTTATGAAAGTGACGATTATTTTGGCAGCTGGTTTTTTTGCTACGAGTATTGGGCTTAGTTATCTAGCGTCACATCACTCAGGTGAAGGGATAAAAACGCAACCTTTACGGGCACAACCACTGAAAAACTTTTAACCTGGAACAAAGATACCCACGCTCAATTGACATTGCCGAAGTGGTGGAACTGGTAGACACGCTGTCTTGAGGGGGCAGTGGGAAAGAAGGCCCGTGCCGGTTCGAGTCCGGCCTTCGGCACCAGCTCAGCTGTTGTCAAAAAGGTTTTGTTGTACTTTATATAGATGTAGTAAGATCAAACCTGATAATTTTTAGTAAAACTAGACTTACTCTCTGTACTCAGAGGGGATTTTGATTTTTATTTTTAACGGAAATAGCGCGTGTTAGCACATTATTTTTCAATCTTAGTATTTATTGGTATAGGTATTTTTATCGGAATGATAGCTCTGACAATGGGTTGGTTCTTAGGCCCTCGTCGGCCGTATAGAGATAAATTATCTCCTTATGAATGTGGTTTTGAAGTTTTTCACGACGCTCGCTTACCTTTCAATGTCCGTTTTTATCTAGTGGCGATTCTCTTTATTATTTTTGATTTGGAAACTGCCTTTTTATTTCCATGGGCTGTTGTTTTACGGCATATTGGTTGGTTAGGATTTTGGGCAATGATAGTTTTTCTGACGATTTTAGTAGTCGGGTTTATTTACGAATGGAAACATGGTGCTTTGGATTGGGAATAAATGAAGCAATTATTAAACAGAGAAGGTTTTCTTCTTGCATCGATTAATGATTTAGTCCAATGGGCTCGCAGCAGTTCTCTATGGCCTATGACATTTGGTCTCGCGTGCTGCGCGATTGAAATGATGCAATGTGCTTCTTCTCGTTATGATTTAGATCGATTTGGAGCAGGTCTGTTTCGTCCAAGCCCACGTCAATCCGATGTAATGATTGTGGCCGGTACATTGTGTAACAAGATGGCTCCTGCATTACGTAAGGTTTATGATCAGATGACCGAGCCTCGATGGGTAATTTCTATGGGTTCTTGTGCAAATGGAGGAGGATATTATCATTATTCTTACTCTGTAGTACGGGGTTGTGATCGAATTGTACCAGTTGATGTATACGTACCAGGCTGTCCGCCCACAGCAGAAGCTTTATTTTACGGCATCATTCAGTTACGAAACAAAGTTCGGCACCAAAATGTATTTAATCGAAAAGATTTAAAGGATCAGAATGTCTGATAGAAAAAATTTGACTAAGACCATTAAAAATCGTTTTTCGACTCTTATAGAAAACTTGGATGATGAGCTTGATATACCAACGATAGAATTACTTCCTACCTCTCTTCTAGAGGTATGCATGGCTTTGCGAGATGAACCCCCTTTTCATTTTGAATTATTGTTAGATATTTGTGGTGTGGATTATTTAGAATATGGTACTAGCGAATGGAGTACTGAAAAAACAACAAACACGAGCTTTAGTCGCGGTTTTAGAAAAAGCATAAAAGAACAAACGATTTCTTGGAACAAACCACGCTTTGCTATTGTTTATCATTTATTGTCATTACGTAATAACCACCGTTTGCGGTTGAAAGTTTATGTCAATGGTGATTCTCCGATGGCACCCTCCGTCATTAAGGTATGGAATTCGGCAGATTGGTATGAACGAGAAGCCTTTGATCTATTTGGAATTGTTTTTGGTGGACACCCCGACTTGCGACGATTATTAACCGATTATGGTTTTATAGGTCATCCTTTCCGTAAGGATTTTCCTTTGATTGGAGAGGTTGAACTTCGTTATGATGCAGCGCAACAATGCTGTGTTTACGAACCTGTAAGTATTCAACCTCGAGTATCAGTGCCAAAGGTCATTCGTTCCGACAACCGATATAAAAAGGACGAATAAATGGCTAAAATTCGTAATTTCACTTTTAATTTCGGGCCGCAACATCCTGCAGCTCATGGTGTGTTGCGACTTATTGTTGAAGTAGATGGTGAAGTAATCCAACGCGTGGATCCTCATATTGGCTTATTGCATCGTGCTACAGAAAAATTAGCAGAAAGTAAACCCTATAATCAAACAATTGGTTATATGGATCGTTTGGATTATGTGTCAATGATGGCTAATGAACATGGTTATGTATTAGCGATTGAAAAATTATTAGGAATTGAGCCACCTATGCGTGCGAAATATATTCGTACACTATTTGATGAAATTACACGCATATTAAACCATTTATTATGGTTAGGCGCTCATGCATTGGATGTGGGGGCGGTAACCGTCTTTCTTTACTGTTTTCGTGAACGAGAAGATTTAATGGATTGCTATGAGGCTGTATCTGGTGCGAGAATGCATGCTACCTATTATCGCCCTGGGGGTGTTTATCGTGATTTACCTGATAGCATGTCAAAATATAAGCCTTCGTATTGGCATAGTGAAAAAGAAGTTAAAAAATTAAATAAAGTTCGGGAAGGTTCTTTGTTAGATTTTATTTGGGATTTTACCGAGCGATTTCCCAAATTAGTAGATGAGTATGAAACACTATTAACAGACAATCGGATTTGGAAACAACGCACTGTAGGTATTGGAGTTATTTCCCCAGAACGAGCTTTACAATTAGGTTTTACAGGACCAATGTTACGTGCATCAGGTATCAAATGGGACCTTCGAAAAAAACAACCTTATGCGGCTTATAATCAAGTAGATTTTGATGTTCCTATCGGTAGTGAAGGCGATTGTTATGATCGTTATCTAGTTCGCGTTGAAGAAATGCGACAATCCAGTCGCATTATTCGTCAATGCATAGAATGGCTGCGTAAGAATCCTGGACCTATAATGATCGATAACCATAAAATCGTGCCACCAAAACGTGAAGCAATGAAGCGTGATATGGAAGCGCTCATTCACCATTTTAAATTATTCACTGAAGGTTATATTGTTCCCGAAGGCGAAGCTTACGCAGCTGTAGAGCAACCCAAAGGTGAATTTGGAGTTTATATTGTTTCTGATGGAGCGAATAAACCCTATCGTGTTAAAGTACGCGCGGCAAGCTATCCCCATCTGGCTGCAATAAATGAAATGTGTCGTGGACATATGATTGCTGATTTAGTCACTATTATCTCTAGTATTGATATTGTTTTCGGTGAGATAGATCGCTAATGAAAAAAGAAGTTAGTTCATTATCCTTTATTATTAGTGAAGAGGTGGAAAAAGAAATTAACCTTTGGTTAGTAAAATACCCAAGTGATCAAAAAAGATCAGTTATTGTACCTGCGTTGTTATTTGTACAAAAACAAAATGGCGGATGGTTAAGCAGAGCAGCGATGCATGCTGTAGCGGATTATCTAGAACTACCGAGAGTATGGGTTTATGAAGTGGCTACTTTCTATGAAATGTATAACTTGAAACCGATTGGTAAACATAAAATTGGAATTTGTCAGAATGTGTCTTGTTTTTTACGCGGAAGCGACGAAATCGTTGCGTGTATTAAAGAGCACTCAGGAATTGATTTTAATGAAACCACGCCCGATGGCTTATTCACCCTAAAAAGTGTGGAATGCATGGCAGCTTGTGGGGGAGCACCTATGTGCCAGATTGATGATCACGAATATTACGAAAATTTAACGCCAGAAAAAATGTTGGCCATAATTGATAAATTAGAGCAGGAGTCGAAAACAAATGCTTCTTAATGCAGTTTGCTATCGTACTCTTCATTTGGCTGAACCTTGGACACTAAAATCATACGAGAGTATTGGGGGCTATAAAGTATTACGCAAAATTCTTAAGGAAAAAATACCATCTGAAAAAATCATTAATGAAATTAAAGAATCTTTCTTACGAGGTCGCGGTGGCGCTGGTTTCCCAACGGGGTTAAAATGGAATTTTGTTCCGCGTGATATTCAAGGACAAAAATACGTTATCTGTAATTCTGACGAAAGTGAGCCTGGCACGTTTAAAGATCGTGATATTTTACGGTTTAATCCTCATCAATTATTAGAAGGAATTGTAATTGCTTGCTATGCGCTAGGAGTAACGGTTGGTTATAATTTCTTGCGCGGTGAGTTTTGGGAACCTTTCAATCGGTGTGAACAGGCGTTATTGGAAGCACGAGGAGCTGGATTGATTGGAAAGAATATTTTGAATTCAGGTATTGATATTGAAATTCACAATCATTTTAGTGCTGGTGCGTATATTTGTGGCGAAGAAACAGCGCTCATGAATTCCTTAGAAGGAAAACGAGGATGGCCCCGATTTAAACCACCTTTTCCGGCTAATTTTGGTTTATACGGACGCCCTAGTGTTATTAATAACACGGAAACTTTTGCTTCTGTACCGGTGATTTTAGAAAAAGGAGGAAAATGGTTCGCCAATTTAGGGCTATCAAAAAATGGTGGGACTAAAATTTTTTCTGTAAGTGGGCATGTTGCAAGACCAGGAAATTATGAAGTTCCCTTAGGAATTCCCTTTACTGATTTACTGGAATTAGCAGGAGGCATGCATAAGGGTGGTGAATTAAAAGCAGTTATTCCGGGTGGCAGTTCAATGCCTATATTGCCAGCCCGTATTATAATGAAAACTACTATGAGTTTTGATGGAATAATGGAGGCAGGCTCTATGCTGGGATCTGGAGGTGTGATGGTAATGAATCAATCTACCTGTATGGTGAAAGTATTAGAGCGAATTTCCAAATTTTATATGCATGAATCCTGCGGCCAATGTACACCTTGTCGAGAAGGAACAGGATGGATCTATCGTTTAGTTCATCAAATTGAAAGAGGCAAAGGAACGAAGCGAGATTTAAAACAACTTAGTCAAATAGCTAAGGGTATCGAAGGTCGTACTATTTGCGCATTTGGAGAGGCATCTGCATGGCCTGTTAGTGGGATGCTAAAACATTTTTATGACGAGTTTGCTTATCATGTGGAACATGGGAAATGTGTGGTATGAATAATAAGTTTATAAAACGGCAAAGAGTATGGTTGAACTCGAAATAGACGGTAAAAAAACAACAGTGGAAGAGGGGGTCTCCATTATCGAAGCTGCGAATGAAATAGGTATTTATATACCGCATTTCTGTTACCACAAAAAATTATCTATCGCAGCTAATTGTCGAATGTGTTTGATCGAGATTGAAAAATCTGGAAAGCCACTCCCTGCCTGTGCGACTCCAGTCACTCCTGGAATGAGGGTATTCACCAAATCTAAAAAAACTATCGAAGCTCAGCGCTATGTAATGGAATTTTTATTAATAAATCATCCGCTAGATTGCCCTGTCTGTGATCAAGGAGGTGAATGTGCGTTACAAGATTTAGCGATGGGTTTTGGTCGATCGTATTCCAATTATGAAGAAACAAAACGAGCTATTTTTAGTGAAAATATTAGCCCATTGATTGAAACTGAAATGACTCGTTGTATTCAATGTACCCGTTGCGTACGATTTGGAGAAGAAATTGCTGGCCTTCCTGAGCTTGGAGTCATTAATCGTGGCGAGAAAGAGGTGATATCAACTTATGTCAAGCATTTTATGCAATCAGAAGTATCTGGGAATATTATCGATATTTGTCCTGTAGGTGCATTAACGGATAAACCCGCACGGTATCGAGAACGAGGATGGGAACTTCACGAGGTTTTTTCCATAGCGCCACACGATTGTGTGGGAGGAAACATTTTTCTACACAGTCGGCAGAAAGCATCTGCTCCTCAACGTAAAATTATGCGCGCTGTTCCCTGTGAAAACGAAATGATAAACGAAACTTGGATGAGTGATCGCGATCGCTTCAGCCATTTTGGGCTCTATCATCCATCGCGCATTTATCAGCCACGCATAAAAAAAGAGGGACGATGGATAGAAGTTGCTTGGGAAGAGGCTTTTAAAATTATTACGGATCGCACAAAAGTTCTTATTAAGAAGTATGGCGTAAATCAGTTGGGCGCACTAGTATCACCTAACTCTTCAATTGAAGAACTTTATTTATTCCAAAAATGGTTTCGGGGATTGGGTAGTTCTAACATCGACCATCGAGTTCGTTGGCAAGATTTTAGTGATCAAGACAAATTTGCGACTTTCCCTAATTTGGGGCTCCCTATCGCCGAAATTGAAAAGTTGAATGCTATTTTGTTAATCGGATCTAATATCCGTTTTGAACAACCTCTGATTAGTCACCGAATTAATAAAGCCTGCTCTGAGGAAGCCAAGATATTAGCTATTAATCCGATGGACTTCCCTTTTGTTTTTGACCTTGAAGAAAAGTTAATTGTTTCACCAACGACATTAATAAACGCCTTAGCTCAGGTAGCTAAAGTATTAGGAGGCAATATCGTGCCTAAAATTTTAAAAGGTGTTCGCTCTGAAAGAAAGGCAAAAAAGATTGCGGAAATTCTAAAAGCATCCCGAAAAGTGGCTATTTTCTTAGGAGAACATGCGTTACATCACGAGAATGCTGCCGCTATCCGAGCTCTCGCACAATTTATTGGACAGCAGAGTGAAGCAAGTTTGGGCCTTCTTACCGAAGGGGCAAACAGCGCTGGTGCTTGGCTAACTGGTGCGATACCTCATCGAGGACCTGCAGGTAAACACTTAACCGAAATAGGACTTGATGCGAAAAAAATGTTAATGAAATATCCTTTAAGAGCCTATTTTATATTAAATTTGGAGCTTGAATTAGATTGTGCTTATCCTGCAGAAGCCATCCATGCGTTAAAAAGTGCCGAACTTGTTGTTTCTTTAACAACATTTACCAATCCAAAAATGGAAACTTATGCTGATATTATGCTGCCTATAGCACCTTTTTCCGAATCAGATGGAGGATTCATGAACGTTGAAGGTCGCTTTCAATCTTTTTCAGCAGCAAGTATACCGGAAAGAGACTCACAAGTTGGTTGGAAGGTATTAAGAGTACTTGGCAATTATTTTGAGTTACCTGGATTTGATTACAAAACAATTCAAGAAGTGCGCCATGAAATTGCTCAAACCATTCCGGAAATTGAGTGGGATATAAGGCAAAAAATCCATTTAGAAAAGAGACGTTCATCTTTTTCATTAAGTTCCGAATCTACTCTTAAATCTCAAGAAAGGGATTCGAAATTAACACGTCTGGCACCTTGGCCAATGGTCAGAGTAGATAATTTAGTTCGTCGTTCTAAACCATTACAAGAAACTTTAAGCGATCAGATGATTTCTATAGGACTCAACAATCAAACAGCTTCTCAGTTAGAGTTTAAAGCAGGAGAATTGATTACAGCAATTCAAGGTGAAAGCCGAATTATCTTACCACTACTGATAGAGAATCGCTTAGCAAATAATACTGTACTTTTAGCATCAGGATTAGGGGAAACAGCTAGTTTTGGTCAAGCAGAAACAGCAATTACCTTGAAAAGGGGTTAATAGTGGAAGACCAATTGCTCGCCTTAATTTTAATTATCATTAAAATTATTATTATCTTAATTCCATTAATGCTTGTAGTTGCTTTTTTGACGTTTGCCGAACGAAAAGTTATTGGTTACATGCAATCTCGCGTGGGGCCAAATCGCATAGGATTTCGAGGATTCGCTCAACCTATTGCGGATGCACTTAAGTTACTCTTTAAAGAAATCATTATTCCAACTGCTTCGAACCGATATCTGTATATTATTGCCCCAATATTGGCGTTAGTGCCTGCCTTGGCTGCCTGGGCAGCTATTCCATTTGCTAAAGAATGGGTGTTGGCTAATGTGAATGCAGGACTATTGTTCTTATTTTCTATGACTTCTTTAGGGATTTATGGAATTTTAGTTGCTGGTTGGGCATCGAATTCTAAATATGCTTTTTTTGGAGCACTGCGTTTAGCGGCTCAAGTCATTTCTTACGAAATTCCGATGGGTTTTACTCTCGTCGGTGTTCTTATTGCAGCAGGAACTATGAATTTGCAAAGAATTATTCTTCGTCAATCTGGGGGAATATGGCATTGGTTTTGGATCCCATTACTGCCATTATTTTTAGTTTATTGGATAACAGCGATAGCAGAAACAAATCGCGCTCCCTTTGATGTAGCGGAAGGTGAATCTGAAATTGTTGCAGGTTTTCATGTTGAATATTCTGGAGTTACTTTTGCACTTTTCTTTTTAGCAGAATATGCAAATATGGTTTTAGTAGGAGGGATCGCGACTATTATTTTTTTAGGTGGTTGGTTATCACCTTTTCAGAAAATACCAATTTTAGACACACTTTTTGCCTGGGTACCTGGAGTAATTTGGTTTGTACTTAAATTGTCGCTTTTTATTTTTACTTATTTTTGGATGCGAGCAACATTTCCACGATACCGTTATGATCAAATTATGCGTTTATGTTGGAAAATTTTAATACCTATAACACTAATATGGATAGTTGTATCAGGACTGGCAGTGGAATTTTATTGGTGCCACCATGGTTTTAATTAATGAAATCTTTAAAACAAATTATTAAAAGTTTTACGTTGTGGGAACTTGTGAGAAGTCTCTCCTTAACTTTACGTTATTTTTATAAAAAAAAGGTTACTATTCACTATCCTGATGAAGAAATTCCTAGCTCATTTCGTTTTCGGGGTATACTCGCTTTACGACGTTATCCTAATGGAGAAGAGCGCTGCATTGCTTGCAAATTATGCGAAGCTGTCTGCCCCGCTTTAGCCATTACAATTGAAGCAGCGCCTCGTGAAAAAGACGGATCCAGACGAGCGACGGTTTATGACATTGATATATTTAAATGTATTAATTGTGGTTTTTGTGAGGAAGCGTGTCCTGTTGATGCCATTGTATTAACGTCAGAAATGCACTACAGCATTAAGAATCGTGGAGAAAATATTCTGACAAAGGAAAAATTATTAATGATTGGAGATATATACGAGGAGCAAATTGCAAAGGATCGGGAGAAAGATAGAAAATATAGATGACTCTATCATCCAGCCTTCTCTTCCTTCTGAGAAGGGGGAATTAGAGATATGCCTTTACTCGTAGCAATCGCCTTTATTGAAGGCGAGAAGAAGTTTTTCTTTTATTTTTCTCTCTAGATAAGAGAGTAGGGTGTTGATTTGGTAGAGAATAAAAAATATTAAGGTAAACAAATGCTTCCAATATACGAAATCATATTTTTTATTTTTTCAGCAATCTTGATTACGGCTACAGTAATGGTGATTATATCGCGCAACTCAGTGTATGCTGCCTTTTTTCTCGTGCTCACATTTTTCGCCAGTGCTATTTTATGGATGATGATGCAAGCTGAATTTTTAGCTTTGGTATTAATCTTTATCTATGTTAGCGCAATTATGACCCTATTTTTATTTGTTGTAATGATGTTAGATATTAACCTCTCTAAAACGAGAGAAAAATTTGTGAAATTTTTACCTTTTAGTGTAACTGCAGTGTTATTATTAATTGCTACTATGATTATAACGGTAAATCTACACCACTTTGGAATTTCTATTATTTCATTGCCTCAAGTGCCTGACAATAATAGCAACATTAAGGCTATAGGTAGTCTTCTTTATACTGATTATCTTTATCCTTTTGAAATTGCCGCTGTTATCTTGCTTGTTGCTATTATTGCGGTAATTACATTGGCGTTTCATGGCCGAAGATCTGATGCTAAGGTACAACGAGTTCCTGAACAATTAAAGGTCGAAAAATTAGATCGCTTACGAGTGGTAAAGATTAAGATGGAAAAACAGTGATTCCTATTCCTCTAAGTTATTTTTTAACAATTGGTGCTATTTTATTTGGCTTGAGTTTCGCAGGAATAATTATTAATCGTAAAAATTTAATCTTATTATTAATGTGTATTGAACTGATGTTGTTGGCAGTTAATACTAATTTTATCGCTTTTTCTCAATATTTAGAAGTAAGATCAGGAGAACTATTCGTATTTTTTATTCTAACTATAGCGGCAGCTGAGTCGACTATTGGTTTAGCAATTTTAGTCTTATTTTATCGTCGTCGTGGCAGTATTAATGTCGATGACATGAACATTTTAAAGGGTTAATTTAAGTATGATTAAGATCCTGACCTTAATTACTGTGCTAGGACCTTTTTTAGGATGTTTGATTTCTGGATTTGGTGGAAAATACCTTGATCGGAGAAGAACACAATGGACCACAATTGGTTTAATGACTGTTTCGCTTTTAAGTACCGTGTGGGTATTTATATTGGTGGTTGTAAATAGCAACCATTACTATGGAACGATCTATACTTGGGGAATTAGCGGTAAATTTCATTTTAATTTTGGTGTTATGGTAGATTCATTAACCGCCGTTATGATGCTGATTATTACCTTTATTTCCTGGGTAGTTCATATATACAGCATTGGTTACATGGCTGATGATCTTAGTTATAAAAGATTTTTTTCTTATATGTCGATGTTTACTTTCGCCATGTTAATTCTGGTGACGGCCAATAATTTCTTTCAATTATTTTTTGGTTGGGAAGGAGTGGGATTAGTTTCTTATTTATTGATTGGATTTTGGTTTGAGAAGGAATCAGCGGCGGCTGGTAGTTTAAAAGCTTTTTTGATTAATCGAGTAGGAGATTTTGGATTGATTTTAGGTATTGCTGCTATTTTAAATTATTTTGGAAGTCTTGATTATCATACCGTTTTTTCAGAAGCTTCCGGAATTTCAAAGACAATGATTAGTATTTTTCCCAGTCTCCATTGGTCAGTGCTCACGATGATTTGTATTTTATTATTTATTAGTGCCATGGGAAAATCTGCTCAAATACCTTTGCATGTATGGTTACCAGAATCAATGGAAGGTCCAACTCCTGTTTCAGCCTTAATTCATGCCGCAACGATGGTGACAGCAGGCGTATTTTTAGTCGCTCGGATGTCACCTCTTTTTGAATTATCACAAGTAGCTTTAAGCACAGTTTTGGTTATTGGAGCTACTACAGCGATTCTCACAGGTTTATTAGCTTTTGTTGAATTTGATATCAAACGTGTTATCGCGTTCTCCACGATGTCTCAGTTAGGCTATATGATGGCAGCTGATGGTGCTTCTGCCTATTCAGTAGGAATATTTCATCTATTAGTACATGCTTGCTTTAAAGCTTTATTATTTTTATCTGCTGGATCGGTTATTATCGCTCTACACCATGAGCAAGATATGCGTAAAATGGGAAACCTTCGAAAATACTTACCTACAACTTATATAACATTTCTGATTGGAGCCTTATCTTTAGCAGCTATTCCTCCATTTTCTGGATTTTATTCTAAGGACGCTATTATTAAAGCAGTTTCCTGTTCGACTATTCCCGGAGCTCAGTATGCTTATCTCTGTTTACTGTTGGGTACCTTCGTCACTGGTTATTATATTTTTCGTGCATTTTTCTTAATATTCCATACTTCAGAGCGAATAGCACCCGAACTGCAATCTATTAAAGAAACGTTGTGGAGCATGAAAGGTTCTCAATGGATTTTAAGCTTTCCTTCATTAACGTTAGGAGCAATTCTTATTTATTGGATACTTTATCATAAGCCTAATTTATTAGGCTCCAGTATTGAAGTTTTACCTCCACACGATGTTTTGCAAGTAATGCGGGTTGAATTTCAAAATGCTCTTTATATGGCTTATTGTTCTGTTGCAACATCTCCATTTTGGGATTCCGTTTTAGGCATTTTTTCTGCTTGGATGATGACGATTGCTCGACCACATATTCCAAGATTGTTATCACAACGATTATCTTGGCTACATCGAATTTTGGTAGCCAAGTATGGTTTTGACGCGTTTAATTGGCTCGTCTTTGTCCGGAGCGGGCGAGCAATAGCTAATTTTTTCTTTCGGGTAAGTGATTTTAAAATACTAGACCATTTTATCGTAGGCGGTGTAGGACGAAATGCAATTCATATAGCACGATTAATGCGTCGATTACAATCTGGTTACCTTTATCATTATATTTTTGTAATGATTTTATGTTTGTTAGCTTTTCTAATTTGGTTGGTATTATCTTAAGATAAATGATGTTTAAACATATACCTTTATTGAGTACGCTTATTTGGTTACCTATCTTGGGAGCTATTCCTGTTGCGATGCTTAATAGTGCTAAAAAAGCCACTCAAACACGCGTACTGGCGCTGATTATTGCTTTAATTTCTCTGATTCTTTGTGTTCCACTGTGTCTTAGTTTTAATACTGCTAGTGCAGAGATGCAATTTACAGAGCATTTAACTTGGATTCTAGCTCTCAAAATAAATTATGACCTAGGCGTTGATGGAATTTCAATGCCGCTAGTAATACTTACCTGTTTTACCACTTTATTGGTTGTATTAACTTCTTGGACCATGGTTAAGAAAAAAATAGGCCAATATTTATCTGCTTTTCTAGTAATGCAGGGTGCTGTGATCGGAGTCTTTTCTTCACTGGATGCAATGCTTTTTTACTTTTTTTGGGAGGCTATGTTGATTCCTATGTATCTCAGTATAGGTATTTGGGGAATGGAAAACCGTTCCTATGTGGCTATTAAATTTTTCTTATATACCTTTTTTGGGTCCGCTTCATTATTGGTAGTCTTATTATATTTGCGTATGCACTCAGGAAGTTTTTACATTCTTGATTATTATCGACTACATATGGGAATGGCTATTCAGATTTTAGTTTTCTTAGGCTTTTTTATTGCTTTCGCTATTAAAGTGCCAATGTGGCCTTTTCATACTTGGTTGCCTGATTCGCATACTGAGGCACCAGTGGGTGGATCTGTAGTGCTAGCTGCATTGATGCTGAAATTAGGAGGATATGGATTTTTACGATTTAGTTTGCCTATTGTCCCAGATGCGAGCTGTCATTTAGATTGGTTAATGATTGGGCTTTCTTTGATTGCTATTGTGTATATTGGTTTTATCGCTATCGCTCAAACAGATATGAAGAAATTAATTGCCTACTCTTCTATCGCCCATATGGGATTCGTTACCTTAGGTACATTTATGTTATTTATAATCGTAGTACGTACAGGCAGTCGTCAAGATGCTTATTTAAGTCTTGAAGGAGCGATGGTACAGATGATTTCTCACGCTTTTAGTGCTGGGGCAATGTTTTTGGCATTTGAATTTCTCTATAAGCAGCTCCATTCTAGATATATCAATGATTTTGGTGGTATTGCTAAAACTATGCCTTATTTTTCATCATTTTTTATGGTTTTCGCAATGTCAAATGTTGGTTTGCCAGGGACTTCTAGCTTTGTAGGTGAGTTTATGATTTTACTCAGCGCGTTTAAGGCCAGTTTTTGGGTAACTTTTTTAGCTGCTTCTACGTTAGTTATTGGGGCAGTGTATACATTATGGATGTATAAACGCGTATTTTACGGCCCAATTACCAACACTTCGGTTGCACAATTAACTGATATCGTGTTAACTGATAAGGTTATTTTCACTTTAATAACTGCAGCGATTGTTTGGATTGGAATTTATCCAAATGCTTTATTGAACGTATTTCACACATCAATTGATCAATTGCTGCAAGAAGCTTTGCAATCGAAGTTATAAAAATCAACAAGATGTTATCCACTTTACCAAACTTAATTCCTGCCTTACCGGAAATATTTGTATTATTAATGGCATTAGTAATTTTGATAGTGGGTACTTTTTTTATAAGATATTCTCAAATTCCCTATTACCTTGCTCAAACTACTGTAATAGTAGTTTTTTGTTTAACATGGTGTGTTTTTCCAGTAAGCGAATTTTCAACGACGATCTTTACATTCCATCACATGTTTGTTTTAGATCATTTGTCATTTTATTCTAAGCTTTTCATTTATCTATTGATCCTTTTTGTATTTCTCTATGCACGTGAATATAATCAGGAACGCAAAATTCCAGCTACAGAATTCTATGTACTAGGTCTTTTATCATTATTAGGAATGATGGTCCTAGTTTCTTCACATAATTTATTGATGATCTTTTTAGGACTAGAATTATCCTCTCTTCCTACTTACGCTATGGTTGCCATGCAACGTCGAAAAACTCGCTGTGTTGAAGCTGGAATGAAGTATTTTATTATTGGTGCTATTGCTTCTGGAATGCTGACTTATGGAATATCTATGGTTTTTGGCGCGACCTGTAGCTTAGATTTAACTAACATTTCAGTGGCAGTGAGTCAAATGTCTATCCATCAAAATTTAATTTTGGTCTTTAGTTTAATATTTATAGTAGTAGGTATTGCTTTTAAATTAGGAGTAGCACCTTTTCATATGTGGATTCCTGATGTTTACGAAGGTGCGCCAAGCTCAGTGACTCTATTTATTTCTACGATACCAAAAATAGCGGCCTTTGCTATGACTATTCGTTTATTGGTGAATGCAATGCCGGCCTTGCAGGGACAATGGCATGAAATGCTCGTAGTAGTCGCAATTTTATCTATGGGTATCGGAAATTTTGTTGCTATTGTGCAATCCAACATTAAACGAATGTTAGCTTATTCGTCGATTGCTCATATGGGTTATATGTTACTTGGAATTTTATGTGGAACAAAAGAAGGGTATGCAGCCGCTATGTTTTATATTATTACTTACAGTTTTATGGCCTTAGGTGGTTTTGGTATGATTATTTTAATGAGTCGAAAGGGTTTTGAATCTGAGGATATTAAAGATTTCACTGGATTAAACAACCGTAATCCGTTATTGGCTTTTATGATGATGTTAATTTTATTTTCTTTAGTAGGTATACCACCTTTTGTTGGTTTTATCGCTAAGATAGGAGTTCTTGATGCCCTAATTAAAGTGCATTTAGTGTGGCTTGCAGTTCTTGCTGTTTTATTTGCCATTGTTGGTGCATATTATTACATTCGAGTTGTGAAAGTAATGTACTTCGAAAATTCTCCTGTTTCTCTTAAGCCTGTAAAATATTCTTTCGAATTAAAAATTGCTATTTTAATTAATGGCCTAGCTGTTCTCTTTATGGGTATTTTCCCTGGGTGGTTATATGCTCTTTCACATCTAGCCTTTTAAAAATTTTTTCTCTTTCTTTCTAATAGGTGATGGAGGAGAACGCAAAAATGTACTGCTCCCTGATCTGCCTTTTTCTTGTCCGCGGTGTTATCCTTCCAAGATTTATACAAATTTAAGTATTTACTTTTATTAAAAAGATCTGAAGCCTATGTAAGATACTATAGCTGAAAATCGCTGATAAATTTTATGAGCTTGTCATTTTGGTTTATCTATTATAATATAGAATCTATCATAGCAGTGCGGGGTGGAGCAGTATGGCAGCTCGTCGGGCTCATAACCCGAAGGTCGTGGGTTCAAATCCTACCCCCGCTACCAGAGAGATTTTAGAGATTAAGTAAACCCCTTAAATAAAGGGGTTTGTTTGTCTAGATGGGGGCTTTTGTGCCCTTTTTATTTTTTTGAAGAAAAAGTAGATAATAAGCTACGAAAACACTTAGAATGCATAATCGTACACCCACAGTAGAAACGCTAGGATTGATTTGGTGTATAAGGTATGAGCTCTTTTCGATAAAGAAGGCAACATGTGTTGCGAGTAGCCGTTGATAGTTCTATTGGGTGTAAATCTTGAAGATTGCACTAGAATTAGTTATCAATTAAGCACCATGCTAGATATCGAGAGTCCAAAGTAGTTGTTATAATTTGGAAATTTCATCGACAGATTTTTAAACGACCGACCTTAAATACGATTAGCCGTTATCATCGATTTATTGAGATGCAAAGTGAAAGTGCGTTTGCATAAGCTGTGAGAATGCAAATACTAGATTTGCTTACGAGAGGAGGGTACCATCAGAATGATGGGGAAACGAAGTTGAGGTAACAGTAGAAATCAATCATGTGATGGTGAAAATAAATTGGAATGAAATTGAGGGAGCGAATTTGATGGCAGATTTTTGAGGGCTGAAAAATGAATAAAGACATTTTGCTAATAGTTAACTCAATGTCTAACGAACGTGGACTTCCGAAAGAAGTTATCTTTGAAGCCATCGAAGCAGCTTTGGCTACTGTGACGGCAAAACGTTGTGATGAAGATAATGTCAAAATTCGCGTATCTATTAATCAAAAAAGTGGTAGTTATGAAACTTTTCGTTGCTGGACGGTAGTAGAAGCTGAGCCATTAGAATTACCTGGTCAACAAATTTCCTTAAATCAAGCACGAGAGATTGATTCTGATTTAGAAATAGGTGATATCATTGAAGAACCTATTGAGTCTGTAAGATTTGGTCGTATCGCGGTCCAACAAGCTAAGCAAGTGATAGTTCAAAAAGTACGTGAAGCTGAGCGAACGAAAATTATTCAACAATATAGAAAACGGGTGGGAGAGCTAGTTATCGGAATAGTTAAGAGAGTAACCCGTGACAGTATTATTTTAGATATGGGTGAGAATGCGGAAGCATTGCTGCTACGAGAAGAAATGATTCCGAGGGAAGCTTTTCGGATTAATGATCGTATACGCGTTTATTTATTGGATGTTCGTCAGGATAAACGAGGACCTCAATTATTAGTAAGTCGTACCCGACCAGAATTTTTAGTTGAATTATTCAAAATTGAAGTACCGGAAGTTGGAGAGGAAGTAATTGAAATTAAAGGCGCTGCGCGAGATCCTGGTTCGCGAGCGAAAATTG
Organism: Coxiella endosymbiont of Dermacentor marginatus; assembly: GCF_907164955.1. GTDB lineage: Bacteria > Pseudomonadota > Gammaproteobacteria > Coxiellales > Coxiellaceae > Coxiella. The sequence goes on along the minus strand of NZ_OU015521.1, from coordinate 102,808 downwards.
CTGTTAAGACGAATGATGGACGAATTGATCCTATTGGCGCTTGTGTAGGCATGCGTGGGTCGCGTGTTCAAGCAGTTTCTAATGAATTGGGGGGTGAGCGTATTGATATTATTTTATGGGATGATAATCTCGCACAGTTAGTGATTAATGCTATGGCCCCAGCGGAAGTTACATCCATCATAGTAGATGAAGATTCTCACACGATGGATCTTGCAGTTCCAGAGGAACAATTATCTCAAGCAATTGGACGCAGTGGACAGAATGTTCGTTTAGCCAGCGAACTAACAGGTTGGACACTTAATGTTATGAGCGAAACTGAGATGGTACAAAAACATGAAAAAGAAGTAGTTAATATTAAATCCATTTTCATGGAAAAATTAGATGTTGATGAAAAGGTCGCGGAGGCGTTAGTACAAGAAGGTTTTACGAACTTAGAAGAAGTAGCTTATGTTCCAAAAGAAGAGTTGCAAAATGTTGCGGGGTTTGATGATGAGATTGCTAACGAATTGCAACTTCGTGCAAGTGACGTTTTACTTACGCAAGAAATTGCAAATCGAGAAGGATTAGATGAAAAGGATCCCCTAGAAGATTTATTAATAGTCGAAGGTATGACAAAAGATTTAGCTCGTCAACTTTTAGATAGTGAAATAACAACTAGAGAGGATTTGGCAGAAAAGTCAGTGGATGATTTAAAAGAGATTATTGATATTGATGAGGACTCTGCTGCTAAATTAATTATGGCAGCAAGAGCTCATTGGTTTGAGAAAAGATAAGAGTTAACATATGGCTGATATGAGCGTTGAACAATTGGCCAACTTAGTTCGGACAACTCCAGAGCGTCTTTTAAAACAATTAAAAAACGCAGGAGTTGCTATCACTCACGTCAATCAAACCGTTACTGATGAACAGAAAAGAAAGTTACTTCTGTATTTAAAAACAATTAGCAGTTCTTTATCAGATGAAAAACATCCGAACATTATTTTAAAGCGCAAGAAACTTAGCATTGTCAAACTAGGAAAGAAAATCGTTAGTGTGGAAATACGCTCTAAGAGTACGTATATAAAACCAATTACAATATCTGAAAAAGAAATTTCACAAGAGTCTGCTTCCCCTGTCTCTGAAGCGCAAGGAGCTAAAGGAATGGAAATAGCAACTACTGCAACTACTGTTGGGCCGCAAGCCATTCCTAAGTTCATAACTAAGTCAGAAGTTAAGAGAAAACTGGCTGAAAGTAAAGAAGCTCCTAAAAAAGTTGCGCATAAAGAATCACGAGGCCGACGTAAAAGTGAAGAAGATGAATGGGGATATGAAGAACTCCATATGTCAAAACTTGCCGAAGAACGTCGTCGACGTAAACTGGGTTCTTCCGAGATAGATAAAGCCAAATCAAGGCTCGAGCATAGCTTTGAGAAACCAACTGCTCCAGTTGTTCGTGAGGTAACAATCCCAGAATCAATTACTTTGGCTGATCTTGCTCAAAAGATGTCTATAAAAGCATCCGAAGTTATAAAAACTATGATAAAAATGGGCGCAATGATCACTATTAATCAACGAATTGATCAAGAAACAGGAGCTATCATCGTGGAAGAAATGGGACACAAAGCTAAGCTTATCAAAGATGATGCTGTTGAGGAAGATTTGGAAGCCACTTTAGGAGAAGTAAGTGGAGAAACCAGACCACGTGCCCCTGTTGTGACAATTATGGGTCACGTAGATCATGGAAAAACATCGCTTTTAGATTATATTCGCCAAACCAAAACAGCAAGTATTGAGACAGGGGGAATAACTCAACATATCGGTGCTTATCATGTAGAGACTGAATTAGGAATGATTACCTTCTTAGATACTCCAGGGCATGAGGCGTTCACGGCTATGCGATCTCGGGGAGCTAAGTGTACGGATATAGTGGTATTGGTAGTGGCAGCTGATGATGGAGTAATGCCTCAGACGATTGAAGCAATTCAGCATGCTCGTGCGGCAAATGTGCCGTTAGTCGTGGCAATTAATAAAATAGACAAACCAGGAGTAGATCTTAATCGAATTAAAACTGAATTATCTAAACAAGAGGTTATTCCAGAAGAATGGGGTGGGGAAACCATGTTCCGGCTGATTTCAGCTAAGACAGGTGAAGGTATTGATTCCTTGTTGGAGGGTATTTTGCTTCAAGCCGAGGTGTTAGAACTGAAAGCTGTAGATGAAGGGCCTGCGCGAGGAATTGTGATTGAGTCTCGTTTAGATAAGGGGAGAGGTTCTGTGGCTACTATCTTAGTGACGAGTGGTAGGCTGCACTTAGGTGATATATTATTAGTAGGTCAAGAATATGGTCGAATCCGCGCTATGATTGATGACCATGGTAAACTTTGCTGTCAAGCAGGCCCCTCAATGCCTGTTGAAGTATTAGGACTTTCGAGTACTCCTATAGCGGGTGAGGAAGCAATAGTAGTTCAAGATGAACGCAAGGCACGTGAAATTGCGCGTTTTCGTCAGGGGAAATACCGCGACATTCGCTTATCGAAGAAACAAACAACTCATTTAGAACGTGTTTTTGATCGCATGAGTGAAAATGAACAAAGCGCTTTAAATATCATGTTAAAAGCTGATGTGCAAGGTTCATTAGAAGCTTTAACGGAAGCTCTCAATAAACTATCAACCGATGAGGTCAAAGTAAGTATTATTGCTAGCGGAGTAGGTGCAATTACTGAATCGGATGTGCGCTTAGCTATTGTATCGGATGCGGTTATTATTGGCTTTAATGTTCGTGCTGATGTACCAGCACGAACATTAGTAGAACGAGAAAGCGTTGATTTACGTTATTACAGCGTAATTTACAATTTAATTGATGAAGTGAAAAAAGCCCTCAGTGGATTATTAACTCCGAAATTTGAGGAAAAGATTATTGGCCTTGCCCAAGTGCGTGAAGTTTTTCGTTCTTCTAAACTGGGTGCCATTGCTGGATGTATGGTTTTAGAGGGAGCAGTACGTCGCCATTTACCCATTCGTGTATTACGTGATAATGTGGTTATTTACGCAGGGCAATTAGAATCTTTGCGTCATTATAAAGAAGACGTGACTGAAGTTCGTCAAAGTATGGAATGTGGAATTGGCGTAAAAAATTATAATGACATAAAAATAGGTGATCAAATTGAAGTTTATGAAAAAGTTCAAGTTGAACGAAAGATTACCTAATCAACGCCAGCAGAAAGTAGCTGATCTTATTCATCAACAACTAGCTAAACTTCTTAAAAAAGAAGTTTATGATCCCCGGTTAACCTCAATTTCTTTAACGGCTGCTTCTGTCTCCCATGATTTAAAGCAAGCCAAAATTTTTTACACATTGCTCAAAGATCAAAATCCCCGAGAGGTTCAAAAAGTTCTTGATAAAGCTACGGGTTACTTGCAGCATTTATTAACCGAAGTCACTGTATTACGTTATATTCCTAAATTACAGTTTGCTCATGATGAATCTATTGAAAAAACAGATAAAATTCTGCTACTTATTAAGCAAGCCATTCAAGATGATAATCAAGTAAAAAAATAAGACTGAAATCGTAGTACGAGGAAAGCAATCTAGGTACAAAGTATAATGTGATGAAGTATTCCTCAATTTATTCATTATGGTAGTGTTATGTTGATGAAACAATAATAAACCTGAAGAAGCGAAATTTATTTAAAACCCATATCACAATGCTAGCAATTTGTGATTGAGAGGTTTGATCTAACTTGAGGCAATAAGAATATCTAACTGATGAAATTATTTAACGTGCTATGGCGACGTTATTAAGTAGGGTAAAGGATCCTAAATCTATTAACTAGTTATTTTTAAAAATATACCAATCATGTGATATTGATATAATCACTTTCTAGTGTGGTTTCAATTTGAATGGGATGGTTGGAATTAATGTTCTAGAACTTCTAGAATAAAGCTTAGATAAAATAGGATTTATGCATGCTCCTTATTTTACGTTATGTGATTAAATATATATTCAATTTATGAATATATAGTACGAATTATATATAAGATTATAGACTTTTTTGTGGAGCAGTTGCTGAAGATACGTCCCTTCAATTTGAAGATCGAAAAACTTATGTAATTTCAGTACTGTGCGAAGTAGAAGTTAATGGTATGAAAAGAGTTGATTTTATAATAGCGAGTAATAATGAAACTCAACCCGCTCAAGTATATTGGAGATATCATCTATCGAATTAAACAACACTTTTCTCACCGAACTTGTTGAATACCTATCGCGAGAACGGCAGATAAGATTCGTAATAATTGAAGCACGTACGGGAAGCTACAAGCTCAAACGCTAAAACCAATTTTGAGATTGTAGAGAATAAAATACTTTTTTGATAAAGTAGCTGTAAAAACCATCCTATTTTTAGATGTTCGAATTTTTTGGAATTTATTTAATTCCTACTTTGCTAAGCAATGTAACTATTTTAATCTATGTTGGTTACAGTCAATGAATTAAATCGTTTTCTGGGCGGGTCGTCAGTTTTCGATTCTGTCGTATTAATCAGTGATCTAAGTTTTGATAATTTTGTTTTATTACTGCAAATTTTGTGTCAATCGATAAAAATTATTCAATTTTATACGTTATTAGTAAAGAGATGTTGCAATAAATTACTCTGTATACATAGTGATTATAAATATCTCAGAATATATTGACTTTATTAACAGAAACTTAGGTTAGATAAATTTTATTTTTAATTAATGAGGTATATTCTCCTCAGGTGGTAGTTATTATATTCAAACGGTTTATACTAAGAGTGTACCCTCTGATCCCTTTGGTTGAGTTAGTCTAAGTATGAGAGATGCTCATTAGCTTGTATAATTCATAAAAAAGGGAATTGCTTTGTAAATTGTGTGTCATATTAATGAGGAAGGTGCCATCGCGGTGCCACGAGTGCTAAAATACAATAGTAGGGCGGACTTTATTTATTATTTAAGAGAAGGATGGTAGTCATTTCCGTGTTGTTCGTTTATCAAAATCGGTTGGGCTTATGAATGATTGGTGTGTTGACCTATTTGGGATTAAAACAACTGCATAATCTCTTTTTTCACTATCTTAATGATTAAGGTATAAAAGCCAATTTCTGGAAGTGTAATCATCATCATAGTCGTCATTCTTTGTTGATAGACAGTTTAACAAAAGAAAGTTATTTAGAAAATTCTAGACGGAGAAATAAGTGTGGGTGCAGAGTGGAATCGTTTATCTATGTTATTAGATACCTTTTTAATTATACTTGAGGAGATTGGATTATCTGAAGAAATTTGTCCCGTTCAAAGTGTATAAAATCATATTAAAAAAGCTGATAAATATAGCCTTAAATGAATCATCGTTCATAAACGCTCTTAAAGTTCCTCTATCCGAAGGGATGGAAATTATTGCGTAAGTAAGTTACGGATTGTTTTGGAAAAATTTAGAATTCACTTTTGATTACTTCGTAATCGTATATTAAACAATGATTGGAGCCATATTAAATGATATAATTCCACTTTTCCTAGAATCCCAGAGGAAAATATTCGGGCTACTATTGTCTCTTAGGCTCAGGTAAAATGCGCTATAGCCAATTAAGGAGCGTTTGAATGTATGATCCTAATCTCACAATAGAAGCTTTTGATCCTGAGCTTGCTGAAGTAGTCCGGGGAGAAGAAAAACGACAAGAAGAGCATATTGAATTAATTGCTTCAGAAAATTATGTAAGCCCTTTGGTATTAGGGCTCCAAAAGTCCGTGCTAACAAATAAATATGCAGAAGGCTACCCTAATAAACGTTATTATGGCGGTTGTGAGTTCGTTGATGTCGCTGAACAGTTGGCTATTGATCGAGCAAAGGTTCTGTTTAAAGCTGATTACGCTAATGTTCAACCTCATTCCGGTTCTCAAGCTAATGCAGAAGCATACATGGCGCTGATGAATTCGGGAGATACATTGTTGGCTATGGATTTATCTCATGGAGGACACTTAACTCATGGGGCTTCAGTAAGTTTTTCAGGCAAATTTTATAAAGCCGTTCACTATGGACTAAATGTAGAAGGTGATATTGATTATGATCAAATAGCCCGATTGGCAAAGGTACATAAACCTAAAGTTATTTTGGCAGGATTTTCGGCTTTTTCTGGGATAGTAGATTGGAAACGCTTCCGTGCAATCGCTGATAATGTTAGTGCCTATTTTATGACTGATATTGCACACGTAGCAGGTTTAGTAGCAGCTGAAGTTTATCCTTCTCCCGTTAATATTGCAGATGTGACGACTGCCACTACTCATAAAACACTTCGGGGACCCCGTTCCGGGTTAATTTTAGCTAAATCAAATCCTAAATTAGAAAAACGTTTAAATTCAGCAGTTTTTCCTGGATTACAAGGCGGACCTTTAATGCATGTGATCGCTGCAAAGGCTGTAGCGTTTAAAGAAGCTATGCAACCGGAATTTAAAACTTATGCGCAGCAAATTTTAAAAAATGCTCAGGCTATGGCTACCGTGATGATAGAACGTAATTACGTTGTTGTCTCAGGCGGCACTCAAAACCATATGTTTTTAGTGAGCTTATTGGATAAAGATATATCAGGTAAGGATGCGGAGCTGATAATTGGTCAAGCCAATATCACCGTTAATAAAAACACAATACCTGGAGAAATTCGTTCATCGTTTGTAACCAGCGGCCTTCGAATTGGAACACCAGCTGTTACTACACGAGGTTTTAAAGAAAAAGAAGTTTCTCAACTTGCTCATTGGATTTGCGATATTTTAGATAATCCGGCCAATGGGAATGTAATTGTGGATATCAAAGAGAAAGTAAGAGAATTAACTCAGAAATTTCCAGTCTATAGTCGAGAAACGGTATTGCGCTAATGTACTGCCCCTTTTGTAATGCTGAAGACACTAAGGTGATTGATTCTCGATTGGTGGAAGAGGGTGCTCAAGTGCGTCGTAGGCGGGAATGTTTAAAATGTCAAGAACGCTTTACTACTTTTGAAATGGCTGAACTAAACTTACCGCGGATTATTAAACAGGATGGTCGGCGGAGTACATTTGATAAGGAAAAGCTACGTGCAAGCTTATTGAAAGCTTTAGAAAAAAGGCCTATTAGTGTGGAGCAAATTGAATCTGCTGTTCAACGTATTATGCATAAATTGCGAGCAAGCGGAGAATGTGAAGTAAGTTCGCAGTGGGTAGGTGAATTAGTGATAGAGGAACTACGGGCTTTAGATGAAGTTGCTTATGTGCGATTCGTTTCAGTCTATCACAGTTTTCAAGACATTAATGCATTTCGGGATGAAATTCGTCGTTTGAGAAGACAGCAAAAAAAATCTAATGAAAAATAATAAACGTCATAAAGCACGGCGCTATGCCCTGCAAGCCCTCTATCAATGGGTTTTTGGACAAACGCAAGAGGGTACTTTAATTAACCAATTTTTGGAAGAAAATGATATTTTAGATTCAGATCTTCTTTATTTTAAAGATTTGGTAACGGGAACGATCCAGCATGTTGCTATTATTGATGAATTGATAGCCACGCATTTAGATCGCAATATTAGCGTTTTAAACCCCGTGGAACTCGTAGTATTACGTTTATCAACATACGAATTGCTTTACCGGAAAGATGTGCCCTATAAGGTAGTGATTGACGAAGCATTAGAATTAGTGAAAGAATTTGGTGCTCAGGAAGGCTATAAATATGTAAATGCGGTTTTGGATGTATTAAGCAATCAAATAAGAAAATAGGTATAAAATGCCAAGAGGTCGCGGACCGCATGGTCCAAAAAAATTCCGAAAGCGAAATCGAAATAAAAGGTGATAATCATTATTTAATCATTATTAGTGGATTCCTGGTGTGTGAATCCTTATTAATCTGAAGATTATAACATAGACAAAGCTTTCAAGTTTTATCTGTTTTGTTTATGGAGCAGAGTGTCAACTAATTACTGTGCTCTACTCAAGATTAGAATATATGTTTTTTGAATAGCTTGGACTTTAAAAACGATGCTTTACTCAAGACGGAAATTAGGATAACTAGAATAATAAATAGTACTGACATTCAAAAATCGAAGCATTCAAAACTGCTTTCTGTACGCCAGTGTGATTGAAAAAGTAGTATCTTGAGCGGGAACATAAATAATTGGAATGACAGAAAAAGATCTGTTAAATCTGAATTGCTTATTATACCTAAAAAGCAAAGGAAATTGTTTCGTACTCTTTAACTGAAAAAAAAATGAGTAGAGCTTTTAGTGACAGTAAGCTCATAATACAGCACTTTCTATAGTCGAATACAAAGTGCACAACGAAACCATTTTATGAATTTTGGGAAATAATAAAGCGAGGAGTTAGTATTAATCTAGACGAGCATCTTTAATTAGGATAGAGCAAAATATTACTTCTTCGTTATTACAACTTAAGTAGTTTCTTTTAATAACTAAACTATAAGATAATTTACTTATATTAGTGTTGGTAAAAACATGATTAAGTTTTTTTAATTTTTAATACGCAGAAAAGAATTCAACTAGCTATAAGATTTCTTAAAAATAGATAGAATGATATCATCAGGAAATGACTCTATCCGAATTTTCAATTATTGAAACCTATTTTCGACGAAAAATTAAAGAAAGACATGTTATATCAGGCGTTGGAGATGATGCGGCTGTAATAGAAATACCAGCTGATCAACAAATAGTGACTTCAATAGATACTCTTGTGAAAGATGTTCATTTTTCAGCTGGTACTTCACCACGCGATTTAGGTTATAAGGCATTAGCAGTTAATCTCAGTGATTTAGCAGCAATGGGAGCAAAACCTGATACCGCGTTGTTAGCGTTGACCTTGGAAAAGATTAATAAAAAATGGCTTGAGGATTTTTCAGAAGGATTTTTTTCTTTAGCAGAACAATACAGAGTTTCTTTGATAGGAGGAGATATAACAGCAGGTCCGCTTTGCATATCCGTAGTGGTTAATGGAATAGTTCCGAGGGGAAAAGCTATTTATCGAAGTGGAGCAAAAGTAGGCGATTTAATTTATGTGACAGGAACGATAGGAGATGCTAGTCTGGCATTAGATTTATTAAATAAAAAATACAAAAAAATTGATCTCTTTTTATTAAAACGATTACATTGCCCATCGCCCCGCATTAAAGTAGGATTGGTTTTACGAGGCATTGCGAGTGCAGCAATTGATATTTCAGATGGATTGATATCAGATCTAGAAAAAATTACCTTCGCTAGCAAAGTGGGCGCTAGAATTTATGCAGATCGGCTTCCTTTATCTGAAAACTTAAAACAATATTGTGGGTTAAAAAAAGCATGGAATTATGCTCTGGCATCAGGAGATGACTATGAACTTTGTTTTACAGTACCAAATAAAAAGACTTCTAAATTAAAAAGACTTTTTAAGAGCTTAAATTGTGAATGTCAGTGCATTGGTGAAATTATAGAAGAAACAGTTGTTTTAGTAATGGATGATCAAAACCAACAACTCAAGATAATTAAAAAAGGTTATGAACATTTTCGAGGAAAAAAATAATACTCCTCGCAGTATATGGACAAATCCTGTGGAATTCGTTTCTTGTGGATTTGGGGTAGGTGCGATGCCCTGGATTCCAGGCACGTTTGGCACAATGTTGGGCGTAGTTTTTTATTTTTTTTTAAGTCAATTTTCTTTACTTACCTATAGCATTATAATATTTATTCTTTTTATTTTTGGAGTGATTATTTGTGATATTACGAATCGTCATTTTGGAGCTTTTGACCATCCAGCGGCTGTCTGGGATGAAGTAGTTGGATTTTTATTTGTTATGATTGCTATCCCCAAAATTTGGTATTTCATTTTAATGGGTTTTATTTTATTCCGCACATTCGATATTTGGAAACCCTGTCCTATTAGGTGGCTTGAAAGAAATATTAAAGGCGGTTTTGGTGTTATGATTGATGATACCATGGCTGCTTTATACGCATGGATAACTTTAAATATTATTGTCAACGTCTTTAAATATTTGCTAATGATAAAGTAATATTTGAAGTAATCCTTAAAACAATAATCCTTGAAAAAGGTTATTATTAAATTGATGAGTTTATGAGGGAGTCTGGAGTCTACTGAAAAACCTATTTTCTTTTTCACTATTTTTTATTTTTTGGCTCTTTTTCAATAGTATATGGAACGGTTTGATCCTTTTTATGGAAGTAATATTCGATCATTACACCATTTGCTCTAAAATTTTATCTCTAGGCGGTCGTGATAGTAACTGTAAGTCACTAAAAAAATTTATTTAAGATGTATTTTATTAAGATGTATATTGATTAATTATTTCCGTTGATTTAAGGGAATTACATGCCGCTCTTTTTCACCCATATACAATTGACGAGGGCGAGCAAGAGGGTGATTTGAACTCATCATTTCTATCCAGTGAGAAATCCAGCCAACAGTTCTCGATAAAGCAAAAATTACTGTAAACATGTTGGAAGGAATGCCAATAGCATTTAACGTGAGACCTGAATAAAAGTCCACGTTGGGATAAAGTTTCTTTTGAACAAAATAGTCATCCTCTAACGCAATTTTTTCGAGTTTTCTTGCTAATTTAAATAGTGTCTCGTTTTGTTTGCCTGCCACATTCAACACTCTATGACAAGTCTGCTGCATTACTTTTGCTCGCGGATCATAATTTTTATAAACACGATGGCCAAAACCCATCAAACGGAAAGGATCGTCTTTGTCTTTTGCTTTTTTGATGTACTTATTGATATTTTTCTCATGGCCTATCTCTTGGAGCATATTAAGACAAGCTTCATTAGCCCCTCCATGTGCCGGTCCCCACAAAGCACTAATTCCTGCTGAAATACATGCAAAAGGATTAGCACCAGTAGAACCTGCTACACGGACCGTAGTAGTGGAAGCATTTTGTTCATGATCGGCGTGCAATATAAAAATTTGATCCATGGCGCGAATTAAAACAGGATCTGGTAAATTTTTTTCATGAGATGTCCCAAACATCATATGAAGAAAATTTTCAGCGTAGGATATATCCTGCCGCGGATATATAACTGGTTGACTTATTGAATATTTATAGCTCATTGCAGAAAGAGCAGGCATTTTTGCTATCAGATGAATAGCGGACAATTCTCGATGTTTGGGATTTTTAATATCGAGAACGTTATGATAAAATGCCGATAATGCCCCAACCGTAGAAAGTACCATAGCCATTGGGTGAGCATTGTGTTGGAAGCCATCGAAGAAACGCATTACTTGTTCACAAACATTAATATGTTCTTTAAAAAAGCAAACAAATTTTTCTTTTTGATTTTTATTAGGTAATTTTCCATACAAAAGTAAATGACAAACTTCCATATAATCACACGATTCTGCTAATTGATCGATTGGGTAACCTCGATACAATAAAATACCTTTTTCACCATCAATAAAAGTAATTTTTGATTCACAGGTAGCAGTTGAATAAAAACCTACATCTAAAGTATAAACACCAGATGCACCCAGATTTTTTATATTTATAGCATCTTTACCTAAGATAGGGGATTGCACGGGAAATTCAACGGATTTATTACCAAAAGAGAGTTTTACCTTAGATGTACTCATGGATACTCCTCATACTGGACAATGATTAATATATAATCCTCAGTCTGATTTCCAAAGATTGATCGATTACCAATTGTAAGAAAAATTTTTTTGAATTGATACTTAAAAAAGTTACTTCTTTCTTACTTTCCTTACTTATAATAAATTTCGGTTTGTGTTCTTTCAATATTATCGTTATAATTCATCCACCGTGCGTGAATAGACAAAGTACTGTAGAATGACCATTTAATTAAAAGTAGTTTCTAAATGGGGTGATGGGATGCATGCCGAACGGCCAGCCAATCTTGATCTGACTAAACTTCATTTTCCACCGATGGCCATTGTATCGATTTGCCATCGAATTTCTGGTTTTATTCTCTTCTTATTTATGCCTTTAATGTTTTATCTTCTACATCAAACAACACTATCGGAAGTCTCATTCTGTGATTTTCAACAATTACTTACCCGTAATTACTGGTTAAAAGTTGTTTTGTGGATCACACTCTCCGCGACTTTATTCCACTTATTTTCTGGTATACGCCACTTAGCAATGGATCTTGGTCTTTGGGAATCAATCCATGAGAGCCGTATCACAGCCTATACGGTTTTCGCAGTTTCATTTATCACCATTGTATTAGCGGGAGTATGGATATGGTAGATCGGACAAGCTGGCGTGGTTACAATGACTGGTTTGTGCAACGCATTACTGCTTTGTTAATTGGTATTTATACTTTTTTTCTCATTATTTTTCTGCTTGTACATCATCCTATTTCTTATATGCAATGGCATATCTTATTTACACATTTAACCATGAAAATTTTTACCTTACTGGTGATTTTTAGTGTGCTATGGCATGCATGGATTGGCATCTGGATAATTTTTACCGATTATATAAAAAATAAACCAATTCGATTAATATTAGAGACAATTATTTGCTTGCTATTGACTACTTATTTTATATGGGCCATTAAATTTTTATGGATAGTGCATTGAGGTAAATATGAATTCTATTCAAGTTAAAGAATACGACACCTTAATTGTAGGTGCTGGAGGCGCTGGATTACGTGCTGCTTTGGAAATGGCACAGTCACAAGAATATAAAGTAGCTGTTGTTTCAAAAGTGTTTCCTACTCGATCTCACACCGTTTCTGCTCAAGGAGGCATTGCAGCAGCTTTGGGTAACGTAGTTCCTGATAAACCAATATGGCACATGTACGACACCGTGAAAGGCTCAGATTATTTAGGTGATCAGAATGCCATTCAGTACATGTGTGAACAAGCGCCCACTTCAGTTTATGAATTAGAACATTATGGCTTACCTTTTTCGCGCTTAGGTGATGGTCGTATCTATCAACGTGCTTTTGGTGGGCATACCTGCGATTTTGGAAAAGAAATGGCGCTTCGTACTTGCGCTTGTGCTGACCGAACAGGTCATGCGATGTTACATACGCTCTATCAAAAAAATATCGAAGCCGGAACTCACTTTTATAGCGAGTGGTATGGAATCGACTTAGTTCGGGGAATCAAAGGCGGGATTGTAGGTCTGATTGCCCTAAACATGGCAACGAGTGATTTATTTTTTTTTAAATCTCGAGCAACAATTTTTGCGACTGGTGGTGCGGGTCGTATTTATGAAACTACCAGTAACGCGTATACAAACACTGGGGATGGTATTGGCATGGCACTTCGAGCTGGATTGCCCGTACAGGATATGGAATTTTGGCAATTTCATCCCACAGGGATTTACGGAATCGGGTGTTTGATTACTGAAGGTGCTCGTGGTGAAGGCGGATACCTTATTAATAAAAATGGTGAGCGTTTTATGGAACGTTATTCACCGCATTTAAAAGATCTCGATTGTCGAGATGTTGTTTCGCGTTCTATTTTACAAGAGATCATGATAGGAAATGGGGTAGGTCCAAAGAAGGATTACGTTTTATTAAAACTGAATCACATAAAGGAGCAAGTATTGCGAGAGCGTTTGCCAGGTATTATTGAGCTCTCTGAAAAATTTGCTAATGTTAACATAACTAAAGAACCAATACCTGTTTTACCCACCTGTCATTACATGATGGGCGGTATTCCTACAACCATTCATGGACAAGCCTTAACCATGGATGAAAATGGTAACGATCAAGTAGTTGAAGGTATGTTTGCTGCCGGTGAGTGCGCTTGCGTATCTGTTCATGGGGCTAATCGGCTAGGAACGAATTCTCTATTAGATTTAGTTGTTTTTGGTCGATCAATTGGTTTATATCTGAAAGAAGTGTTGAAGACGAAATTAAAGCATCGTACTGAAAATACCGATGATGTTGATGCTATTCTAGCTCGTCTCAAACGTTGGGAAAAGTCGGAAAATACAGAAAATCCAGTGATAATTCGTCAAAAAATGACGAAAGCTATGTCAGAAGATTTTGGTGTTTTTCGAAATGAGAAACAAATGGATCGAGGATTAAAACGTTTAAAAAAATTACAAGAGCAATTACGGCGAGCAAAATTGATGGATACCAGTCGGATATTTAATAATGCACGGGTGGAGGCACTAGAACTTGATAATTTAATCGAAGTGTCTTGCGCAACGGCTGTTTGTGCTAATCAGCGTAAAGAAAGCCGAGGCGCTCATTATCGCTATGATTATAGTAAGCGTGATGATGTTAATTGGTTAAAACACACGGTTTATTTTCGAGATGGGCGTATTGCTTATCGTCCCGTTAATATGAAACCCAAGGGAATAGAACCATTTCCACCTAAAGCGAGAAATCATAGGGTATGAATAAAATATGAACAAGAAGTCTCGAATAATGACATTTTTGATAAAGCGTTTTAACCCCGAAACACATAAAAAACCTTATATTCAGAACTATCAATTAGATGTTTCTGTGATACCAGGGAAAATGTTACTTAATGCTTTGGAAGCAATCAGGGAAAAACACCCAGATATCGGCTTACGTCGTTCGTGTGGTGAAGGAGTTTGTGGGTCGGATGGAATGAATATTAATGGTAAAAATGGTTTGGCTTGTGTGACGCAATTAAAAACTTTACCAGATCAAGTAGTAATTCGGCCTCTGCCAGGTTTTCCTATTATTCGTGATTTAATTGTTGACATGGAGCAATTTTATGCTCAGTATAAAAGGATAAAACCCTATCTTCTCAATAATCACGAGACCCAGAAAAAAGAGCAATTACAATCCCCTGTCGATCGCGCAAAATTAGATGGGCTCTACGAATGTATTTTGTGTGCTTGCTGTTCGTCTTCTTGTCCTTCTTATTGGTGGAACCCTGATAAATTTATTGGTCCATCTGGGTTGCTGTGGTCTTATCGATTTATTGCTGATAGCCGAGATACTAGGAAAAGAGAACGCTTAGATTCAATGAGAGACCCTTACAGTGTTTTTCGTTGTCGGACCATTATGAATTGTGCAACTGTATGCCCAAAAAATCTTAATCCAGCAAAAGCAATTCGAAAAATTCGTACGGAGATGCTGTGTGAAATAGAAAGTAGAAAGTAGTAAGTGAGTTTATTGCCTTAAAAGTTGAACAACTTGTATAGAAGAAAATAAAAGATTATGCAAAAAAAAACCTTAATGGAGCAATTTCAAAAAAGCTCCTATTTAGCTAATAATAACGCTGGTTACATTGAAATGCTTTATGAAAATTTTCTTAGAGACCCCAACAATGTTAATAAAGAATGGCGTCATTATTTTCGATCCTTATCGAATAATACTGCTGTATTAGACATTTCACATTCTAGTATCCAAAAAGAATTTTTTGAGTTATCAAGTCAAAAAGCCTATACTATTCCGAGTGTAAAACCTACTTCTAATCAAACAGCTGTTGATTTATTGATCGAGGCTTACCGACAATTTGGTCATCTTAACGCGAAGATTAACCCACTTGAGAGGGACGATCGTCCGATAGATCCTCGCTTAGAATTGAATCATTATGGCTTAACAAAAACTGATTTTAAAGAAAAATTTACTACTAATGGTTTTTTAGATAGCTCTCATGTGACTCTAGAGGAAATATATAACCGTTTACGTGAAATTTATTGCGGTTCTATTGGTGTGCAATTCAATACATGTTCTAATGAGCAAGAGCGGAGTTGGTTGCAGCACTATGTAGAACATCAGCTAAATCGCATTGATTTTAATAAAAGAAATATTTTACAGCAATTGGTGGCAGCAGAAACCCTTGAAAAATATCTCGATACAAAATATGTAGGTCAAGTTCGCTATTCTTTAGAAGGCAGTGAAAGTTTAATTCCCTTATTAAATGAACTGGTTAAACGGGCATGTGGAAAAAAGTTAAATGAAGTAGTAATTTGCATGGCACATCGTGGTCGGGTTAATGTGTTATTAAATATTATGGGTCAATCGGCTTCCGAATTATTTCAGGAATTTGAAGGCAAAAAGGATTATGGTTTGATATCAGGAGACGTAAAATATCACCTTGGTTATTCTCAAGATATAAAAACAGATGAAGGCCCGATGCGTTTGTCATTAGCTTTTAATCCTTCACATTTAGAATTTATATGTCCTGTTGTTATGGGATATGTGCGTGCACAACAAGAAAAACAAAATGGACAAAATCCAGATTACGCGATGGCCGTCATGATTCATGGAGACGCTTCATTTGCAGGTGAAGGTATTGTCATGGAAGTGCTTAACATGTCGCAAACGCGAGCTTATTATATAGGGGGTTCTATTCATATCGTTTTGAATAATCAATTGGGTTTTACTACTAGTAATCCCAAGGATGCACGATCCTCCCTGTATTGTACGGACATAGCTAAAATGTTGGATGCACCTGTATTTCATGTTAATGGCGATGATCCTGAAGCTGTGATTGCAGTTACCCAATTAGTATTAGATTATCGAATGAAATTCCATAAAGATGTCTTTATTGATCTTGTCTGTTATCGTCGACATGGTCATCAAGAGGTAGACGATCCAGTACCTACTCAGCCTGTAATGTACAAGATTATTCAAGAACACACTACCACTCGAGCAATTTACGCAAAAAGACTTATTAACCAAAAGATTTGCACTTCCGAAGAAATAGACGAGTGGACGGAAAAATATCGCACTTGTCTTGACGAAGGACGACAAGTGGTAGAGACTCTTCCTGATAGTTTGTCGGTGCATTATTGTGCGGCTAATCCGACTCCTTGCCTTGGTCAAGAATGGACTATCATGATGGATACGGCCATTTCATTGAAAAAATTAAAAGCAATCGGAAAAAAGCTCACCACATTGCCAGATACACTTAAACTGCATCGAAAAGTGGCTGCTATTTATAAATCAAGACTTGAAATGGTCAGAGGTAAAGTTCCCATAGATTGGGGTTTTGGAGAAATGATCGCCTACGCCTCTTTATTAGAAGAAGGGCATTCGGTGAGATTGGTAGGACAAGATTCCCGACGGGGTACTTTTTTCCACCGTCACGCTGCCGTATTTGATCAGGATACCGGAAAAAAATATGAGCCTTTAAAACATTTAAAGGCTCAACAAGCAAAAGCTTATATTTACGATTCTTTGCTGTGTGAAACTGGTTCGTTAGGATTTGAATATGGTTATTCAACTGCGGATTTGCAGTCATTAATTATTTGGGAAGCACAATTTGGTGATTTTTCCAACGTGGCTCAAGTGATTATTGATCAATTTATAAGTTCAGGATGGCAAAAATGGAATCGCCTCTCGGGTTTAGTGATGTTTTTACCACACGGCTACGAAGGTAAAGGTCCTGAACATTCTTCAGCCCGGTTAGAGCGTTACTTGCAACTGTGCGCTCAGAATAATATGCAAGTATGCGTTCCTACAACACCGGCACAAATTTTCCATTTATTACGACATCAAGTATTATGCCCCTATCACAAACCTTTAATTGTTATGACGCCAAAGAGTTTATTGCGTCATAAATTGGCAGTTTCCTTGTTAGAAGATTTAACTCATGGTCAATTGAAATTGATCATTCCCGAAATTGATAAGCAGAATCCAAGAAAAGTAAAACGAGTTGTACTTTGCAGCGGAAAAGTTTATTACGAGTTACTAATTAAGCGGCGTGAGAATAAGAATAAATTAAATGATATCGCTTTAGTTCGCATTGAACAATTATATCCATTTCCTTATGATGAATTAAAAGCGGAACTCAAAAAATATTCTGAAGCAGAGAAAGTAATTTGGTGTCAGGAAGAACCTAAGAATCAAGGTGCTTGGTTCTACACTCGCCATCGACTCGCAAAATGTTTGCAAGATAATCAAATATTAGATTATGCAGGACGGCCTGCTTCTGCTGCAGCAGCTACTGGTTATCTGGCACTTTATTTAAAATCACAAAAGAAATTGATTAATAAGGCTCTAGGACTCAAAGAGGAAATTTAACATGACTATAATTGAAATTAAAGTTCCTACGCTCCCGGAATCTGTTACCGATGCTACAGTGGTAAAATGGTATAAAAAAGAGGGTGACTTTATTTTTCGGGATGAGAACTTAATCGACTTAGAAACTGATAAAGTAATGTTAGAAATTCCAGCACCAAAAGATGGCATTATTAAAAAGATAAAAGTTAAAGAGGGAATGATCGTTAAGGAAAAAGAAATTCTGGCAATTTTGGAAGAAGAAAGAGGGGGATATTTAGTTAAGAATAAAGAAAAAGAAGAAAAAGATAGAGTAGAGAAAAATGAAGAAGAGAAAAGAACCCATAAAAAATCCGGAGAAAATAAAGGTGATCTTAGTCCTGCCATACGTCGATTGATCTCTGAACAAGGTCTTGACGTTAGTAAAATTGAAGGAAGTGGAAAAAAAGGGCGAATTATGAAAGAAGACGTTGAAGATTATTTAAAAAGTCAAAAAGAAAAGTCTGATTCAAAAGAAGCCGAAAAAGAAATTGAAAAGAGGGAACGAACAGAAAAACGCGTACCTCTTTCTCGTATTCGGAAACGTATCGCGGAACGTTTAGTCCAAGTACAGCAAGAATCCGCGTTGTTATCTACCTTTAATGAAATTAATATGAAACCAGTAATGGACTTACGAAAAAAATACCGTGATGCATTTGAGAAAAAACATAAAGTTCGTTTAGGGTTTATGTCGTTTTTTACAAAAGTTTCAGTTGAAGCGTTAAAAAGATTTCCAATGGTAAATGCTTCAATTGATAGGAGCGAAATTATTTATCACAATTACTACGACATTGGAATTGCAGTAGGTACGGAACGTGGCTTGATAGTCCCTATCCTCAGAAATGCAGAAAATATGAGTATGGCCGATATTGAGAAGCAAATCAGGGAATATGCCTCTCGGGTTCAAGAAGGACGTTTGGGTATTGATGAATTAACAGGTGGAACGTTTACAATTACTAATGGAGGAACTTATGGATCTCTATTATCCACGCCAATCATTAATCCTCCTCAAACTGCTATTTTGGGGATGCATAAAATTGAAGACAGGCCTGTTGTAGAAGATGGCCAGATCATAATTCGGCCAATAATGTTAGTGGCTTTATCTTACGATCATCGCGTCATCGATGGTCGTGAAGCGGTATTATTTTTAGTAACTATTAAAGAATTACTGGAGGATCCGACCAGATTGGTGTTGGGAATATGAAAATTTTCCTCACACCTAGTGCTCTCTTTTTGGAAGTCTATATGTGTGAGGGACGAAGAAAAAAGACAAATAAATATGAAATTACATGAGTATCAATCAAAAAATCTATTAAAAGAATACAACATTCCCGTACCTCCGGGTGAAGTGATTTTTAATCTGGAAGCAGCCGTCGATGCAGCCAACAAAATTGGTGGTAATTGTTGGGTAATTAAAGCCCAAGTGCACGCAGGTGGTCGTGGAAAAGCAGGTGGTATTCGTTTAGCTAACGATAGAGAAGAATTAAAGTCTGCTGTAAAAAACTTACTAGGGACGCGCTTAGTTACCTATCAAACAAACAAACGTGGGCAACCGATAAATCAAATTTTAATTGAAAAAAAATCAAATATCATTCGAGAATTATATTTGGGTGCGTTGATTGATCGCTCTTCTCAGCTGATTGTTTTTATAGCTTCCGCAGAAGGTGGGATCGAAATTGAGAAAGTAGCGAAAAAATCCCCTGAGAAAATTTTAAAAATAATTGTTAATCCTATAGTTGGATTACAACCTTTTCAAAGTCGGCAATTATTCTTTGGTCTAAATTTAGATCCTGTTCACATGCAATCATTTACAGATATTGTTATCAGACTGTATCAACTATTTATCGAGCGCGATCTGAGTTTATTGGAAATTAATCCTCTTGCAATTACCGATTCAGGAAAGCTTCTTTGCTTAGATGCAAAATTAGATGTGGATGATAATGTGCTTTATCGTCAGTCTGAACTTCGTAAAATGCGTGATACAACCCAAGAAGATGAATACGAAACTTTAGCGCGACAATGGGAATTAAGTTACATTAAATTAGATGGAAACATTGGTTGCATGGTAAACGGTGCAGGACTCGCAATGGCTACAATGGATCTTATTAAGTTGGCGGGCGGTGAGCCAGCTAATTTCTTAGATGTAGGTGGAAGTGCCACTAAAGATCGAGTAGCTAAAGCTTTTAAAATTATCGTCTCAGATAAAAATGTTAAAGGAATTTTCGTGAATATATTCGGCGGAATTGTTCGATGTGATTTAATCGCTGAAGGCATTATTAGTGCAGTAAAAGAAATAGGTGTTTATGTTCCAGTGATTGTTCGTTTAAAAGGGAACAATGCTCAATTAGGAGCTAAGAAACTTGCAGAAAGTGGTATAAACATCACTGCTGAAAAAAGTTTTTCAGGTGCCGCGAAAAAAATTATTCAACAAATAAAAAGACAGAATAATGAGTATTTTAATTAATAAAGAAACAAAAGTAATTTGTCAGGGTTTTACGGGAAAAAATGGTACCTTCCACTCCAAGGAAGCATTGCAATATGGAACAAAAATAGTAGGTGGTGTGACGCCTAGGAAGGGAGGGCAAACACATTTAGGACTGCCTGTCTTTAATAGCGTACATGAAGCTGTAGCAAAAACAGGCGCTGATACCACTATGATTTTTGTCCCAGCACCTTTTTGCAAAGATTCTATTATTGAGGCAATCGACGGAGGAATAAATTTGGTAATTTGCATTACTGAAGGAATTCCTGTTCTCGATATGCTGATCGTTAAAGCTTATCTTAAACAACATCCTAATGTACGTTTAATTGGGCCAAATTGTCCTGGAGTTATTACACCAGGAGAATGTAAAATTGGGATTATGCCAGGGCATATTCATCAACCTGGCAAAGTCGGTGTTGTTTCTCGCTCTGGAACTTTGACTTACGAAGCCGTAAATCAAATTACACAATTGGGATTTGGTCAAAGTACCTGTGTTGGCATTGGAGGTGATCCTATTTTTGGAACCAGTTTTATTGATGTCTTAGTGTTGTTTGAGAAGGATTCCCAAACAGAAGTCATAGTGATGGTGGGCGAGATTGGTGGTACAGCAGAAGAAGAAGCGGCGGATTTTATTAAATCCAATATAAAGAAACCGGTAGTTTCCTACATTGCTGGAATGACTGCGCCCTCCGGTAAAAGAATGGGACATGCGGGAGCTATTATTTCTGAAGGAAAAGGAACGGCAGCAGATAAATATGCAGCTTTAGAAGCAGCTGGTGTTTTTACTGTCAAATCACCTGCTGAAATTGGTCAAGGGGTTGTTGCAGCAACGGGACTTTCTGCTATACGGTAGTTTCATCAATAACATTTTAAGCTAATTAAGTAAATTACTTGAATCAATAATATCTCACAGTCATTCATTGTATGTCTTAAGAAGGAGATGTATGTTTAATAGACGATGGTATAATATATGCTGGTCAGGATTTTCAGCATAAATTTCGTGTGCGGCGTTTAGCTGAAGTTTTTTATACAATTTCAAATTGCGCCTTCTGAGAATGCTTTTACTAAGTCTACGGTGTTATTCAGATGAGAGTAGGCAATGTAGAACTTAATTGAAAACTGCGAGCGGGGTTTGGGGTTATGACTCCTTAATTCACCAATACTTTGTATTAATTGTACTTAGTTAAAAAATGATAAAACGCATATTGAAGGTTCCTTTTTTTAAATTTTAATTTCCTCTTCCTTACGTAAAGTAAAAACCTCGTAACCATCTTCAGTCACTGCGAGTGTATGCTCCCATTGAGCTGATAAACGTCGATCTTTAGTGACAACTGTCCAATCATCGTTGAGCAATTTAATGTGACGTTTGCCAGCATTAATCATAGGCTCAATTGTAAATGTCATGCCTGGTTCTAAAATCACTCCTGTTCCAGGTATACCATAATGAAGAACTTGTAACTCAGGCTCGTGGAATACGCTACCTATACCATGACCACAGTATTCTCGAACAACAGAGTAATGATTTTTTTCCGCATGCATTTGGATAGCAGCACCGAGATCACCTAGCCGTACTCCTGGTTTGACCATGGAGATTCCAATATAAAGACATTCTTGCGTAATACGAATAAGCCGCTTTCCATGATTTGAAATTTTACCTACAGCAAACATTTTGCTTGTGTCTCCATGGTAGCCATTTTTTAGAACAGTCACATCAATATTAATGATATCACCTTCTTTTAATTTTCTATCGTTGGGAATCCCATGACATACTACATAATTGACTGATGTACAAATAGATTTGGGAAATCCCAAATAATGCAATGAAGCAGGAGTGGCTTTCTGAACATTTGTGATGTAGTCATGACAAATCATATTAAGCTCATTAGTGGTAACTCCGGCCTTTACATAAGGCTCAATCATTTCAAGCACCTCAGCCGCTAAACGGCCAGCAACGCGCATATTTTTCAACTCTTCAGATGTTTTAATTGATATTGACATTTGTTAGAAGTATAGAGGTGTTATTCCAAAAGATGCAAGATTCCATTAGAACTCCATTACTGAGCTTCCATTCTATCATCTTTATTTAATTTGTGGTATACTAACACAACGGTTATCTAGTGAACATTATAGTAAACTGAATATTATAGTAAACCAAATAAATATATGCTACGGCATTTTGGTACTTTCTAACTCAGGTTGTATTGTGGGATATATGGAAGTTTTAGCCCGGAATAAATATGACTCCCTGACTTCCGGAGATTTAAATATGACTGATATAACTATGCGTCAAATGTTGGAAGCTGGCATTCATTTTGGTCACCAGACTCGTTACTGGAATCCCAAAATGGCTCCTTATATTTACGGAGTTTGTCAAAAGATCCATATCATTAATCTTGAAGAAACATTGCCTCTTTTTCAGGAGGCAATAGCGTTTGTTAGGAATATAGCTTTGAAAAACGGGAAAATTTTGTTTGTAGGCACTAAATTTGCAGCTCGCGAAATTGTGAAAGAAGAAGCTATTCGTTGTGGTATGCCTTATGTGAACCATCGTTGGCTAGGAGGCATGCTGACTAATTATAAAACCGTTCATCAATCGATTAAACGTTTAAAGGAACTCGAAGAGTATTTAAAAAATGAAGATAATCTTATAGGAATGACTAAGAAAGAAATCTTGAATTTGGTGCGTGAGGAAGGAAAATTGGGGGCTAATTTAGCTGGCATTAAAAATATGGGTAGCTTACCAGATGTTTTGTTCGTTATAGATGTAGGTCATGAAAAGATTGCCATTCAAGAAGCTAAACGCTTGAGCATTCCAATCGTAGGTGTAGTTGATACGAATGAAAACCCTGACAACATCGATTATGTTATTCCTGGTAACGATGATGCTATTCGTGCTATTCGACTCTACTGCAAAGCACTGGCTGACGTCATTATTAATGCTCGTGGTATTTTAGACTTGAAAAAAGAAGAAGAGCCTAAAGAAGAAGAAAAAAGTAAAATAAAAACTAAAACCAAAGTGAAAAGAATAATAACCAGAAAGACAAAATTAGCTGAGAAAGTTGGAAATAATGAAGAAAATCAAGCAGCTCATCACCAAGAAAAAATTGAAGCAGAACGGGCGGGGCAGTAGTTGGCCTTCTTCGCGAAAAAAGAAGATCCAATCCCCCAATGTAGGTAAGATCGGATGCTAAATCCTTAAGCAGAAAACGAAGAAAGTAAAGCTGAAGCAGAAAATAAATAAAGGGGAGGGAGAAGTAATGAGGGCAATAGTTACCTTAGCTATGGTCAAAGAATTGCGAAGTGTCACTGGTGCTGGCATTATGGCGTGTAAAAAAGCTCTGCAAACCACCAACGGTAATATAAAAGCTGCTATTCGAGAATTGCGTAAAGCGGGTGAGGCAACAGTAAGCAAGTTAGCTGGGAAAAAAACAGTAGAGGGGGTAATCGTTATTGCGGTAAGTGATGATAGTAAGAAAGGTTACATAGTGGAGATAAATTGTCAAACTGACTTTGTAGCACGTAATAAGGAATTTATAGCATTTGCTCAAAATGTAGCTGAACGCGGTTTGACAGAAAAAATTACCGACGTTGTTGCTACGCCTACTCTCTATCAGCCTAGTTTATCAACAACTCTGGAGAAAGCTAGACAAGAGCTTATTACTAAACTTGGAGAGAATATTCAAATTCGCCGTGTGAGATTATTATCTGTCGATAGCGGTATCATTGGTCATTATTCCCATGGAAGTCGGATTGGAGTTTTAGTAGCACTTAATTCCGACAAAGATAAATTAGCTCTAGCTAAAGATATTGCCATGCATATTGCCGCCTTTAATCCGCAAGCGATTCGGGCCAGTGACGTACCTATTGAAACAGTGGAAAAGGAAAAAGAAATCTTAATAGCACAAGCAAAAGAAAGCGGAAAGTCTAAAGATATTATTACTAAAATAATAGACGGTCGCTTGAATAAATTCTTAAAAGAAATAAGCCTGGAAGGGCAATCTTTTTTAAAAAATCCGGAAATTCTGGTAGGTAATTTATTAAAATCGGAAAAAGTAACTATTACAGCCTTTGTGCGTTTTAAAGTAGGTGAAAGTATCGAGCAAGATTCAGAAAATTTCGTTAATGAATTTCGCTAATACTAAAAAGGTAATCAATAAATACAGGGAAATCGTTAATGACGAATAGGATTCAGCAACCTCTTTATCGGAAAATACTCTTAAAGATGAGTGGTGAGGCACTTATGGGAAAAGGCACCTGCGCTATTGACTCTGCCGTTTTGAATCGTATGGCAAAAGACATCACTCAAGTCTATCAGCTGGGTGTACAGGTATCCATTGTTATCGGAGGAGGAAATTTTTTTCGTGGAGCTGCCTTACAAAAGGCGGGTATCAATCGTATAACAGGCGATTACATGGGCATGTTAGCAACTTTGATAAATGCATTAGCTCTACGAGATGCCTTTGAGCGATCCGATTTACCGGTCCGTATTTTATCTGCTATTCCTATGACAGGAGTAGCTAATGCCTTTCATCGGCGCAAAGCAATCCATCATTTGCAACAAGGGTGTGTCGTAATTTTTGCTGCTGGTACCGGAAATCCTCTGGTAACTACTGATTCGGCAGCGAGTTTAAGGGGGATTGAAATCGGTGCCGATGTAGTTTTAAAAGCTACCAATGTGGATGGTGTTTATTCAGAAGATCCAGAAAAAAACCCGAATGCAAAACTCTATAAGCATTTAACTTACCAAGAAGCTTTAGAAAAGGAATTAGCGATCATGGATCTCACCGCATTTTACCAATGTCGAGATCACAATATACCACTTCGAGTCTTTAATATTAATAAACCAGGAACTCTGCTTAAGGTAATTATAGGTACAGAAGAGGGGACCTTAGTGGATCGAGGTTAAACAGAACCAATTTTTTCTTTCTAGCAAATTTCTAATTTTCTTTTTTTTCTAATTTTTTCTTTCTAGTTAGGTAGTGAGAGGATTGAGTGAGAGTTTACTATGGTCAACGACGTTATCAAAGATAAAAAAGCGAGAATGGAAAAAAGCGTATTAGCTTTAAAAACCAAATTAGCGAAACTACGGGCTGGACATATACATCCAAGCTTTTTAGAACATGTTAAAGTAAGCTATTGTAACGTTGATACATCTCTTAATCAAATGGCAACAATTTCTATTGAAAGTCCTCGCGTGCTCAAAGTTACTCCTTGGGAAAAGGGTATGATGAGCCAGATTGAAAAGGCTATCCAAACCGCAGATTTGGGCTTAAATCCGTCCATATCGGGAACGGTAATTCGAGTTCCGTTGCCTCCTTTAACAGAAGAACGTCGAAAAGAGCTTTCTCGTGTGGTGCGTGACGAGGCTGAAAAAGCACGAGTGGCAATAAGAAATATTCGTCGGGAAATCAACAACGCCTTAAAGGAATTATTAAAAAACAAAGAAATTAGCAAAGACGAGGAAAGACAAATACAAATCAGCATTCAAAAGCTCACAAATGAACAAATCTCAGAAGTAGATAAAATTGCCTCTCAAAAGGAGGTGGACTTAATGGATATATGATAATGAGACTCATTTCAGTATGGCCTCTGAGAGGCGGGGAACATTCCTAAGCAAGAAAAGGTTTTTGAAGTGAGTTCAAATTCTTTGCCTCGCCATATTGCAATTGTGATGGACGGTAATGGCCGATGGGCCAAGTGCCGTGGGTTACCAAGAATAGCAGGCCACAAGGCAGGTGCTACAACTGTGCGAGAGGTAATTGAATATTCAAGCAAGAAAGGGATTGAAGTTTTAACCCTTTTTGCTTTTAGCTTGGAAAATTGGGCACGGCCTCAGTCGGAAGTTAATTTTTTAATGTCCTTATTTTTAGATTCTTTGGAACATAATACAGATGAACTCCACAAAAATAATATTTGTCTTAGAATTATTGGTGATCATCAAGCATTTGATAGAAAATTATTGGCGCAGATCCATGCCTCTCAGAGGCGTACGAAAAATAATATAGGTTTAAAATTAATTATTGCTTTAAATTACAGCGGTCGCTGGGACATTGTACAAGCCACCCAACGGTTAGGTGAAAAGATCCAGAATGGGGAAATAAATCCTGAATCAGTAACGACTAAATTATTTCAAGAATATTTATGTTTAAGTGATTTACCCGATCCAGACTTATTAATTCGTACCAGTGGTGAACAACGTTTAAGTAATTTTATGTTATGGCAAGCGGCTTATACGGAAATTTATTTCACCTCAACTTATTGGCCTGATTTTAATGCAAATACTCTTGAGAAAGCCTTAGCATTTTATCAAATACGTCAACGCCGTTTTGGATTAACACCAGAACAGGTTGAAGCACAATATGTTTAAGCACCGTGTGCTCACATTGTTGATCCTAATTCCTATTTTGCTCTTAGTAATTTGGTATTTACCTATGCCATGGTTTGGTTTTTTAATTGGCGCTATGATAGCCTGGGCTGCCTGGGAATGGTCAGCTCTAGCAGGAATAAAAAATTATTATCTTCGATGGCTTTATATGATTGCTATCTTATTAGCTCTAATAAGGATTTATTATTTTCCAATCTTTTGGGTATTAATTATATCTTGTGCTGTTTGGTTATGGATAGCAGCGGCCGTTATTTGTTATGCAAATGGGTTCCTTCCCTTAGGATTCCAGTATAAAACAACGAAAATTGTTATAAGCTTTTTTGTGTTAACGTCCTGCTGGATTGCGGGAGTTACGTTACGTGAAAGTATTGGTGGACCTGGTTGGTTGTTATTTGGTTTAATATTAATTTGGGCTATGGATATAGGGGCTTACACAATAGGTCAGTGGTGGGGTAAGCGAACGTTTATTACGCGCGTGAGTCCTAATAAAACATGGGAAGGAGTATGGGGTGGTACTTTTTTGACATTAGTGATCGCTGTTATTATTTCTCTCGTTTTTCGTCAATCCTTTTTTCGCTTGATATTAATAAACCTATTAGCTTTAGTTACAGCCATACTTGCAATTATCGGTGATTTATTCGAAAGTATGTTAAAACGACAAGCCGGAGTGAAAGATACGGGTCGATTACTTCCTGGCCATGGTGGTATCTTAGATCGCATTGATAGTATCCTTGCTGCACTTCCCATTTTTCTTCTAGGCTCTTTATTACTACTTGGATAAAGAGTAAGTAAGACGTATAAAGCGATAATGGGTTTATACTTTGTCTGGAAAACTCGGTATGCTTTTTAATGCGATTTTTAATGCTTGATTAAACCAAGGCGTAAAGTTTTGAGGATTTCTATTAAATTCTTCCTTTAAATCAAAAATATTAATCCAACGAATAGCACTAATTTCGTTTTTGTTACAGTACGTCTTTTCATTAGTTAAAAACCCAGTGAGAACATGATCGTATTCATTTTCGATTAAATTATTACCTACCTCAGCCGTGTAACGAAATTTTCCTGCTTTTTTTAAAGAAATTTTTAGTCCCATTTCTTCGAAAAGTCGTCTCTCACCAGCATCAATAATATTTTCTCCTGGTCGTGGGTGGCTACAACAGGTATTTGTCCATAGCCCACCGCTATGATATTTATCAGGATGTCTTTTTTGAAGAAGTAATTGCCATTCATTTTTTCGCCAAGAAAAAGTAAAAACTGAAAAAGCGCGATGTAATTTGCCTTCATAATGAGCTTTTATTTTTTCTTCACTTCCTAACACTTGGTCTTTTTCATCAACGAGTATGACTTTTTGGACAACAGTATCTTTAAGAGGTGTAATGACTTCGAGCCTAGGAAAGTGTTGCATTACTTTTTCATTGTCCCTCTTTAAAAATAATAATTTAATATTTGCTCCTGCATCTTGGGTAAAATAAATTTCTAACCCCCCTTCCCGAAGCATCCATATTTTTTGGATAATTTGGATAGTTTTAGGAGAAGAGTACATCAAAGGTGGCCATGCAGCTAGCATTGTAGCATGCATTGCCAATGCATTAGATTCAGCAATCCGTCCTAAGAGAGAGAAGTTTTTTTGGGTGATTGCTTCCTTTAAATAAAGAAGGTCGTCATTCGCCTTTTGAGGCCATGCACTATAAAGTGCGGAAGTGGCTACAGTACGTTGCATTCCTTCGCGTGAACTGATTGTTTTTTTTTGAGGACTTATAATGTAAACTCCCATGCACAATTCTAACCAATTTTCATTTAATGGTTCTGCATAACTGTCCATTCCATCGGGATCAGTTCCGCGATGCCATTGCACAAACCCATCAAAGATCGAACGGCATGCACTCCCACTTCCTAGCCTGGCGAGAATCGATAAGATTTTCCCGTCTAATTGCCATCCAAAAAGATCATTCATTGCTTTTACAACAGCAGCATAACCACAGGCAGATGAAGCAAGACCAACAGCAATAGGAACATTAAAATCGAGTTGTAAGTGAAAAGCTTTAATGTCAAGAAACGTAAATTTATTTAAAAAAGCCAGTAATGGTTGAGCATAGCCACTTTCTGAATTTAATAAATTTTTATTAATAATTAATTCGTGATTCTGATGTGGTGAAGGCAAAATTTTAGCATTGGCACCCTTATTACCCAAGGATATGGATAAGCTTGAAGTGACAGGTAAGTTGAGCTCTAAATTACGCTTACCCCAATACTTGCATAGAGCGATATTCGAGGGTGCAAAAGCCTGTCCAAAAGATTTAATGGGTGTTTTATTTTTTTGAGAGAGTAATTTTTGGAAAACTGCATTGTGCTTCATTAAAACTTGCTCCCTCAGAAGTAATGGCAAGTGGAATTTGCTTAACCCCAAGCTTTTTTTCTTCTTCATTGCGTGGAAAAAAATTCGGCATAAGTTTTCCTACACCAACGATGCAATCACCTAAGCCAGAGCCCGATATTTTAGCACCTAAAATATGGGGTTGTTCACGTAAGCCTTGGATTAAATTTTCTAAAAGCACATTACTAACCCCCATAATTTTCATGAGTTCTTGACCCAAATTGAATAGATTACCTAGAGAAGTCCAATCATAGGTATTAATAGCTTTGATTGCTTTTATTGAGAGTTTATTCATCTGTTCATCTATCTTTTGGTAATTAATTGGATATTGTTTGCGTCGATTATTAACAATGTTGATCGCGCGATCAGTGGTAAATTTACTTCCCGAGTAGACTACTACTAAAGGTGGCATTTCTCTCAAAAATGTGATAGAAAGAGGTGAATTATTAAAGGCGATCACTCCACCGAAAATACTTGCTGCGCAATCAGCGCCTGATCCTCCACCTTGCACTCGGTGAATTACCTTAGAAGCTTCTTGCCAGAGATTTGACTTGTTTGACGATTTTTTGCACCAACTATTTAATGCTATTAATAATGCCACAGTTACTGCTGATGAGCTTCCTAATCCGAGAGAAGAAGGTAATAGATCAGAGTTAATTTCAATATTACATCCAGAAGGAGGTTTTGTGAGAGCTAATGTTGCTAGCACAAACTCAAATGGTGCTTGTAAAGTAATCTGATGGCGATTAATACTTAATGTGCCTAAAGAAGAATCAATAAAAATCTGATCATCACTGCGAGGGCTAAGAGTTACGAAAATAAATTTATCGATAGCAGCCACTAATGCTGTCTTACCATGTAACACAGCATATTCGCCGAGCAGCATTAAACTGCCGGAAGCTTTTGCTTTATACAATGCGAGTTCCCTGATTATCAATTTGAATAGGGATAATAGAATAGCCATACTGCTTAGCGAGATTATTAATTGGGTTATCAGAAATAACCAAAACAGCGCCACCTTTATCTCCCTGCACGCTCCCTGCGCCGCAAATTTTTGCAGCACCACCAAGTTTTTCTACATCAACAATAAAACAATCTATTTTATCGGGTACAACACCAATAATTTTTAATAATCGGTGGTTTTGTTGAATGCAGCTTTTTACATTTTCAAAGTTACGATTTTGTAACGCTTGATCAAGTTCGTTAGTGAGCTCTGAAAAATCTTTACCAATATGACTTTTCTTGAAGTAAGAAGATGCTTTTGAAATGCATTCACCAGTATTACTCTGTGGTTGTCCTGTTTGCACTAATTGCATTGGAAAATCTGGAATCGGACGTTTTTTAAATTGACCTTTTTCATAACGCAAACATCCACCATGATAAACAGTATGGACATCTAAACCGCTAGAGCAACCATGCTGCAAATTTTCTGATTCCATCCCTAATTTGAGGTAATCTTCCAAATTGAGATTTATATCTAGAAAGTGTGTGAGTGCATAAATTAAGCTTACTACGCTGGCAGCCGAAGATCCTATTCCACAACCAATGGGAATATTAGAACCGGTAATAATATTAATACCCATTGGTAATTTGCTTTTTAAAAGATCTAGTACATTAATAAATGTGAAAAGCGAAAGTTCAAAGGGTTTTTTTAAAACTTCTCTAATACTTAAATTACCTAGACAGTATCCTTGATATTGATTTTTAATTTTTCTTTTAAATTTACGAAGTGTTTGCAGTGTAACCTCTCGCCTAAAATTAAGATCCATGAAGTGGAAGGAAAAATGTAGCGATAGCATCATCCAACGAACAGTAGCTTGTGTATAGCGATTGATGGCCACTGCTAGTGCCGGATGCCCGTAAACTACAGCATGTTCACCTGATAAGATCAATTTTCCAGGAGCCTGTGTTTTCAAGCAACCTTTTTTCATCGGCCCGCCCAGTTCTTAGAAATTTGCTAGCACTTAATTTCCAGATTGATCAGTACTATAGCTCCTACGCTCAAATTTTTCGTACGCCCACATAAGTTTGCCTGAATTCGTGTGTGGTATAAGTAAAGACAATTTTCCATACTATACAGTAGGGACAATAATAATGGTCAATCTATTGTACACTATCCAAACAGCCTAAAAGGCACAAATGATTCTTAGCAAACTCGTGATGCTTTCCGCCCCCCCCTAGAATTCTAACAATAACATTGGGTAATACGACAGAAAAACAGAGATCACTATTGTATACCTTTCTCAGCGTGAGTAAATCTTTTGGATCTTTCGACAATACTAGCAAAATTCTGAAGGTATAATAAGTTAATAGCATACAACAAAATTAGAAAAGTACGCGTTTTCTGTACCCAAACCATCTGAAACAATGAAGCCTAGCAAATCCTTTTTAATATGGAAGATTATATCAAGTGTTTCGGAATCGTTTTTAAGTGCTCCTGGCAATCAGCGTGAAGAATAACATATCAGCGATAACGTACTTTCCTCAGCTTAATAGGCTGTTGACAGCAGATATTTTTTGTCTACGCAAATAATGTTATCTGAAATAAGGACATATTTGGGGTTCGGATAGTTTTTAATAGCCAATTAATTACTGAATCAGCTAGAGGTGGTAAGTTCTTTTCGGATTTTGAAGGTGGAGATTGATTAATCGAAAAGTGCAGCTGTTGTTCGAGTTAACACAATTATTGAATAAACTTCTAAAGGTAAAGTAAAATAGATAGTACGCACTGGTAAAAGGCGATTAAAGAGTGTCAGTACTAATAATATTAAAGGATATTGTCTAGGTAGTATTTTTTCTAAGTATTCTCAATTCTTGATAATGATTTGGATTACGGCTGATGCCAAAGCGTAAATGTGAAGATAAGCTGTAAGAAGTCTATTTTTCCACAGAAAGATTCGGTTGGAAAAGAAGGTAGAAAAAGTAAAAGTCCTCTTCAATTTCCCATTTTTCCAAATGAGATTAAATTGATTGGGATACAGTGAGTGTGAGAGGAAACAAGTTTTTATTTGATAATTCAGATCATTTTGAGTTTCTTCTCTCTTAGCTATAGATAATCATAAATCAGGTGTTATAATGTTTCTTATGTTTAATCTAAGGATTTATGGCGCAGCTGAATATAGCGAATTATCAATAGATCTTAGGTAAAGATGAGGAATAATTAATAAAATAGCCATATTATCATGAGATTACATAAACTGTTCTTATTTTTCATTGGACTAATTGTTTTCTGGCTTCCCTTTAATTTAGCAGCTTATAGTTTTGTTGTGCATTTTATTCAAATTCGAGGTTTGCATGGAATTTTGGAGAGCACAGTACGCAGTTATTTTCCGATTCGTGAAGGGCAAAAATATACCTCCCAACGAGGTCAATCTGCTATTGTAGCACTCTATAAAACTGGATTTTTTGACAATATTCAGCTAAGTCACCACGGAAGGGTTCTCATTGTCATAGTAAAAGAACGTCCTGTAATAAGTTTAATTTGTCTTAATGGTAATAAAGCTATCGCTAGTAAAAAGTTGCAGACCATTTTAAATAAGTTAGGAATTATAGAAGGACAACATTTTGATCCTGTTAAATTAAAGCAAATTAAGCAGGGACTAGAACAACAATATGATGCAATGGGATATCACGCTGCTCACATATCCACTAATGTTATCAGAGAGTCTCGTAATCTCGTAGCGCTCCATATCAATATTAATGAGGGAAGGATTGCGAAAGTTCACTCGATTCAATTTGTTGGAAATCATGTGTTTAGTACGCATACTTTGCACAGCCAATTCAAATTAACGAATCCTAATTTATTTACATGGATGAGTCATGCTGACTACTATTCACAAATGAAATTAGAACAAGATTTAGAAAATCTTACCGCATTTTATTTAAACCATGGTTATTTAAATTTTCGAGTTATCTCCTATAAAATTCGATGGTCATCCGATAAGAAAAGCGTTTATATCATTGTCTTCATTAATGAAGGTCCAGTATATCGAGTCAGTGGTTATGAGATAAATGGTAAAAATTACAGTTTCACAGATCGACTTCGTAAATTAATTGCGTTAAAAACCGGTGATGTATTTTCTCGTCAAGTCGTTATTGATATTAATAAAAAAATTGTTGATTTTCTAGCAGATCAGGGCTACGCGTTTGCAAGAGTGATAATCATTCCAAAAATAGATGATCAAAGACATTTGGTTCATATAAATTTCAACATAATATCTGGCAAACGTGTTTATGTGCGACGAATTAATTTTCTTGGTAATCAGCGTACAGACCAGGAAGTATTGCGTCGAGAAATGCGTCAATATGAAGGAAGCATATACTCTTTATCAAAAATTGAAGAATCAAAACGACGCCTAGAATTACTAGGTTATTTGTCCGATGTTAATTACACTCTAAAATCTGTGCCCAACTTCTCTAATCAGGTGGATTTGTATTATTACGTGAAAGAAATTGCAGCAGGACGAGTTAGCATTCAAGGTGGTTATTCAGATGTCTATGGATTTTTATATGGTGCTACTATGTTAGAACCCAATTTTATGGGAACAGGTAAATACATTGCGATTGGACTTCAAAATAGTCAATACCAACAAAACTATTCCATTAGTTACAAGAACCCTTATTATACGACCTATGGGTTACAGCGAGGCTTTTTAATTTATTATTCTCGTATTAAACCGGATAAAAAGTTTAATCTTACGTCTTATTTAGAAGATGGTTATGGATCTGATGTAACCTATGGATATCCTATTTCAGAACGTAATTCGATTACGTTTGGTTGTGGTTTGGAACATATTACTATTAGTCAGATTGATATCGCTAACGCGGCACCGAGTATGCTTGCATTTTTAGGTACCACTAATGGTGTGCAGAATACTAGCGCTAACTATAACCAAGTTAGATTGACTGCCAGTTTGGTTTATAACGGATTTAACCGCACTATTTTCCCAACTAAAGGTCTTTATACAGGATTAGATCTTGAAGTAGGCGTTCCAATTTTTAAATCTAGTTTAAATTATTATTTAGTAACGTACATAGAAAAATATTATCAACCACTAGATCATGGGTTTATTTTAAATTTATTAGCAACCCTCGGTTATGGAGATGGATTTGGTCATGTTAGATTACCCTTTTTCAAAAATTTTTTTTCTGGAGGAATTGGATCTGTTCCTGCTTTCGCCCCAAATTCGTTAGGTCCAAAAAATCGTTATCCTCTTGGTAGAGATTTTGGCGCTATTGGTGGCAATTTAGAAACTATTTTTGGAGTGCACTTAATTTTACCGCAATTTTTTAGTCAAAAAATCCGTACTGCTGTCGCATTTGATACAGGAAACGTTTTTCAGGTACCTCGATTCCCAGGAGATATTGCGATTCCGGCTCATGGAGGACCTTCTGATCCTGAATCTAATACGCAACCGCAGATTATCCAAGACGATAAATTTTCCCTTAAAAATTTTCGGCCTTCATTAGGCCTTTCTATGGAATGGTACACTCCTTTTGCGCCAATCAATTTTACTTTGGCTTTCCCGCTGAATCGGCGGGCAGGGGATAATTTTCAGGCATTTCAATTTTCTTTAGGGATGAGCTTGTAAGTGCGAAGATGGATAGCTAAAGGTCTCCATTTTATTCCTAATTTTTATGTATGATCGATCTTGGTTTACACATAAACCTGAACTATAATGTGCGCTACTTATTTTTAAGGAGAACGTCACTATGAAACTTTTATTTGTAGTCACCTGTTTATCAGTGATCATGAGCTGGGCAGCGTCTGCTATTGGACAAACCATAGGAAAGGTGGATATGCGACAAATTTTTCAAGCCTCACCACAAATTAAAGCTATTAATATTCAGCTTGAAAAGGAGTTTTTACCGCAACGTGAAAGAATTATTAATTTAGATAAATACTTACGAGAGGATGTTAAAAAGTTGAAACGTAATGAAGTTGTAATGAGTAAAAAAGAAACTGAAGATTTACGTAACAGAATTCAAGAAGAACAAAAGGAATTTCAGCAGTCACAAGTAGAATTTCAGCAAAGGTTATATAAAGCACAGAATCAAGCTATTGGTAAATTTATAATAAAAATTTCAGGTGCTGTAAAAACAGTTGCTAAGAAGGAAAAAATAGATTTGGTTTTACCAAAAGATACGCTGCTTTATGCCAGAGATAGTAGAGATATAACCTTGGATGTAATTTCGGAATTAAATAGCCTTTAATTTTGTGACAAAATTTGAAATAACTTATACACTTAAAGAACTGGCAAATGCCATCGGTGCCAAAGTAAAGGGCGATGGAGATTGTGAAATTCATAATATTGCTTCAATTGCGCATGCTCAGATTGGAGAAATAAGTTTTCTGGCAGATCAAAAATATCAAAAATATTTAACTGAAACAAAAGCTTCGGCATTATTACTGGATAAGAAATTAGCAAAAAACTGTCCTGTTAATGCTCTTGTTATGCCGAATCCTAAGTTAGGACTTATCAAATTATTAACCTTGTTGCGACCTCAAGTGATGACAAAGTCAGGTATTCATCCAACGGCTGTTATTGGGAAGAATTGTCAAATTGATGCCAAGGTTCATATTGGAGCTTATGCAGTCATAGAAGATGATGTAGTGATTGGTTCTAGAACTGTTATTGGAGCCGGAACGATTGTTGGCCATGGAACTCAACTGGGAGCGGACTGTTGTTTGTATAGTCGAGTAACTTTATGTTCTCACACAATTGTGGATGATCGAAGTATTTTTCATAGTGGCGTGGTTATTGGTGCTGATGGATTTGGTTTAGCGCGAGATGAACAACATCGGTGGGTTAAAATTCCTCAGGTTGGACGAGTGATTATTGGTAACGATGTGGAAATTGGAGCCAATACCACAATTGATCGAGGAGCGCTCGAAGATACAGTGATTGGAAACGGCGTTAAATTGGATAATTTAATTATGATTGGCCATAACGTTCACATAGGTGAACATACAGCTATTGCTGGCTGTGCTGGAGTCGCTGGGAGCACTACTATCGGACGCTACTGTATGATTGGTGCAGGTGCAGGCCTTAATGGTCATATTGATATTTGCGACAACGTCATTATTACAGGGATGGGCATGATTCAAAAATCAATTACCAAGCCTGGAGTGTATTCGTCAGGAACAGGAATGCAGCCTGGTCGGGAATGGCGAAAAAGTGTGATTAGATTCTGGAAACTTGAAGAAATTGCAAAACGATTAAAACGATTAGAGAGGTTATACGATGCATATAATAGAAACCAGGGAGATTAAAAAATATATTCCCCATCGATATCCCTTTTTGTTGGTTGATCGAGTGATAGCGATGGAAAAACATAAGTCTTTGGTAGCAATTAAAAATATCACAGCCAATGAACCTTTCTTTATGGGACATTTTCCTGTTCGCCCAGTAATGCCAGGTGTTTTGATCATTGAGTCTCTAGCACAAGCAGCAGGAATTTTAATTGTTAAATCCTTAGATTTGCCTGAATATTATGAAGATATTTATTTTTTTGCTGGTGTTGATAATGCACGTTTTAAGCGCGTCGTCGAACCTGGCGACCAATTAATTTTAGAAGTTAGGGTATTGAAATCGGGCCGTTTGTGGAAATTTAAGGGAGAGGCAAAGGTCGAGGGTCAGCTTTCTTGTAAAGCTGAATTTATGACAATAAAGGACAAAAAGAGTGATTGATGAAAGAGCGCTTGTCCATTCTAGTACGAAAATTGGCTCAGATGTTACTATTGGTCCCTGGACTTTTATTAATAAGAATACCGTAATTGGAGACGGCACCCAAATTAGTTCTCATGTTATGATTGGTGAAAATACTACGATAGGAAAAAATAATAAAATTTATCCATATGCTTCTATTGGTTCTGATCCTCAACACATTCAGTATAAAGATCAGGAGACTCGACTAGAGATTGGAAATAGAAACGTCATTCGTGAATTTGTGACTATTAATCGTGGGACTTACGAAGGTCATGGTGTAACTTGTATTGGTGATAATAATTATTTGATGGCCTACTCACACGTGGCGCATGATTGTCGAGTGGGAAGTCATACTATTTTTGCTAATACAGCTTCTATTGCAGGGCATGTTGAAATTGGTGATCATGCGAATTTAGGTGCTTTTTCAGGAGTACATCAATTTTGCCGGATTGGTGCCTATTGTTTTCTAGGACGTGCGACAAAGGTTTACCAAGATATTTTGCCTTACATGCTTGTTACTGGAAATCCTGGAATTCCCACAGGATTGAACTCCGTCGGCTTAAGGCGCCATGGTTTTAGTTCTAAAACCATGCAGTCGTTGAAATTAGCGTATCGACTGATTTATCGTACTCGTCTCAAATTGGAAGATATTCAGATTAAACTCGAAAAATTAGCAATAGAAACTCCAGAGATTAATCTGTTGTTGATGATGATTAATGGCTCCGTTCGTAGACGTGGATTTGCACGTTATAGAAACAACGAGCAATTTTCGACATTCGATACCCTTTCTTAAATCAGATTTTCTTGATTTTAAGGACTAATATGATCAAAACCGAACTCGTGACATAATAGAGGGACTGAATAAATTTTCCCTATACTATAGAATATGAGTTATCTTGAACAGATTAACAAGACATAAGCTACTAAAATTGCCCAAATTACATGAAAAGAAGGGAAAGCATGCATCCTTTTCGCTGAATAACTTTGTTTTTATAGAAGATAGAATAAATAATACTAGAGAATCTATTAAGAACAGCAAGAATAATAAGGGAATAATTTATTGATAAAGTAAACTTACGTAAATGACTCTGAGAAATTGTGTTAAAGTCTGCCTATCGAGGATCGTTCTAAGAAAATTGATCAAATTAAATAGGGTAAATTGTCTAAGAGACTGTAATGTGCTCATTTGTTAGTAGAGTAAAATATCCGATCCATAAAATAAGTATATTTATATTTAAAGTGCCTTCTCTTTCAAGGAAAGCCTTAATTTAAAAGTCCAATGTTTTTTGATCATATATTCAGTATGTTCCATTTGGCAGAGCGGGCGACATTATTCATCCTAACAGGATTTAACCATTAATCAAATTCTTATATTCCTTGTTTATACTAGTATAGATTCATTTTCTTTTTTATCTTAAAGAAGAGAATGCTTATTAATTAATACTGCCAGAAGAGTTAGAGTATCGTTTTCATAAATCTTCTCTAATTGCTGATAATTATCTCTCCTCCACATTATTTAGGTGCAGCTTAACAAATTATCAGATTTTATCAATAAAAAATTACATAAGTTAACATGTTATAATTTTTAGTGCTAATTGTGCCGTCTTGAGGGATGCTCCACCATCGCCTAGCTTAGTTCGAAGCAGTTTTAACTTGTCTAAGCAAGATTGTCGATAAGAACAATCCTCTAATAATCGGCAAATTTCATTAGCAATAGCTTGAGGAGTAGCTTGATGCTGAATAAATTCAGATGTGATGCGCTCTTCGGCTATTAAATTGGAGAGTCCAATAAACGGGATTCGAATAAATCGTTTGCCTAACCAATAAGTAAGTGGATTTACTTTATAGACAATAACAAAAGGAATTTGATATAAAGCAATTTCTAATGTAACTGTTCCGGAGACAGCGATAGCTGCATCACATACGGACAGTATGTTATAAGTGTTATCTTTAACAATTTTAATATCTGGAAATAAAAAATTTTGAACATTTCGAGAAGAAACATTAGGTGCAAGCAGTAACACCAATTGAGCATTAGGGATGCGCCTTTTAATAAGGCGTGTAGCGGAAATTATAATAGGTAGCAGGCGAGTAATTTCTTGAGAACGACTTCCCGGAAATAAGCTAATGATGGGTGTTTTTTCTGATAAATCAAATTTTTGGTACA
Organism: Coxiella endosymbiont of Dermacentor marginatus; assembly: GCF_907164955.1. Taxonomy (GTDB): domain Bacteria; phylum Pseudomonadota; class Gammaproteobacteria; order Coxiellales; family Coxiellaceae; genus Coxiella. The sequence goes on along the minus strand of NZ_OU015521.1, from coordinate 63,733 downwards.
CTTTTTCACGTGGCAAAGAGGGCACAGCAATGTCAATTAACGGATGTCCAACTAAACTTACGGAAATATTTTCTCGTTGATACAATTCTTCCTCGAAGGGAAATAAAACTGCCATATGATCCACATATTTTTTTATTTTTTTAATTCGGCCATATCGCCATGCCCAAATTTGCGGACTTACGTAATAAAGAACTTTAATTCCAGCCTTTTTAGCTTGCTTAGCCATATGCAAATTAAAGCCTGGATAGTCAATAAAAATTACTAAATCAGACCGATCAGTTTTAAAGCGATTTTTTAGAGAGCATCGAGCTGCAAGGATATTACCTAATTGAGAAATTATTTCTAATACTCCGACGACTGCAAGTTTTTCAGCCTCAATAAAAATATCAACTCCTGCCTCCCGCATTTTTTTTCCGCCCATACCAGCAAGTCTTAAGTGTGGATTAAGAGAACTCAGTGATTTCGCAAGGTGAGCACCAAGTAAATCACCGGAAGCTTCACCTGCGACGATTAGAATCTGTTTTGCATAGGTTTTCATTTTAAGAAATAGTGACCGAAGAAATTGGAAATTGTTCGTTAGTTCGTCGGACAATTAATAAGATTTCTAAGGCTGTCTCCAAAGCTCTTTTTCCTTCTTCTCCGGAAACTAAGGGAAGCTTTTTATACATAATAGCATCAAGAAACGCTAGTATTTGCTCAAGTAAAGCATCACCTTTTTTAAATTGTTTAACCTGGCAAGTGATTTCGGGAATACCAGGATATATTTCTTGAGTTCCTTTTCGAAAGATAGCAATTTTCTTATGATCAAGGTCAATAGCAATATAATTATCACGTTGGAAAATTCGTAATTTACGCTCGGTTTTTGGGCTCACACGACTGGCAGTTACATTAGCTACACATCCGTTACTAAATTCAATACGAGCATTAGCAATATCAATATAAGGGGATAAAATGGAAGCACCGTTCGCAGAGATATTGTGAATATCTGATTTAACAATAGTTTGGATAATGTCGATATCGTGAATCATCAAATCTAAAACCACATTGACATCGCTGCCTCGCAATTTAAAGGGAGCGAGACGCAGCGACTCAATAAATCTGGGATTAGAAATTTGAGATTCTATAGCTTTGACAGCGCTATTAAAACGTTCGAGATGACCGATTTGAAGGATAACGTTATTTTTCTGAGCAGCGGAAATCAAGTCATCAGCTTCTTTTAAAGAAGTAGCAATAGGCTTTTCCAGGAGAACATGAACGCCATTATCTAAAAAAAAACGCCCTATTCTATGATGAAGAGGAGTTGGAACAGCAATACTCACAGCATCCACAAGACCAAGGAGTACCTGATAATTGCTTATAGGTTTAACGTTTAATTCGTTGGCTTTCGAATAACATTTTTCAAAATCGATATCGCAAACAGCCACAAGCTCTGAATTCGGTAAAACAGCATACTTCTCCGCATGATATTTACCCAAATAGCCGACGCCAATTACAGCTGTTTTAATCTTCTTCATCGCTATTATTATACTTTAACGTCTTTTCCATTTTCTAAGAAACGTAATAGTGGCATTTTTTATTAAGCGAATCAATATATAAGACATTTTTGACTTAAATTTATTGATTTTTGAAAAAATAAATGCTAGTAAAAATATCATTACATTTTTGTAAGGTGATGTTATAGGCGCATCATTTATTTTTTCATATTGTGTCCTGAAATAGGTGGTTTTAAATCTGATTTCTAATCATATCCGGTTCTTAATTAACACTACTGATCATAGCCTTTATTAGAAGTTTTTACTTATTTTAATTGATTAAATGTAAAAGAAACCATTCTAGCTAGGGCGTTCTAGAAAGGTAAGTTATATCATTAAAAAATAAATTAATTATTTGCAAATTGTTTAGATGCATGACTCATAACTTCGTTGCCAATCTGTAGATCTTGACTAAAATCATGAATCGTATAATAACCTGACAAAAAGAGTAAAAAAGTGCTATAAAAAAACACTTTATAAAATAAATTCTTTTCTAGTTATCTTATGAGTTTAATCTTGCTATACTCATCTTTTATTGAAGTTCTAGCGTCAGCTAAAAATCTTCTTTCCATCGTAGGCGAGAGAAGAAAAATTTCTTTCTTTCTATTTTACGAAGAAAGAGCAAGATCCTTTTACGCAAATAAGAGAATTATGGCTAGTTAAAGCGGAATTATAAAAAATCCTAAAACAATAAAAAGAATGTTTTGTATAACTGATGAATTTTTTATTCGGCAGGCGCTTTTCTTAGCAAGTCAAGCTGAAAAAAACCAAGAGGTACCGGTCGGCGCGGTTTTAGTAAAAGATAATGAAATTATTGGGAAGGGATTTAATCATCCTATTGGATTGACAGATCCTACAGCCCATGCAGAAATGCTTTCAATCAGAGAGGCTGCTAAAAATCTTGGTAATTACCGATTAGTAGGAACGACTCTCTATGTCACTTTAGAACCCTGTTCGATGTGTCTTGGCGCTCTCATTCAAGCTAGAATTCAGCGTCTTGTTTTTGGTGCTTTTGATCCACGTGCTGGAGCTGTTAAAAGTGTTTTCCAACTATTGGATAACTCTTGGCTTAATCATCGTATTGTGTGGACAGGTGGAATTTTAGCAAATGAGTGCGCTTTTTTGCTAAAAAACTTTTTTCAAGCTCACCGTTAAAAATCAATAAGTTAATATTAATCGCTTCTTACTTTAGGAAAGATAAGACTTATTTCATTAAAATGAAAATCTTAGCCTTAATGAAAATCAAATTCTAGTAGCTAAAAGAAAGTAGAGTTAATCAAAAATCAGTATTTATAACGATATAAATTCATAGCTTGAAGTTTGTGTAATACAATAACGTTTTAAAATTCCCTGACCTGTCTTCTTAGATTAAGTATTGTTTATTTCATAAATTTCAATAAATATAATAAGAACAATTAATATTTTAACCGAAAAATGCTTTTGTTAATGATTAACCTCTATAAATTAAGCAAATGTTTATTTAAATCAATTGCCATCATAAGACTTTCCTAACTCACTAGGTTAACAATGATCCCGAGTAATAAAAATTTTATCGACTTCAAGATCCGATTCTTTAGGTGACATGACGATACATCGATGTGCTTTCTTATCTAGTTTCTTAGCAATAAATTCAGTAGTAAGAGGCGGATTTAAACTAAATCTTGCATCTTACTAGTTGTTGAATTAAAGCTTCATATACTGCTCGATCATTAAAAATAATAATAAGTGAGTGCAAATAATCTATTTTTAGAAATGTAGAAGAAGAGCAAAAAGCATCGACTTTTTAATTGGATAATCATCTTTTAGTAAGAGCTACTTTCTTAGTAATTCTTTTGGTTTTCTTAGAAAGAAAGTTTACGTCTTAGATTTATTAACGGTATTTAAATAACAGTCTAGATAAATCGAATAATTAAATTCGGATTAATGTCTTTCAATATAGCCCTTGATTCGATTTGAGCGTCCCCACTTAAACCGATCGTACTCACCGCCTATGTGCATTACATAATTTTTTCACGACTCATACATTATTTTTATCTTTCCAAAAGATTTATAAAAACAACGTGCTATAACTAACTGCATACCTCATATTTTTTGTAACTTGTATAGTTAAAATTTTTCCTTTTCAAAAGAAAAACTAGGATATAATGAGACGTTTTTCCTTAGAATCCTAACTATTGCTGTGAATGAAGAAAATCTAGAATCTTTGTTGTCGCAGAATAAGTATCATTTCACGATTAACACTCTGTGTTTTTGAATTCTACTTCATCTGGTTTTTAAACCTGGTATACTACTCGGTCATTCTTTCTTTATTAGTAAGGAATAATCATGACACTTAAGGTTTCAGCAGGTAATGATATCAATGATTTTAACGCAATTATTGAAATTACTATGAACGGAGGGGGGGTTAAGTATGAATACAATAAAGAATTTCGACTTTTAACTGTTGATAGATTTATTCCTACAACCATGCATTATCCTTGTAATTATGGATTCGTGCCAAATACTCTGTCGGAAGATGGTGATCCACTGGATGTGTTAGTTATTACGCCAGTGCCTATACAGTCAGGAACTTTGATACGTGTTCGGGCAGTGGGGTTAATGCGAATGGAAGATGAATCTGGAAAGGATAGCAAAATATTAACGTTTCCTTTGGCTAAAGCTTGCAGAGAATATCAATCTATTCAGACTATCAAAGACGTATCACCTTTATTACTAGATACTATCACATATTTCTTTGAACATTATAAAGATTTAGAGCTTAATAAATGGGCCAAAGTGAAGGGCTGGGAAGATAAAGATGCCGCAGCAAAAGAATTTCAGGCCAGTATGAATTTTTTTAAAAAGCTAAAAGCTAAAGGTTAAGAATTTCATGCCGGATATAACTCGACTTTTTTTTGAGAAACCATTCAATCCTGACTGGATACGACCGATATTAAATGATGCATATCGAATGGATGAAACTGTTTGTGTAAAGCAGTTATTAGAATCTATTAATTTTACCCCAATTATTGAGCGTGCCGTAAGTCAATTAGCAGAAAAATTAGTCATCGCAGTGCGAGAACAGGAGAAAGAGCAAGGTGGTATCGAAGCATTTATAATGCATTACGATCTTTCCACGGAAGAAGGAATTTTATTAATGTGTCTTGCTGAGGCTTTATTACGTGTCCCGGATAAGCAAACTGAAAATTTATTAATTCGCGATAAATTGACCAGCGCGGAATGGAATAAATATATGGGGGCTAGTAAATCTGCTTTTGTAAATTTCGCCGCATGGGGATTGGCACTTTCAGGAAAAATATTACAAAAAGAAAAAGATGGGCAATTTAAAACTATTTGGCATAATCTCATTCGAAAAACTGGTGAACCTGTTATTCGTAAAGTGGTTCGTGAAACCATGAAATTAATGAGTGAGCATTTTGTTCTGGGCCGCACTATTAAAGAAGCCATCAAGCGTTCACGGACTAATTTGAAGGAGAATTTTCGATATTCTTACGATATGCTAGGCGAAGTAGCGCGAACACAAAACGATGCTGATCGTTATTATGATTCCTATTATCATGCAATTAGTGTCTTAGGGAAAAGTCATACGACATACAATATTTATGAAGCCCCAAGTATTTCTGTCAAACTATCCGCATTGTATCCTCGCTATAATTTTACAAAATGCGAATTGGCAGTGTCTTTTCTAATAAAACGTGTAAAAGAGTTAGCCTTGCATGCGAAAGCACAGAAAATTAGTATGACTATTGATGCGGAAGAAGCCGATCGACTAGATATGTGTCTGAATATTTTTAAAGGATTGTTCACAGAAAATGCTTTTTCTGGATGGGAAGGTCTTGGTCTTGCTGTCCAAGCTTATCAAAAACGTGCTTTGCCTTTAATTGAATGGTTAATTGAATTAAGTCGTCAACAAAAACGTCGTATTCCGGTTCGTCTGGTGAAGGGAGCTTATTGGGACTCTGAAATAAAACTAACTCAAATGGAAGGTTTGATTAATTATCCTGTTTTCACTAGGAAAGTGAATACCGATATTTCTTATATTGCCTGTGCAAAAAGAATGTTAAGTGCTCAAGATGCTCTTTTTCCGCAATTTGCTACCCATAATGCTTATTCAGTTGCAACGATTTTAGTTTTAATGAACCATCGTTATAAGGATTATCAATTTGAATTTCAAAACTTACAGGGCATGGGTAAAGCTTTGCATCATTATATCGTTACGAAATTAAATCTGCCTTGTCGAATTTACGCACCAGTAGGATGCCACGAAGATTTATTACCTTATCTCGTTCGTCGATTGTTGGAAAATGGAACTAACAATTCGTTTGTCAACCGAATTGCTAATAAGACAGTACCAATTTCACATCTCATTGAAAGCCCGATGAAAAAAATTGAGTTGTTTGAAAAAATTCCCAATCCTAAAATTCCTTTGCCTAGAAATCTCTTTAATAAAGAGCGATTAAACTCAATAGGCAGAGATTTAAGCAATTACGCGGAACTAAAATCTCTAGCTGAATCAATTTATAATGCACTAGAAAAAACGTGGGAGGCATCACCGTTTTTACGTGAAATTAAAAATGGCAAAGCTGTTTTTAATCCGGCTAATAATCAACATCAGATTGGTGTAATCGAGTTAGCAAATAAATCTGAAGTGGAACAAGCTGTTAAAGTAGGATCTTCGGCTTTTCCTACATGGGATCAAAAGGGAGTAGTTGCACGTTCTAATATTCTGCGAAAAATGGCGGACTTATTAGAAAAAAATCAAGCTGAATTGGTAGCTTTGATTGTGCGTGAAGGCGGAAGGACTCTTCAAAATGCTTTATCGGAAGTGCGAGAAGCTGTTGATTTTTGCTACTATTATGTTGAGCAGGCTAAAAAACAGCTGATTGATAAAGTATTACCGAGTTACACTGGAGAAAGTAATATACTGCGGATGAATGGTCGAGGTATTATCTTGTGTATCAGTCCCTGGAACTTTCCAGTAGCTATATTTACGGGACAGATTGCTGCAGCGTTAATAACAGGTAATGCTGTAATTGCTAAGCCTTCTGGACAAACACCTTTGACAGCAGCTAAAGTTACTCGTTTATTTCATGAAGCCGGTGTGCCCACAGAAATTTTGCAATTAGTGCCAGGCTCTGGTGAGACTATAGGACAAGCATTAATCGAAAATCTTAAAATCAGCGGGATTATATTTACGGGTTCCAATAGTACAGCACATCATATCCAAAAAACGTTGGCTAATCGATCTGGCCCTATCATCCCATTCGTAGCGGAAACATCCGGTATTAACTCCATGATAGCAGATTCGACAGCACTACCTGAACAATTAGTTCAAGATGTCATTGTTTCTGCTTTTGATAGCGCGGGTCAACGTTGTTCTGCCCTTCGTATTTTATATATTCAGGATGATGTTGCAGATAATGTAATCAAAATGCTGGCGGGTGCGATGGCCGAAATTAAAGTAGGTGATCCTATGTTATTAGCCACCGATGTGGGTCCTGTTATTGATGCTAAATCTCAAGCGGCCTTGCAAGAATACACCACTTTTATGAAAAAAGAAGCGAAACTGATTTACGAAGTCGATCTACCTTCAGCTACAGTTCTTGGGACATTTATTGCTCCCCAAGCTTATGAACTGCCTAACCTCAGCCTCATTAAAGGTGAAATCTTCGGACCCATTTTGCATGTTCTCCGATATCATCGTCAAGATTTAGATAAGGTGATAGATGACATTAATAGCTTGGGATACGGGCTTACTTTTGGTATACAAAGCCGTATTAATGAAACGGTAGATTATATCCAGCGTCGTATTAATGCCGGGAATATCTATGTTAATCGCAACATAATCGGGGCTGTCGTAGGTGTTCAGCCTTTTGGGGGAAGTTGGTTATCTGGAACGGGACCTAAAGCCGGCGGCCCACATTATTTGCCTCGTTACTGTATAGAAAGAACGTTAACGATTAACACGACAGCAGCTGGTGGAAATGCTGCTTTGATGACGATGGAAGATTAATAATATTGTTAATACCTAACCCTCAACTATGTTCAAAAAGAAAACAGTCCTTCTTCCGTAGGTGAGAAAAAATGATAAAAATGAGAAAGTGAATAAAGACTAAAAATATCGTTCTTTCAAGTTAAAGATCAGGGTAAGTTCAGAGTTTTTTCTTGTTAAGATACATCTTTTACTACTACTGAAAAAAAGACTTTGGAGTAAGAAGCTCAACAAAATCCTCAAAAGGAGAGTAAGTTTTTATTGTTAATAAACACATCTTGATGTGAAAGTTCCGATTAATGGTTTAAAATATAAGGTCTTTAAGTTAGATAAAGACAAATGACCTTCTGCAAAGAAGGACCTGATTATTGTTGTTTTTTAAGATATTAATTCTAAGTTCGTACTTAGCAACTCTTTATTCTCCTCTTTTCTTTCTAAAGAAATCTTTCTAAAGAAAGCAGATGAATAGAGAAGTTGTAGGCTTTGGATTCAGACATGCTATTTTTTCAAGGTTGTCAAGTTTATACAACGTTTCGTCAACAGCAAATTTTACAGCGCTTACAAAAAAAACAACCTAAAGTCTGTGCTATCGAAGCTACTTATAACTATTTTGTCAAATGTGAAAAACCTTTACATTCTAAAGAACGAAAACGGTTAGAATGCTTGTTACCAAACGCCCATTTTTCTAAATGTCCTACATTACTCGAAGAATTTTCATGTTGGGTATTTCCTCGTTTAGGAACTTTATCTCCTTGGTCGTCAAAAGCTACTGAAATCGCGCGTAATTGCAAACTTCCTATTACTCGGGTTGAGCGAGGAATTTTCTATCGTCTTTTCGGAATTACTCATAGGAATAAGCGTAACTCTCAAATATTGTTAGAATTACATGATCCATTAATCGAATCAATTCTACTTTCTTCAAACGAATTAAACCAATTATTTGAACATCGACCACTTTTAAATTTTGTATACATTCCTTTACTGGAAAAAGGAAAAGTTGCCTTATTACAAGCAAATCAACTATTGAATCTTGCACTAACTGATAAAGATATTCAGTATTTATTAGAAGCCTTCCACCAATTAAATCGTAACCCTACAGACGTTGAATTAATGATGTTTGCCCAGGTAAATTCTGAGCATTGCCGACATAAAACATTTAATGCAAGGTGGCGAATTAATGGACAATTAAAAGAAGAATCTTTATTTTCAATGATTTATTACACTTACCAAATAAATCCGAAACAAGTCCTGGTGGCGTATTACGATAATGCAGCAATTATTAAAGGTTCTGTTAGTCACTCTCTTGAAATTAATTTCATCACTCATTGTTATGAGAAAAAAAAAGAATATCTGCATAAAGTTTTGAAAGTAGAGACACATAATCATCCTACTGCTATATCTCCTTTTGCGGGGGCGGCAACAGGAAGTGGAGGTGAAATTCGGGATGAGGTAGCAACAGGTCGTAGTGCGCAAAGTCAAGCAGGTCTAACCGGATTTTCTGTTTCACATCTTCATATTCCTAATTTTTCTCAACCTTGGGAGAAAGATTTTAAAAATCCAAAATCATTAGCATCTCCATTAGATATTATACTACAGGGGCCTATTGGTTCGGCTTCATTTAATAATGAATTTGGACGTCCAAATGTTTGTGGTTATTTTCGGACATTGGAATATAAATGGAATTTTGGTTTAGAAATCGATACACAAGGAGAAACTATTTCTTATGGATATCACAAGCCCATTATGATTTCTGGAGGAATTGGACAAATTCATCATGCTCAAATTGAAAAACAATCTTTTAAGGAAAAAGTATTATTGATAGTTATTGGTGGCCCTGCTATGACTATAGGCTTAGGAGGTGGTTCTGCCTCTTCTCGAAGTAGTAATAAAGCCATCAAGGACTTGGATTTTGCATCTGTGCAATGCCCGAATCCCGAAATGCAACGTCGTGCACAAGAACTAATTAACGAATGTATTTCTTTGGGGGAAGAAAATCCTATTTTAAGTATTCATGATGTTGGAGCTGGGGGTTTATCAAATGCCTTTCCAGAGTTAATTAAAGCCAGTCAATGTGGTGGAGAGTTTGAGTTACGAGATATTCCTAATGCTGAACCTGGAATGACTCCCCTAGAAATATGGTGTAATGAAGCACAGGAACGATTTGTTCTGGCTATTAAATCGGAATCGCTAGAAATATTAAGCGCTATTGCTGAACGTGAGCGATGTCCTTTTGCAATTGTTGGATATACTAAAAAACAGAAAAAGTTGATAGTAAATGACAATTATTTTCACACTCGGCCTATCGAAGTGCCGTTTTCTTTATTATTTAATGAGATGCCAACCATACAACAAGACGATCAGCGATGCTTTCCTAAAATTCCACCTTTCGATACTTCAGGTATCAATTGGGAAGATGCTATTAAACGAGTTTTACAATATCCATCGGTAGGAGATAAAAGTTTTTTAATCACCATTAGTGATCGTTCTGTAGGTGGGAGAGTCGTACGCGATCAAATGGTTGGTCCTTGGCAAGTACCGGTAGCAGATGTAGCAGTTATGGTGGATAGCTTTTTCGGTTATCAAGGGCAAGCTCTGGCTGTGGGTGAGAGAGCACCCGTAGCGATCATTAATCCTATTGCATCAGCCAAGATGGCAGTCGGCGAAGCTATTACTAACATAGCTGCTGCACCTATTGATGAAATTTCTCAGGTGGTTTTATCGGCGAATTGGATGGCAGCAGCAAGTTTTCCAGGAGAGGGAGCAAATTTGTATGAAGCCGTTCGATCTGTTGCTAAAGAACTATGTCCTGCGTTGGGAATTTGTATACCGGTGGGTAAAGATTCCTTGTCTATGTATACTTCTTGGCAAGATAATAACCAAAAGCGAAGTGTGATATCACCACTTTCCTTAATCATTACAGCTACAGCACCTGTTTCAGATGTTCGTTATACACTCACTCCACAATTACAAACCGATGTTGGCGAAACTCAGTTGTTACTCATTGATTTAGGTAGAGGAGTTCATTTGTTAGGAGGTTCTTGTTTAGCCCAAGTTTATAATGAGATAGGGGATCAACCGCCTGATGTTTATGATCCTCATTTATTAGTTAATTTTTTTCGAGCAATTCAAATACTCAATCATAGGAAATTATTATTAGCTTATCACGACCGTTCTGATGGGGGATTATTAGCAACTTTGTGTGAAATGGCTTTTGCTACTCACACAGGTATTACCATCGAATTAAATTCATTAGGGAACAATCCAATGGCTAGTGTATTTACCGAGGTTTTAGGAGCTGTTGTTCAAATTAAAAAAGAAGATATTGTTGACGTGCTAACGATTTTAAAAAGATATGAGTTGGCAATATATACACACATTATTGGAGAGCTAAATGAAGCAGATAAATTTATTTTAAATTTTCGAGGAAAAGCAATTTTTCAAGAAAGTCGTATCAACCTACACCGATGGTGGAGTGAAACAAGTTATCGATTGCAGACATTACGAGATAATCCAGTTTGTGCTAAGCAGCAATATGATAAATTGTTAGATAAAAATAATCCTGGACTTATAGTACAAAATACTTTTGACAATAATAAAAATATTTTTTTCCCCTATATTAATTTAGGAACTCGACCTCGTGTTGCTATTTTACGAGAACAAGGCAGTAATGGTCATCGAGAAATGGCCGCCGCTTTTTATTTTGCAGGTTTTGATAGTGTTGATGTTCATATGAGTGATTTATTAAATAAACACGTCAATTTAAAAGAGTTTAAAGGATTGACTGCTTGTGGAGGATTTTCTTTTGGTGATGTATTAGGTGCTGGCCGTGGCTGGGCACAATCGATTTTAATGCATCCAAGAATTTCTGATGAATTCGCTTTATTTTTTCAAAGTAGCGATCGTTTTGCTTTAGGAGTTTGTAACGGTTGTCAGCTTTTTTCTCATTTAAAACCAATAATTCCAGGTACTGAAGATTGGCCTGTTTTCGAACGTAATACATCGGAGCAATTTGAAGCGCGTCTTTCCTTTGTGGAAATCCTAGAATCTCCTTCACTCTTTTTTCAAGGAATGGTAAGTAGTCGTCTTCCCATTGTAGTTTCACATGGCGAGGGACATACAGTATTCGAGATTGGGAAAGAGCAACGAGTAAAAGAAAATAAACTTATTACGTTATGCTATATTGATTCTTTTGGAATTCCTACAATAGATTATCCCGCAAATCCCAATGGTAGCAAAGCAGGGATTACAGGACTTACCACCCCAGATGGTCGTATAACCATTCTTATGCCTCATCCTGAACGAGTTTTTCGTACAGTGCAGTTTTCTTGGCATCCAAAGGAATGGGACGAAATGAGCCCATGGATGAGGATGTTCTATAATGCGCGGGCATGGGTGAATTAATTATATTAATCGTTATTTATACGATAATGAATTGAGTTTAAGTAGGGATAAACTTGAAATAAAAAGGAATAGTGAGTTGCATTTAACATGAATTGAAGTTGCAAGGAAAATGAGAGTATTGAAAAGATTCTTGTACTATATTCTTTTGATGAATTTTTTCTTTCTCTAACTGGTAAGTAAATTCTAACTATTTTCCAATTTATTACTTATATCTTACTGAATCTTTTAGTTTTAAAAATCAGTAAAAAAGTCGGCTAGAATCTTTTCTCTGCTATTCTTTTCCTAACCTTAGATTAATATTTCTGAAAAAAACAGAGCTAATTATGAATATGACTGAATTTAATAAGGTGAGGAAACGATTTCCTTTCGTTTTATTACGAAAAACTCAAAAGTGATTCTTATTAAACTGACTGAATCGACATCTTCCTTGAGCGCTGTTTTTCGAATGACCTATCAATGATAATCCGTAGAAAATATTACAAGGAAAATATGGATTTTTTAAAAAAATTATTTAAACTTTAGACATCTTTAGGTAAAAAAAATCGATATTTTTCTTCAAAATATGGTAGGGCGTCTAACTAAGATGATTCTGTTGGAAAGATCGTCAAGGACGATGTTTAAACTACAACGTCTTATGACAAAATCTGGATCACAAATTGGCTAAAAAACTTATTAGTAGAACAGATTTACAATATGCAGGAGCTTCCAGATCAAGAAATGAATTTTAACTCAACGTCACATACAGCCTTAATCTTGAAATTAATTATAATCTCTGCTCCTTTTTATTTTATTGGAGCCAATTTAGAGTCAAGCGTTGAGTTATTAAGAAGTACTTTTACTTAGTATATTTCTGTGATTTTTTTGAAAAACCCAATTTCCGGAGAAAACCCAGGTAGAATTAATATTGATAAGGACATTGTTCAGAAGTCACAGCCTGATTCTTTTTTATATATTCACGATTGAAGACAGATCTTACCGTAGAATATGCAGCAATGGGAAAGTTGACTAGGCTAAATTATTAAGTTTTAGTAATTAAAATAAGAAGAAGTGTTTATAATCTACTATAGTTTAAGTGATTACTAAAGTTATTTGTGGGAAAACTCAAAATCGGTGAAAAGATATTCTTGCAATTCTTTTTCGCAGTTAGTGTCTTACATACACCGATCCAGAATCCCACCTATACCACCACAATAAAAACACCACCATGCATACAGCTTTTAGCGCTTCTAGCAGAGAAATAATGGCTTACTGTAATTCTAGTATGCTGTCGTAGTTTATAAATGTTAGACTTGATTAATATTTTGTGTTGAGTAGTTAAAGATTAAGCTTTTCCTAGAGAATCAATTAATACTTTTAGGAATCGAGCAATTTCTCCGCCTGTAATAAATCGGTGATCACTAGTTACGGATAGCGGCAACATCCGATGAATTGAGGGCTGGCCATTTTCAGGCACTACCTGCTCTCGTATGCGACCCACACCAATGATTGTGAATATCGGTGGAAGGAGAATGGGATTTGCATAGCGTCCTGCAAAAATCCCAAAGTTGGATAACATAATTGTTGCACCTCGAAGATCTTCAGAAGAGAGACTCCTTGTTTGAGCCATCTTTTTAAAGTAGTCAATTTGTTGACGTAGTTCGTTATTACTTCGATGCACAACATCTTTTAAAACTGGAACATATAAACCATGAGGGGTATCAACTGCCACCCCGATATTGATATGTTTTTTTATCCTATAGCCCATTTTATCACTATCAAAATAAGCATTCATAATAGGGATTTCTATACAAGCTTGTGCAATAGCTCGAATCAGTCGTATTGAAATATCTTGTTGACCCTTCCAGGCATGAACATCCACATCATCCACTAAACTAACAGGAACGATATTACGATGAGACTGACTCATACTGAGAACCATTGCACGTCGTACATTGGATAAAGGAGTAAGCTCTGTTTCGATTTTTTGACCTTTATTCGAAGAGGTTTGGTACAATTGAGCAGATTGCTTAACTTCTTCAGTAGTAATCATTTTACCTTGAGGTTTAATCATAGAAAGATCCACCTTGAGTTGCTTGGCGAGCATTCGAACTAATGGGGTTGCTTTAGCAATCTTTCTTCTTTCTTCGGATTTTTGCACTTTAATGCCTGTGGCAACTTCTTTTAAAATAGTTTCACTACTTTCAATAGCACCAACTACTGTCCCTGCATCGTTTTTAGGAGTTTCTTTTTCAGCCTCTTCTTCAAATCCAACAAGTGGATGACCAGTTTTTACGATGTCACCTACTTCACCAAATAATTTTTCAATTTTATCGGACAATGGAGAAGGAACATCTACAAGTGCTTTTGCTGTTTCCATAGCAACTAATGGCTGATCCACAATGACTTCATCACCCTCTTTCACATACCATTCACGAATTACTGCATCAGGTAAGCCTTCTCCTAGGTCGGGCAATTTAAAAACTTTCATCAGGAAAATTCCATCAACGATTGTACAGCTTTAAAAATCTGGTTGGTACTTGGCATATATTTTTTTTCTAATTGAAAATAAGGCATTATAGTGTCATATCCAGCTACACGTTTAATAGGTGCTAATAAAGAGAGTAAACCTTGTTCAGCAATACCGGCCGCAATTTCAGCTCCAACTCCACCAGTTAATGGAGCTTCATGGATGATCACGCAGCGTCCAGTTTTTTCTACTGAATACAAAATAGTATTCATATCCAGCGGTTTAATGGTAGCAACATCGATCACCTCTGCTTCGATACCTTGCCGAGCGAGCTGATCAGTCGCTTCCATAGTCTCTTTAAGCATAGCTCCCCAGGTTACGAGAGTAACGTCAGAACCTTCACGTAAAAGGAAACATTGATCTAAAGGAAGTTCTTTCCCATCATCCGGAACCTCTTGCTTCACTAAGCGATAGATACGTTTCGGTTCTAAAAAAAGAACAGGATCGGGCTTACGAATAGAAGCCAACAATAACCCGTAAGCTCTGGCAGGAGAAGAAGGAATAACAACCCTTAATCCCGGAATATGAGCAAATAGCGCTTCCATACTTTCTGAATGATGTTCAGGAGCACGGATACCACCTCCAAAGGGAGCACGATAAACGATAGGACAATGCAATCGGCCTCGAGTTCGATTCCGTAACCGTGCTGCATGACTCAAAATATGATCAAAACCGGAATAAATAAATCCTTCAAATTGAAATTCCGCGATAGATTTTAACCCCTGAGATGCCATGCCTATTGAAATTCCAGCAATCATACTTTCAGCTAATGGCATATCTAAAACTCGCTCTGGCCCAAACTTCTCAAGCAATCCTATGGTAGCTCGGAAAACACCTCCGTTAATACCAACGTCTTCTCCTAATACAATAACAGAATTATCCTTTGTCATCTCATAAGCTAATGCTTGATTGACAGCTTCAATCAATGTAATTCCCATCATTCTTCTTTTCCGATTAGCTCATCACGTTGTTTTTTAAGTGATTGAGGCAATTCCTCATACAAATAATCAAACATATCTGTCGGCTTTGATGGAGGCCTATCTAAAAATTCTTTTACAATTTGCTCAACTTCGTTAGATAACTCAATTTGCAGTCCTATTTCTTTGTCTCGTGACCATAGTCCTTTGGATTCCAAATAATATCTAAGTCGAGCAATTGGTTCACGTTTCCAAGCCATTTTCAGCTCTTCAGAGGGCATGTAGCGGCTCGCATCATCTGCGGTAGTATGATCGCATAATCGATATGTGATAGCTTCAATTAAGGTGGGGCCGCCTCCTGCTCGTGCTCTCTCTAAAGCTTTGGAAACTGCATAACGGACGGCAATAACATCATTACCGTCTACTTGCAATCCATCAAATCCTCCGGCGATGGCTTTTTGAGCCAATGTTTGACAGCCAGTCTGTTGATTACGGCCTACTGAAATGGCCCATTGATTATTATTAATGACAAAAACCACCGGCAATTTCCAGCATCCAGCTAGATTAATTGCTTCGTAAAAATCACCTTTAGAAGTTCCACCATCTCCACAAATCGTTACTACAGCACGACATTGTTTTCGATATTTAATAGCGTACGCAATGCCAGCAGCGTGCAGAAGTTGTCCCGCAACAGGAATACAATTAGGAAAATCGTCTTTAACTCCAGGATTAGAATAATTACTGCCCTGTTCATCTCCTCCCCAATAAGCCAAAAATTCTGATAATTTTATTCCTCTCTCAAGACATGCTCCTTGATCACGATAATAGGGGCAAAAAACGTCTTCGACCTGCATGGCATTTCCCATA
Source organism: Coxiella endosymbiont of Dermacentor marginatus (assembly GCF_907164955.1). GTDB lineage: Bacteria > Pseudomonadota > Gammaproteobacteria > Coxiellales > Coxiellaceae > Coxiella. The sequence goes on along the minus strand of NZ_OU015521.1, from coordinate 47,518 downwards.
CCAACTCCTACTGCTTCCTGACCCTGAGAAGAAGGATAGGTACCCATCTTTCCAGTGCGTTGAAGGTTAACAGCTTTATTATCAAAATGACGGATAAGAGACATTTGACGGTAGAGATACAATAGCGTATCAGGATCTGCAAATTCGGGAAAAGGCTGAGAAGGCTGGCTGTTGACGTCGAGAAACTGTAAATATTGAACGGTAAAACTGGCAGTAGTTGTTGTTTTCAACATCGTACTGTCGTCTCCAATCCATGAGAGTTCAAAGCGGTGAGTTTTTCTTTAGCCATGAGAGCAGCTACTTCCGTAGTTGGTTTATTTTCTTTTAAAGAACGTGTAAATAATTCTAAAAGACGGTCATATAACTTTTCGATTAATTTATTAGCGATATTAACGTTATGATAATCATGGACTGAAGCTGCTTGAATTAAGCCCCCCGCATTAATAACGTAATCAGGAACATAGAGAAATCCGCGTTGATGAGCAATGACACCGTATTTTTGATGAGCAAGTTGGTTGTTAGCAGGACCTGCAATAATGAACGCCTTGATTCGATTAAGTGTATTTAAATTAATAACGCTGCCGATGGCAGCAGGTGAGAAAATATCGCATTTTATATCATAAATTTTCTCGGGAGGGACCACATTTGCTTTAAATTCATCTATAAATCGTTGGGTTGCTTCTGGTTTAAGATCGCAGATGGTGATAGTAGCTCCCTGTTGGTGCAAAAGTTGAGCTAGATAATAAGCTGTCTTTCCGGCACCTTGTATAGCAATGTGTAAGCCTTCCAAATCATCACGATTCCATTTAAATTTAATAGCGGCCTTTAATCCGAGAAAAACGCCTTTCGAAGTAAAAGGAGATGGATCGTCTTGAACTGCGTCAGTTCCTGCAGCACCGATAACTTGCGGTGTACGTTCAGAAATGACATCCATATCCTTTGTTGTTGTTCCAATATCCATTGCTGTGATATATCGCCCGTTCATATCATGAACAAAATCACCAAAAGAACGAAAAAGCGCTTCACGATCATAAGCAACGGAAGGTTTCATAATAACAGCTTTAGCTCCACCATGAGGAAGATCGCTAAAAGCAGCTTTTAAGGTCATCATGTAGGACAAGCGTAAGGCATCTTTTAATGCTAAATTCATTAAAGCATAATGGTAAAATCGACAACCCCCAATAGCAGGTCCTCGTTTAGTGCTATGAATAGCAATGATGGCCTGCAGTCCACTCGTGGAATCAATCTTAGTATGAATATCACCAAAGCCAAGCATTTTGGCATAACGCATTAAGCCTTCGTGCGTAGGATGACTTCGTTTACGTGCTTGTAGCATAGATAAAATTCTTTAAAGTACCTAGAAAAAAGTGTACTCATTAATTAATGTATACTTATTAATAATAACAAGGATTTTAATAATATGTAAGAGGGATTTTTTATAATTTATTTTCCGAAAATAATTACTCGTTGGGAAAAGCCCCTTAGATATACTTTTAGATATACTTTAAAAAATATATTATCTTTTTCTTTGAAGTCACTACACTAAGTGATTAAGGAATAAAATGGATAAAATTTAATGTGTTCTTAACAAACAATAGAAAAGCAATTATTTGATATTTTTTTGTCTGATAAAATGAACTGTAAATTACTTTGGTTTATTAAAAAATTAACGAAAACAGATATTTTTGGGTTTGATATAGGGGGTGAAGTTTCAATATAGACTTTTCTTGTAAGTTCATATTAGGGTTTATTGAATATATAAAATAAATTTAAGTATACAATAACTATATACTCAATTGAGTAAGGGAATTAAATTTAGGCGTTAATGTTGAACTAAAAATGGCTTTATGGTTTAGAAAACTATTTGTCTACAGTCTTTAGATCCCTATTTTTTCGTCTACTTTCTGCAATAATGCAAAAAGACGATAGACATTATTCCGTATTGATTGATTTATCAATACATATTGATTTGTCTAAGCTTACGTGAGAAATTGAATCCAGAAAGGATAAAATCGTCAAACGAGTTTTTATTATCTACTTCTTTACATGTTAATGGATAATCCTGCATTTCTGAAACAAGCATTAAAGCTCGCTGCAATTCGACAAGGATTTTGTGCGCCCAACCCAGCAGTAGGAGCCGTTTTAGTTAAAGATAATAAAATCATTTCTACAGGCTTCCATAAAAGGAGCGGGCTTCCTCATGCAGAAGTAGAAGCTATTAATTCTGCTGGCAAAGATGCAAAAGGAGCAAATTTGTATGTAACTTTGGAACCTTGCTGTCATTACGGGAAAACACCACCTTGCACAGAGTTAATTATAAAAACTGGAATAAAAGAAGTTTACTATGGTTTCTCTGATCCCAATCCAAACGTTTTTAATAAAGGAGCTCAAGCACTAAAAGAGGCAGGAATCAATTGTTTTTTAATAGAGCTACCTGAAATCAAATCCTTTTATGAAAATTATTCCTATTGGATAACTAACAAGCGACCTTGGATAACTGCTAAGTTGGCACTTAGTTTGGATAGCAAAACTGCGGGGATCAAAGGTAAGCCTATCTCTCTGACAGGAAAAGAATTAAATTTTTATACTCATGAATTTCGAAAAAAAAGCGATGCACTTCTCACCACAATCAATACAATATTATATGATAATCCTCAGTTAAATGTGCGTCTTGTCAATGAAACAATAAAAAAGCCGATTTATATTCTCGATTCTAACCTGCGACTACCGTTAAATGCACGTGTGCATCAATCTTCTGAAAAATTATTTATTTTTCATAAAAAATCTGCTGAGAAGCGACGTAAAAAAGCCCTCGCCAAGAAAAATATCCATTGCATTGAAATAACAAAGAACAGAGAAGGTTTAGATCTTGATCAAGTGTTAAGTACGATTGGAATGCACGGAATGCACACTCTCTGGGTAGAAACAGGTGGAAAATGTTTCCAGTCCTTTTTACACAAAAAATTAATCCAGCGCGCCTTAATTTATATTACTCCCAAGATTTTAGGCAATCAAGCGATCTCTGCTTTTCAAATTCCATTTAATTTTCAAGGACATCACATCCAATGGCGTCAGATTGGAGATGATGTGATATGTGATATTAGATTTTGTTAAATCTGAAATTTTCATTAGCGTACTAGATGCTATTTTAGTCTATACTATCAATATAGTTGACTTCCTAATCAGATTTGTTACTGTATTACGCGGAAAAAGGTCTTTATAAAGTGGAGAGGGGAAAAAGGGGTACAGAGTCTCCCGGTTTTCTCTCTAAAGTGGAATGAGCCTGTGAGTTCCACAGTTCTATATTAGTTTGAGAGAATATAAGAGTCGGTACTATTGTTAAATGATTAAATAATTAAATTAAATTCTAAAACCCGATCTATATTTAGAGTTAAAATGGAAGAGGCGATAAAGTGCCAGCCAGCGTTGTGCGGGTCCTCTGTTTATTATTTTAATACGTCTTGTCTTGAATATCAGTACTATTCTATATTTTAATTTGGTGATGTGATTGAAGAGATGTTTACGGGCCTTTCTGATCATTGCGGGAAGATACAGTCCATTGAGATGTTTTCGAAACGGGCAGTGATGCATATCGAGACGCAATTTCTCGATTTACAGATCGGAGAAAGCATTGCAATAGATGGTATTTGTGTGACGGTTGTAGAAGCGAAATCAAAAAGTTTCCTCTGTGAATTATCTTCTGAAACTTTAGAATGTACTTCTGCGCGCTTCTATAAGGTGAGTAGTTGGGTGAATTTGGAACGTGCTTTACGGTTAATGGACCGAATGGGTGGGCATTTTGTTACAGGACACGTTGATCAAACCGTTATACTAAACTCTAAAGAAAAACAGGCTAAATTCACTCAGATGACTTTTGAAGGCGTCTTAAAAGAGACTCAACCTTTTTTAATAAAAAAAGGTAGTGTAGCAATAAATGGAGTGAGCTTAACCATTAACGATGTGATGAGAGATACTTTTTCGGTAATGTTGATTCCTCACACTTTGGAGAAAACAAATTTAAAGGATTTAATAATAGGTAGTTGGGTGAATGTTGAATTTGATTTAATAGCAAAAATTGTTGCTCAAACAACGCGGGAGATAATATCTAATGAAAAAAGCGTTTGATAGTATCGAAATAGCTTTAAGGACCTTACGTGAAGGAAGAATGGTTATTCTAGTTGATGATGAATCGCGCGAAAATGAGGGCGATTTGATTGTTGCTGCTGAACATGTTACAGCTGACCAGGTTAATTTTATGGCTCAGTATGGAAGAGGTTTAATTTGTTTACCAATGATGGCTAGCGATTTTGAGCGATTGAATATTCCTATGATGACTAGCCGAAATCGATCTCGTTATCAAACTCCTTTTGGAGTGTCTATTGAAGCGGCTTATGACGTTACAACAGGAATTTCAGCTCGAGATCGAGCTCGAACAATCCGTATCGCTATCGATGAGAAAAGTGGTCCTGATGATATTGTCATGCCCGGTCATATTTTTCCATTAAAAGCGAAAAACGCGGGAGTCTTAGCTCGACCAGGGCATACCGAGGGAAGTATCGATTTATGCTGTTTAGCAGATTTGAAACCAGCTGCCGTTTTATGTGAAATTTTAAATGAAGATGGTAGTATGGCACGGTTGCCTGATTTACAAATATTTGCCGAACGCCATCAGATTCCACTTGTTAGTATTCATGATTTGATCACATATCGTATTAATTATGGAATTTTGATTGATGAAATTTCTGCTTCAACATTACCTCTTAAAAATAGGGGTAAGTATACAATTAAAATCTTTCGCGGTCGGATCGATAAGTTAGAACACGTAGCCTTAATTAATCAGAAAAAGACAATAGATAAACCTTGTTTAGTACGAATTCACTCAGAATGCTTAACCGGCGATGTATTTGGCTCTTCCCGTTGTGATTGTGGTTGGCAATTGAAAGTCGCTGTAGATGAAATCTCTACTCAAGGAGGAATTTTGCTTTATTTACGTCAAGAAGGTCGTGGTATTGGTTTAGGAAATAAAATAAAAGCCTATGCTTTACAAGAGAAAGGCTTAGACACAGTAGAAGCGAATCATCACCTTGGTTTTGAAGCGGATTTGCGGGATTATGGGTTAGCAGCGCAAATATTACGAATTCTTGGAGTACAGAAAGTTCGTTTGTTAACTAATAATCCTAACAAAGTAGCAGATCTAAGCCGTTACGGAATCGAAGTTTCTGAACGCGTATCTTTAGAAGCAACGCCGACATGCGATAACATTAGCTATCTAAAAGCAAAACGAAAGAAACTAGGTCACTTGTTAAATTTAACAGAGGAAGCGATTAAATGATACATCTACTTAAATTAGCTATTGTGATTAGCCAATTTAATCAAGTAGTAACAGAAAAATTATTATCTGGAGCCTTAGGCCGTTTAGTGGAGCTTGGAGTTAAAGAAGATCAAATTAAAAAAATTTGGGTACCAGGAGCTGTAGAAATTCCATTAATGGCAAAACAACTGGCAAAAATTAAATTGTATAATGCCGTTATATGCTTGGGAGCAGTAATCCGAGGAGAAACTAACCATTACGATTACGTCTGTCAACAAGTAAGCTCGGGATGTCAACGAGTAGCTTTAGAATATGAGATTCCTGTTATTTTTGGTATTCTGACTACGCAAAATAAAGCACAAGCTTTCGCCCGAGCAGGGTGCGGTAAAAGAGGAAGTAATAAAGGAGTTGAAGCAGTAAATGCAGCGATAGCGATGCTTGAAAGTATGAGAGAGATAAAAGTTGATGCATAGTGATAAAAATCCCATTTTGCGTGGTATTTCTAACTGGTTCGTCCGTCATTTTTCGGATCCTGAAGCATTGGCGTTGTTTTTCACTTTGGTTTTCGGGTTTTTATTAATCGAATTTTTCGGAAAATTTTTGTTACCGATAACAATAAGTATAGTGCTTGCTTATCTCTTTTCCTCACCAGTGCGATGGTTGAAACAATGGCGATTTCCACACTGGCTTGCTGTCAGTGTGGTTTATCTCTTTTTCTTAGGTCTTTTTATACTCGCTCTTTTTGGTTTATTGCCATTAATGTGGAAACAGCTGACTAGTATGGTGCATGAATTTCCTCGAGCTATTACTAAAGGCCAAGAGTGGATAATTGAACTCACGCATCATTACCCAAAATTATTTCCTGCTGATCCGACCACTGATTTCGCTGTCTATTTACATCAGCAATCAGCTCGAATTGGGCAATTTATTTTATCTTTCTCATTAGCCTCAATTCCTAGTATTATTGAGATTGTTCTTTATTTCGTGTTAGTACCCTTACTTGTATTCTTCTTTTTGAAAGATGGTGAGGTAATGAGCGTTTGGCTCAGTCGTTTTTTACCAGAACGTCGTGGACTTATTCAAATTGTTTGGTATAAAATGAATCAAAAGATCGGTGCTTATGTTCGAGGGCGGGTAATTGAAATAATTATTGTTAGTTTTTTTTCAGTTATTGCTTTTTCGGTATTAGGATTGCAATATGCCTTTTTACTAGGAATACTATTAGGGTTTTCTGTGATTGTACCTTATATTGGTGCGGTGATTATTACAGTTCCTATTATGATAGCAGGATTAATGCAATGGGGCTTTTCTGCGCATTTTGCTTATTTAATGATTGTTTATGCTACAATTATTGCCTTAGATGGAAATTTATTGGTTCCTCTCCTATTTTCAGAAGCCATGGATCTGCATCCTATTGTAATTATTTTGTCGGTTCTATTTTTTGGTGGAATTTGTTGGGGATTCTGGGGCGTATTTTTTTCCATTCCTTTAGCCACACTAGTAAAAGAAGTATTAAATGCATGGCCAAAAACTCAAAGAGTTGATAGTCTAAGATAATAGAATTACCAGAGATGAGCAGAAAGTACCAAGTTTTCGGCGTAGGAGAAACTTGTGGAGGATATCACCACAATATAATCAGTAAACACGGTTCTAAGAACTTCTTTATTAATTTAGAGTTAATTTAATTTAGAATTGTTTCTCATTTTGCTCATTTTTTATTCATTATTGCTATCAAAAAGGCGGCTGTTAGAGGACATTACTTTTTCTTTAGTAATTTTAATGACTTTCTGGTTGGCATCGTTAAAAGCAGCTTTTATAAGATCTTCAACAACTTCTTTTGCTTCTTTTAGAAGTTCATCAGAGAGCACAAGTTTTACGACCTCATGTTGAGCAGTGAGAGTGATTTTCACCATGCCAGCGCCGGATTCACCAGTAACTTCAATTTTTGATAATTCCTCTTGCGCTTTCTGCATCATTTCTTGAATTTTTTTTGCATTTTTCATTAAATTATTGAAATTAAATTCGTCATTCATCATTGTTGTCTCTTCAATTAATTTTGATTTTTAATAGGCACTCTGGAACGGAAAGCGTGACTTAGGGTACCGCCATCAAGATACTCCAATTCACCACCAACTGGTACACCGTGGGCAATGCGTGAACACTTTATTTTAGTCTGATCGACATGATTTGCAATATAATGTGCTGTGGCTTTTCCTTCCATGGTTGCGTTGGTAGCAATAATAAGTTCTGTAATAAATTCATTTTGTAATCGATTAAGAAGAATAGGAATCCCAATTTCTTGAGGGCCTATTCCATCTAAAGGAGAAAGGCATCCTTGAAGCACAAAATAACGGCCTGAATAGATCTGAGCTTGCTCTATAGCAGCTAAATCTGCTGGACTTTCAGCAATACATAAGAGTGCCGGATTACGTTTTGGATTACAACAAATATCACACAAATTTTGTTCAGTATAAATTCGGCATAATTGACACTCTCTCACTTGATTAATAGCAGATTGTAAAGATTTAGCCAAGGCTAATCCCTTGGTTCGTCTGGATTTTGCAAGAAGATGAAAAGACATCCGTTGTGCAGACTTTGGTCCCACACCGGGTAAGCTTTGGAGCTCAATTATAAGCTGTTTTATCAGTGGACTAAACAATATTTATTCCTTGGTCTTGATAGAGAGTTATTGTTTTGTAAAGGCATGTACTAAGATCAACCTTCTCCTTATCAGCTTTTTTTATGGAAATATTGAAAATATCGTCAAGGATACGCTTATTTTCAAGAAGTTCAATTCTCTTTGTTTGGATGACTTTTTGAATAGCTTCTCTCAAATTTTTCAAACTCCCACAAACACACTATTTAAATTCTTCAATACCATCTTTTGTAATGTACGTTCATTACATTAAACATCTTCGAAATTATAAGTCGCTACTGTCATAATGTGAATTGTTTTATTATATAATTTTCTAACTAGTTTTGTATTAGCCAGATTAAAATAAACAATTATCGATTTCTGGTAAGACTATCATTGTTAAAATCTTTCCTACTTAATTTGGGTAGTCATCATTCTTTATGTAAAACAATGCTTTCCTGTATTATAGTTGCATCAAAAGTTTGCATTATCTGCTGAACCTGTGGATCACGCAAAATTTTTTTTTCTGCCTCAGATTGTCGATTTTGAGCTATTTTTTCAGTAATTGCAGAAGGAGTTTCTCTGAAATTACCATTGACAGTAATTTTCACGTCGATAGTGCGATTAAAGTATTTACTTACTGCTTCAGATATTTTCTGAACCTGTTTTTTTTGCAGAAATGGTTTTTGTTTAGGATTTAAAGTTAAATGCAAATGTGTTTCAGTTTTTTGACTAAGACTGCATTGTTGTGCTAAAGCAAGGGCAGCGCCTGTAAGATTTAATTGGGGTAACAGTTGATACCACTGAAATTCTTTAAATAAAGAGTAATGGGGAGACATTGAACTAGTGGTGAAGGTTTTGTAAGATGGTTCGTTTTTAATCGCCGATTTAATTTTCGATGACGTCGATTCGGGGTAGAAAGCAAGCATTCGCAACAATGTCATTTCAAATCCTATTTGCGGGCTTGGAGAATAAGGTAAATCTCGTTGCCCTAATAGACCAATTTGATAAAAAAGCTGTACATCTTCGCAATAAAGAAGATTCGCTAACTGACGCAATCGTTCGTTATCATTTTCGATTTGAGCATTAGGAACTACTTGGATAACAGCAATCTGGTGAAGTAATGCTAATAATTCGGTTAAGGCACTATAAAAATCGGCACCCTGTTGCGCTAGTTTATTAGTATAATTCAATAAATTATTTCCTTTCTTCTGAGCAAGAGCCTCTAGGATATCAAATAACAAGGTTGGCTCAATAATCCTTAACATAATTTTCATATCATTAACAAGAACTTTACCGTTACCATAAGCTATCCCCTGATCTAGAAGACTTAAAGCATCGCGAACACTCCCATTAGCGGCTCGAGCTAACAAATCAAGTGCGGCCTTTTCAAATTCGATATTCTCTTTCTGTAAAATGTGCTGACAATGATCAACAATTTGTTTCGGTAAAAGAGGCATAAGGTGAAACTGCAGACAGCGCGACAATATGGTTATCGGTAATTTATGATGGTCAGTGGTAGCAAGGATGAATTTCACGTGACTAGGAGGTTCTTCCAAGGTTTTTAACAGAGCATTAAAGCTATGTCTAGAAAGCATATGCACTTCGTCAATTAGATAAACTTTAAAACAGCCTTTCGTTGGCGCATATTGGATATCATCAAGCAAATCCCGAGTGCTTTCTACTTTTGTATGTGAGGCCGCATCTACTTCAAGAAAATCGGGAAAGCACCCAGAGTCGATTTCTTTACAATTTCCACAGATATTGCATGGATTGGCGCTAATACCTTTTTCGCAATTAAGACATTTTGCAAATAAACGTCCCAGAGTTGTTTTACCAACACCACGAGTTCCAGTGAATAAATAGGCATGATGGAGGTATTGTTGATTAAGAGCATTACTCAATGCCTGAACGGCAAATACTTGACCAATTATTTCTTTAAAGCATCGAGGGCGCCATTTCCGCGCCAAGACTTGATGAATCATTATCCATTCCTATAGCAAAAAAAAGTAGCCACAAAAACTATTCTCTAGCACCCAAATTTACCGTCACCGTTGCTCCCTTCCGGGCCTGGCGGGGTTCACAGGAATTTGTCGCGAGGGGGCTTCTGTGACTACTAACTGGTATATAGTAGCATATTCTGAAATTTTAAACCTTGGTACACAAGAATTTATACTTTTTTCCAGTACGATTCTTTAGCTATTTGGCGGAGAGAGAGGGATTCGAACCCTCGGTACGGATTTAGCGCACACACGATTTCCAGTCGTGCCTCTTCAACCGCTCGAGCACCTCTCCTAATTACTTTTTCAGAGTACTGAAAATCCACAATAACGTAAAAGTGATTCAGATTAAACTAGAATGTCCATAAGTGCAATTTTATTTAGACGTCTTTAGAATCTACATTTCATCCATAATCATTTTTGAAAAATAGCTTTTTAACTGAAAAAAACTATTTATACAAATCATATAAGATTTATCTTGACTCAGTATAACTATTTGATATTAAAATATTATTAAGAAAGAATTCGCCGAAGAGTGTGAAAATATATCTTAGAAAGAGTGTCGAGATCTGCAATAGAAGTATTTTCATTAACGTGGTGAGCGGTCTTATTGATAGGCCCTAATTCAACAACTTCGCAGCCAGCAGCAGCAAAAAATTGACCATCCGAGGTACCTCCATAAGTGTTAGGTTTGGTTTCACGTTCACAAATTTCTTTAATAGCTTGTCGAGTAATGGCTACCAATTTGCCGTTACCGCTGAAAAAAGGTTTTCTAGAAATGTTCCATTGGATATCATATTTGAGTTGATGTTGGTCAAGAATAGTTTCAAATTTTTTTTGAAGCCTTTTTAAAGAATGAATAGATATAAATCGAAAATTAAATTTGGCTTTTAATGTTGCTGGAATTATATTATCAGCCCCGCTATCGGCCTCAACGTTATAAAATTGAAAAGAAGTAGGAGTAAAAAAATCATTTCCTTGATCCCAAATAGTTTTTGTTAAAGCATCGAATGCTTGAAAACAGTAATGAATGGGATTATAGGCTAAATGAGGATAGGCGATATGACCTTGCTTTCCGAAGATAGTGAGATTTCCGTATAGAGATCCTCTCCGTCCTATTTTAATGGCATCACCTAAGAGGTTGATACTGCTAGCTTCACCAACAATACAATAATCCATTTTTATATTATTTTTTTTTAAATATTCCAACACCTTACAAGTCCCATTTCTTGCTGGGCCTTCTTCATCGCTTGTAATGATGAATCCAATTGTACCATTGTGGTTGGGGTATTGCTTAATAAATTTTTGTACTGCAACAATCATAGCAGCCAATCCACTTTTCATGTCAGTAGCTCCTCGACCATAAAGATATCCATTTTTTTCAGTTGGCATAAAAGGGGGAGATTGCCATTGTGCTTCATCGCCAGGCGGAACAACATCGGTGTGTCCTGCAAAGATAATAAGCGGAGGTCTTTTACCGTTCCACGCCCAAAGATTGTTAACTCCTTTAAAAGGTAAACGTTCGTATTGAAATCCTGCACAGGCTAAGTGCTTAATTAAAATATCTTGGCAACCAGCATCATTAGGTGTGATAGAAGGGCACTCGATGAGTTGTTTTAAGAGTTTTAGTGTTTCGCTCATTTTAATTTTCACGCAAAAGTCTATTCAAAGAAACTCTATTTCGAGTTTTTTTATCTACCTGTTTAATTATGATGGCACTATATCGATTATAATTCCCTTCCGGAGAAGGAAGACTTCCAGGTATAACTACAGAACCGGGAGGAATTTGTCCGTAAGTAATTTTTTCAGTGAGTCGGTTATAAATCGGGGTGCTTTGTCCGATAAAAACACCCATGGAAATGACAGCACCTTTTCCAACTATAAAACCTTCTACAATTTCTGAACGAGCACCAATAAAACAATTATCTTCAATAATAGTGGGATGTGCTTGTAAGGGTTCGAGTACTCCTCCAATTCCTACTCCACCAGAAATATGAACGTTTTTACCAATTTGAGCGCAGGAACCTATTGTCGCCCAGGTGTCAATCAAACTTCCTGAATCGATGTAGGCACCAATATTAATATAACTAGGCATAAGTACTGTATTACTTGCTAAATAAGCACCTTTTCGTATAATTGCATGTGGAACGATTCGAATTCCTTTTCCACTGAATTCAGCTTGGTGATCATTCTTTAAAGGAATTCTGTCGTAAAAGGAAGCATAACCTGACTTGAAAGTTTTATAAGGTTCTATTTTAAAATAAAGTAAAACAGCCATCTTAATCCACTTATTAATATTCCATTGTCCATTACACTTTTCTGCGATACGAATTTCTCCTCGATCAAGTAGCTCAATGGTCTGATGTACAGCCTCGCGAATTTTATTCGGGGTATTATCGCTAGTAAATGCATCTTTGTTACGATAAGCATCTTCGATAAGATATTGGATCTTACTCATTAAAATACCCTTTGGTTTCAGTTTCTGAATTGCTGTATAGTAGCAAATATTCTCTTTTAAATCCTATATTAACTGTATGTCTCTGTAATCTCCTCGTGGAGAAAATAAATAAGGACTGGGTTCAATAAGAATCTCTGTTGACGCATTTGAATATCGACAGTAGTATGTGATGGCTTTGCTTTCTTCAAGTTTGCGGGGTATAGCGCAGCCTGGTAGCGCGCCTGCTTTGGGAGCAGGATGTCGGGGGTTCGAATCCCTCTACCCCGATTTCAGAAGTTAAGAAATGAAAAATAGAAATTAGTCTCATGTCTCATGGTGGTTTTTTTGAGTTCGACCTCCAAATTTTAAACTTGACCCTTAAGTGTAGTTGCGTAATCATTTAACTTAACAGTGTGCGTCCGTAGCTCATTTTGGATAGAGCATCGGCCTTCTAAGCCGATGGTAGCAGGTTCAAATCCTGTCGGGCGCGTTTTCAGAAGACTAAGGCGGAGTAAAAAGTACTGAAGTTACCCCAAAAAAAATAATTAATTCTTTGGTGGGCGTAGCTTAGTTGGTAGAGCCCCGGATTGTGGTTCCGGTTGTCGTGGGTTCGAGTCCCATCGTCCACCCCATTTCTAGCACTATTTGGTGCAAGCTTCTATTGGAAAGGCATAATTTGGAAAATCAAATTATGCCTGTTTTATTAGCTTTTGGATGTTAGAAATCGATATCGTAGACTTTTTTGGAAAGTGATTGAAAACAATTTTTATATTATTTGATGATTTATTATTCATGGTAAAAAAAGGCGGAAAGAGTCGGAAGATTAGAATTAAGCCTACACTTTTTAATCCTACATTTTAAAAAGATTGAGAATCTTATATTTTACCATCGAACTATACATCAGAAAAACTACATAAAATTAGGAATTTTCAGATATAAGCTGTAGGTAATTTTATCAAACTGGGAAAATCCTTCTTCTATGGAAGAAGGTGGAAGAATTAAATTTTACACAATAGCCATAGTTTTATACAATAGATATTTTAGAAACAAAGATTAAATTGCGCGGTTATAACATTATCACTTTTACCTAAATCAGTAGCAATGCTGAGATGGATAGGAGTATTGGTGTTGGTTATACTCTGAAAATAATTAATATCATGCCGATATTCCAAAGTAAAATTCGTATCCTTCCAAATATTAAAGTTGTAGAAGACGCTGTAGCGATTTTGAGGAAGGACTAGAGCTAAAGCTTGAGTAGTATGATCGTATCCTAAACCAATAGAGTTAGATTTTGAACTTGTATGGAATGTATAGCTTATCTCAGTGTGGAAAGCAGTGGGACGGGCACCTTGGTTTGCAAAGCAAACATCAGCGATATCAAAACTTCTTAAAGCTCCAATATACTCAATAATGAAAATCATAGGATCAATGGTAAAACTACCATATAAATCAATTGCTTGGACGGTATGGTGCAAAATTTCATCATGTAAAAGTACAGTAGTTTGCATTCTTTGCGAATCTGAGAGATTAGAAATTAAGCCTATTCCAACTTCGCCGCTTATACGAAGATGACGAATATCAGTATTAAATTCATAACCAACATCTACACCCCATTGATTATTTTGATTACTACGAGATGGATTATTAGCTAACTCCTGATAATCATATACCGCAGCATGCAAGCTGTTCTTTTCAGTTTGTTGGTAGCCTATGGTCAAAGCCTGAGCCCGAGTCCGTCCGAGTTCCAATGTAACTGGAGAGGTGATCATCAAACTGCTGTAACGTCCAAAAGGTACATATATTTGACCAATACTGGCGTAAAAAGGGCATCTATTTAGACTCCCAATGGTAACAAAAGCATGATTTATCAATATATGCGATTCATGTACCAATTCATCTTGGTCATAATCTAAGGCCATATAACCAGATGTCCACGAATTTCCTTGAATATAGATATCTAATTCCGCGCCACTAAAGTTGATATTTGCAGTCTTTGATCCTATAGCGTTACTCTCATAAGCTACTTGGCCTTCCAGTTTCCCACTAAAGGTTGCTCGAGGTAGATAAAGAGCTGGTATTCCTAACTCAAGACATTCTTGTTCCAATTGATACTGCTGAAGAAGTATTCGAGCATCCTTACGAACTGTAGGAATATTGATGACTAGTTTCGACCCATTAAAAGTCTCTTTGGTATTTAAGTAAGGGCCAATCCATAAGCGAGAAGTGTAATATATGCATTTATCATTTAGACAGATATGCTTTCGATAATGATGAGTGTGGGTGGGTTTTTTTTGAGCTTGTTTTTGCTGCATTTGAAGTTGATTAACTTGAGCTTGCAGAGAGTTAATTTGCTCATTGATTTGCTGATCCGTCTTAGTAGTCAATACACCCGTTGTTGCTAACGAAGGGGTAAAAACACTAGCAACATATAAATAACTTACTATTGAAACTAAAAATCTAGATAGCATTGACTGTTCTATTTCCTTTTGCAAATCCAAGAAAGGTGGAGGTCACAAGCCTTGTTACAAGTCACCTCTATTACCAGATATTTCTTAAAATATTTCTTGGATTGTAAAAATTGCGATTGACGTGTATAACACAGCGTACTCTTACAAAGCAATATTTATTTAAAATATTTCTTGATAAAAAACTAAGAATAAACCCCTATACTACATTACCTATTATTTATCTGTACTAGGTTTAAACTAATTAAACATTTTTTTATCTTAATTGAAAGCGGATACTACTCACTTTTCGAGTACATAATAAATAAAGATGTAATATACATTTTTAAGAGTGAATGACTTTACTTATTGAAGAATGGGCATGTCAGAGTTTGTCGCCTAGAAAAGCGTGCTGTTCTTATTCTTAAATATACATACTACACACAGTTAATGTCTTTAACTAAAAGGCCATATGTTAAATACCTTGTCTGATAACATAGACAGGTTACTAAGCTTTGTAAAGAAATTTACCTTATGTGAACGCGATAATTTGCATTCTTACATAGTTGTGTGAGCTGTGAAGCTTGATTATCTCAGCCTGATTATAAATTTTCTACGCAAATTTTAACTTTTTCTTAACACGAAAGGAACGCCACACTTTGAAGAATATTAGAGGATCGCTTTTCTTATCTTTACAAGCCATGCTACCTTCTTTACAATCGCTTAATATTTACATTTATGTTAAAAATAATGAGACAGAATACCATGTCAGCAAGTTCGATTATTCTTATAGCATTAACATGTTCTGTCTTACTAATTTTTATCATTGCTGTTTCGATATTTAAAAGAAGAGATCGGATAGAATCAGACCAAACTTCCGAAGATTTTTCTAAAGATCAAATTTATATAGGTAATTTGCCCTATCATGTTGGAGAAAATGATTTAAATGATTATTTTTCCCGTTTTGGTACTATTGAAGCAATTAAAATAATAAGGAATTTCCGTACAGGTCATTCCAAAGGATATGCATTTATAACCTATACCAGTGCAAAACAAGCCATTAAAGCGTTAAATGCACATGGTAAAGATTTAAAAGGACGATCATTGGTGGTTCGAATTGCTAAATCAAAAGAACAGCACGCTTATACTTGAAAGCACTTATCATAGAAGATTTAAAAAAGACTTATGCAAAGTGCTTTCAAGCATTAAAAGGTGTTAATTTTTCGGTAAATGAAGGCGATTTTTTTGCTCTACTTGGTCCTAACAGTGCTGGAAAATCAACCATAATAGGAATTATTACTTCCCTGATAAATAAAACCAGTGGAAAAGTAGTTGTTTGTGGTAATGATATTGATAAAGACTTTGCAGCAGCTAAGACTTGTATTGGAGTTGTTCCACAAGAGTTTAATTTTAACATTTTTCAATCGGTGATGGATATCGTGCTTCAACAAGCAGGTTATTATGGTATTGCTCGTAAAGAAGCGATATTCCAAGCAGAAAAATATTTAAGACAACTAGGGCTATGGGAAAAACGCAATATTATGGCTCGTCAGCTCTCAGGAGGACTCAAGCGTCGATTGATGATCGCACGAGCTCTTATTCCTAAGCCACGCATATTAATTTTAGATGAGCCAACAGCGGGTGTAGATATTGAAATTCGGCGTTCTATGTGGAAATTTTTGAAAGAATTAAATCAACAGAAAATAACAATCATTTTAACAACTCATTATCTTGAAGAAGCTGAATATTTATGTCGCAATATTGCCATTATTAATAATGGAGAAATTATTGAAAATACCTCTATGTCAGATATTTTAACTAAACTTGATGCGGAACGATTTATTCTTTATCTGGATCAGCCGCTAGAAATCATACCTTCGATAGAAGGTTATTCGTTTTGGATAAAAGACTCTCGAACTCTAGAAGTTGAAGTTCCTAAAGAACGAAGCTTAAGTGCTTTATTTGAGAACTTAAAACAATACGCAATTGAAGTAAACAGTATGCGAAATAAAGCTAACCGATTGGAAGAATTATTTGTCAAATTGACGGCAGAAAAATAATGGGTTTCAAAAAAGAGCGAATAGCTTATCAAACAATTGTCGTTGCAGAATTAAAGCGTATTATGCGAATTTGGTCCCAAACTTTATTACCGCCTGCAATAACGAGCATCCTCTATTTTGTTATTTTTGGTCGAGTCGTCGGAACCAAAGTAGGATTTATAGAAGGATATAAATACATTCAATTTATTGCTCCTGGTCTTATTATGATGAACATAATTACCAGCTCTTATGCTAGCGTGGTATCGGCTTTTTTTGGAGCGAAATTTCAAAGACATATTGAAGAGATCTTAGTTTCTCCAATTTCTAGCCTAACTATTCTTTTAGGTTTTATGAGCAGTGGTCTTGTAAGAGGGATTATTGTGGGGATGATTGTGTCCATCGTTGCACTTTTTTTCACACATTTGCATATTCATTCACTGATTACCGTTTTAATAGCAGCTTTTTTAGCATCCAGTATTTTTTCACTGGCTGGTTTAATTAATGCTATTTATGCAAAAAGTTTTGATGATATTTCAATTGTACCTACTTTCATTTTAACCCCATTAACTTACTTAGGTGGTGTTTTTTATTCGATTAGCTTATTACCATCTATATGGCAATATATTTCTTATCTCAATCCTATTAGCTATATTGTCGATAATTTTCGATATGGTTTTTTGGGTGTTATGAGTAGCCGACTTACTCTTTCTTATTTTTTGATGTCGACTTTTGTTATTATTTTATTTGGCATCACCTATTTATTCATAAAAAAAGGGGTTGGTTTACGAAATTGAAAATCTTTTCTATAAATTTTTGTTGGTCATAATAGAGTCCTTTATGCTCTCAGAATTAATTCCAAATATTATCGATCGACCTCACTAGAAAATTTCGATATTTCTTACTCATTACTGTACCAGTAATCCTCTTAAATAAAAGCAAGTGGCAAATTAGAAGAGATTATTTCATAATAGATGCCCTTAATCACTAGGAGTGTTGAATGTTCCAACAAGATCTCCTAGAAGACCCTTTAGAACAATTTAAGTTATGGTACGGCGAGGCTATTCGAGAAGAAGTGCACGATCTAGCGGCAGCTATGACTTTAGCCACCACTAACTTAAAAGGAAAGCCTACTGCACGCATTGTGTTATATAAAGGAATTACTAAAGGTGGTTTTCTTATTTTTACAAATTATTATAGTCGAAAGGTTAGTGATTTATCAGAAAATCCTTATGCAGCTTGGGTGTTTTATTGGCCAAAAATCTATAAGCAAGTACGTGGAGAAGGACATGTTAAAAAGCTAACACGGGCCAAAAATCTATAAGCAAGTACGTGGAGAAGGACATGTTAAAAAGCTAACACGAAAAGAATCAGAAACCTATTTTAAAACTCGTCCATACGAAAGTCAAATTAGCGCATGGATTTCAGAACAAAGCCAAGAAATTCCTAATCGAAGGTATTTACTTAACCTACACAAAAAGTATCGGAAAAAATTTTCTGAGGAAATACATTGTCCTAAATTTTGGGGTGGTTTTCGTTTAGTTCCGACTCGAATGGAGTTTTGGATTGGACAAAAACATCGTCTTCATAACCGTTTTTGTTATTTAAAACAGAATCAAAAATGGAGAATCGTTCAATTGGCGCCATAAGAAGGGATGAGAGGTGATGAGATTGATTTTACAGAACTACTCTAGAATTAAAAACCATTGCAAAGGGTTTATCTTAACCTGTAACGATTGTACGTATGCATTGTGAATAGTACAAGTTATATAGAATCACTGTGATTTTCATTACGTAGTCGGTATTTAATATAGTACAAGTTATATAGAATCACTGTGATTTTCATTACGTAGTCGGTATTTAATCTGGAACACTGAGAGGAGATCAGGCCCTGCCTAATAAAATAAATAGGGCTACTTTGTACTTTTCATGCTCAGACCCGCCTTCTTTGTTATCTCTTTAATATTTTTCCGGCTCGATTGATATTCGTTTTATCAATACCCTGAGCATATGAAAGTAAATGAATTACACCATTTTTCAGATCAATGATCATACCTATGGCTGTTATTATTGAATTAGAACAGACAATGGTAACAGGCTGATCAGTTCGAGCAAAGGAGCAATGAGGAAAGATAGTGATATCTTTGGTAGTAATTGTAGTTTCTACTTTCGTTTCTTGAAGCAGCTTATGAATTTTGACATGGCCCCATAAATAAATCCATTCAATTGCATTTTGACTTTTACCATGATCAGCGCTAATGACCCAAGGCACATGTTGAGAAGTGTAAATGAAGTAATGAGGCATAGTAAAATGAGAAGAATTTTTATAGATGAAGTGCACAACACATGGGGAAACTAAATGACTATACAAATCACCTTTGTCATTATACTGATAGTAATTGACCTTATACATAATAGCATTTGGTCGACGGTCTAGTTGTGGCCTTTGGAGTTTTTCGTGACAAGGAAAATTACATAATATGAGTAGTATAGTAAGGCAAGTAAGAATAATTAAAATCAAGCCAAATCCAAAATTTTTATTCACAGTAGACTAAATTGGGGGTATAATCAAATCACAGACTTCCCGGACAGCTCCTTCCCCACCGCATTTTTTTGTGCTCCAATGTGCTGATGAGAGAACTAAGGGTACCGCATTCGCAACCGCAATCGCCACACCTACCCTTTGCATTACGGGTAAATCAGGCAGGTCATCTCCCACATAAGCAACTTCCTTTTGATTCAGTTTCAATTGCAAAAGCAGTTTCTCATAAGGAATACACTTATCGTGCTCACCTTGAAAGACGTGAGAAATTCCCAACTCGTTTGCTCGTTGAAAAACAGCTTCTTGATTTTCTCGACTGCTTATAATTGCTATTTCAACACCTGCTTGTAGTAAGCGTTTGATTCCAAGTCCGTCTTGGGCATGAAAGATTTTTAATATCTCTCCATCAGCGCTATACCAAAGTCGACCATCTGTAAGCACTCCATCTACATCAAGTATCAAGAGCTTAATTTGGCGAAATTTATTGAGTAATATTTCTTTCATATGAATCTAAATGATTCCTGCGCGTAAAAGATCATGCATATGAATGACGCCAAGAGGATGTTGTTCTTCATCTGTAACAACAAGCGAAGTGATTTTATGTTCGTGCATGACTTTGAGTGCTTCAGTTGCTAAAAGTTTTGGACGGATAGTAACCCCGTTTGACATAACTTCCTTGATTGGTATCTGATGAATATTGTAACCTTTATCTATTGCCCGACGCAGATCACCATCTGTAAAAACTCCCACTAAAAGACCGTTATTATCAATAACAGTGGTCATTCCCAAGCTTTTTTTGGTAATTTCAACCAAAGCTTCATCTAACATACAATCTAACTTTACTGAAGGCATATGTTCTCTGGTATACATAAGTTTATCTATATGAAGCAAAAGACGTCTTCCTAAGGAACCTCCAGGATGAATTCGAGCAAAATCGTCTGTCGTGAAACCGCGAGTTTCAAGAAGTGTAATTGCTAAAGCATCTCCCATAACCAGCATTGCCGTGGTGCTCGAAGTAGGTGCCAAACCTAGAGGACAAGCTTCTTGCTGGACACTTACGTCGATAACAATATCAGAAATGCGGGCTAAACTGGATTGAAGTTTTCCAGTGAAAGCAATAAGAGAGATCCCTAATCTTTTGATTATAGGTAAAATATTAATAATTTCAGAGGTTTCACCTGAATAAGAAATCGCAAGGGTAATATCTTCTGCAGTAATCATACCAATATCCCCATGACTAGCTTCTCCTGGATGAACATAAAATGAAGGCGTGCCTGTACTAGTGAGAGTGGCTGCAATTTTTCGAGCAATGTGACCTGATTTGCCAATTCCTAAGACAACCATTCGTCCTTTACAAGCTAGGATAGTCTTGCATGCTGTAGCAAAAGCTTCGTTAATACGCTCTTGTAAGGATTGGATTGCTCGCAATTCCTTAGCAATGACGGCTTTTCCAAGCGTGTAAAATTTCTCACTCTCGCTCATAAAAATACTAATGAATCACTATATGAGTTCCTGGTATTATAAGGCAAGGTTATAATGTGGTCACTATGAGCTTTTTTTGCGCAGAATTTAAGTGATTCAAGACAGAATAATCTCATCTTTAACAAAATAAATTCCAAGATAGCTCGTAAAAAAGTAACAACAATTATAGATCATAGGGTCGAGCATCAGTAAGTAAAACAACTTTATTGCGATTATAATGACATGATTCGAGATTTAGTTTTAATGAGATTAGAGTCAGTAGGATTATGTGGGGCTGTTCCTCTCTTCGTCAATCAGTTATCCGAAAGTATAATTCGATGAGCCTTAAATTAAGTGATTTATTAGATCCTGCATTGATACTATATGATGCACCTTTTTCGGGTCAAGCTCCGATTAACCGTAGTATTTTGTCAAAATTAATTCATGAATTCCTTAGGTACATAACTAGTATCCTTGTCTCACGTGATTTTATGGAAGTAACTACCATCGCAGATTATATTGATATAATTGCGGGCGGAAAAATTATCGGCAGTGGAGCTCTACAAATAATGAAAACCACGCAAGACTCTCAAATATAAAAATTTGTGAGCGGTTTTTCAGATGGCCCAGTTCAATTTCGTTATTCTGCATTCAACTATCGATAGGACTTATTGTTGTGATTATCCAAATTCAATTTTTGAGTCGCTTTAGGCTTTGAATATTGTCAGTAGTATCGGACAATCTGGATTTTTTTATTGCAAGTGATTTTGCAGCGCCCTCGTTGGTTAAGAATTTGGCCGTTAACTCGCTATTTAATTATATTATTTGGGATGTATTATCTTTAATTATTATTTTGTCGTCCGCTTTATTCATTGATATGGTTTTTTTCTCTACAAGACTATCTTGTTTCACTAAAATGTAGTGACTTGCAAGAATTAGGACTATTATTAGCTTTAATCATCATTCGAGCATTAGGTCCAGTTATCATAGCTTTATTGTTTGTCGGTCGATCTGATCGGCTTTAACAACTGAGATTGAACTTATGTAGACTACTAATTAACAATTGGAGTATGGAAACAATGAGAGTAGATCCGCTTTGACGCCCGATTACACCACGATTTTGGACGGGGTTATGTGTGCTTCACCACTTTTGACACTTTTATTTAATCTGACAGCTATTTATAGTAGCTATATAGTAGCTCTTAATTAACTTGGGCTGAGTAATAATGTTTTTTGGTCGAATATGGCAAGCAACTGCAAGTTTTTTTTGGGGATATTTTAAATAGTGTGATTTAAGAGCATAGTTTTCTCACTGATTGTTACTTGGATTGCAGTTTATCAAGGATATGATTTGAAATCTAATGCTGTTAGAATAAGTCGAGCAACAATAAAAACAGTAGTTTATTTGTCCATGATAGTGTTAGCTTTAGATTTTATTTTAATAGTTTTATGACTGACGGGGAGTTTGAATACTTGAATGATTGAATGTATAGCTAGCCTCTTTGTGATATCTGGGTTTTTTGCATTAATAATTTTAGGATTTAAATTGAGTGGACTAAGATCTCTTGGAAATTGTATTAAATAGAAATAATTTTCGAGCTTTAGTTGTCATGCAACTTAATGAAAAGATAAATAATTTACCTTCTGATACATCGGCGACAATATCAACTAAGGATTGTTAGGGGAAAATTGTATTGAATTAACGCCAGGCTTTGGATCTGTAAATTTAAAAAATGATGATTGGATCAAAACTACTCATTCTGCACTAATCTTGAAAAATTTAATTGGCTAATTTATCTATAAAATCTTAAAAATAAACCTTTTTAATTTTTTAATTTAAGGAATTTACTGTGATTTTTTTAAAAAAATTAATTAAAAATATTAAGTTAATAAAAAATATTATTTTCATTGTTTTGGTATTCTATCGCGATTTTACTTCAGCTAAAAAATAATCCGCAATTAAATCAGTCAGATTGTTAATCAACAATTAATTCTTTACATTGATGTGGATCGAGTATCTGGATCTGTTATCGGACGCTATTATTAGCAAAAGACTACTATTAAGCAACGAAAATTGTTTATTCGGGAATTTAAAAAATTGATTGTTTCAATTTATTCAATAGTATTCATTACTTATGATGAGGATCAAATTAAGTTTTATCCAGCTCGATCTGAAACAACTAATCAAAAGGAGGTGATTGTAGAAAGTATTATTATTGATCAGAATGAGTGGCAAGTTTCTAATTAGCTATAATTTAGTTAACGATAGAGGCCAATGGAAGATCTACGATTTCAGTATTGAGGGAGTTAGTTTAATACAAAGTTATCACTCCCAATTTTCAGAAGTGCTTGCTCAGAAAGGGCTAGTCATCTTACTGGAACTTGATTACCCATAAATCGGAGATTTCAATGACGTCAAATGTATTTAAGGTTAACAGTGCAATCAATTTTGAAATAGAATTGGCTTTACGGAAAATTAGTGATCACTGGATCCAAAAAGAGGAAAATATTCTCCTCGTTGATTTTCAATCTGTAGATCAATGTAATATAGTGCTGGGTTGACTATTATGACACATGGTTACACCATGTAAAAAGACTTAATAAATCCATATAATTTGTTAAGGTCCTCCATTCATTGCGTGTAATCTCTGCCATTTATGGAATGACAGAGATTCTAGGGATTGAATAACTATGGAAAAATTAATTATTATGGGCGGTATACCTTTAAACGGGGCTATTCGGATATCGGGAGCAAAAAATACTGTCTTACCAATTTTAGCAGCCACGCTATTAATTGAAGAGCCAATTACTTTAAGTAATATTCCCTATCTCAACGATGTGACTACTATGCTTGAGTTATTAAGCCGGATGGGGGCAAAAATTACTATTGATAAACAGATGAGTGTTGAAGTGAATTGTTCGGCTATTCAGAATGTGCATGCTTCTTATGAATTAGTAAAAACGATGCGTGCATCCATTCTTGTTCTAGGACCTTTATTAGCTCGATTTGGAGAAGCAGAAATCTCTTTGCCCGGAGGATGTGCCATTGGCTCTCGACCTGTAGATGTTCATATTGATGGGATGCAGGTGTTGGGTGCTAATGTAGAGTTATCGAATGGCTTTATTCGAGCCAGTGTAGATGGACGTTTAAAAGGTACAAAATTGAATTTAGGAAAAATTACAGTGACGGGAACAGAAAATCTTATTATGGCAGCAAGCTTAGCGGAAGGCCAAACTATTATCTATAACGCAGCTTGCGAGCCAGAAGTTCAAGATCTGGCCAATTTTTTAAATAAAATGGGCGCGCATATTTCAGGAGCTGGAACAGATACCATCACTATTGATGGTATTGATCGTTTATCTGGAGGATGTTATCACATTCTACCTGATCGAATTGAAGCAGGAACTTACTTAGTTGCTACAGCAATGACCCGAGGTCATATCAGAATTAAAGATGTCCTACCAAAAACCTTAGGAATTATCTTAGAAAAGCTACATGAGGCAGGTGCAAGGATTAAAATTGGTGACGATTGGGTAGATCTTGATATGGAAGAGCAAAGACCTAAAGCAGTCGATATTACTACGGCTCCTTATCCTGGAATGCCAACCGATATGCAGGCCCAATTTATGTCACTTAATGTGATTGCAAAAGGTAATGCTGTTATAACAGAAACTGTTTTTGAAAATCGATTTATGCACGTAGATGAACTGCGACGAATGGGAGCTAATATTAAAGTGCAAGGCAGAAAAGCTTTTATCAGCGGAAAAGAAAAATTAACAGGCGCTTCTGTTATAGCGACAGATTTACGTGCTTCAGCTGGTTTAGTTTTAGCTGGTCTTACGGCACAAGGCAATACTGTAGTAGATCAAATTTATCATATTGATCGAGGTTACGAATGTATCGAAGAAAAGCTAGCACAATTGGGAGCAGAAATTCGTCGCGTTTCTTTCCATGTATATAAGACTAAATGTGTTGCTACTCGAAGAGACAAGCTATAGTAATTTTTACTGAAGGTGGGATTTTCCCAGAAAAAATCACATCACTTTTGATTAATTTCCTCATCTATGCTCAAGTACGGACGAGTGTCTTTGTTACGTAATGAGCATTTCAAATCACTTGCTAAGTTAGTTTCTATCCTAAAGGCTGAAATTAGTACAAGCATCTTTAAGGTGAATGAAAAATTGGAAATCCTGGTGATCTGATTGCACATAAGCTGACATATTAGTAAAAAATATCGAAGAAGATGATAATCTTCATCTCTTATCAGTAATTAACAATTGGTTGGCATTTTTCAGCTTCAATAGAATTTTGATGGTGTTATTTATGCTAAGCGATATGTTAGTAACTATGAAGATACGATCTTTAATCCAAACTGTTACTGCCTAATTTTTCTTCCTCTGATGTTCTTAACACGAATAAGATGAACATCATTATTTTAACAATGATGTTATTGAAATTTATTGACTATAATGAAGTTTAGTTTTAGCAGTAATGGAGTAATGAATAGAAATTCCTTTAATTTTACTGACGGAAAGTTTAATATTGCTTTTTTGAAACGGCTGCTTAAATATATCTTTAATGCTTAATATTAGTACCACCATTGTTAAAATCTAACTAAATACGGAGTATGCTGATTAGTGCTGTAACCCTCTATTTACAGTATTTTGGTGTTTATCCGATTTGATTAAAACATTGTTTCAAAATAATCTTGGATATTTTTGACCCTTTGATTTAGTGTGATGATAAGTTAGTTCAAAAATTCATTGCTCGTGTTATGACGCCACTCACTTTGAAAATGGATGTTGTTGTCCAACTCCAGAACAGATGTGAACAGATTGTTCGACTTTATCACATATTTGATTAGTTAACTGACCTAAGGATTGGATTCAGATTTTAATCTGAATTAAATAGAATTTTCGCCTTTGAAAGCTTTGGAATATGATATTATCGTTCTTTTAACCGCTACTACTTTCCCTCACACAATAATGGAATGGTGATTTGAATCAATTAATTTTATGTTAGCGCCTGTACGCTCTGTGGAATAAGTAGTCATCATTGATAATGTTTTTTTAAATTTTGGAAAAAACAGGTGTGGCAACAAGTTCAGGACCGTTTGCTTAAATAGAGATTTTAGAGAAATTCATTGAATAATGTTCATTTTTCTATTGTTACTATCTCAACGATAATAATTTAGTCGTCTTTTTTAATCCTTCAATAATGCTTAACTTTCTGTAAAGATGCATGTCTATTTACTGGTACTGGAAAAGTCTTATCGTTTTTAACGAAAACTTAATAACCATTGTAGGCTTACAAAATTTGAAAAATTCTTAAGGTTTTTAAAACCGTATCAAATTTCTCTATTGATTTATCGGAATAAAAGCAACATATTGATTTTAGCTTTAAGATTTTTTCCGAAAAAAGTCTAGATAAATAGTGCCTAGTTAATCTAATTTTATTTACTGAGTAAGTCAGCTTGCTAACTTAGCAAAGTATAAATTGATGTTCATTCATGCTGATTAACCAACGTTACGAATTTTATCCAGGGTTCACACAATTGCTTAAGATAAATTTTCTATCTTTAAAAAGCGGACTTGTTACTATGAAGGCACGTTAAAATTATATCATTGCAATAGATTATTTGATTATTTTTTAAAGAGTTTGCTTTATTTCTATATATAACTTTGTTGTTATAGAGTGTGTTTGTCTTACAAAATTAAGCTTTGTTTTTACGCATTTTTAAATCTTGTTGAAATAAAAACTGACTTAATTCTAAGTCTACAACTACGGGCTAAATTATCTTATTATTTTCGGTTATCTAATTAATAATGGAGCTGACTTTAACGAATGTACTTCGAATGAAAGCTATTTTGATAACCTAATCTCATCATTTTAGGCTTAATGTCTGGTCTGATTATTAATCGTCAAGTATTTGTTTTCGTAGCTGTGAACTGGCAATATCTCCTGCCACTCCATTCTAATGATTGGGCATAAAGGTTTCACATGTTCTTTCACCAATTGTTGCTGCCGCGTTTTGTTTGAATCACTAAAAATAATTGCCCGGAACCTCGCACTACTTTTAGTAGTAATTGTTTAGGTTTTTTCTCTGCAATTCTGATTAATTCATTTACTGTAGAAGTTACTTGTCCATTAGCACTCAAAATAATATCTCCAGGCTGTAAACCAGCCAATGCACCCTCACTATCATCATTGATGCCAGTGACTAAAACACTGTTTAAAAACGTACCGTCTGGTTCGAGGTCGCTAAATTTCTGCAAACGCATGCCCAACAGGAAAGGAATCTTATGTTCGATGAACATCTCTTTAGGATTATTAGCCACTGTGGCGGTCAATCTTTTGACCTTATGATTACGCAGAATGATTAAATGAACGGTCGTTCCAGGACGTACTAATCCTAGTATATTATGTAATTGTTCAGACGTATGAATAGTGCTCTGATTAATAGATTCAATAATATCTTCTACTTGAAGACCAGCTTTCTCAGCAGGACTACCAGGAACGACTTTAGTTACTAGAGCACCGTCGGTATTTTTTAGATTCAGGGCATCAGCTAGTACAGGAGTAATATTTTGGGCGCTCACACCTAATATACCATGTTCCACTGTTCCATATTTAGTCAATTGTTCGACTACACTTTTGACCATATTACTTGGAATGGCGAAGCTAATACCAACATTTCCAGCAGAAGGTGTGATAATCGCCGTATTGATACCAACTAATTGACCTTGTAGATTAATCAGCGCTCCACCTGAATTTCCAGGATTAATTGGGGCATCTGTTTGAATAAAACTTTGAAAATTATTGATACAAGGTTCTTGACGATCTAAAGCACTGACGATACCAGCAGTAACTGTTTGAGTTAAGCCGAAGGGACTACCGATTGATATCACAAAATCTCCTACTTTTAGTTTGTTAGAATTACCAAAAGGTAGTTGAGTCAAATGTTTTGCATTAATTTGAATCACAGATAGATCAAATCCTTCATCTTTTCCCACAATTTTAGCTCGGTAGCGACGACCATCTTTAAGGGTTACTAACATAATTTTTTGGTCTTTAATTACGTGAGCATTTGTAACAATATAACCCTTTTGAGCGTCGATAATAACACCTGATCCAACACCGGGAACTTTCATAAATATTGGATCTTGCTCGGTTTCTGGTTGAAATGGATCAACTGGGTTTGAAATAAATTTTTCTATAGCAATACTGACGACACCAGGGATGGTGTTACTCAACATAGACGAAAGGCTGGTCAATACTTTTCCATTGATGTCAGAAGCTAAATGTGCATAACCGCTATAAGAAAGAAGAAAAAGTGCCATGACAATTCCACAAAGAATAACTCTTAATGCATTTTTCATACTTACCACTTTTTTTAGGATAGGAAATTTCAATAGGCACATGAGTTTATCTCCTTCTGAAGAATTAATCCATATAAATCGTTTCCGTCCAGTTAGGTTCAGTTAATTTGCTATTTTTATTTAAACAATAGGAATAAAAAAAAGATTACTGTCAAAAATAAGTATGAAATTAACTTTCGTAAATACGATTGATATCAAAGTTATATGAGATTAAAGATAGCTAGTCAGTTAATATGTTAAAATAAGCAGTTAACGCAGGATACAGGACTTTTGGTAATCGATAACACGTAAAATCGAAACCCTTTCTTTAATCAAAGCTCAAGAGAGCTAATGAAACAGGCACAAACCAAATTAAAAAATTGTCAAGCAGAGTTTAAATGACATTAAAGTACAATTTATCCTAATGATACTTAAAATAAATGAATAACGGTAACTTTCAATCTCTGATATTTATGATTTAAAAAAGTAAGAAATCAACCGATAGAACGATACAAAGTCGTCTAGCGAAGGCAGTAAGTAGAATCGACTATACTGAGGAAATTAAGAAAAGTTTAATTAAGAGAAATGATTTAGTTTTTACGAATTAATTAAGCCATATGAAATAGAATATAATTAGAAATATAAGAAATTGATCAATTTTTTTCCGATTAGCTTGAATGATTATGAGGCTATTTTTACACGAGTAGCTAAGTTAGTTGCCTGTCTGGTATAACTAGTGGCAGCGCTAATCAGAAAATATAAAGTTAGTTGACATGAGTATTATCTTCTCCTAAAGATTTTAGTAAATTTAGAATATCCTTAGGTAATGGGGCATGCCACTCCATCATTTTCTGAGTTAAAGGATGAGATAGGTGCAAAGTAGCTGCATGAAGAGCTTGACGGTGAAAAGATTTTAGAGCGATTTTAAGTGAATTTGAAAGAAAAGTAGGAGTATTGATATGGTTGCCATAAACTGGATCTCCAACAAGAGGATGATGAATGTGAGCCATATGAACGCGGATTTGATGTGTGCGACCAGTTTCTAACCGAATGCGGATATGTGTGTGTGCCCGATAGCGCTGAAGAACGTAAAAATGGGTGATTGCTTCTCGAGCATTTTCAACAATAGCCATACGAGTACGACATGTCGGATGACGCCCTATGGGAGCGTTGATTGTGCGACCGGAAGTTAACACACCTTTTGCAATAGCTTCATATTCTCGAATAATTTTATGCGCTTTTATAGCTTTGGTTAGTATATGGTAGGATATTAAATTACGAGCAACTACCAGAAGTCCTGAAGTGTTTTTATCCAATCGATGAATGATTCCTGCGCGAGGTAGGATGGTAAGTTGTGGATCGTGATGGAAGAGGGCATTGATCAGTGTGAAGTGAGGCATACCAGCACCAGGATGAACTGTAAGCCCAGCTGGTTTATTAATAACAAGTAACATTTCGTCTTCGTAAAGTATGTTTAAAGGCAGTGCTTGAGCAACCCATCGTTTACTTGGTTCAAGATAAGCGGTTATTTCAACCGATTGATTGACTTGCACTTTTTCACGGGTGAATATCTTTTTAGTACCATTGATGCGAACATGTCCAGCTCGAATCCAATTTTGTAGTTGCGAGCGAGAATAATCTAGAAACAATTTAGCCAGAGCTTGATCCAAACGTGTCCCTGCTAATTTGGCTGGGATAATACCCTTTAAAGAAATTTTTTGGGAATTCATAGGAAGATGATATCAGATTCTACATCCTTTATCTTAACTAACTACTCTCTATGTTTTAAAATCTTAGATAAATGGGCAAGAGAGATAAAAACCACAATTTCGTTCTAGAATTAGTTGTTCTATAATAATTATATCTTAAAATAATGATCAGTAGAAAAAAACTCATGAAAAAGTTGTTTTTTATTTTTATTTTTCTCTATTTCTGCATTTTAACTGGTTGTGCAGGAAAATACGTCGATCTTTATATCGATCCTTATCAAGTATATCGTGGAAAAACTTCAACCGAATTATTTACAGCTGGTGAAAGAGCTCTAACGAAAAAAAATTATGCAGAAGCTATTAAAAATTTTGAAGCGTTAGATGTTATTTATCCCTTTGACTTTTATACTCAACAAGCTCAGCTTGATATAATTTATGCCTATTACAAAAGTAGAGATATTGCTTCGGCAAATGTTGCAGCCGATCGTTATGTTTGTCTTTATCCACGAGGTCATTATGCGGATTATGCTTATTACATGCGAGGGATTATTAATTTTGGCTCAGAATTATCTTGGATACAAAAATTAGTGGGCGTAAATCCTGCCTCTCTTGATATAAGCATTTTGCAACAATCCTATAAGGCTTTTGCTACTCTTATAGACGTGTTTCCTAAAAGTCCTTATGCTCCTGATGCGCTGATGCGTATGAAACATATCCAAAATTTAATAGCGCAACGCGAAATTATGATTGCCCAATTTTATCTGAAACGACATGCTTATGTAGCGGCCGCTAACCATGCTACCTATGTAGTACAAAATTTTCAAGATTCACCAGAAGAGGTAACTCAAGGTTTTATAATTATGGTTCAAGCTTACCGTGCATTAGATCTGCCAAAAATGGCAGATTCCAGCTATCGGTTATTTAAAATTAGTTATCCAAATTCACCTAAGCTTCAAAAATTACGTGGTTAAATTTTTTGATAAATTTAAGATAGTTTGGACAATCTTGGTATTCAAAAAGAAAGCACTTACCTTAATATTCTTTTTTAGTTTTGTTCAAAGATAAAATGTCATGCTAATCGTAACGTATTGTGGCTGAGTGCTTATATTTTATACTTGCTTCACATAAAAATAGTGCTAATTTCTGGTAGTCATTTTATCGGGTGCTCAAAATGCTTTTTTATGCTTTGATTATGTCTGATCTTTAATAAAATTTTTAAACTTTCCACCGAATCATCACTTATGCCATCGTGTGGTTCTTCCCATAAAAAGAATAGCAAAAGAGGATAGTATTTGCACAAATTTGCTTCTAATGCTAAGTTTTGTAAAACTTAGGCACGTATAGGCACGTAGCTCAGCGGTAGAGTACCACCTTGACATGGTGGGGGTCGTTGGTTCGATACCAATCGTGCCTACCAGATTAGTTAGTCTTTCCTATCTTGATAATAACAGAAATGTAATCTGGTTTTTTTTCTACGAGTATATAAGAATATTATGGTGAAATCCTATACAATTCTGATCAAATACCCTTATTAAAATAGAAAGAATTTTCTTATATTTGTTGTATTTAAAAAAGCTTCATGTAACTAGATCCTGACCACCTACAAGTAATTCCATATAGTTGTTAAGTTTTGCATTTTCTTTTAGTATCGACATTTCTTTAAAATGTCTTATCCTGAAGTTATAGCAAGTAGACCCGTACAACACCCCCACCCTAAATAGGGTTTTAAAATAGAGTTTTAGAGCATTCTTCATTTTCTTCATCTAATTAGATGATTTAATTAATTTTAATTAATTAAAATTAATATAGGTTTTTCACAGTCATTAGCACAAGACATGCTTGTATTCGAGATAGAATGATAAATTTTTAGAACGAGATCAAGTTACTTTCATACAAAATTTCTTTTTTAAATGGCATTGTATATTGGATTTATATAAAAGATGGTAATTTTTTATAGAGAGATCATATTAAAATTTAATTGATACATTTATAAAAGATGTATATAAGGATTATAGCAAAGAATTCATTAGCATCGTGAAGTAGAAAACTTCATTAATATTTTTACAGATTTTTAAATTTTATTAAAGATGCATGGAAAGTATTAAAGATTAAGCTATATTTCTTTTAGTAATCAGAAACTGAAAGTTATAGAGTTGATAGATGATATTTTTTAGTATTGGTTCCATTAGCTTTTTAGAATCCCAAAATGGTTTAATAACAAATAAACTTTCCTTTATAGAAAGAGAAATATGAGTCCTTTAGCATGTTAGTATTTTTAATCTAATTGAGTTCTCATATGCCTCTCTTTATAGGCGCGATATTGATCAAAAAAGCGATTGACTGTAATCGCCTTTTGCTTTGATAGAAGTGCATGTTCATTAATTTTGGAAAAGGATTGAATTTCAACGAGGCTGTTGGTTTGAAATATTTCAGTAGCCTTTAAAAGGTCTTCTGGATATAAAGTTTTCTCTATTATGGGATTTCCTATTTGAATAGCAATTTTGATGATTATACCTCGCGTAATGCCTGATAAAATGCCGTCCTCAACTCGAGGAGTGAATATTTTTTGGTTAATTACAGTGAATAAATTTCCAATACTTGTTTCAGTGACGGCACCTTTTGTATTAAGCATTAAACCTTCCTGATACCCTACTTTTATAGCTTGTTGCCTGGCCAATATAAATTCTAAACAACTTAACGTCTTTAATCGACTTAAAAAAGAGAATTCATTTCGTTTAATATTTGTAATGTATAGAGTAGGAGTAGATGAAGACGTTGAGTTAGATGGATTATAAGGTGTAATTGTGATCATTAAAGTAGGGGATGGATTAAGAGGTATCTGAATGCCTCTTTGGGAAATACCACGAGTCAAGGTGATGCGAAGGGAAGCTGTTTTTGGGAATGAATTAACTTCTAATAGTCGTTTACATCGGTTTTTAAGTTCAAATAACGAAAATTTAAAAGGAATTTCTAATTTTAAAGCAGATGTCATAAGACGATAGTAATGTTCCTGAAAGAACAGAAAATGTCCATTTTCAACTTTAATAGTTTCAAATAAACCATCCCCTAATAAAAATCCTCGATCATTACTATGAATGATTGGAGAATTTGTTGCGACAATATTATTGTTTACTAGGATTTTCATAAGTTATTTTGATGAAATTACTAAGTAATTGTAGTCCTTGATCTGTCAAAATAGATTCTGGATGAAATTGTACACCGAATATAGGGTAAACTCGATGACAAATTGCCATAATCTCGCCTTCTCGGCTTTCTGCTGTAATTTCGAAACAATTAGGTAACGTGTCTTTATTGATGATAAGTGAATGATATCGGCCTGCAAAAAAAGGATTAGGGATTTTGAAAAAGAAAGATTGTTGATTGTGATAAATCTGACTGGCTTTTCCATGCATGGGATAATGAGCACGGCATATCTGTGCGCCAAAGGTATACCCGATGGCTTGGTGTCCCAGACATACTCCTAAAAGTGGGATCTGATGTGAAAAGTTTTTGATAATATCGATTGAAATGCCTGTTTGATCTGGTGTCCCGGGGCCAGGAGAAATCACAATGTGAGAAGGCTTAAGTGCTTCTACTTCAGAAAGGGTGATTTTATCATGACGACATATTAATATTGAATGACCTAATATCTCAAAATATCGTCCCAGATTATAAATGAAGGAATCATAATTGTCGATAAGCAAAATCATAACTGAAAAATATTTTACATAATATGATAGGAAAAATATATTTAGCTATTTCAAAAAAAATTTTGCAATACAATAAATAGAAATATTAATGGTTATGGAGAAAGAAAATGTTAAATATTAAGCAGCCTTATTGGGTTTCCATCCCCTATCGAGATCCATTAGATTATGCTGTAGTTTTTAGTAAACTGGACTATTTTGTCTTTTTAGACAGTATGAAGTTTAATTCGAAGTTTGGTAGATATAGCTATATTGCCATAGATCCGTTTGCTACACTTATTTATCGAGATAGTAATATTTATTTTAATGGTCAAGTGATGATGGTGACGAAAAACATTTTCACCTTATTGTATAATAAATTAGAATCATTCTCGCTTTCCTTGAATCTTAATTTACCGCCTTTTCAAGGCGGGGTGGCTGGTTTTTTTAGCTACGATTTAATCAGGGATTTGGAAAATTTACCCAATTATTCTCAAGATGATATGCAGTATCCTCGTATGGCGGTGGGATTTTATGATTTAATTATTGCCTTTGATCATGTGAAACAACAAGCATGGATTGTTTCTTCAGGATTACCTGAGAAAAATAAGGAAAGAAGGCTGCGTCGTTCAAAATTACGTCTTGTTTGGTGTTTACAAAAAATTAAAAATATTAAAATACCATCGTTAACAGCGAAACCTTTAATAAAAGAAAATGATATTAGTAACTGCTTTACTCAAAAAACTTACATAGAGGCGATAGAAAAGTGTCGTCGTTATATTTTAGACGGTGATATATTTGAGGTTAATTTATCGCAAAGATTTCAAGGCGGTTTTCCAAAAAATTCTGAATTTATACTTTATCAACGAATCCGGGCATTAAATCCCGCACCGTTTGGTGCTTATGTTCGTTTTAATGATACAACCATTATTTCGAGCTCTCCAGAGCGGTTTTTAAAATTACATAACCGAAAAGTAGAAACAAGGCCTATAAAAGGCACAATTAGACGTTCTAAAGATACAAAAGAAGATTTTGCATTAGCCCAAACGTTAGCAACAAGCAGTAAAGACCGTGCGGAAAATACGATGATTGTAGATCTCATGCGAAATGATTTATCAAAGGTGTGTTTTATCGATTCAATTAAAGTACCTGCGTACTGTGAGGTAGAAAGTTATGAGACAGTACATCATTTAGTATCTATCATTGAAGGAAAATTAAAAGATAATTTTCATGCTGTTAATCTGTTATGTGCTGCTTTTCCAGGAGGTTCAGTAACAGGTGCTCCTAAAATAAGATCTATGGAAGTAATTGAAAAGCTAGAACCTACACGGCGAGGCCCTTATTGTGGCAGTGTGGGTTATATTGGTTTTGATGGAGGTATGGATACTTCAATTCTCATTCGAACATATATTGTTAAAAATTATATGGTTACATTTCAGTCGGGTGGTGCAATTGTGTTAGACTCTGACCCTCTTGCAGAATATGAGGAGACACTTATTAAAGCTTCAGCTTTAAAGCAGGCATTAATTATCAAGATGTAAAAGAACAAGCATCTACTGATTTTTAACATTGTGAGATAAAAATAGTGCATATATAACTTACTGATAAATTTTCCTTTATTAGTTAAGGAAAATTTATCAGTACAGCTAGTTAAAATTAAGATGCATATTGCTACCCTAAATCAGATGAACCTTAGTGGACCTCTTTGATTAAGAGGAAATACTACAGAACACAGTGTAGCCAAAAATTCAAAAAATTGCTTCTGAATTAATTTCTGGATTTTTGAAGATCATTAGTTGCTCCAAGTTTTATTTCCAAATTTCATCAGTATTTGCTTTATGTCAGCTAATAATATTGTCAATGCAACAATACAATTGAACACAGGATAAAAAATCTTTGCTTGAGCTGATGCGTAATTAACCATCATTCTACTTAAAGCGTTGTTGATATCAGTCAAGATAAATAAGATACCATTGAGTATATTAAATTAATTTCCTAATTTTTCGCAAGGATAGAAGCAATATTCACAATATTGGTTATTGTTAAGATTTTATTTTGAAGCTGTCTTTTTCAGGTGATATTGTAAAAAGCGATCAACAAAGAATTCAAAGATTCACTTTTAAACTTCTTTCAGCCTATTCTTTAAAGTTCTTTAAGTGATGCCATTCTTCGTCAGATACTTTGCTAAGAGACTTGATGTTCTCTTGGGAATTTTAATAAAAATTTTTTTATTTTTATCATTTCCTGAGCTTAGTAATTATTTTCAGACATTCTTTTTTTTTCCTAAATGTTTTTCTTCTTTTCAGTTTAATTAAAATTAAATAGAGCTTCCCATGATGTCATTCTTTGCTTCTTCTACTAGAGCTTGGGGAAGAAGGTATTGCATGACATAAATAAACGTGTCGCATCACGTTTATCTCAGATACATGTAATGGTCTCAGTATAAACTTGTTGAAATTTGAATTAATTCAAATTTAATGTGATGAATGTTGAAAGCTAATTTTTTTTAAATTAGCTAAAAATGGGCTTTTTTAATAAAGTATTCTCTAAATTTTAGAAAAACCCATAAATTTAAGAAAAGAAAAAATGTACTTTAGGAAAAAGTTAATACTTTGCATGCCTAAATTGTTAAAAAAACAGCAGGATGTTATTATCTTTTGTGCTTTACTGTAAGGGTTCCATTATGCCAGCGATCAAACTTCCAGATGGGAAAATAAGAGAATTTTCTGAACCTGTAACTGTTAAAAAAGTCGCTGAGTCTATTAGTGCAGGACTTGCTAGGGCTGCCTTGGCAGCAAAAGTCGATGATCGTTTGGTAGATATTTCCTATGTAATTGAAAAAGATACTGCTCTTAAAATTATTACTAACAAAGATCCCCAAGGATTAGAAATTATTCGCCATTCTACAGCACATCTTTTAGCTCATGCTGTTAAAGAATTATTTCCGAAGGCTCAGGTCACTATTGGTCCTGTAATTGAAGATGGATTTTATTACGATTTTGCTTTCGGACGTTCTTTTACCCAGGAAGATCTTAAAAAAATTGAGAAAAAAATGCGTGAGATCACTAAAGCCAATTTTAAGATTGAAGGAAAAATATTAGATCGCGAGGCAGCCTTAGCTATTTTCGAAAAAATGGGTGAAAAGTATAAAGTTGAAATTATTCGTGATATTCCAGAAGAGGAAACATTAATAGCGTATCAGCAAGGTAATTTTATTGATCTTTGTCGTGGCCCGCATGTACCATGCACAGGTTTATTGAAAGCTTTTAAATTAACAAAATTGGCAGGCGCGTATTGGCGAGGTAATAGTAAAAACGAAATGTTGCAGCGCATTTATGGAACGGCATGGGCGGACGCCAAAGCCTTAAAAAGTCATTTGCATTATCTTAAAGAAGCTGAAAAGCGGGATCACCGTGCACTTGGAAAGAAAATGGATTTATTTCATTTTCAACCAGAATCGCCTGGTAATATATTTTGGCATCCTAAAGGGTGGAGCATTATACTTCAAATGCAAGAATACATTCGTAATCTCACTCATAAGTGCAACTATCAAGAAGTTAACACACCTCAACTAATTGAATCGAAATTATGGGATAAATCAGGTCATCTAGAAAAATTTGGCGACGGCATTTTTAGCTTGACTCTAGAACCACAGCAATATGTGATTAAACCAATGAGCTGCCCAGCCCACGTTCAAATATTTAATCAAGGTATAAAAAGCTATCGTGATTTACCCATTCGCTACTCTGAATTTGGTACCTGTCATCGTAATGAGTCGTCAGGTACTCTGCATGCTTTAATGCGGCTGCGAGGTTTCATTCAAGATGATGGACATATTTTCTGTACGGAAGGACAAATTCAAGAAGAAGTATTGACTTTTATCGATCAGTTGCATGAAGTATATGCTAATTTTGGTTTTGATGCAGTCAGTTATAAACTTTCTACTCGGCCCAAAGAACGAGTTGGAAGTGATGAAGAATGGGCTAAGGCCGAAAAAGCCTTGATAGAGGCATTGGAAAAAAAAGATGTAAATTGGGAGATCTTATCAGGTGAAGGCGCTTTCTATGGACCTAAAATTGAATTTTCTTTGCAAGATTGCTTAAGGCGAGTATGGCAATGCGGAACAGTACAAGTTGATTTTTCGATGCCAGAACGATTGGGCGCGCATTACATTGACATAGAAGGGTTTAAAAAAACTCCTGTAATGATCCATCGCGCCATTTTAGGTTCGTTTGAGCGCTTTTTAGGAATTTTATTAGAAGAGTGTTCTGGGAAATTGCCCCTCTGGCTAGCACCTATTCAAGTGGTTATCATGAACATTACAGATCGGCAGGCTGATTATGTTGAGGAAATCGTAGAAAATCTTCAAAATTTAGGAATTAGGTCCACATCAGACTTGAGAAATAAGAAGATCGGCTTTAAAATTCGCGAACACACTATTGCGCGTGTGCCTTATCAAGTTATCATTGGTGATCGCGAAGTTGCTGATAAAACACTAGCAGTACGTGTATTAGAGAATGATGGGAAACTAATTAGTCTCACATTGGAAGAGTTTTATCGTCTATTAAAAACGAAAATTAATCAGCGCAGTAGAAGTTCATCAGTAGAATTCACTAACTATTTGAGGAGATAACATATCAGATCGAAACGAACACGCGTCAATAAGCAAATCTGTGTCCCAGAAGTGCGATTAATTGATGATAAGGGTGAGCAGATGGGAATCATGAGAATTGAGCGAGCATTAGCCCTTTCTGAAGAGGCGGAGTTGGATTTAGTTGAGGTTTCTCCAACAGATAGACCACCTGTCTGTCGTATTATGGATTTTGGTAAGTACCAGTTTGAACAAAGCAAGAGGAAAGCAACTCAAAAGAAAAAACAACGGTTGATGCAGCTTAAAGAAGTGAAATTTCGCCCCGGAACGGATGCAGGAGATTATCAAGTTAAGTTACGTAAAATCGCAGCCTTTTTAGAGCGTAGAGATAAGGTAAAAGTGAGTCTGCGTTTTAGGGGACGAGAGATGCAACATCGGGAATTAGGATTGGAATTGCTAAATCGTGTCAAGCGGGACTTAGAAAACATTGTTATTGAACAAGAACCAAAGCTAGAAGGTCGTCAAATGACGATGGTGATTATGAAAGGTAAGGGATGAGAGTAATAAAACAAAGAGTGGTGGAAGTCATGCCGAAATTAAAGACTAATCGTGGAGTTACGAAACGGTTTAAAAAAACAGGACAGGATGCTATCAAGCAAGCTGCAGCTAATCATAATCATATTTTGACTAAAAAATCGCAAAAACGGAAACGTCGATTACGAAAACTGCATCGGATCGCTAAAAGCGATATTAGAGTAATTAAAAAAATGTTGGGAATTTAAGGTTTGGTTAAATTCTTCATATGGTCTCCTATCCTTTTTTCTGGAGAAAGAATTAGATGGAGAGGAGTTTTTGAGTTTGTAGTGGAGAAATAACATGCCAAGAGTAAAGCGAGGTGTTACCGCAAGGGCTCGTCATAAAAAAATATTACGCAAAGCAAAAGGCTATTATGGTGCTCGCAGTCGTATCTATCGTGTGGCGAAACAAGCCGTAATTAAAGCAGCCCAATACGCTTATCGTGATCGCAAACAGCGAAAGCGTCAATTTCGTTCTTTATGGATTATGCGTATCAATGCTGGTGCACGAGAACACGGTCTTTCCTATAATAGTCTGATTAATGGATTAAATAAAGCAGTAATTCTTATTGATCGTAAAGTATTGGCGGATTTAGCAGTCAATGATAAAGTTGCTTTTGGAAAATTAGCTGGGAAAGCCAAGCTTACATTAAACACATCATAATACGCGAATTATGCAGGCTCAGTTAGGATCTTTATTGCAAACCGCTAGAAAATTCATCGAAGAAGCGCCCGATGAATCCACTCTGGAAAAAATTCGCGTTAGTTATCTTGGTAAAAGGGGAAAAGTAACTGACTTACTAAAATCGTTAGAGATATTTTCTTTCAAAGAGCGATCAAAATTTGGAAAAGCGATTAATGAAATTAAGCATGAAATTCAGATTTTACTCAATAAAAAATTTGTACAGCTGCGTGAAAAAGTCTTGCATGAAAAGTTAACGCAAGAAAAAATTGATGTTACCCTTCGAGGTCGTTATGACAGTCTTGGTACTATCCACCCTATTACTCATGTTTCTGAACGAGTAACCAACTTATTTACTTCTCTAGGTTTTCAGGTTGTCGATGGCCCAGAAGTTGAGGACGAGTATCATAATTTTGAAGCATTAAATATTCCTTCTAAGCATCCTGCGCGGACAATGGTAGATACTTTTTATTTTTCAGATAACCAGTTATTACGAACGCATACTTCCAATGTACAAATACGTCAAATGAAGAAAAAATGCGCACCAATTCGATTAATTGCGTTAGGGCGGGCATATCGCCGTGATTTTGATCCTACTCATACACCTATGTTTCATCAAGCGGAAGGATTGGTAGTAGATAAACAATGTACTTTTGCGGATCTAAAGGGTTTGTTGCAACAATTTTTAAATTGTTTTTTTGAAACTAAATTTCGTTTGTGCTTTCGTCCTTCATATTTCCCTTTTACCAAACCTTCTGCTGAAATTAATATTTATCAACCAACTACCAAAAGCTGGCTAGAAGTCTTGGGTTGCGGTATGGTTCATCCAAATGTATTACGTAATGTAAATATTAATCCTGATGAATATAACGGTTTTGCTTTTGGTGTTGGTTTAGATCGATTAGCTATGTTGCGCTATGGGGTGCCCGATTTACGTCTCTTTTTTGAAAATGATTTGCGTTTTTTGAGGCAGTTTTAATTTATGAAATTAAGTGAAACTTGGCTTCGCGAATGGATAAATCCCCCAGTTAACACTAAGCACTTAGCAGAACA
The DNA here is from genome assembly GCF_907164955.1 of Coxiella endosymbiont of Dermacentor marginatus. Lineage (GTDB taxonomy): Bacteria > Pseudomonadota > Gammaproteobacteria > Coxiellales > Coxiellaceae > Coxiella. The sequence goes on along the minus strand of NZ_OU015521.1, from coordinate 6,997 downwards.
ACTTACTTTATTTGGTTTGGAGGTTCATTCTATTGATCCTGTCGCTCACTCTTTTAAAAAAGTAGTGGTAGGAGAAATACTATCTACAAAGAAAAATGCCGATGTAGATCGATTGTCTCTTTGTCAGGTGAATGTAGGAAAAACTGAGATCTTAGAAATTGTGTGTGAAGCAACTAATGTGCGTGCTGGTCTGAAAGTTCCTGTTGCCTTAATTGGCGGCCGAGTAGGCGATCTGAAGATTAAAAAAACCAAATTGCAGGGTGTAGTTTCATATGGAATGTTATGTTCAGAATGGGAATTAGGATTGTTTGAATATCAAAGCGGATCCATCATGGAGCTTCCCTCTAATGCCCCTGTTGGAAAAGATTTACACGATTATTTACAATTAAAAGATTCTATTTTTGATATTGATTTAACACCTAATCGAGGTGATTGTGCTAGTGTTCGAGGAATCGCTAATGAAATAGGCGCTATTAAACGGCTTTCTGTAAAAACACCCAAAGTAGCCAGCTTTGAGTCGACTATCGATGCTATTTTTCCTATTTATATACAAGCAAAAGAAGCTTGTCCGCATTATGTCAGTCGGATTATCTGTAATATTGATAGAAATGCTCAAACACCGCTTTTGATGCGAGAACGCTTGCGTCGCAGTGGATTATATTCTATCCATCCCATTATAGATGTTATGAATTATGTAATGTTGGAATGGGGCCAGCCTATACACGCATTTGATTTGAATCAATTATCTGGTGAGATTTGTGTGCGCTATGCAAATTCCGGAGAAAAAATTGTCTTAATCAACGGAACAGAAATCACTTTAAATAATAATACCTTAGTCATTGTAGATGAAAATCAAGTACATGCTATTGCTGGAGTTATAGAGGGTGCTAATTCAGTCGTTAATGAAAAAACAAACAATATCTTTTTGGGAAGTGCGTATTTTACACCAAGCAATATTGCTTTGACGGCACGATATTATGGTTTAAATACGGATTCCTCGTATCGATTTGAACGTGGTGTTGATTTCAAACTGCAAAAACTAGCAATAGAACGTGCAACGGAATTATTATTAGCAATTACTGGCGGAAAACCTGGTCCTATCGAAGATCAACTCATTAAAGAAACTTTTCCTACTATTAAAACAGTTGATTTACGTCGTGAACAAATTAAGAAATTATTAGGTGTAGAAATTTCTGATAAAGAAGTTCATCAAATTTTAAGTTCTTTAGGAATGGTCCTTCAGTTAAAAGTAAATGGTTGGCAAGTGACAGTGCCCAGTTATCGTTTTGATATCACTCAAGAAATAGATTTAATTGAGGAGATAGCACGATTATATAACTATGAGCGTATTCCTCAAACCATTTTGAACTGTAAAATGACTCTACCCCCTCTGTCAGAGACGGAAGTAAACCTAGTCCGAATTCGCTGTTTAATGGTCGATCGGGGGTATAATGAGGTTATGAATTATAGTTTTGTCGATGATAAATTGCAAAGTCAGCTTAATCCCAATGTAGAATCTCTTACCCTTTCTAATCCGATTACGAACGATATGAATGTCATGCGTAACAGTTTATGGCCTGGGCTTGTTACTACAGCGAGATACAATCAATCTCGTCAAATTCAGCGTGTAAGACTATTTGAAATCGGTAACTGTTTTATTAAAAGTGAGGGAAAATGGAATCAGCCAGTTAAAGCAGCTGGATTAATTGTAGGAGATGTTCATAGCTTGCAATGGGGAGAAAAAGAACGTTCAGTCGATTTTTATGACTTGAAAGGAGATGTCAGTATTCTATTATCTCTTAGCTGCTCTAAAAAAGATTTTCGTTTTATATGTGCGGAGCATCCTGCCTTACACCCAGGTCGATGTGCTGCTTTGTACTTTAAAAAGACTTGTATTGGTTATATGGGTGCCTTACATCCTATGCTGGTAGAGAAGTTAGACCTATGGGGTACTCCTTATCTTTTTGAAGTGGAACTTAAGACTATTACGAAGAAAAAATTGCCCCACTATCAACCTAACTCTAAATTTCCTGCTGCCCGTCGTGATCTTGCCATTGTAGTAGATCGAGACGTTGAAGCGTCGCAAATCGAAGAAGAAATTGCTCAAAGTGCCGGACATTTATTGATCATGAGTGAAATTTTTGATATATACGAAAGCAATGAACATATTGAATTTGGAAAAAAAAGTGTTGCTTTGGGATTAATCTTTCAAGACCCATCGCGCACTCTAATAGACAAAGACATTAAACAGATCATTGAACGCATAATCGCTGATCTTGAGCGTAAGTTCAATGCCAAATTGAGGGCATAAAAGCCGATGGCGCTTACGAAAACTGACTTGACAGGATACTTGTTTAATTTAGTGCACTTAAACAAGCGAGAGGCGAAAGAATTAGTTGAATTGTTCTTTGAAGATATCCGTTTTTCATTAGAAAGAGGAGAGTCTGTAAAATTATCAGGATTTGGTAATTTTAATCTGCGTGATAAAAAACAACGTCCTGGGCGCAATCCTAAAACTGGCGAGGCAATTTCTATTACGGCACGGCGTGTTGTGACATTTCGTGCCGGCCACAAACTCAAATCCAGAGTGGAGAAAAATGTTAAACTACAAGGAATTCTAAAAAAGTGAGTTTGCTCTCTATTCTTTAAAAATTTATATCATCGAAGATACTAAGCAGAAACTAACTGCCAACGCTTCCAAAGATAAACAAGGACACTAAAACTACAAATCCATAAAAAGCCGTCGTACTATCCCATCAAGCGATTTCTGAATTTGAGAAAGCTATGATGGTTTTAGAGATGGCTTAGTCGTCATCCCTTTCTTTGAAAACCTTGCTATCAAAATAAAATTAAATATAAATTTAAAAAAGCGTTGATTATACGAAAATTAATTTTTTAAAACATGCCTGTATACTCTACAAAGCAGAGATGTCAAAGAAACACTTTTTTAATGAAATTCAATAACTCTAAGAAAAGGTATAAACAACATCATTTTTTTAAAATTCCATTGTAAATTAAGCTAATGATTTTATAATACGAATTTTACTTTTCATTCGGGGCGTAGCGCAGCCTGGTAGCGCGCTTGCATGGGGTGCAAGTGGTCGTAGGTTCAAATCCTACCGTCCCGATAAGTTTAATTTTTGAAACCAAATGCGTCTAATTCACATAAATTAAGTAAATTAGACAGAATCAAAATGATAAAACCCAAATCTGCTCGCTCTTAGAAAGGCAAAGAACAGTCAGAAAACTATTAAAAAAATAAGTTAGCAAATCTTGAATGTATCCTTTAATAAGAAAAGAATTTTGACGGATACAATTGAGGCTATAGAAGAATAAATAATTCTCAATATTTCTCGAAAACTTAGCGAGAAGTATTATACTCTCTTATAAAAATTTGTAATTATCAAAATATCCTCATTTTTCTTAGGGAAAATAAAAGATTTTAGAAAAATATTCTTTAAAATTTGATTCGAATTTTTATTTCTTAGATAAAAAAATTCAAAAAAGTAGTAGAAAAACTAGAAATAATTTGAAGATATTTTTAAGTATTTTCTTAAATAATGATGAAAAAAATTATAGAGATAATCTAGTCATAACATATTCTTACGTATGAGAATTTTCTGTTTCCAAAGTTTAAATATGGAATAAAACAATCGATCCATATTTGCAGAGAAACTTTAGAGTATCTTGCTGTTTCATCTTCGATCTTAGGAAAAATAATAATTAACTTAGAGCGATTTTTAAGTTGATTAATAATTGTAAATCGTTTGAACATTTATTTTGATTAGAAAAATGTATGATAAATTAGTAAAATCTATTTATGAATCTTCGAGATTTAGAATATTTGATTGCTTTAGCAGCCCACTGCCATTTTGGCAAAGCAGCAAAAGCATGTTTCGTGAGCCAACCAGCCCTGAGTATGCAAATAAAAAAATTAGAAGAAAATCTAGGTATTCAATTAATCGAGCGAACCAATAAAAAAGTTTTCTTAACAGAAATGGGTGAGAAGATTACTGAAAAAGCACGTAGCATTATACTGCAGGTAACTGCTATGCAAGAGATTGCAGCTCAAGCAAAGAATCCTTTTAGAGGTGAGCTGCATTTGGGTATCATTCCTACTGTAGGCCCTTATCTTTTACCGCATATTATTCCAGATTTGATAAAGACATTTCCAGATCTTATTCTCTATCTTAGAGAAGAAAAAACTACTACTTTGATAGAGAAATTAATTCAAGGGAAATTAAATGCTGTTCTATTGGCAATTCCCTTAATCGAAGAAGAAGATTTAGAAATCTTACCCTTATTTGAAGAAGAGTTCTTCTTGGCTTTACCTCGTCATCATACATTAGCTAAGCATAAAATGCTTACGTTATCTGATTTGGAAAATAAGACCTTGCTTTTACTCGAGGAAGGTCATTGTTTGCGTGATCAAGCCTTATCAGTTTTTCGTCGGTTAACTACTTCAGAAACAAAGAGTTTCCAAGCGACTAGTTTGGAAACTCTAAGGCATATGGTAGCTGCTAATGTGGGTATGACTTTGATGCCTAAATTATCTTGTTATCCCAGTGATAATATTTGTTACTTGCCTTTTAATTCACCTAAACCTATGAGAACGATCGGAATAGCTTGGCGACCTTCAAGCACTCAAAAGATTTTATTAAAAAATGTAATTACTCGAATCAGAAAAGTAATAACTCAGAAAGAAATAGTAAAAGTAATCCATACTACTGTCTCTTGTTTTAACTCAAGTTATATGTTAGGGTAAGCGGCGGGATTTCAAACTTTGAAAATATAAATATCGGGAGAAAGGAAGAAATTGAGTCTTTAGCCCCCATATCGTTCGCGCTTTTTCGCGCTTTTTTAGGAATACTAATTGATAATTTTTTTAGTTTAGTAAAGAGGTAAAGATTTTTAATTTATCAACTCAAACATGTATTAATCAGGCACTAATTACGTATTTATTATTTATTTCTGTTATGCTTTTTTATGTGTGACTCTTAACAAAAATTTCTTCTTCGCAATTCCTATTTATAGTAAAATAAATCATTCAGTGATTATGCCGCGAATCTCTGAGTCATCATATCATAACCATCAATTTTTTCTTAAGCGTATCTTACTCATTAAATGGAAAGAAAATTTGTATTATTTTAAAGACATGATTTTGGCTATTAAAATTTAACAAAGAATAAAATAAATCACCAAGTAATTGAATCTGTATTTACTACGAGTATATTAGAATTCTAAATTTATTAAAATTTTTAAAGCCACTCACTAGTGATTTAGTTTTTTCATTTTAGTAGTTGATTTTATCAGGATCTTTCGGAAGCAGAAAAAACTCAGATGTTTTAAGTAAAAAGTATGATATTACTATTCATATGTAAATCGAATGATTTTTGAATTTTTTCTTTTCTCTAGATCCTCATCTTTTTATAGTTATCGTTCTTTTTGCTTTTTCATATTATTATAATCACTCAATTTAGCGTTCTTTATATGACTACGTAAATACCATCCTCTTAATTGTAATATAAGAAAAAGCTACTGATTAAAACCTATTGATTCTTAGTTTAAAAATGATAAATTGTTTCCCATAGCTTTTTAGGGGTTGGAGTTATTGATGGATAAAAGACTATTAGAAATATTGGCTTGCCCGCTTTGCAAAGGTAAATTGGTATATAAGAAAGAGTTGGAAGAACTCCATTGCCGATTTGATAAAATAGCCTATCCTATTCAAGCAGGCATCCCAGTAATGTTAGCTGACAAAGCCCATTTATTAACAGAAAATGAGAGATAAGATGGAATTCCGAGTCATCATACCGGTTCATTATAATTCCAGCCGGTTACCGGGTAAAGTATTAGCAGATATTGCTGGTAAGTCGATGATTCAGCGCGTTTACGACTGTGCTTTGAAAAGTGGTGCAGAAGATGTCGTTATTGCAACTGACGATAACCGTATAAGTAAAGTAGTAAAAGACTTCGGAGCAACGGTTTGTATGACTTCTTCTGATCATCAGTCCGGAACTGAACGTGTTGCAGAGGCTGTTGTTGCCTTGGGTTTAGAGGATGATGAAATTGTAGTTTGCTTACAAGGTGACGAGCCATTAATTACCCCAGTAGCTATTAGAAAACTAGCAGAGGATCTTTGTGAACATGATAATGTAAAAGTAGCATCTCTTTGTACACCAATTACGGATATCGACGATTTATTTAATTCTAATACCACTAAAGTGGTTCTGAATCGTCGTAACTATGCTCTTTATTTTAGTCATGCCCCTATTCCATGGAATCGTTTTACCTTTAATAGTAAAGATAATAGTAAAGAGAGTATTAAATTAAACAGCTCTCATTTTCGTCACGTCGGTATTTACGCTTATCGAGCTGGATTTTTAGGAGAATATCTTTCTTGGGATAGCTGTCCTGCAGAAAATCTTGAAGCTTTAGAGCAATTGCGTATCTTATGGCACGGTGGCCGTATTCATATGGTAGTTATAAAAGAAAAATGCTTACCCGGCGTTGATACAGCAGAAGATCTACAACGAGTTCGCGAATATTTTAGGTAAGTAAGATTAAGTAAAGTATGGAAAAAGCTTTATATTGTAAAGCTCAGATCATTGAATCTCAACTCGTTCGGGAGATTTTTACGAATAGTTTTAAAATAGACTATTATGATCGATAAGGTACTGTAATATATTCAGATATCGGGCATCTTTACTAAAATTTGGAGTGGGTGCATGATCTCTCTTGTTAGTACGGTATTATTCCACACGCTGTAGATTACAAACTTTAAATTTTAACAATCGTACTTGTCTTCTCGACCTGAAGCATCTGTTTAATTAGACATATTGAAGCTGAAAATGTTATAGCAAAAATTTATATTCCATTTTGATCACCCTAAAATTTTGACTGATTAGTTCGATGTGATAGATTCACAGTTATCACATCGAATTCTTTAACTCATCATTTTATTTGGTTGACTGATCAAAAGGACTATTATAGACTT